>NZ_RWKW01000015.1 GCF_003970795.1 Aquibium carbonis | reverse complement strand
AAAACGGAAAGTGTTACCCATGTGTCCGGTACGTTCCGTCACCTATGTCTCGGGTCGCTCACTTTGAAATGATTTTCGATTTTAGAGTTAGTGCGGCCGTAGACTGCTTCCAGAGAAGTCTGCTCATGGTCTCTGCCGTTCACGGCATCATGCCGATCTCAGGCAGAAATTCCACTTATCCAGGGTGTCCAGTTTCCCCGAGCCACCTCCACCAGGACGTGGGCCACCTTCATGAGGCGGTGCGCGACGGAAGTCCGATCGTGGTCATGCCGGTTCCGTCGTTGTCGCACCTGCTCGTCTGAGGGCGGCCGCTGCTGGTCTGGTCAGGCCGTGCCGGCCTCCCGCTTCTGCGCCTCGGCATAATGCGCGAAGGTCGCGGCGAAGCGGCCGTTGACGTAGTCGCCCGAGGTCACCGGCTCGTATTTCGCCGGATGGTCCTCGTCGACGCAACTCGGCAGCGCCTCCACGACAGTGTCGTAGTTCGGGCCGAAGAAGAACGGGATCGAGTAGCGCTCCTTGCCAGAACGGTTGATCGCCCGGTGCACGGTCGAGGCGAACAGGTCATTTGTCCAGCGCGCCATCTGGTCGCCGATGTTGACGACGAAGCAGCCCGGGATCGGGTCGGCGGCGATCCACTCGCCCGAAGCGTTCAGCACCTGCAGCGCCGAGATGCCTTCCTTCTGCGCCAGGATGGTGAAGCACTCATAATCGGAATGCGCGCCGATGCCGATCTGCCGGTCGTCGATCTCGCCGAACTGCGGCGGGTAGTGCAGCACCCGCAGCGTCGCCAGCGGCTTGTCCACCATGCCGTCGAAATAGGTTTCGTCGAGGCCGAGCGCCAGCGCGAAGGCGTGCAGCAGCCGGCCGCTCAGCGTCAGCATCTCGCGATGATAGGTTTCCAGCGCGGCGCGGAACGCCGGCTGGCCTTCCGGCCACTGGTTGGGTCCGTACAGCACCTTGCCGGCCAGCACGTCCGGATCGTCCGCCGGCACGTCCAGCGCGATGTCGAAGGATTGGTGCAGGTCGCCGCGCCCGGTGGGGTCGGTGTTTTCCTCCAGCATGGCCGCATAGCCGCGGTTGTTCTTCGATTTCGACACGTGGTTGGCCATCTTCACGTCGTCAGGCAGCGAAAAATAGCTTTCGGCCACGGCGAAGGTCTCGTCGATCACCGCCTTCGGCACATGGTGGTTCTTGATGTAGAGGAACCCGACCTCGGTACAGGCCTTGCGCAGTTCCGCGGCGAGCCTCGCCTTGGCCTCCGCATCGCCGCTGAACATCGGCTCCAGATCGATGATCGGAATGCTGTCGAAGCTGATCCGCTGCGGATCGAGCCCGCCGCCCTTGAGGACGCGGACGCCGTTCCCCGTTTCCACTGCTTTCATGGTCGTGTTCCCTCTTCTGGTCGTTGCGGGTCGTGAATGGTCTCGACGAAATAGCGCGGCCCCTCGAACTCGAAGCCGGGCGAAAAATAACGGCGGCAGGTGTCCATGAAGGCCGCCATCTTGCGCGAGGCCGCATGCGGTCGCGTCAGCCGAATGCTCACCCGCTTTTCCGCCGATTCCCAGTCGGCGAGCAGCGGCACGAGGTGGCCCCGCTCGCATTCGATGTCGGTGAAGAAGCGCGGCAGGTAGGCGATGCCTTCGCCGGCCGCGGCAAAGTACTTCACCGTCCAGTACTCGTTGGCGATGAGGCTCGACCGCGGCAGGATGCTCTCCTGTGCCGTACCCTTTTGCAGCCGCCAGTGCTGAAGTCCCGCCGGTGTGCGGTACACGATGCCCTGGTGGTCGGCGAGGTCGGCGGGCGTGCGTGGCGTGCCGGCCCGGTCGAGATAGGTGCGGCTGGCAAACAGCGCGAAGCGGGCGGTCCACAGCGTCTCGCCCTCCGTCGCGCCCTCGTCCCAGGACACCACGGCGTCGAGCTGGTCGAAGCTTTCCGAAGCGTAGAGCACGTGCGGCGAGAAGAAGGTCAGCTCGATCTCCACCTTCGGATAGAGCCGCCGGAACGCGATCATCATCTGCGCATAGAAGGCGGTGCCGAACTCGCCCGTGGCGCCGATGCGCAGCGTGCCGGCCACGTCGTCGCTCAGTTCGGTCAGCGCCGCCCGCGCCGCGTCGCAGCTGCCCAGAATCTGTCGTGCATGCGCCAGCAGCGTCCGCCCCGCCTCGGTCAACAGCATGTTGCGTCCCGAGCGCTCGAACAACTCCACGTCCAGATCCGCGCCAAGCTGCTTGACGTGCAGGCTCAGCGTCGATTTCGGCAGCCCGTAAAGCTTTGCCGCGGCCGAGAGCGACCGCATCTCCGCAACCTTGACGAAAGAGGCCAGTGCTTCGGTATTCACCGGTGATCGTCCATGATTCTGTACAAAATGCCCTAAAAAGAGGCATGATTATTTTCGTTGCATGGACGACGGTAATCGGCTTTGATGCACTGCACAAGGGGCCAATCCACTCTTGCAAGAACAGCCGGTTTCGATGTTCGGCCGACACGTTTCGCCATGGCGCAAGCGTCCCGTGCCGGCATGAGGGGCGGCGTAACGCGACAGAACAGGGGAACACGACATGACGAAAATCGGATCTGGACATGCCGGGCTGACCGGTCTCGTTGCGCTCGCCGCAACGCTTTTCGCCTCCACCGCCGCCTTCGCCTTCACGCTCGACGGTCCGCCCAAGGTCGCCTTCATCTATGGAAGTGCCGCCCAGGACGGCGGCTGGAATGAGGCGCTGGAAGCCGGCCGCAAGGCCGTGGAGGAACAGTTGAAGGTTCCCGTCGCCGTCACGGAGAACATCCCCGAGGAAGCGACCAAGCTGCGCGCCGCCATCGATCTCTACGTCAAGCGCGGCTTCAACATCATCGTCGGCACCACCTATGGCTACAGCGTGCCGATGGCCGAGGCCGCCAAGGCCTATCCCAACGTCGCCTTCCTCAGCGCCTCGGGCACGGAAAACGGCCCCAACATGGAAAGCTTCTACGCCCGCACCTACCAGGGCTGGTACCTCGCGGGCATCGCCGCCGGCCAGGCGACGAAGACCAAGAAGATCGGCATCCTCGCCGGTTTCCCGGTCAGCGTCGTCAACTGGGACGTCAACAGCTTCGCGCTCGGCGCGCGCTCCGTCGATCCTGAAATCGAGACCGTGGCCATCTTCACCAACTCCTGGTGGGACCCGGTGAAGGAAGGCCAGGTCGCGCAGGCGATCCTCGACCAGAACGCCGACGTGCTCGCTACCAACCTGTCGGCGACGTCGGCGCTCGACGTCGCCGAAAAGGCTGGCGTTCCGTCCTTCGGTTTCCAGCTCGACATGTCGCATGCGGCACCGAAGACCATCCAGACGTCCGTCGTCTTCCGCTGGGAAAAATACCTGGTGCCGACGATCAGGGAGATCATCGAAGGCACCTGGCAGCCCGAGGCTTACGGCGCCTTCGACGGCATGGATGCCGGCGTGGTCGAACTCGCGCCATTCGGCCCCGGCGTGTCCGACGAGGCCAAGGCGAAGGTCGAGGCGGCCAGGCAGGCGATCGTCGCCGGCACGCTCGATCCCTTCCAGGGCCCGCTGAACAGGCAGGACGGCACGACTGCGGTCGAGGCCGGCGGCAAGCTGGACGACGGCGCCCTCTGGTCGATGAACTACTTCGTCGAGGGCATCACCGGCACCATGCCCGCCGCGCAATGATGCGCCCGGCCGGCGCGCCCGGGGGCCGGGAGGCCACGTCTCCCGGCGTGCCGCTTGCGCTCGATCTCAGCGGCGTCGGCAAGTCCTTCGACGGAAGGCCGGCCCTCTCCGATGCCAGCTTCGCCCTCGCCTGGGGCGAGGTGCACGCGATCGTCGGCGAGAATGGGGCGGGCAAGTCGACCTTGATGAACGTCGCAGCCGGCGTTTATGCCGCCGACGAAGGCGTCCAGACCATCGACGGCGAACCAATCAGCCCTCGCAGCCCGATGGAGGCGACGGCCGCCGGTCTGGGCATGGTGCACCAGCATTTCCGCCTCGTGGACAGCTTCACGGTGGCCGAGAACGTCCTCCTGAGCCTCGGCCGCCGTGGCGCAGTGCGCACGGTCGCGCAGGCCAGCGCCGCCATTGCCGCGAAGGCGAAGGAGATCGGGCTGCCGGTCGACCCCGCCCGTATCGTCGCCGACCTGTCGACGGCGGAGCGCCAGCGCGCCGAGATCGTGCGGGTGCTGCTGCTCGGCGCGCGCATCCTCGTGCTCGACGAGCCGACGGCAGTCCTCACCGAGGAGGAGGCAAAGGCGCTGCTCTCTTTCGTGCGGCGGCTGGCGGGGCAGGGCCACGCGGTCGTGCTCATCACCCACAAGTTCCGCGAGGTCGCCGGCTTCTGCGACCGCGTCACCATCATGCGCCACGGCCGGACCGTGCTTGCCGGCGCCGCGGTCGCCGAGCTCGACGAAGGCGAAGTCGCGCGGCTGATGGTCGGCGAGACGCTGACGACCGGTGGCCGACCGGCCTCGACGCCCGGCGACGTCCGCCTCTCCGTTTCGGACCTGACGCTGTCAGCCGGCCCGCATGCGCAGGGGCTGGCCTCGATCGGCTTCGATCTGCGCGCTGGCGAGGTGCTCGGCATCGCCGGTGTCGGCGGCAACGGCCAGGAAGAGCTGGTGTCCTGCCTGATCAGCCTCTCCCGCCCGCAGCAGGGCACGATGCTGCTCGCTGGGCGCGACGTGTCCGCCGCTTCGCCGCGCGAGCGGCGGCGGGCGGGGCTGCGCGTCATTCCTTCCGACCGCTTCGACAGCGGCCTGATCCGCGAATTCGCCATCGCCGGCAATCTCGCGCTGAGCACCGTCTCCGAGGGCGCCTTCGGCGGGCCGCTGTTCCTCGATCGGGCCCGCATGCGCAAGGCCGCCGCGACGGCGATCGACGCCTTCGACATTCGCGGCGCCACGCCCGCGCGCCAGACCGGGCTCCTGTCCGGCGGCAACGCGCAGAAGGTGCTGCTGGCGCGTGAACTCGACACCGGCATGACCGTTCTCGTCGCCCACTCGCCGTCCCGCGGGCTCGACATGAAGGCGACGCAGTTCGTCCGCTCCGCCATCCGCCGGGCAGTGGAGGGCGGCGCGGCTTGCCTTCTCATCTCCGAGGATCTGCAGGAGGTGTTGTCGCTGTCGCATCGCGTCGCCGTCATGAATCGGGGCGCGATCGCCGGCTGCCGCGGCATCGATGAAGTCACCCCCGAATGGATCGGAGCGTTGCTGGCCGGCCATGCTTGATGCGGCGTTTCTCGTGCGGCGCCAGGCGCCGGGCCTCGTCCTGTCGGGGTTTTGCTATGCCGGCGGTCTGGCTTTCGGCCTCGCTGTGTCCGCCGCCCTTCTCGTACAGGCAGGCGTGCCCGCCGACGCGCTGGTCGACGAGTTCCTGATCGCCACCTTCCTCACTTCCGACGGCCTCGCCCAGACGGTGACGGCCGCCCTGCCGCTGGTGCTCGTCGGTCTCGCCTCGGCGGTGGCCATGCGGGTGCGGTTCTGGAACATCGGCGTCGAGGGCCAGCTCTGGCTCGGCGCCGTCGCTGCCACGTGGCTCGGGATAGCCGGCGGCGGTCCGGATGGGCTGCGCCTTCCCTCGATGCTGCTGCTGTCGGCTGCCATGGGGGCCGCGTGGATCGCCGTGCCGCTGGTCCTCAAGCTTCGGTTCGGCGTCAGCGAGGTGATCTCGACGCTGCTTCTCGGCAGCGTCGCGTTCCTGCTCGTGCAGCACCTTCTCTTCGGCGCCTGGCGCGATCCGGCGACCGGCTTCCCGGTGACGGCGGCCTTTGCCCAGGCGGCGCGGTTCGGTGCGCTCGGCTGGGGCCAGCTGCATGCCGGTCTGTATGCGGTGCTCGTCGTCGCTGCCCTTGTCTGGTTCGCGCTCGAACACACGCGCATCGGCTTCTATGCCGATGCGGTCGGCCTCAACGCCAGGGCCGCGCGGGCGAACGGCTTGCCCGTGACCGGCACGATCGTCGGCCTCGTGCTCTTGTCCGGCGCGCTGTCGGGGCTCGCCGGCATGACGATCGTCGCCGGCACCGAGCACCGGCTGAACCAGTCGGTGGGCAGCGGCTATCTCTTCAGCGCCATCGTCATCGCCTACCTCGCCCGGGCAAGACCGCTCTGGGTCGTCGTCGTGGCGGTGATGCTCGGCGCCGTCTTCACCGCCGGCAGCGTGCTCAAGGTGTTCTACGGCATCTCCGAAGGAATGATCGTGCTGGTGCAGGGAACGGTGCTGATCTCGATCCTGATGGCGCAGTTCTTCAGCACCTATTCGCTGAGCCGGCCGGGCTGAGGAGGAACGGTATGGATTTCCTGGTCGGCTGGATCGCCATCGTCCCGAGCTATGCGACGCCGCTGCTGCTCGCGAGCCTCGGCCTCATCGTCTGCGAACGGGCGGGCATCCTCAATCTCGGCGCCGAGGGCCTGATGGCGGTCGGCGCCATGACCGGAGCGATCGCCGTCCTGTCCGGCGCCGATCCCTGGGCGGCGCTCGCGGCTGGCGCCGCCGCGGGCATCGCGCTGGCCTTCCTGTTCGGCATCGCAACGGTGGTGATGCGCGCCGACCACACGCTGTCGGGCCTCGCCGTCGTTGCGGTCGGTCTCGGTCTCACCGGCGTGATCGGCCGGCCCTACATGCAGAAGACCTTTCCCGGCATCGCGAGTTTCGGCGAGATGTTCGGCATCGACCGAAGCTCGGCGCTCGGCCGCATCGTCGCGGTCCAGGATCCGGTCACGCTCGCCATGCCGTTTCTCGTCGTGCTCCTGTGGTGGTGGCTGATGAGGAGCGGCAGCGGCCTGCGGCTGCGCGCGGTGGGCGAAAACCCGGCCGCCGCCGATGTCGCCGGCATCGACGTCCAGGTCGCGCAGTTCGGGGCGGTGCTCGTGTCGGGCCTGCTCTGCGGGCTCGCCGGCGCCTATCTCTGTGTCGCCACCAGCCATGTCTGGGTCGAGGGCATGATCGCGGCGCGCGGCTGGGTCGCCGTGGCGCTCGTCATCTTCGCGCGCTGGAACCCGGCGCGCGCATTGGCGGGTGCGATCGTCTTCGGCAGCGCCGATGCGCTCGTTCCGCGCCTTCAGGCGATCGGCGCCGACATCCCGGTCTATCTGGCGATGATGCTGCCCTATCTGCTGACGCTCCTCGTTCTGGTCGCGAGTTCGATGGCCGGCCGCGCCTCGGGCGAGCCGTCCTTCCTCGGCCGCATCTACCTGCGCCAGGACAAGCACTGACCATCGTTGCGGCCCCCGCTCTTCAGCGGCCCGCCTTTGCCCGCCATTCGGCGAATTTTCTCTGGTTTTCCTCCAGCGTGGGCGGATAAAGCCCGATCACTACCGCGCCGGCGCAGACCTCCTCCAGCACGAAGTCCTCGAAGGTCTCCATCTCGGTGCATTCCACCGCGATTTCGTCGGCGAGATGGGCCGGTATCACCATCACGCCGTCGCCATCGCCCACCAGCACGTCGCCGGGAAACACCGCCACGTCGCCGCAGGCGATCGGAACGTCGATGTCCAGCGCCTCGTGCAGCGTCAGGTTGGTCGGGGCGGATGCGCGGGCGCAATAGGCCGGCATGTCGAGCGCGCCGATGCCGGCAACGTCCCGGAATCCGCCGTCCGAAACCACGCCTGCCGCTCCGCGCAGCGCCAGCCGGGTAATCAGGATGGAACCGGCTGTCGCCGCGCGCGTGTCCTTGCGCGCATCCATCACCAGAACCTGGCCGGGCGGGCAGGTCTCGATCGCGACGCGCTGCGGATGGTCGGCATCGCGGAACACGGTGAGCGGGTTTCGATCTTCCCGTGCCGGAATATAGCGAAGGGTAAAGGCCTGCCCCACCATGTTGAAGGGCTTGCGCGACACCGGGGCTACGCCCTGGATAAACTGGTTCCGCAGGCCGCGCTTGAACAGCGCGGTGGCAACCGACGCGGTCGATACCTTCGACAGCCGGGCGCGGGTCTCGTCGGACAGGACATAACGGGTCATGGAAGCCTCGGGTCAGGACGGTGAGCAAAGGAAATGCGGTTCGGTGGGGATCGCCGCAGTGGTGCGGGGCCGGGAAAGACGGTCGTCACCAGCCGGCGCCTCAATGAATGTCGGGTTCGCCGGCGGTGCGGCCGAAATCGCGCTCCAGGAAATCGAAATCGCAGCCCTTGTCGGCCTGCGTCACGTGCTTGGAGAACATCCAGCCCCAGCCGCGCTCGAAACGAGGCTTCGGCGCGGTCCAGGCCGCGCGTCGCCGCGCGAGTTCGTGCGCGTCCACCAGCATGTCCAGCCGACGTGCCGGCAGGTCCAGCCGGATGATGTCGCCCGTTCGCAACAGCGCCAGCGGTCCGCCGACATAAGCCTCCGGCGCGACGTGCAGCACGCAGGCGCCGTACGAGGTGCCCGACATGCGCGCGTCCGAAATCCTCAGCATGTCTCGATGCCCCTGCCGGATCAGCGACTTGGGAATGGGAAGCATGCCCCATTCGGGAAAACCCGGGCCGCCGAGCGGGCCGGCATTGCGCAGCACCAGCACATGGTCTGGTGTGACGTCGAGGCTCTCGTCGTCGATCGCCGTCTTCATTTCGGGGTAGCTGTCGAAGACCAGCGCCGGGCCTTCGTGCACGTGGAACCGGGCCTCGCAGGCGGCAGGCTTGATGACGGCTCCCGACGGACAGAGATTGCCGCGCAGCACGGCCAGCGAGCCTTCGTGGTAGACCGGATTGGAGAGCGGGCGGATGACGTCGTCGTTGAAGACGCGGGCGCCCTCCAGGTTCTCGCCGAGAGTTCTTCCGGTCACCGTCATCACGTCGAGCGCCAGCCGGTCCCGGATCTGTGCCATCAGTGCGCGCAGGCCGCCGGCATAGTGGAAGTCCTCCATCAGGTAGTCCTTACCCGAGGGGCGGACGTTGGCGATCAGCGGCGTGACGCGGCCCAGTTCGTCGAGATCGTCGAGCGTCAGGTCGACGCCCGCCCGTCGCGCCATCGCAATCAGGTGCACCACCGCATTGGTCGAGCAACCCGTCGCCATGGCGACGATGGCCGCGTTGCGCATCGCCGCCGCCGTCACGATCAGGTCGGGCGTCAGATCCTCCCACACCATGTCGACGATGCGCCGCCCGCATTCCGACGCCATGCGCTGATGGCCGGAATCCACGGCGGGGATCGACGACGCGCCGGGCAGGCTGATCCCCATCGCATCGGCGATCGCGGTCATGGTGCTGGCGGTGCCCATGGTCATGCATACGCCGGCCGACCGTGCGATGCCGCCCTGCAGGCCGGTCCATTCGGCATCGGTGATGGTGCCGGCGCGGCGCTCGTCCCAGTATTTCCAGGCATCGGAACCCGAACCCAGGTGCTGGCCCGCATAGTTTCCGCGCAGCATCGGCCCGGCCGGCAGGTAGATCATCGGCACGCCGGCGGTCAGCGCGCCCATCACCAGCCCCGGCGTGGTCTTGTCGCAGCCGCCCATCAGCACCACGCCGTCGAGCGGGTGCGACCGGATCATCTCCTCCGTCTCCATCGCCAGCATGTTGCGGTAGAGCATCGAGGTCGGTTTGGTGAAGCTTTCGTCGACCGACAGCGACGGCAATTCCACGGCGAAGCCGCCCGCCATCTGCACCCCGCGGCGCACGTCCTTGGCGCGCTCGCGAAAATGCGAATGGCAGGTGTTGAGCTCGGACCAGGTGTTGAGAATGCCGATCACCGGTCGTCCCATGAACTCCTCGGGCGCATAGCCGAGCTGCATCATGCGCGAGCGATGGCCGAAACTGCGCAGGTCGTCGGGCGCGAACCACCGCGCCGAGCGGAGGGTTTCGGGGGTCTTTCGTGGCCGGGGCGTCATCGGGCTACCTCACGGGTGTCGAACAGGACCAGTCCCGACAGACATGACTGTCGCACTAATATATTTGCGTATCGACATCAAGCCATGATCGAGGGGCGGCAGAGTGAAGGGACACGACGACCAGGCAGGGCTCGGCCCGGCACGGCTGCCCTGGTGGCCGGCGAAATGGAGCGCATTCGGTTCAGATTGGCTGGGCCGCGCGTGACGTTGCCTCGTCCTTCACGCGCCTGATACAGATGCATCATGGCGATCCCCACCGACGCGCGCGACGAAAATCTGGACGAACCCTACGGCAGTCTGCGGCGGCGCATCCTCGCTCTTGAGCTTCCGCCGGGCGCACAGCTGTCGCGGTCCGCCCTGCAGGCCCATTACGGGGTGAGTTCCACACCCATACGCGATGCGCTGCTGCGTTTGCGCGAGGAAGGCCTGGTCGAGATCTATCCGCAGTCGCGCACCATCGTCAGCCGCATCGACCTGTCGCTGGCGCGCGAGGCGCATTTCCTCCGCAGCGCGGTGGAACGCAACATCGCCCGCGAACTCGCCAGCGACCCGCAGCCACCTCTGATTCGCAAGCTCAGGCGCATCGTTGCGCTGCAGGAACAGATCTCCGGTTCCGGCGAGCTGGACGTCTTCTCGAGCCTCGACCAGACCTTCCACGAAACGCTGTTCAGCGCCGCAGGCTACATGCGCACCTTCGCGGTCGTGCGTCGCGAAAGCGTCCACGTCGACCGGCTCCGCGCGCTGCATCTGCCCATGGGCGACAAGGTCGAGCGGATCGTTGCCGAGCACGGGTGCATCGTCGATGCGCTGGAAGCCGGCGACCCGGAGCGGGCAGACGAGGCCATGGCCTTCCACCTCTCGCAGTCGATCGCCATTGCCAGCCAGCTCAGCCAGGATTGGCCCGGCTACTTCGCCGCGTGACCGTTCGCGCGGTCATCTGCGGCTCAGGCCTCCGTGTCGGGCTGCCGCGATGGGTGCGCCGCCGCAAAGGCCGGCAGCGTCTCGCATTCGGCGCGGATGGCGCGCAGGCGGGGCATGGCGCTGAGGTCGACGCCGAAACGGTCGGCCGAAAACAGCTGCGGCACGAGGCAGACATCCGCCAATCCGGGCGTGTCGCCGAAGCAGAAGCGGTGCGTTCCGCCGCGTGCCACCAGCGCCTCGCAGGCCGAGAGCCCCTCGCCGAGCCAGATCCGGCACCAGGCTTCGACGCCGGCCTGATCCTGCGCATACTCCTTGCGCAGATATTGCAGCACGCGCAGGTTCTGGAGCGGATGGATGTCGCAGCAGATGACCTGGGCGAGGGCGCGGACATGGGCCCGGTCGATCGGATCCGCCGGCAGCAGCGGCGGTTCGGGATGCGTTTCGTCCAGCCACTCGAGGATCGCCGGGGACTGGGTCAGGACGTCGCCGTCGTCGGTGATCAGCGCCGGAACCAGCGCCTGGGGGTTCACGTCGCGATAGGCCGCCGCCTTCTGCTGGCCGCCGTCACGGGTAAGGTGAACGGGAATGAAATCCGGTGCGAGCCCCTTCAGCCCGAAGGCGATCCGCAGCCGGTAGGCCGCCGAGGAGCGAAAATAGCCATAATACTTCATCGCGCCGCTCCGATGACGAGCTCGACCGGTGTCAGCCCGTCGATTTCCCCGTGGATGACGTCGCCGGCCACCACCGGTCCGACGCCGGCCGGCGTTCCGGTATAGATCAGGTCGCCCGGCGCGAGGTGGTAGTAGCGCGACAGGTGCGCGACGATCTCGGTCGGCGACCAGACCAGATCCGCCAGATGGGCGTCCTGCTTCGTTTCGCCATTGACGGAAAGTGCGATTCGCTGCGGCCCGACCGCGCCGAACATGGCGGCGGGCGTCAGCGCCGCCATCACGGCCGACTGCTCGAAATTCTTGCCCAGGTCCCATGGACGCTGCTTGGCACGCGCGGCGAGTTGCAGGTCGCGGCGGGTCATGTCGAGCCCGCAGCCATAGCCCCAGATCGCGGCGGCGGCATCCTCGTTCGAAGCCTGGAAGACCGGCTTTCCGATCGCCATCACCAGCTCCATCTCGTAGTGAAAGTTCTCCGTGCCAGGCGGGTAGGGAATGGTCGCGCCCGTGAGAACGATCTCCTGCGCGTCCTTCATGAAGTAAAACGGCGCCTCGCGGTCCACCTCCACGCCCATCTCCTTGGCATGTTCGGCATAGTTGCGACCCACGCAGAAGATGCGGTGCACCGGATAGAGCGCGCCGTCGGTGGTCGGCACGGTCGGATAGTCGGGAGAATCAAACAGGCGTTGTGGCATCATAGGTCTTTCAGGTCAGCGACAGGATCGTTGTCGGGGCGTCGGACGGTCGGCGGGCCGGCATCGCCGGCTCTCCTCGTGTTCGGTATGCCGATGATCCCATGCGGTCAACGCCGGCGGGCGAAGACAGACCTCTTCGGAGGGGGCTTTTTCCCTCAGGCGTCAGCCGGCGCCACTCGCCACGAGACGGGGCGCAGCGATCCGTGCTTCGCTTCGGACGATCCGTCGCCGTGCGAGCGCCGCGCCGGATCTGGCCGCGAACACGGTGCCGATGCCGATCAGAACCGCCTGCCCGGAGCTTGCCGGCGCGGCGAAGGCGGGAAGGCCGGCGAGGGTTGTCGGGTGGATCGCCTCGCTGGCGCGGCCGATGTCGACCCCGACGACCACCGGCGTGTCGGCTGCCATACCATGCGCGATCAGCGCGGAAGCGATCGGACCGGCCATGCGGCCGCCCATGTAGAAGATCGTCGTCGTGGAAGGGTCGGCGATGGCGTCCCAGTCCACGTCGCGCGGCAGGCCACCAGCCTTGGAATGCCCGGTGACGAACCGGACCGACTTCGCGCAGTCGCGGTGCGTGAGGGAGACGCCGAGCCGTGCCGCCATCGCAAGGCCGGCCGTGATGCCGGGCACGACGTCATGGCCGATGCCTTCCGCCTCGAGCGCGGCGATCTCCTCGCCGGCCCGGCCGAAGATCATCGGATCGCCGGATTTCAACCGCACCACGCGTCGCCCCGCCTTCGCCAACGCTATCATCATGTCGTTGATCTCGTGCTGCTGGCAGCCCGGCCGGCCGGCGCGCTTGCCCACCAGGATGCGTCGGGCCTCGCGCCGAGCGAGTTCGAGCACCGCGTCTGACACCAGGTCGTCGAACAGGATGACGTCGGCGGCCTGCAGCGCACGTACGGCCTTCAGCGTCAGCAGTTCGCCGTCGCCGGGCCCGGCTCCCACGAAGGTGACATGCCCCCGGGCTGTGCCGTCGCCGTCGCCGTCGAACAGGTCGTCCGCCGCATCTGCTTGAGGGGCCGGGCCGAAGGCGCGGTCGACGAAGCGCTCCCAGAACGCCCGCCGGGCGGGACCCGGTTGCCATCTCTGGGCGACGCGGTCGCGTAGCTGTTGGCCCAGCGCCGCCCACTCGGCCAGCGTTGGCGGTAGCAGCGTCTCGATGCGGCGGCGGATCGCCTGTCCGAGAATGGGGGCCGCCCCGGAGGTCGAGATGCCCACCACCACCGGCGACCGATTGACGATGGTGCCGAACTGGAACTGGCAATGCTCGGGCCGGTCGATGACGTTGCAGGGCACGCCGGCCGCTCGCGCGGCTGCCGCGAAGGCGATGGCTTCCTCGTCCGTTTCCGCATCCGCGATGGCGATGGCGGCGCAGGCGAGATCGCTCGCCTGCCACCCGCGCGTCTCGATCGTCACGGCCTCCCCGCGGGCCGCGAGGGCGGCCATCTCCTCGCTCACCGCGTCGGTGCCGGCAAGGACATGGACCCGCGCGCCGGTCGCGCACAGAAGCTCGGCCTTCCAGGCCGCTGCCGCGCTGCCGCCGGCCACCACGGCACGCTTCTGCGCAAGGTCGAGAAAGACCGGGAGAACGCTCAGCGACGCGATGCGGGAGGCGTCATTCCGCTGCCTGGAGACGAGCTTCATCGATGATCCTCCTGATTTCGGAGCGGCACGAGCCGCAATTGGTGCCCGCGCGCGTGCCTGCGCCGACCGTCTCGAGGCTCCGGCAGCCGCTCGCGACCGACGCTGCGATCTGGTTGACGCCGACATTGAAGCAGGAGCACACGATGCGCCCGATCACGGGCATGGGCACCGGCGAGCGTCCCGACAGGAGCGCCATGCGCTCCGCCGGGCGCAGGGGCTCGAGCGAGCCGAGCAGCGAGACGAGCCAGTCGCTCGGCGGCAGCTGGCCGGGCGGCGCGACGAGCAGGGCCTCCGCGAGCGCGCCGGCCCCATCCAGCGCGGCGGCGCGATAGGTCAGCCCGCGCCGGTCGGTGTATTCCACCAGCGCCTCGCGCCTCGAGTCTTCGAGAAGCTGCCGCGACAGGAGGATGCCCTGGTCCGGCGTCTCGGTGCCGCACAGTGCATAGACCCAGCCGCCGTCGACCGGCTGCCGGCTCCAGTGGACGAAGCCGGTCGGTCGAATACCGCGGCGAGTCACCAGCACCCCGGTCCAGGCCACCGCCTCGCGGTGGATCCTTACGGGCACGTGCTTCAGTTCCGGCTGTCCGGAAAACGGATCTGTCAGCGGCGAGGAAAGCGGGCCTGCCCCCGCATGGGCGGCGAACTGGCCGCTCCAGTGCATCGGCAGGAAGGCGCTTCCCGGCTTCTGGCCGGTGGAAACGCGCACACGGGCGCGCGCGAACCCATGCCGGCTGGAGATGTGGGCCAGGTCGCCGTCAGCCAGTCCCTGTCGATCGGCGTCGACCGGCGCGATCTCGATGACGGGTTCGGGCGCGTTGGACATCAGCCGGGGCACCCTGCCGGTGCGCGTCATCGTGTGCCACTGGTCGCGCGCGCGGCCGGTGTTGAGTGCGATCGGGTGCGTCGCGCCGACGGCGAGCGCCGGACCCTCCTGGCGCACCGCAACGAGGCGCGCGCGCCCATCGGGCGTCGGGAACCGGCCATCGGCCAGAAGGCGCCCGGCCGGCGTGCCGTGCGTCGGCTGCGGCCAGCGCCGGGGCACGAGCCGCTCGTAGTCGGTATCCGTCATGTCGGCCAGAGCGCCGATGTCGAACAGCCTGCCGCCGACGTTCTCGAAGGCGGAGAGGGCGGCATGCTCGCGGAAGATGGCAGCCGGACCGTCGAAGTCGAACGCCTTGCCGAAGCCCATGCGCCGGGCGACGTCGCAGACGATGCGCCAGTCGGGCCGCGCGTCTCCCGCTGTCGGCATGAACGCGCGTTGGCGCGACAGGCGCCGCTCCGAATTGGTGACCGTGCCCCTCTTCTCGCCCCAACCGGCCGCCGGCAGCAGCACGTCTGCATGGCGCGTCGTGTCGGTTTGGGTGACGTCGGAAACGACGAGGAAGTCGCAGGCCTTGAGCGCCGAACGGACGCGGCCGGCATCGGGCATCGAAACGGCGGGGTTGGTGCCCATGATCCAGAGCGCCTTGACCCGCCCGTCGCCGACCGCCTCGAACAGGTCGACCGCCTTCAGGCCCGCCTGCCGCGCGATGGAAGGCGCGTTCCAGAACCGCGCGACCCGGTCGATGTCGTCGGGGGCGTCGAAACCCATATGCGCGGCCAGCTGGTTGGCGAGGCCCCCCACCTCGCGCCCGCCCATGGCGTTCGGTTGGCCCGTCACCGAGAAGGGGCCAGTGCCGGGGCGGCCGATCCGGCCCGTCGCCAGATGGCAGTTGACGATGGCGTTGACCTTGTCGGTGCCGTGCGCCGATTGGTTGACGCCCTGGCTGTACACCGTGACGCTGCGCTCGGTGGCCGCGAACATCTCGTAGAACGCGCGCACGTCCTCGGCCGCGATGCCGCATCCCGCCGCGACCACTTCGGGCGACGGCGCGTCCGCGCTGGCACTGGCGACAGCCTCGGCGAAGCCTGACGTGGACGCCGAGACATAGGTCTGGTCCACCACCCCGACCCTTGCCAGATGTGCCAGCAGGCCGTTGAAGAGGAGGACGTCTGTCCCGGGGTCTATCGCCAGGTGCAGGTCGCAAACGTCGGCCGTCGCCGTTCGGCGCGGATCGATCACCACGATCTTCGTGCCGCGTGCGGCGCGCGCCTGAAGCAGCCGCTGATGCAGGATCGGATGGCACCAGGCCAGGTTCGAGCCCGTCAGCACCACGAGGTCGGCCTGCTCAAGGTCCTCGTAGACGCCCGGCACGATGTCCTCGCCGAAGGCGCGTCGGTGGCCGGCCACCGACGAGGCCATGCAGAGACGGGAATTGGTGTCGATGTTGCCGGAGCCGATGAAGCCCTTCATCAGCTTGTTGGCGACGTAATAGTCTTCCGTCAGCAGTTGTCCGGAGACATAGAAGGCGACCGCGTTGGGGCCGTATCTTGCGATGGTCTGCGTGAATCGGCTCGCCACCAGGTCGAGCGCCTCCTCCCAGGATGTCTCCCGTCCGCCGATCTGCGGCGCCAGCAGCCGTCCGTCGAGGCCGGTCGTCTCGCCCAGCGCCGCGCCCTTGGAGCACAGCTTGCCGAGGTTTGCAGGATGGTCGGGGTCGCCGCGCACGGTCACTGCGCCGTCTGCGGCGGTGCGGGCCAGAACGCCGCAGCCCACCCCGCAATAGGGGCAGGTCGTTTGCACCTCGGTCGCCGAGCCGTCCTGCATCGGGGTCACTCGGCCGCCATCAGCGCGAGATCGAGGCCGAGTGCGATGCGTCGGTCGACCACCCTGACGGGAATGGTTTTCACCGTGCCCTCGTCGGCCCCCAGTGCCTGCCCGGTCTCCAGCGAAAACACCCAGTTGTGCAGCGGGCAGGTCACGGCGGCGCCATGCACGATGCCTTCGCTCAGCGGACCGCCGCGATGGGGGCAATGGTCCTCGATCGCGTAGACCCGGTCGTCCGCCGTGCGAAACACGCCGATCTTGCCTTGCGGCGTCACCACGCAGCGCGCGCCCCGCGCCGGAATGTCGTCGATCATGCCGATGTCGTGCCAATTCATCGCGTCACTCCGCAGCTTGCCGGAAGGAAAGGGCCGCCAGCGGCTGGAACTCGTGCTTGTCCTTGCCGGACACGCGCTCCGACCACGGGTCCACCTGCGCGAACCTCTGGCTGAAGACGAAGCGGTCGAAATAGGCCTTGCGGCGAGCCGTATCGTCGAGCGCCTGGCGCCTGATCTCGGGCACGCCGATGCGCTTGGCCCATTTGTAGATGCGCTCCAGGTAGCGGGCCTGTTCGCGATACATCTGCGTCAGCGCCACGATCACTTCCAGCGCCTCGTCCTCGGTCTTCACAAGGCCGAGAACCTCCGTGCCCTTGATGTCGAGACCGGCCGCACCGGCGAAATGGATTTCGTAGCCTGAGTCCACGCAGATCACGCCGACGTCCTTGCACGTCGCCTCGGCGCAGTTGCGCGGGCAGCCCGAGACGCCCATCTTCACCTTCGCCGGCGTCCACGAGCCCCACATGAACTTCTCGATGCGGATGCCGAGACCGGTCGAATCCTGCGTCCCGAAGCGGCACCAGTCGGTGCCCACGCAGGTCTTTACCGTCCGCAGACCCTTGGCATAGGCGTGGCCCGACACGAAGCCGGCCTTGCCGAGGTCGGCCCAGACGGCGGGAAGGTCTTCTTTCTTGATGCCCAGCATGTCGATGCGCTGCCCGCCGGTCACCTTGACGGCGGGGATCGCGAACTTGTCGACCACGTCGGCGATGGCGCGCAGCTCCTTCGCGCTGGTCATGCCGCCCCACATGCGCGGGACCACCGAATAGGTGCCGTCCTTCTGGATGTTGGCGTGGACGCGTTCGTTGACGAAGCGCGACTGGTAGTCGTCGGCATATTCGTCCGGCCAGTCGGCGACGAGATAGTAGTTCAGCGCCGGGCGGCATTTCGAGCAGCCGCAGGAGGTCTTCCACTCCAGCTCCTGCATCACGGCCGGGATGGTCTTCAAGGACTTCGCCTTGATCAGCCGACGAACCTCGTCATGGCCAAGGTCGGTGCAACCGCACATCGGCTGGATCGCGGCCGGGTTGTAGCTGTCGCCGAGCGAAAGCTGCATCAGCTTCTCGACCAGACCGGTGCAGGTGCCGCAGGAGGCCGACGCCTTGGTATGGGCGCGCACGTCGTCGAGCGTGGCCAGGCCCCGGGCGGTGATTGTGGAGACGATCTTGCCCTTGCAGACGCCGTTGCAGCCGCAGATCTCGGCGTCATCCGCCAGCGATGCAACGGCCGCCAGAGGGTCCGCGGAGGCGCCTCCCTGATAGGCCTGCCCAAAGATCAGCGTGTCGCGCATCGGCGAGATGTCGATCCGCTTCTTCTGCAGGTCCGCGAACCACGCGCCGTCGGCGGTCTCGCCGAACAGCACCGTGCCGATGATGCGGCCGTCCTTCAGCACCACGCGCTTGTAGATGCCGGCCGACGCGTCGCGCAGCACGATCTCCTCGCGGTCGTCGCCGTCGGCGAAGTCGCCCAGCGAATAGAGGTCGATGCCCGTCACCTTCAGCTTGGTCGGCGTGTCGACATGGGCGAAGCGCTCGTCGCCGGTCCCGCCCAGTGCGGCGGCGGCGACCCTGGCCATCTGGTAGAGCGGCGCGACGAGGCCATAGACCATGCCGCTCACCTCGGCGCATTCGCCGACGGCCAGGATATCGGGATCGGACGTCGCCATGCGCTCGTCGGTGACGATGCCGCGATTGACGGCCAGCCCGGCCTCCTTGGCCAGGGCGACATTGGGGCGGATGCCGACCGCCATGACCACCAGCGTCGCCGGGATGACGGTCCCGTCGTCGAGTTCGACGCCCTCCACCTTGCTCTCGCCGACGATCCGCTTCGTGTTGGCGCGGGTGATCACCTTGATACCGCGCGCCTCCACCGCCCTTTGCAGCAGGTAGCCGGCGGCGGGATCGAGCTGCCGTTCCATCAGGGTCGGCATGACGTGCAGCACCGTCACCTCCATGCCCTGTTCCTTGAGCCCGGCGGCGGCTTCGAGGCCGAGAAGTCCGCCGCCGATCACGACCGCCGTCTGCCCCGACTGGGCAGCGAGCAGCATGGCGTTCACGTCGTCGAGATCGCGGTAGCTCAGCACCCCGGGCAGGTCCTTGCCGGGCACGGGAATGATGAAGGGCACCGATCCGGTGGCGATGACGAGCCTGTCGTAGGGCTCGGTCACGCCGTGGTCGGAGGAGACGGTCTTGGCGTCGCGATCGATCGCGACGATCCTGTGGCCCTTGTAGAGCGTGATGCCGTTGGCGACGTACCAGCCGTCGCCATGGATCACGATCTCCTCGAAGCGCTTCTCGCCCGACAGCACCGGCGACAGCATGATGCGGTCGTAGTTGACGCGCGGCTCCGCGTTGAAGATCGTGATGTCGTAGCGGCCGGGCGATGCTTCCAGCAGATGCTCCAGCATCCGGCCGGGTGCCATGCCGTTGCCGATGATGACGAGTTTCTCGGCCATGGCGCTCACTCCGCCGCTTCGACGAAGCGATGACGCTCGTAGAGGAACTTCAGCACCGCCTCGCGGCAGCGCAGGTAGGTGCGGTCGGAAGCGAGTGCGATCCGGTTGCGCGGACGCTCCAGCGGGACGTCGAGCACCTCGCCGATGGTGGCGGTGGGACCGTTGGTCATCATCACGATGCGGTCGGACAGAAGGACGGCCTCGTCCACGTCGTGGGTGATCATGATGATCGTATTGCCCAGCCGCGCGTGGATCTCCATCATCTGGTCCTGGAGATGCGCCCGGGTCAGCGCGTCGAGCGCCCCGAACGGCTCGTCCAGCAGCAGGATCTTCGGCTCCATCGCCAGCGCGCGGGCAATGCCGACGCGCTGCTTCATGCCGCCCGAGATTTCCGACGGCCGCTTGTCGCGGGCGTGCGCCATCTGCACGAGTGTCAGGTTCTCCATGATCCAGTCGTGGCGCTCGGCCCTGGTCTTGCGGCCCGAAAACACTTTCGACACGGCGAGATTGACGTTCTCGTAGACGGTCAGCCACGGCAGCAGAGAGTGGTTCTGGAACACCACGGCGCGATCCGGTCCTGGGGCGTTGACCTCCTGGTTTTCCAGCAGCACGGCGCCCTGGGACACCTCGGTCAGGCCCGCGACGAGATTGAGCAGCGTGGACTTGCCGCAGCCGGAATGGCCGATGATGGAGACGTATTCGCCCTTGTCGATCGTGAGGCGGATGTCGCGCAGGACTTCGGTCGATGCGGAGCCTCGGGTGAAGGTCTTGCCGATATGGTCGAGCTTGAGATAGGCGGTCATGGGTCTTTTCCCTCTCAGTTCGAGGACGTGCCGCGGGTGACGAGCGCGCCGAGGAAGGACACCAGCTTGTCCAGCATGAAGCCGACCAGGCCGATGTAGACCAGCGCGACGATGATGTCGGTCAGGCGCGACGAGTTCCACGCGTCCCAGATGAAGAAGCCGATCCCGACACCGCCGGTCAGCATCTCGGCCGCCACGATGGCGAGCCAGGACAGGCCGACACCGATTTTCAGGCCGGAGAAGATGTAGGGCGCGGCCGCCGGAACCATGATCTTGAAGAAGTACTCGACATGGTTGAGCCGCAACACCAGCGCGACGTTCCGGTAGTCCTGCGGGATGTTGCGGATGCCGACGGCTGTGTTGATGATGACCGGCCAGATCGAGGTGATGAAGATCACGAAGATCGCCGAGGGACGGGAGTCGAGGAACGCGGCGAGCGACAGCGGCAGCCAGGCGAGGGGCGGCACGGTGCGCAGCACCTGGAAGATCGGGTCGAGCCCGCGCATTGCCCACACCGACTGGCCGATCAGCGCGCCGATCAGAACGCCGACGATGGCCGCGAGCCCGAAGCCGTAGGCCACGCGCTCCAGCGAGACCAGGACGCGCCAGCCCAGGCCGATGTCCTGGCTGCCATGGACGAAGAACGGTTCGACGATGAGATCCCTGCTCTGCGCCCAGACTTCGGAGGGCGGGGGGAGTGAGGAGTCGGGTCCGGAGAACGCGGCCTGCCAGAGGCCGAGCAGGATCGCGATCACCACGAGTGGTGGCAGCACGGACTGGGCGACCTTGATGGCGAGGCCGCGCGGATCGAACCGCCTCGGCTGCGCGGCAAGCGGCACGATCGCCGCGGAGCGCGGCTTGAAGGGTCCGGCGACGACGACGTCGCTCTTGGTGGCTGGCAGAGACATGGGGCTGACCTGTGGATCGTGGTGGGAGGTGTGCCGGCGGCCGCGGCCGCCGGTCGCGGGCGTCGCGTGGTCAGACCATCGCCTTGATGGACAGGCTGTCGAGATAGGCGGTCGGGTCCGCCGGGTCGAAGACCTTGCCGTCGAAGAAGGTCTCGACGCCGCGGCTGTCGCCCGAGGGGAGATCGGCGAGGCCAAGACCCGTCGCCGCTTCGAGCCAGAGGTCGGAGCGGTTGGTCGCGTCGACCATCGCCTTCACGTCCGTGGTTCCGGGGAACTTTCCCCAGCGGATGTTCTCGGTCATGAACCAGGTGTCGAGGCTCTTCCAGGGATAGGACGTCTCGCCCCTTTCGCCCCAGAACTTCATCATCAGCTTGGTGCCGGCGGCGGTGCGGCCGTTGCCGTAGTTGATGTCGCCCTTGATGCGTCCGATGATGTCCGGCACCGGCACGTTGTACCACTGGCGCCGGCCGATGATCACGGCCATCTCCTGCTTGTTGGCCATGTCGTCGCACCATTGCTGCGCTTCCATGGTGGCCATCATGATGGCCAGCGTCGCCTTCGGGTTCTTGTCGACGAAGTCGGCGCGCATGCCGAGAACCTTTTCGGGATGACGGAACCAGAGTTCGCCGGTGGTCAGCGCCGTGAAGCCGATCTTCTGGTGGACGAGTTGCTCGTTCCACGGTTCGCCGACGCAGAAGCAGTCCATGTTGCCGACCTTCATGTTCGCCACCATCTGCGGGGGCGGAACGACGATCAGGTCCACGTCCTTGTCGGGGTCTATGCCGCCGGCGGCGAGCCAGTAGCGGATCCACAGATCGTGCGTGCCGCCCGGGAAGGTCATCGCGGCCGAGACCGTCTTGCCCTCGGCCTTCTTCTTCGCAAAGGCCTCCTTCAGCGCGCCGGCATCCTTCTGCACGCCGGTATCGGCATATTCCTGCGCCACCGAGATGCCCTGGCAGTCTTCGTTGAGGTTGAGCAGCGTGTACATCGGCAGGGGCTGCTTGTTCTGCATGACGGCGCCCGACGAATAGAGGTGCACCTTCGGACGCAGGATGTGGCCGCCGTCGATGCCGCCGCTTCCGGTGCCGAGCGCCATGTTGTCGCGCGTGGCGCCCCATGAGGCCTGCTTCAGGATTTCCATGTCCGGAAGGCCGTGTTTCTCGAACAGGCCCTTTTCCTTGGCGATGATCAGCGGCGCTGAATCGGTCAGGGCGATGTAGCCGAGTTTGGTTCCGGTCACTTCCGGACCGGACGCGGCCGCATGAGCACCGTCGGGCAGCAGATGGCGTCCGGCAAGGAGAAGGGCACTCGTCGCCGCCACGTCCTTGAGGAAGCGGCGGCGGCCAAGGTTGGAGGACTTCGTCGCGGTCTGGCTTTCGGTCATCTCGAGCTCCGGGCTGGACGGCTGGGGAGGAGCCGTCGGTTGCAGATGGTCAAAAACAAAAAAGCTGCCGCCAGAACCTCGCGTCCGTACATCCGGGAGCGCGAATCTCTGAGCGGCAGCTTTGCCTGGGGCGCCCATCCTTGGACGCCGATCGATCTAGCCACGACGGCTTCGGTTACATCGAAGCACGAACCGTGCCAGTTCGCTCCGATCGTTCCATGTGCTTGAGACGACAGCCATTCTCGTCAGTGCGGCATCGGGAGGTCCAACGCGTGGATGTCAAACCTTGGGCAATGGTAAGCCCATAAATTGTGCAATGCACAAGAATTGACGTCCGCGACCCGGCCGCCGTCAGCCGCTCGCCTGCGCCTCCACATAGGCGTCGAGCGCATGCGGATCGAAGATGCGGCCGTCGAAGAACCCGTCCGGCCCGAGCACGAGGCTGGCTCCCGCCGAGCCGACCGGGGTGGCAGCCGTTAGCGCGCCTTCCACCTTCGCATTGGCGCCCGGAAGCGCGACGCCGAGCGGCTTCAGGGCGCTGCGGTAGAGGTTCGGGCGGTAGCAGTCGAGCGCGATCGCCACGTGGGCAGGCGTATGCGCCACGTCGCCCCAGCGCACCATCTGGGTGTAGAACCAGAGCGAATGGCTCTTCCAGGGAAAGTTCGCCGCCTTGTCGAACGGCAGGTAGAAGTCGGCGACCCGTTGCATCGTCCCCGAGCCGGGGTCGAGCCGTCCCGTCAGCGCCCGCATCTGGATGTCCGCTGGCTGGCCGAGGAAGCCCGGCTGCGCCATCAGTTCGGTGAGCGCCCGGTGGTTCGCCGGATCCTGGCACCAGCGCGCCGCATGGTGCATGGCGCGCAGCAACGCCGCCAGCGCGTCCGGGTGCTCGTTCGCCCAGGCCCCGCGCACGCCGAGCACCTTCTCCGGGCTGTTGCGCCAGATCGCCGCCTTCACCGTTGCGATGTGGCCGGTGCCGGCGACGACCGAGACGCTGTTCCAGGGCTCGCCGACGCAATATCCGTCGATGCGTCCAGCCGCGAGCGCATCCGCCATGAAGGGCGGCGGCACGATGACGATCTCGATCTCGCGTGCCGGATCGATCCCGCAGCCGGCCAGCCAGTAGCGCAGTTCGTAATTGTGCCCCGAGTGGGGATGGGTCACGGCAAAGCGCAGCATCGGCGCGCCCGCCGCCTCCCGCGCCCGGATCGAGGATCGCAACGCCCGCCCGTTGCGGGTCGGGTCGAGGTCGGCCAGCGCGCCGTGCTCGACCATGCCGTCCCACACCGCGTTGGACACGGTGACGCAATTGCCGCCGAGCCCGAACGAGAACGGCACGATCGTGTCCGACGCCAGCGGCGTCAGCCCGAGGTTGCAGGCCAGCGGCATCGGCCCCAGCATGTGCGCCACGTCGAAATGGCCGATGGCGATGCGGTCGCGAATGTTGGCCCAGGACGTCTCGCGGAACAGTCTCAGGTCAACGCCTTCGCGTTCGGCAAAGCCCAGTTCGCGCGCCACGATCAGGATCGCGCAGTCGAAGAGCGGCATGAAGCCCGCATCGATCTGGTGCTCGTTCATCGTCATGGACCTCCTGGCCCGAGCAGGTCGGCGGCCGTCACGAGGCTCTGCGCCACGTCGGCGAGCTTGCGGTTCTGGTTCATCGCCGTCTTTCTCAGCAGCGCATAGGCGTCTTCTTCGCTCATGCCGCGCGATTTCATCAGGATCCCCTTGGCGCGCTCGACGAGCTTGCGCCCTTCCAGTTCGCCGCGCGCCTCTTCCAGCTCCCGCGCCATGCGCGAAAAGGCGTTGAACCGGCTGATCGCCATCTGCAGGATCGGCTTGACCCGCTCCTTGCGCAGACCGTCGACGATGTAGGCCGAGACGCCCGCATCGACGGCGGCCTCGATCGAGGCGGTGTCGGCGCGGTCGACGAACATGGCGATCGGCCGCTTCACCGCGCGCGACAGCTGGAACATGTTCTCCAGCATGTCGCGGTTGGGGTTTTCCAGGTCGATGACGATGACGTCGGGATTGACCTCGGTGATCTTCCGCGCGATGCCGCTGACGTCATGAACCAGGGTCACCGCCGTGTGCCCCGCCTCGCGCAGGCCCTCCTCGATCACCGCGGCACGGATGCGGTTCTCGTCGATGATCAGGATGCGGAGCTCTGCGGGGTTCATGCGCAGCTAGTTTGCGCGTTCCGCGTTTCGCTGCAATGCAAAAAAAGTATGCCGCGCCCGCTCAGCCTCTCAGGGCCGTCAGAATCGCGTCGAGGCCGTCGGTCAGCGCGGCGGGTCCGGGCTGCAGGATCAGCGGCGACTTGATCTCGACGATGCGTCCGTCGCGCACGGCCGGAATGGCCTCCCAGCCCGGTCGCGCGGCGATCTTCTCAGGGCGCACCTTCTTGCCGCACCAGGAGGCGAGGATCACGTCGGGAGCCGCTTCGATCACCCTTTGCGGTGCCACGATGCGGTCCTTCGCCGCCTTCTCCCGGGCCAGGCCGGGAAGGACGTCCTCGCCGCCCGCGATCGCCACCAGTTCCGAAACCCAGCCGATACCGCTGATCAGCGGCTCGTCCCATTCCTCGAAGAAGACGCGCGGCCGGGCGCGCCCGGCGCCGGCCGCCGCGATCTCCGCCAGCCGCGCCTCATGGCCGCATGCGAGCGCTTCGGCTTTCTCCGATGCGCCGACCAGCGCCCCCACGGTGCGGATCATGGCGAGGATGCCGGCGACGTCGCGCTGGTTGAAGGCGTGCACCGCGATCCCCGCGCGGATCAGCGCCGCCGCGATCTCCGCCTGCAGGTCGGAGAAGGTGAAAACCAGGTCCGGTTCGAGTGCCAGGATCTTGGGAATGTCGGCCGAGGTGAACGCCGAGACGCGAGGCTTCTCCTTGCGCACCCGCGCCGGCCGCACCGCATAGCCCGACACGCCGACGATGCGGTGCTCTTCGCCGAGGAGGTAGATCGTCTCAACCGTCTCCTCGGTCAGGCAGACGATGCGTTCGGGCGGAAAGTGTCTCATCGGCGTGTCGTGTCCAATCGTCCGGTCGCGACCGTGTCCGGATCGTTGCGTTGTCCCAGCCGGCGGCAAGCGACGCAAGCCCTCGCCCGCTGCGCCCCGCTGGCCCAACGCGCGCTATCGTTTGGGTCACGCGGTTTCCGGCCCGACTGCCGCTTTGCCCTGACGACGCAGAAGGATAAGGGTGGCGCATGAGGGCAAATCCCGCATCCAGCGGCTTACCCGAGAGGACGCCTTGACGACGGACGCCACGACCCGCCCGGCGCCGCGCGTGCATGCGCTGATGATCGCCACGCTGGCCGCCGGCAATTTCGCCATCGGCATGGGCGCCTTCGTCGTCATCGGCATCCTGTCGCCGCTCGCCGACGACCTCGGCCTGTCGAAGACCGGTGCGGGGCTGATCATGACCATCTACGCGGTCGCCTATGCCGTCCTGTCGCCTCTGCTGGTCGCCTATACCGGGCATCTCGGCCGCCGCACGGTGCTGGCGATCGGCCTGGCGGTGTTTGCCTTGTCTGCCGTGCTGGCGCTCGTCGCGTGGAACGGCGAAATGCTCTACGCCGCGCGCATCCTCGCCGCCATCGGCGGCGGCCTGTTCACGCCGGTGGCGGCAAGCGTGGCGTTCTCGGCCAGCGCACCCGCCATGCGGGGCCGGGCGCTCGCCCGTGTGTTTCTCGGCATGACGCTCGCCCAGGCGCTCGGCATTCCGCTCGGCAGCTTCGTGGGCTACACCTTCGGCTGGCGCGCCGCCTTCGCCATCGTGGCGGTCCTCAGCGTCGCAACGCTCGTGCTGGTGATGCGAACCGTGCCGCGCCACGTGGCGTTCCAGCCGAATTCGCTGCGCACGCTCGTCGATGCGCTGGCCGACTGGCGCAGCCTCGTTTCGATCCTGGTGACCGCGACCATCACTGCCGCACCCTATTTCGTCTACACCTTCATCACCCCGCTGCTGGAAGCCCGGATGGGCTTCGGCCGCGACGGCGTCACCCTCGTCCTGCTGGTCTATGGCGTCGGCGCCGTGGCAGGCAGCTGGGCGGCCGGCGGCTGGACCGACCGTTTCGGACCGATTCGCACCATCTACGGCGTCCTGGCCGTGCAGGCGCTCCTGATGCCGGTCTTCTCCTTCCTGCCGGTTCCGCTGCCCGTCCTGCTCCTCCTGGTCTTCCTGTGGGCCATGTTCGGATGGTCGTTCCTCGTGCCGCAGCAGACGCGCCTCGTGCGTCAGGCGCCGCAGCGCCAGGCGGTGGTGCTCTCGCTCAACGCGGCCTGCATCTATCTCGGCGCCTCGCTCGGTTCGGCGGCCGGTGGCGTTGTGGCCGAAAATTTCGGCCTCGACTGGCTTGGGATCGCGGGAATGCTCGCGGTTCTGCTCGCGACGGTGCATCTTCTCATTTCCGAATCGCTGTTTCGTGGACGTCGCGCGGGTTGAGTCGGGATCGAACGGTTGGCCGGTCGGGACGTCCGACTGGTGCGAGGGATCGGGTGACGCGTCCGGGCGTTTGTCTGTCGAGTGCGCCGTCGACTGCTGGGGTCAATCACGTGAACGATCATGAACCGAAGACGACCAACCCGTCCCTTGCCCCGGACGCGAGCAGGGACGCCACGGCAAGCGGCGCCGACCAGACGCGATTTGCCCTGATCCAGGCCGCTTTGAATTTGTTTGGGCGAAAGGGCTTCGATGGCACGTCGACCCGCGAGATCGCAACCGTCGCCAAGGCCAACATCGGATCCATCGCCTATCATTTCGGCGGCAAGGAAGGGCTGCGCTGCGCCTGCGCGGAGCATATCGTCGAGACGGTGAACGCCATTGCGCGCCATGCGCTGGGTCAGGCGGCCAGCGTCCTGTCCGATCCGATGGACCGCGAGACGGCGCGCAGCATGCTCCATGCGGTCGTGGAGCGCTTCGTGGTGACCGTCGTCTGCAACCCGCAGGCGGTCCCCTTTGTCCAGTTCGTTCTGCGCGAGCTCGCCCACCCCACGTCGGCGCTGGAGCGGATCTATGGCGGCGTCTTCGAGCCCAACCACAAGCGCTTCTGCATGCTGTGGGAAAAGGCGACCGGCCGGCCCGCCGACAGTGAAGCCACCATGCTCACCGTATTCACGGTCGTCGGCCAAGTCATGTATTTCCGCATCGCCCGCGAAGCGGTGAAGCGGCGCATGGGCTGGACGGAGCTTGGACCGGCTGAAGGCCGGGCGATCGCGGCGACCGTCTGCGCCAACATCGACGCCATGCTGGCGGCCGCCCGAAAGGACTGACGGTTCACCCGGTGCGTACGGGTCACACCGCCACGCGGGGCCGGCCGCTGGCGGTGGCGACCAGCAGCGCCTCGATGAAGCTGCGGCTGCCTTCCACCGTCGCGGCCTTGACCTCGCGGTCGATCGTCACCTGCGCCGCCTCGGCGCCCGCCTGCGCGGCCCGCTCGCCGGCCAACTGGCTGATCATCGCCTCGGCGGCGGCGATCGCCTCGCCCTCCGACAGAAAATCGCGCATCGTCTCCCCGGCGGTCATCCGAAACAGCCCTTCCTTCGGCTGGCTGACGCGGGCCTCCGCCGTGACCCGCACCTGGCCGACCACGGCGCCGAGCGCGTTGGCGACGTCCGCGTCCGGCGGCAGCAGGCACTCGTTGCCGACGAGTTGCGGCAGACCGGCATAGTGCAGCGCCGCCGATGCTCCGAGCCCCACCACCGGCCGGTCCAGCGCGACGGTGAGCCTGGCGATGCCGCCCCGGCCGTCGACCGAACGCTGCACCAGCGCATGCGCGACCGTCGCCGCTCCGTCCAGCCCGTCTTCGGCGAAGGCCGTTTCCAGGATCACCTCGGCCGAACGGCGCGTCAGCGCCGACAGAACCCGCAGCGACATCGCCTCGGGCGACACGGCGATCGGCTGGCCGCGACCGTCGCGGCGGCGGGCAAACAGCTCCGCGCCCATGCGCGCCGTCGACGCGTCCCAGTTCGATTGCAGCGACAGCACGTGGGCCGCGTCCGACGGGGTGAAGCCGCAGACATGCACCAGCCCGCGCGCCACCAGCCGGTTCAGCGTCGCCATCTGCGCGGTGGACGCGAGCAGCCTGTCGAGCGGTTGCGGCTCGGCCGTGATCGTGGAGAACAGCTTTGCCTCGGGCGCGGTCAACCCCGCTTCCAGATGCGCCGGCACGCCGGTGCGCAGCGCGAAACGTCCGTCCATGCGACCAGGGTTGGGTGCCCGCAACTGCCGTTCCAGGTGTTCGCGCACGCAAGCGCCATGGCGCACGCCGGCAAGCGCCAGCGGCACCAGCCGGCGCGGCCCGAGCTTCAGGGCCGGCTCCAGCCCGCCATCCTCCAGCGCGATTTCGGAATCGCCGCCGAGGCCGAAGGTGCGCATCGCCACGGCCTCCACCATGGTGCGGAAGCCGCCGACGGTCGCACCCTCCGGATCGAGCCGCGGCCGGCCCTGGTCCAGCACGGCGACGTCGGTCGTGGTGCCGCCGATGTCTGACACGACCGCATCGTCGAGCCCCGTCATGTGCCGCGCCCCGACGAGGCTGGCCGCCGGCCCCGACAGGATGGTCTCGATCGGCCGGGTGCGCGCGAAGGCCGCTGATACCAGCGCCCCGTCGCCGCGCACCACCATCAGGGGCGCGTGGATGCCGCGCCGTTCCAGAAAGCCTTCGGTGGCGGCCACCAGCCGGTCGATCATCGAGATCAGGCGGGCGTTGAGCAGCGTCGTCAGTGCCCGGCGCGGCCCGCCGAGCTTCGACGACAGTTCATGGCTGGCCGTCACCGGCAGGCCGGTCCGCTGCCTGATCATCTCCCGCGCGGCGATTTCATGCGCCGGGTTGCGGGTCGAGAAATAGGCAGCGACCGCAAAGCCCGACACCTGGCCGGCGAGTGCCGGCAGTTGCGCTTCAAGCTCCGACAGGTCCAGCGTCCGGGCATTGCCGTGCACGTCGTGGCCGCCGGGGCAGGACACCAGCGGGTCGCCGCCGAGCGCCACGGCCAGCCCGTCGCGCGCGAGATCCTCCGGCTCGAAGCCGATCATCACCAGCGCCACCCGCCCGCCCTGACCCTCCACCAGCGCATTGGTCGCGAGCGTCGTCGACATCGACACGAGCTTGATCGCGGCCGGATCGACGCGGGCCTTCGCCAGCACCGCGTCGACCGCGCCCGAAATCCCCTCGGCCAGATCATGGCGCGTCGTCAGCGCCTTGGCCTTGGCCACCACGCCCGCCGACTGCGACCAAAGCACCGCGTCGGTGTAGGTGCCGCCGGTGTCGATGCCGAGGAAGAGCGGGGCGTCGGTGCGGGGAGCGTTCGGGGCCGTCTGCGTCCTGGATGCCATGGTTGCCGGTGGTGTCGGGCGCGGCGGATGCCGCTCGCCGGGGGAGGGGATGCGTTGCCGATCCATAGCGCCTTGCCCGGCCCGCGCCAACGGCACGGGCGACATGCCCTGCCGCGAATGCGGCGGCGCAGCGGGCTGCGTCTTCCCGAAGCGACCCCTTAGAAGTTGCTGCCTCGAGGGCTGACGTTGTGCGGGATCGCAACTCCTTACGCGAACCTTTGATGCCTGGCCGCCCCGCCAGGCCGAGCCAGTGGAAGGACCGCCGCGTGGCATTCCCTGTAACCGTTCGTGATCGTCGCGTTCCCCGTCGTGCGGATTTTCGGGGAACGGGCGCTGCGTGGCGACGTTCGGTTGGGACGCGGCGGCAACACGCCGTCGTTCGCAAACACCAACCAGGAAGGGAGATTCCGATGGGACTCTTCACCCGTGACATCAAGACCATGGACGATCTGTTCGTCCACCAGCTGCAGGACGTCTATTATGCCGAGAAGCAGATCCTGAAGGCCCTGCCGACGATGATCGACAAGGCGACCAGCCCTGAGCTGAAGGCTGGCTTCAAGCAGCACCTGTCCGAGACCGAGGGCCAGGTTCAGCGGCTGGAGCGCGTCTTCAAGATGCATGGCGTCGAGCCGAAGGCGGTCAATTGCCCGGCGATCGACGGCATCATCAAGGAGGCCAACGAGGTGGCCGGCGAAGTCGACGACAAGGAAGTGCTCGATGCCGCGCTGATCGCCTCGGCGCAGGCGGTGGAGCATTACGAGATCACGCGCTACGGCACGCTGGTCGCCTGGGCGCGCCAGCTTGGCCGCGACGATTGCGCCGCCGTGCTCCAGCAGACGCTGGACGAGGAATACGCCACCGACCACAAGCTGACGGCAATGGCGGAAAGCCGCATCAACATGAAGGCCGCCGCCGAATAGAGCGGTCACTGGACCGGGTGGCGACATCCGGTATGGGCCAGGGAGAGACCGGTCCGGCCATGCCGGGCCGGTCTTTTTTTCAGCCTGAGTCAGGCATTTCCGATCAGGATGCCCGCCGCCAGCACCAGCGATCCACCCAGCACCACCTGCAGGGTCGCGCGGAGGAACGGCGTTTCCATGAAGCGGTTCTGGATGTAGGCGATGGCCCAGAGCTCGATGAAGACCACCACCGCCGCGATCGCCGTCGCCGTCCAGAAATGCGGGATCAGGTAGGGCAGCGCGTGGCCGAGTCCGCCCACCGTCGTCATGATGCCGGAGGCGAGCCCGCGCTTCAGCGGCGAGCCGCGTCCCGAAAGCTTGCCGTCGTCATGGGCGGCTTCGGTGAAGCCCATCGAGATGCCGGCGCCCACCGAGGCGGAAAGACCGACGAGGAAGGTCTGCCAGGTGTTGCCGGTGGCAAATGCCGCCGCGAAGATCGGCGCAAGCGTCGAGACCGATCCGTCCATCAGCCCGGCCAGTCCCGGTTGCACATAGGTCAGAATGAACTGTCGGCGCTCGCTGGAGACCTCCTCGCGCCCGACGTCGTCAGGAACGTGCTCGGCTTCCAGGTCGTGCGCCAGTTCGCCGTGGCCGGACTCCGCCGCCGCCAGGTCGCCCAGAAGCTTTCGCGTGCTGGCATCGGAGGTGCGCTTCATCGCCTCGCGATAGAACCGCTCCGCCTGCCGCTCCATCTCCTCGGCTTGCCCGCGAACCTGCTCGATGCCGAGCGGTCGCACCAGCCAGTCGGGCTTGCGCTGATAGAAGCCGCGCACGTGCTCGCGCCGGATCAGCGGGATTCGTTCACCGAAGCGGGCGCGGTGGAGCTCGATCAGCGCCGCGCGGTGTCCGTCCTCTTCCGCCGCCATGCCCTCGAAGATCCGGGCGGAGTTGGGAAAGGCGTCGTGCAGCCCGTCGGCATAGGCGCGGTAGATGCGGGCGTCGTCCTCTTCCGAGGAGATGGCGAGCGCCAGGATCTCCTGTTCCGAAAGCGTATCGAAGGACCGGCGCGACAGGCCGAAAACGCGGGACAACATGAGTGCGGGCCTCTGGATTAGAATAGTTCTAAACTAGACGCCCGCTGTTCGAAGGTCAACACTGCCCGATGTCGCGGCAGACCGCCGCATTCCGACATGGGCGAATCGATGGCCCCGACCTTCGTGTGATTGACGCGCCGGTCCCCCTGTGGTGAACGCTCTGCGAGGACTACGCGCGCTTGCAGCCTGGCGCGACCAAACGGGAGAGACGTTTCATGACCGACCGCATCGAGATCGACGGACTGAAGATTGCCCGCGAGCTGCACGACTTCGTGGTCGCGGAGGCGCTTCCGGGAACCGGCCTCGATGCCGCGAAATTCTGGTCCGACGTCTCGGCGATCGTCCATGACCTTGCGCCGAGGAACCGCGCGCTGCTGAAGAAGCGCGACGAGATGCAGGAGCGGATCGACGCATGGCACCGCGCCAACGGCGCGCCGTCCGATCTCACCGCCTACAAGGCGTTCCTGTCGCAGATCGGCTATCTCCTGCCGGAGGGCGCGGCCTTTTCGGTTTCCACCTCCAATGTGGACGCCGAGATCGCGACGATCGCCGGGCCGCAGCTGGTCGTGCCGGTCATGAACGCGCGCTATGCTTTGAACGCCGCCAACGCCCGCTGGGGTTCCCTCTACGATGCGCTCTACGGCACCGACGCCATCCCGGAAGCGGACGGCGCGGACAAGGGTCGGGGCTACAATCCGGTGCGCGGGGCGAAGGTGATCGCCTGGGCGCGCCGGTTCCTCGACGAGAGCGCCCCGCTCGACGAGGCGTCCTGGTCCGACGTCAAGAGCGTCGACATCGCCCACGGCCGGCTCGTGCTCACCCTGCTCGATGGCAGGATGACGGGCCTCACCGACGGAGCGCAATTCGCCGGCTATGTTGGCGATCCATCCGCGCCGTCACGGTTCCTGCTCGCGAAGAACGGCCTGCACATCGAGGTCGTCATCGACGCCACCTCGGCGATCGGCAAGGACGACCCGGCCCACATCTCCGACGTCTGGCTGGAATCGGCGCTGACGGCGATCATGGATTGCGAGGACTCGATTGCCGCGGTGGACGCCGAAGACAAGGTCGTGGTCTATCGCAACTGGCTCGGCCTGATGAAGGGCGACCTGACGGAGGAGGTCGCGAAGGGCGGCAAGACCTTCACCCGCAGCCTCAGCCCCGACCGCGAATATGTCGGCGCCGACGGCTCGACGCTCGTCCTGCCCGGGCGTTCGCTGATGCTGGTGCGCAATGTCGGCCACCTGATGACCAACCCCGCGATCCTCCTGTCCGACGGGTCGGAAATGCCCGAAGGCATCATGGACGCGGTCATGACCGCGATGATCGCCTTGCACGACATTGGCGAGAACGGCCGACGCATGAACAGCCGCGCCGGCTCGATGTACGTCGTCAAGCCGAAGATGCACGGGCCGGAGGAAGTGGCCTTCGCGGTGGAGCTGTTCTCCCGCGTGGAAGCCGCGATCGGCATGGCGGCCAACACCATCAAGATGGGCATCATGGACGAGGAGCGCCGCACGACGGTCAACCTCAAGGAATGCATCCGCGCGGCGAAGGAGCGTGTGGTGTTCATCAACACCGGCTTCCTCGACCGCACCGGCGACGAGATGCATACCTCCATGGAGGCCGGCCCGATGATCCGCAAGGGCGACATGAAGCAGGCCGCCTGGATCCAGGCCTACGAGAACTGGAACGTCGACATCGGCCTGGAGTGCGGGCTTGCCGGCCATGCCCAGATCGGCAAGGGCATGTGGGCGATGCCCGACCTGATGGCGGCGATGCTGGAGCAGAAGATCGGCCACCCGAAGGCGGGCGCCAACACGGCCTGGGTGCCCTCGCCGACGGCCGCCACGCTGCACGCCACGCACTATCACAAGGTCGACGTCAAGGCGGTGCAGGCGACGCTGAAGAGCCGCCCGCGCGCGAAGCTCGACGACATCCTGTCGGTGCCGGTCGCGGTTCGGCCAAACTGGACGCCCGAGGACATCCAGAAGGAGCTCGACAACAACGCGCAGGGCATTTTGGGCTATGTCGTCCGCTGGGTCGACCAGGGCGTCGGCTGCTCCAAGGTGCCCGACATCAACGACGTCGGTCTGATGGAGGACCGCGCGACGCTGCGCATCTCGTCCCAGCACATCGCCAATTGGCTGCGCCACGGCGTCTGTTCGCAGGAGCAGGTGATGGAGACGATGAAGCGCATGGCCGCGATCGTCGACCGCCAGAACGCCGGCGACCCGCTCTACCGGCCGATGGCGCCCGATTATGACGCCTCGATCGCCTTCCAGGCCGCCTGCGATCTGGTCTTCAAGGGGCGCGAGCAGCCGAACGGCTACACCGAGCCGGTGCTGCATGCCCGCCGGCTGGAACTCAAGGCACGCGACCGCGCCGGCTGAGACGGCGGCAATCGAAGCCGCGGCGTCGCTTGTCGCCGCGCGCGCCATTGCCTATGCCTCGTGCGATGAAGATTCTCGCGATCGATACCGCGGCCGAATGGTGCGCCGCTTGCCTCTTCGATGACGGCTCGGGCGGTCTCCTGGGTCTCGAGGCGCGCGACATCGGCAAGGGACACGCCGAGGCGCTGATGGGGGTCATCGGCGCCGCGCTCGAGAGGGCAGGCGCATCCTATCGCGACGTGGAGGCGATCGCGGTCTCGGTTGGACCGGGATCGTTCACCGGCGTGCGGATCGGCGTGGCCACCGCGCGCGGCCTGTCGCTGGCGCTGAAAGTGCCCGCGGCGGGCGTCACCACGCTCGCCGCGCTCGCCTTCGAGGCCGAGCCGCTGGCGAACGGGCGCCCGGTGCTGGCCGTGCTGGACGCGCGGCGCGACGAGTTCTACGCTGCGCTCTACGGCCCGGGCGGCGCAGTGCATGCGGCGCCGGCGATCCTCGACCTGAACGCCGCAGTCGCGATGGCGGGACTGATGAAGCCTCTCATCGTCGGCTCCGGCGCCCGCCTCGTCGCCGAAGCGGCGGGCCTCGACGGGAACGCGACCGCGCTGGCCGATCTGCGCACCGCCGCCATCGAAACCGTCGCAAGGCTTGCTGCACGGCAGGGCTTCGCCGGCGAAAAGCCCCGGCCTCTCTACCTTCGCGGGCCGGATGCGCGCCCGCAGGATGGCTTTGCCCTGCCGCGGAGCGGCGCCTGATGCGCATGCCCTTCTTCAACGGCCGCAAGCGCGAGTTCGTCATCGACCGTCTCGGCGCGGGCGACGTGATGGCGCTGGAGACCCTCCACAGGGAGGACTTCGCTCGCCCTTGGAGCCATCTCGAATTCGCCAGCCTGCTCGACCAGGAACCGGTCTTCGGCTTTGCGGCGAGAGAGGTCGGCAAGCCCGGCGCGCTGCCATCCGGTTTCGTCCTGGCACGCCTGACGGCGGGGGAAGCGGAAATCCTCACCGTCGCCGTGGCACGGGCGGCCCGACGCGCCGGCCTGGGTTGGGCCTTGATGGACGCCGTCCTGCGCGAACTCTATGCCGAACGGGCCGAGGCGCTGTTCCTCGAGGTCGACGAAACCAACCTGCCGGCGCTGGCGCTCTACCGCCGGCTCGGCTTCCGCGAGGTCGGGCGCCGTCCCGCCTACTACGAACACACGGGCGCGAAGCCGACCGCCGCGCTTGTCATGCGCCGCGATCTCCGCTAGCGGCTTCGACCGCGTCCGCGTGACGGTCCGCGCGACCGCTTGGAGAGATGACACGGGCATGATCGGCCGGGTGCGGATCGCAGTGACGCTGGCGCTGGTGGTTGCCGTGACACCGGTCGCGATCCTGTTGCAGATGGGGGTACTGCGCAGCCGGATCGCGCACCCGAACACCTTGCCCCGCCTCTGGCACGGCTTCGCGCTGCGCCTCCTTGGCATTCGCGTGCATGTGGAGGGCGCGCCCGCATCCGGCCGGCCGCTGCTCATCGTCGCCAACCACGTGTCCTGGAGCGACATCTGCGTTCTCGGCTCGCTCGGCCCCTATTCCTTCGTGGCCAAGTCCGACATGGCGCGCTGGCCCGTGTTCGGAACGCTGGCGCGCCTGCAACGGTCGGTCTTCGTCGAGCGCGAGCGCACGCGCGCCTCGCAGCTCCAGGCGCGGGAACTGGGCGAGAGGCTGGGCGCGGGCGAAGCGCTGGTGCTCTTCGCCGAGGGCACAACCTGCGACGGCAACGCCGTCGGGCCGTTCAAGAGCACGCTCTTTGGCGCGGCGCAGGCCGCGCTGGCCAGCCAGGCGGGGCTGGAGACCGTCCACATCCAGCCGGTATCGATCGCCTATACACGCCTTCACGGCATGCCGATGGGGCGGTTCCATCGGACCCATGCGGCCTGGATCGGCGACATGGATCTGGTGCCGCATGTCGGCGCCCTGTTGAGCGAAGGCGGCATGGACGTGGAAGTGCGCTTCGGCGACCCGATCCCTTTCACGCGTTCCAGCAACCGCAAGGAGATCGCCCGCCTGACCGAGGCGGAAGTGCGCAGGAACATGTCGCGGTCCTTGCGCGAGCCCCGCGCGCACGAAGCCGCGCCGGGTCGGGTGCCGCCGCGCGCCCGGTGACTGGCCGATCTGGGTTAACCCGTTTTTCATTTACCGCGGGTAGCTGTTGAAGAGCCAACTATTTGGTTCTCCATGTTCCCCGACAAGGTAGCAAGCGTGGACAACCTGCGGTTTTTATTGGGGGGCGGCTGGCACCGCCCGAGGGGTACGAAATGACTTTGAAGAGCCTTTCCATATCGACGAAACTCGCGGTCGCCTTCGCGGCGGTCGTGGTGATCATCGTCGCCATGAGCAGCGCCGCGTTGTGGAATCTCGCGAACATCGAGCGCGACAACATCATCGCCGAGGCCTCGAAGGCTCGTGCCGCAACCGCGATGAATGCGCGCCAGAGCCTTGCGCGCGTCGAGAACTCCTGGCGCGGCTATCTCCTGTCCAGCGACAGCTACTACATTGGCCGCGTCGACAGGCATGAAGGCGCGCTACGCGAAAGACTGGCCGAACTGCGCCAGATGGAGTCTGACAGGCCAGAACAGCTTGCGGCGGTCCAGCAGATCGTTTCTGGCCTCGACCGCTATCGTGCTCAAGTCATCGAAGCTGGTAAGCTGCTTGCTGCCGATCCGATGCGTCGGCAGGAAGCGATCCGTATGGTTTCTCCCAACGGACTGGCGGATGATCTGATCGACCCGATCGAAGCCGGTATCGACGCCATCATCGAAGCAGAGATCAAGACGAACGCCGATGCGGCGGCCGCGCTGGCAAGCGACGTTGGACAGGCCAACATCGCGCTTTGGAGCGGCCTCGGCATTTCGGTCCTCCTCGCGGCTGGCCTCGGCTTCCTCCTGGCCCGGGCCATCGCCACGCCGGTTCGCTCCCTTACCGACACCATGGGCAGGCTGGCGGCGGGCGACAACTCCGTCACCGTGCCGGCCATCGACCGTCGCGACGAGATCGGCCGCATGGCGCAGGCCGTCCAGGTGTTCAAGGACGCCGCGATCGAGAAGATCCGCGTCGAGGCGCAGGCGCTCGACCTGCGCTCGTCCAGCGAGGCGGAACGGGCCCGAGTCGAGGCCGAAAAGCAGCGCATGGCCGAGGAAGACCACATCGCCGTCACCGCGCTTGCCTCCGGCCTGGCAAGTCTCGCCCAGGGCGATCTCACGCATCGGATCAATGCGCAGTTCGCGCCCAAGACGCAGCAGCTGAAGGACGACTTCAACGCCGCCATGGCGCAGTTGCAGGAGACGATGGGCGGCATCTCCGCGGCGATCGCGGCGATGAAGACCGGAACCGGCGAGATCAGCCAGGCCGCTGACGATCTCTCCCGCCGCACCGAGCAACAGGCCGCCTCGCTCGAGGAGACGGCGGCGGCTCTCGACGAGATCACCTCGACCGTCCGCCAGACGGCCGATGGCGCCCGCAAGGCGGCCGACGTGTCGAAGCAGGCCCGCTCAGGCGCCGAGAAGTCCTCCGAGGTCGTGCGCCAGGCGGTTCGCGCCATGTCGCAGATCGAGAAGTCCTCCGATGAGATCGGCCAGATCATCGGCGTGATCGACGAGATCGCCTTCCAGACCAACCTTCTGGCGCTCAATGCAGGCGTCGAGGCGGCGAGGGCCGGCGAGGCGGGACGCGGCTTTGCCGTGGTCGCGCAGGAGGTGCGTGCGCTGGCGCAGCGCTCCGCCGAAGCGGCCAAGGAGATCAAGTCGCTGATCTCGACCTCGACCGAACAGGTCAACGAGGGCGTCGGCCTCGTCGGCCAGACCGGCGAAGTGCTCGAACTGATCGCCAGCCAGGTGTCGGAGATGTCCGGCCTTGTGCAGAAGATCGCCGAGTCCGCGCAGGAGCAGTCGACGGGCCTGGCCGAGGTCAACACCGCCGTCAGCCAGATGGATCAGGTGACGCAGCAGAACGCCGCGATGGTCGAACAGTCGACCGCCGCCAGCCATTCGCTGGCGCGCGAGGGCGAGCAGCTTGCTGCCCTGGTTGCCCGCTTCAATCTCGGCACGGGGAGGGGATCGGCCAGCCGATCCGCCCATTCCGCCCCGTCGCATCGGCCGGCGTCGACCCCGGTGACGCAGATGAGGACGGCCGGGGGACGCGGACAGTCCGCCGCACTCGCCCCCGTCGCGGACGCCGACGGCTGGGAAGAGTTCTGAGCACGGGGCGAGGCGATCCCCGTCCCTCTCCGCGACGGCCGCGCTTGGGCGCGGCCGTTCCGCTTTCGCGGACCGGAGCCTGCCACTCCCCGGAGACCACCGCTTTGCGGAAGGCCCCGCACCGCTCGCCGGGACGCGCGAGACGGATGCTTAATACTCGTTTAAGTTTTCAAGATTATACAATAGAGCAATTTTCTCCAACCTGGTTCACCGTCCCTCACTGAACTGCCGCATCCGGCCACCGACCTCCCCGAGTGGCCGACGGAGGGTGGGCCGTGCGGAGCCGGGCGCGCATTCAAAAAGGCCGAAACATGAAGAACCTCAGCATTTCCGCTCGTCTCTATGCGCTCGTGGGCCTTGGCTTCGTGTTGTCCATCGCGCTGACGGCGGCGATGCTTCTCAAGGGGCAGGACCAGCTGGCGAATGAACGCCGCGCCATGCTGTCGGCCATGAACGAGAATGCGGTCAGCGTGTTCGATGCCTATCACAAGCTCGAGCAGGGTGGCTCGCTGACGCGCGCCGAAGCTCAGTCCCGCGCCATGGCCGCCATCGGCGCCATGCGCTACCAGGGCAACGGCTACTTCTTCATCCAGGACATGGACCTGATCATGCTCATGCATCCGATCGCTCCATCGTTGAACGGAACCGACCAGTCCGCATTGAAGGACAGCCGCGGACGCCTGATTTCCGTCGACATGCTGAAGAAGGTGCAGGCCGAAGGCCAGGGCTTCACCGACTACGAATGGCCGCGGCCCGGCTCCGACGTTCCGGTGGAGAAGTACGCGCACGTCAAGGCCTTCGCGCCCTGGGGCTGGATCGTCGGCACCGGCGTCTATGTCGACGATCTCGACGCGCTGTTCATGCGCAACATGCTCGAATACGCCATCATCCTCCTGATCGGCTTCTGCGTCATCGTCCCGTTGAGCTACCTGATCGCGCGCAGCATCGCACGCCCGGTCGGCGACCTGACGGGCACGATGGGCAAGCTGGCGGCGGGCGACCATGCGGTCGCCATTCCCTCGACCGATCGCCGCGACGAGATCGGCCAGATGGCCAAGGCCGTGCAGGTGTTCAAGGATGCGGCCCTGGAGAAGATCCGCCTGGAGGCACAGGCGATCGAGATGCGCCAGGGCACCGAGGCGGACCGCCTGCGGACGGAGGCCGAGAAGGCCCTCGAGGCGCGCGAGGACCACGTCGCCGTCACCGCGCTGGCCGCGGGCCTGGCGAGCCTCGCCCAGGGCGATCTCACACATCGGATCGAGGCGCAGTTCGCGCCAAAGACGCAGCAGCTGAAGGACGATTTCAACGCCGCCATGGCGCAGCTTCAGGACACGATGTCGGGTATCGCCGGCGCGATCGTCGCGATGAAGACCGGCACGAGCGAGATCAGCCAGGCGGCCGACGACCTTGCGCGCCGCACCGAGCAGCAGGCCGCCTCGCTCGAGGAGACGGCGGCGGCGCTCGACCAGATCACCACGACGGTTCGCACGACGGCCCAGGGCGCCCGCAAGGCCGCCGAGGTGTCCCACGACGCCAAGGGAGGAGCCCAGAAATCCTCCGAGGTCGTTCGCCAGGCGGTTCGCGCCATGTCGCAGATCGAGAAATCGTCCGACGAGATCAGCCAGATCATCGGGGTGATCGACGAGATCGCCTTCCAGACCAACCTTCTGGCGTTGAACGCCGGCGTCGAGGCGGCGCGGGCGGGAGAGGCGGGACGCGGCTTTGCCGTCGTCGCCCAGGAAGTGCGCGCGTTGGCGCAACGCTCCGCCGAAGCGGCCAAGGAGATCAAGGGGCTGATTTCGACCTCGACCAACCAGGTCAACGAAGGCGTCGGCCTCGTCGGCCAGACAGGCGAAGTGCTCGAGCTGATCGCCAGCCAGGTGTCCGAAATGTCGGACCTCGTGCAGAAGATCGCCGTCTCCGCGCAGGAGCAATCCACGGGGCTGGCCGAGGTCAACACCGCCGTCGGCCAGATGGACCAGGTGACCCAGCAGAACGCCGCCATGGTGGAGCAGTCGACCGCCGCCAGCCATTCGCTGGCCCGCGAGGCCGAGCAGCTGGCGGTTCTCGTCTCCCGCTTCCGCACCGGCGAGGCACGGGGCAGTTCCGTCCCCTCCTACCGCGGAGCCCCGCCGCCGCGCCGGGCGCAGGCGCCTGTGACCCAGATGAGGACGGCCGGCGGCCGCGGACAATCCGCCGTCGCAGCCGCGTCGACCGACGCCGAAGGCTGGGAAGAGTTCTGAACCCACGCGGTAAAATCGTCTGCTCGCGATCGACCGCGCCCCACTGCTGGGCGCGGTTCGCGTTTGCGGGCCGCACGCGCACGCGCCAAGGCCTCGCAGCCCGCGGAACTTGTCCCGGCAAAGCTTGCCCTTGTCAGTGGCTGGCCAAAACCGCTAAGAGCCGGGCATGACCGAGACCGCATGGATGAGCGGCGAGACCGCCGTCGCGCCCGACAGTGTCCAGGCCCTGACGAAGAAGGTCTTCGTCAAGACCTATGGCTGCCAGATGAACGTCTACGATTCCCAGCGCATGGCCGATGCGCTGGCGGCCGACGGCTATGCATCGACAACCGACATCGGCGATGCCGATCTCGTCCTCCTGAACACTTGCCACATCCGCGAACGGGCAGCCGAGAAAGTCTACTCCGAACTGGGCCGCATTCGCGCCATCAAGGCCGAGCGCGCGAGCCATGGCCGCGAGACGGTGATCGGCGTTGCCGGCTGCGTGGCGCAGGCCGAGGGCGAGGAGATCATGCGCCGCGCGCCGGTGGTCGATATCGTCATCGGTCCCCAGACCTATCATCGCCTCCCCGATGCGGTCCGCAAGGCCCGCGCCGGCGAGCGCGTGCTCGAGACCGACTACGCCCTGGAAGACAAGTTCGAGCACTTGCCGCAGCCGAAGCCGGCCGCCGTCAAGAACCGCGGCGTCACCGCCTTCCTGACCGTGCAGGAAGGATGCGACAAGTTCTGCACCTTCTGCGTGGTGCCCTACACCCGCGGTTCGGAAGTCTCCCGACCGGTGGCGCAGATCATCGCCGAGGCCGAGCGGCTTGCCGCATCCGGCGTTCGCGAGATCACGCTGCTCGGCCAGAACGTCAACGCCTGGCGCGCCGAAGGTCCCGATGGCCGTGCCTGGGGACTGGGCGAGCTCCTGTTCCGCCTGGCCGAGATCCCCGGAGTCGGACGGCTGCGCTACACGACCAGCCATCCGCGCGACATGAACGACACGCTGATCGCGGCGCATCGCGACCTTCCGATCCTGATGCCCTACCTGCATTTGCCGGTCCAGTCGGGCTCGGACGGCATCCTGAAGGCCATGAACCGCCGTCACACGGCCGACGACTACCGGCGCCTGATCGACCGGATCCGCCATGTCCGTCCCGACATCGCGCTGTCGGGCGATTTCATCGTCGGCTTTCCCGGTGAGACGGACGCCGATTTCGAGGACACGATGCGGATCGTGCGCGACGTCACATTCGTGCAAGCCTATTCGTTCAAATATTCTCCGCGCCCCGGAACGCCGGGGGCGGACATGGCGTTTCACGTCGACGAAACCATCAAGGACGAAAGGCTTCAGCGATTGCAGGCCCTTCTTGTGCGGCAGCAGCAGGATTTTCAGACCAGCCTCGTCGGTCGCAGCGCCGACATGCTGATCGAAAGGCCGGGGCGCGAGCCGGGCCAGTGGGTCGGACGGTCGCCTTGGCTGATGCCCGTGATTCTAGATGAAAAGCCCGGCGAAATCGGCGACATTGTCGATGTTCGAATCACGCGGACGGGAACCAACAGCCTCCACGCCGAAGCGTTGTGATGCCGGCGACGGGCAGGATCAGGAGACGAGGTTGAACGCGGCGACAGATGTGAAACTCGGCCCGACCGGGGCCTCCGACATGGCCCACATCGTCCTGACCTTCGACAACAACAAACATGCCAGTGCCGTCTATGGGCAGTTCGACGAGAACCTGGCGCGCGTCGAGCAGCAACTCGGCGTCGACATCCGCTCCAAGGGCAACCAGCTTTCCATCAAGGGCACGCCGCAGGCCGCCGAGCAGACGCGGCGCGCGCTCGACTACCTCTATGATCTCGCGCGCAAAGGCGCCGTGCTCTCCGGCTCCGAAGTCGATGGCGCGGTGCGGATGGCGGTTGCCGCCGACGACCAGCTCACCCTCCCGACGCTTGAAAAGAAGGGCCGCATGGCCGCCGCCCAGATTTCGACGCGCAAGCGCACGATTTACGCCCGCACGCCCAACCAGGACGCCTACATGCGCGCGCTGGATCGCGCCGAACTCGTCTTCGGCATCGGGCCGGCCGGCACCGGCAAGACCTATCTGGCCGTCGCGCACGCTGCCATGCTCCTGGAGCGCGGCCTGGTCGAACGCATCATCCTGTCGCGTCCGGCCGTGGAGGCGGGCGAAAGGCTGGGCTTCCTGCCCGGGGACATGAAGGAAAAGGTCGACCCTTACCTCCGGCCGCTCTACGACGCGCTTTACGACATGATCCCGTCCGACAAGGTCGAGCGGGCGCTGGCGGCAGGCGTCATTGAGGTGGCGCCGCTCGCCTTCATGCGCGGCCGCACGCTGGCCCACTCGGCGGTGATCCTCGACGAGGCCCAGAACACCACGGCCATGCAGATGAAGATGTTCCTCACCCGTCTGGGCGAGAACGCGCGCATGATCGTCACCGGCGATCCGACGCAGATCGACCTGCCGCACAACGTCAAGTCCGGTCTGGTGGAGGCTCTCCACGTGCTCGAAGGCGTGCCGGGTATCGTCACGGTCCGTTTCGAGGACAAGGACGTGGTGCGCCATCCGCTCGTCGCCGAAATCGTGCGCGCCTATGATCGCTTCGGCAGCGGCGGCCGCAACGAGGCGAAGGTTTGACCACGGCGCATCCCGACCGATGAACCGACCGCTCGAGATCGATATCGCCGTGGTGGTGGAGGCGCAGGGCTGGCCCGGCGAGGCCGCCCTTGAGGAACTGGTGCGCCGTACGGTGGAAGCGGTCGTGGGCGACCTTTCGCTGCGATCGTCACGGTCGACGGAGCTAGGCGTCACCTTCACCGACGACGCGGCGATGCGCGGTCTCAACGCACAGTGGCGGGACAAGGACAAGCCGACCAACGTGCTGTCGTTCCCGGCCTTCCCGGAGCAGGGCGAGACGATCCCGCCCATGCTGGGCGACATCGTCCTGGCGCGCGAGACGATCGAACGCGAGGCGGCACTGGATGGCAAGCCCTTCGATCACCATCTGACTCACCTTGTCGTGCATGGGCTGCTTCATCTCCTCGGCTTTGATCACGAGACCGAGGAAGAGGCGGAGGAGATGGAGGCCGTGGAGACGCGTATCCTTGCATCGCTTGCGATACCCGACCCATATGCGCTAACTGAAGATCTGGACACAGTCACGAGACAATGAACGACAAGACCGCAGTCAACCCGACCCCGGCTCCCGAAGCCGGCGGATCGGTCGAGAAGCCCGCGCCCGCCGACGAAGGCCAGAGTAGTCCCGCGCCTTCGCTCGAAGCCGAGCCTCCCGAACGACGCGCGCCCGCGGCGCGCCCTTCCCTGATCAGTCGCGTCCAGGGGATGTTCCGGTTCCGGAACGGATCCAATCTTCGCGAGGATCTTGCCGATGCGCTCGCCGGTGGCGAGGATCACGGCGCGACCTTCTCCCCCGGCGAACGGGCGATGCTCAACAACATCCTGCGCCTGCGGGAAGTGCGGGTCGAGGACGTGATGATCCCGCGCGCCGACATCGAAGCAATCGACATCTCGACGACGCTCGGCGACCTGCTCACCCTTTTCGAGGAGTCGGGCCATTCGCGCATGCCCGTCTATGCGGAGTCGCTCGATGATCCGCGGGGCATGGTTCACATCCGCGACGTCGTCGCCCATATCACGCGCGCCGCGCGCGCGAAAAAGGGGCGGGGAGGCCGCAAGCCGGAAACGCCGAAGCCAGCCGGTCTCGATCTCGCGAATGTCGACCTCGCGCGCACGGTGGGTGACTTGAACCTGATGCGGCCGGTGTTGTTCGTGCCGCCCTCCATGCTGGCATCCGATCTGATGAGCCGCATGCAGGCCGGGCGCATCCAGATGGCGCTGGTCATCGACGAATATGGCGGCACCGACGGCCTGGTCTCGCTCGAGGACATCGTCGAAATGGTCGTCGGCGACATCGAGGACGAGCACGACGAGGAAGAACCCCTGATCACCAAGGCCGGCGACGGCGTCTTCATCGTCGATGCGAGGGCCGAGATCGACGAGGTTGCGAAGGTGATCGGCGAAGGTTTCACGGCGGGCGAGCACGGCGACTATGTCGACACGATCGGCGGCATCATTTTCAACGTTCTGGGCCGTGTCCCGGCGCGGGGAGAGGTCGTCCAGGCGATTCCCGGCTTCGAGTTCCACGTTCTCGACGCCGATCCCCGCCGCGTGAAGCGGGTCCGCATCGTTCAGGGCCGCGCGCCGGCGCGCCGGGTTCGCACGCCCAAGGAAAAGGCGGCCTGACGCCGAGCCGGGCCGCGCCCGGGCGGGGTCCGTGGCGCTGGAACGGGACATGAAGGGACAGGATTGATGGCCGGATCGAAACGCGTGCTGTTCACCGGTGGCTCGGGCAAGGCCGGGCGCCATGTCATCCCCTGGCTGCTCGACTGCGGACACCGCGTCGTCAATGTCGACCTGAAGCCGCTCGATCATCCCGGGGTCGACAATCTTCGCGCCGACATCACCGATTCCGGCCAGATGTTCAATGCCATGACGTCCTATGCCGGGTTCGACGAGCTGGAGTCGGGCACCGGCGTCCCGCGTTTCGACGCGGTGGTCCACTTCGCCGCCATCCCGCGCATTCTGATCGAGCCCGACAACGAGACGTTCAGGGTCAACGCCATCGGCACCTACAACGTCATCGAGGCGGCGGTGAAGCTCGGCATCCGCAAGATCGTCATCGCCTCGTCGGAGACGACCTATGGCATCTGCTTTGCCGATGGCCGCGCCGATCCGGTGTCCCTGCCGCTCGACGAGGATTATGACGTCGATCCGATGGACAGCTACGGCCTGTCCAAGGTCGTCAACGAGAAGACCGCGCGTGCCTTCCAGAAGCGCTCCGGAGCCGACATCTACGCGCTGCGGATCGGTAACGTCATCGAGCCGCATGAGTACCAGACGCTGTTCCCGCGCTGGTTCGAGCACCCGGAGACGCGCCGGCGAAACGCCTTCTGCTATATCGACGCGCGTGATCTTGGCCAGATCGTCGACCTCTGCCTGACGACGGACGGGCTCGGATATCAGGTCTTCAATGCCGGCAACGACACCAACGGCATGAACCTGCCCACGGCTACGCTGATCGAGCGCTTTTTCCCGGGCGTGCCCGTCACGCGGGAACTCGGGGAGAACGAGGCCCTGTTCTCTAACCGCAAGATTCGTCAACTCCTGGGTTTCGTCGAACGGCACGACTGGCGCCGCCACGTCACCGGCTGACGTCCCGCCGCCGCGAAACGAAAAGCGTCTCGGACGGCCCTCGGTCGCTTTCTGCTCCTGAACCGCTGGCAAAAACGTCCCGGCTCCGCCCGGCTTTGCGTCCCACGGGTTCCCGTTCGGTGCTCTTCGCCGCGAAACCTATTATGGCTATGGCCCCTGTGTCTTCGCCATGATTCGGCATTGAAAGGTTCCCATGCAAAGCCTCGCCGCCAGGATCATTCTGCTGTGGGGGTGGCAACGGTCGCTGGTTGCATTTCTTGCAGGCGCGCTCGCGGTGCTTTCCCAGGCCCCCTACGATTTCTTCCCCGTCTGCTTCGTGTCCTTCCCCGTGCTGGTCTGGCTTCTCGATGGAGCGACCGGGGAACGGGGCGATGGGTGGGTCCGGCGCCTCTCCACCGTGTTCGGCATCGGATGGTGGTTCGGTTTTGGCTATTTCGTCTTTGGCCTGTGGTGGATCGGAAAGGCGCTTCTCGTCGATGCCGAGGCCTTCGCCTGGGCCTTGCCGCTGGCGATTCTCGGCCTTCCGGCGGGTCTCGCGGTCTTCTATGGATTCGCCTGCGTCGTGGCCCGGCTGTGCTGGCCGGACGGACTGGGACGAATTGCCGCACTCGCGTTTGGCTTTGGTCTCGCCGAGTGGTTGCGCGCGACGGTCCTGACCGGCTTTCCATGGAACGCGATCGGCTATGCGGCAATGCCCATACCGCTGCTGATGCAGTCGGTTTACGTCGTCGGGCTGTTCGGAATCAGCGCGCTTTCGGTCTTCGTTTTCGCGGCCCCTGCGGTCCTGGCCTCGGACCGCCAGCGCCGCATCACGCTCGCTTTGGCCACGCTTGTTGCCACCGCGCATGTCGCCTACGGCGCATGGTCGCTTGCAGTCCCTGTCGATGTCGCGCGCAAGTTGTCTATCCGGATCGTCCAGCCGTCCATACCCCAGGGCGGCAAATGGGACCCCGAAATGCGCGACGAGATCCTGGCGCGCCTGCTCGAGTTGTCGGCACGTCCTACGACCAATGGCCGAACGCCTGAACTGATCGTCTGGCCCGAGACCGCGCTGCCGTTTCTCCTGACCGATCGGCCGGACGCGCTGGCGGCCATCGGCGGCATGCTTGTCGAGGGGCAGCTTCTCGTGCTCGGCGCGGTGCGCTCCGAGCCGGGAACCGCGGCAGGCGAGCCGACGCGCTATTACAACGCCACGGTTGCCATCGATCACCGCGGCGAGATCGTCGATGCGGTCGACAAGGTGCACCTCGTACCATTTGGAGAATACTTGCCGCTCGAAGGGCTTTTCCAGCGCTTCGGCCTACGTACGGTTGCGGAAACAGTGGGCGGGTTCTCGCCTGGCGTGGAACGCCGGCCGATCTCCGTCGCGCCCTCGATCAGCGCTGAACCGATGATCTGCTACGAGGTGATCTTTCCCGGAGAAGTAGCAATCGCGGAGGCGGACTTTATTCTGAACCTCACCAACGACGCGTGGTTCGGAAACACGCCCGGACCATACCAGCATTTCCGTCAGGCCCAGGTTCGCGCCGTCGAGTCAGGCAGGCTTCTGGTCCGGAGCGCCAACAACGGCATATCGGGAATCGTCGACCGATCCGGCCGGGTTGTGGATGCGTATGCCCTCGACGTAATCGGCGTACTGGATTCCGAACTACTGATACCTGTCGAGAAAAGTCATGTATCTGAAGCCCGAAAGTTTGGTGGTGTTTCAACAATATTGCTGCTTGCAATCATCGCGTGTGGTATGAATGTGCTCGTGAGGCTACGTTCGGACTGAGACGACGGGGGCGAATTCGCGGTTGTGAGGCGCTTGGTCGTCGTTTCGCATCCATCTCGTACTGGGGCGAGAGTGGGAGAGAGAAACCGAACCAAGACATAGCGCCCGTCTCAGGCGGCGAGGAAAAACATGACCGACAACAAGAAAAAGCCGAACCCGATCGACATCCATGTGGGTAGCCGGGTGCGTCTGCGCCGAAATATGCTTGGAATGAGCCAGGAAAAACTTGGCGAAAGCCTGGGCATTACGTTTCAGCAGATTCAGAAATATGAGAAGGGAACGAACCGCGTCGGCGCTAGCCGGCTACAGGCGATCGCCACGATCCTCGGCGTTCCGGTCTCCTTCTTTTTCGAGGACGCACCCGACATGCCGGCCCTCGGCGGCGGCGGTTTTCGCGAGGACAACGCCACCTCCTACGTGGTCGACTTTCTGAACAGCGCCGAAGGGCTCCAGCTCAATCGCGCCTTCGTGCGGATCGCCGATGCCAAGGTCCGTCGCCGCGTGGTCGATCTGGTGAAGGCCCTGGCCGACGACGAGACCTGAGCCGCACCACGGCCATCGCCTGTTCCGGTCACGGCACGTGCCTGGAGAGCTGGCGTGGGACCGAGCCACCCCGCGCCGCGGATCGTGCCGCTTGACTGGCGTCTCGCCGCTTCGCTAACAAAGGCGCGCGCGAAACGGCGATCGGGCCGTTTCGCGTCTTTCATGAGGGGACACCCGTGGCTCGGCAGAACTACCTGTTTACCAGCGAATCCGTCTCGGAGGGGCATCCGGACAAGGTTTGCGACCGCATTTCGGACGAGATCGTCGATCTGGTCTATCGCGAGACGCGCAAGGTTTCGCCAGGCGACGCCGAGCGTTACGCCAAGGTCTCCGTTTCCGACCCGTGGAAGGTGCGCGTCGCCTGCGAGACGCTGGCCACGACCAACCGAGTGGTGATCGCGGGCGAAGTCCGGGTGCCGCACACGCTCCTCAAGAAGGATGCGAACGGCGAGGTGCTTCTCGACAAGGCCGGTGCTCCGATGGTCAACCCGGCCAAGTTCAAGTCGGCCGCCCGCAAGGCGATCCGCGCGATCGGATATGAGCAGGAAGGCTTTCACTGGAAGACGGCGAAGATCGACGTTCTTCTGCACGGCCAGTCGCCAGACATCGGCCAGGGCGTCGACAGCGCGTCCGACCGCCAGGGCGAAGAGGGGGCCGGCGACCAGGGCATCATGTTCGGCTACGCCTGCCGGGAGACCCCCGACCTGATGCCGGCGCCGATCTATTACAGCCACAAGATCCTGGAACTGCTGGCCGCCGCGCGTCACAAGGGCGAGGGCGATGCCGGCAAGCTCGGCCCGGACGCCAAGAGCCAGGTGACCGTGCGCTATGTCGACGGCAAGGCCGCCGAGGTGACCCAGATCGTCCTTTCCACCCAGCATCTCGATGCCTCCTGGTCGTCCGCCAAGGTTCGCGAGGTGGTCGAGCCCTATATCCGTGAAGCGCTGGGCGATTTGCCCATCGCGGCGGACTGCAACTGGTACATCAATCCCACCGGCAAGTTCGTCATCGGCGGGCCGGATGGCGACGCAGGGCTGACCGGCCGCAAGATCATCGTCGACACCTATGGCGGGGCCGCTCCGCATGGCGGCGGCGCCTTTTCCGGCAAGGACACCACCAAGGTCGATCGATCGGCCGCCTATGCCGCGCGCTACCTTGCCAAGAACGTCGTCGCCGCCAGGCTCGCCGATCGCTGCACCATCCAGCTCTCCTACGCGATCGGCGTCGCTCAGCCGCTGTCGGTCTATGTCGACCTGCACGACACCGGCAAGGTCAGCGCGGCGGCGGTCGAGGATGCGCTGCGCAAGGTCATGGACCTGTCGCCCTCCGGCATTCGCCGTCATCTCGACCTCAACAAGCCGATCTACGCCAGGACGTCGGCCTATGGCCATTTCGGTCGCAAGGCCGGCCGCGACGGTGCCTTCTCGTGGGAGCGCACCGATCTCGTCAAGGCAATCAAGGAAGCCGTCGCGAACTGATCGCGCCGGTGCCAGCGGGCCCATCATGTCGGACGAACGCCCTTCCCGGGCCACGGAAGCCTTTTTCGGCCGTCGGCGCGGCAAGCCGCTGCGCCCTCGCCAGTCCGCGGCCATGGACGAGATACGGCCTGCCTATGCCGTCGACCTGAGCAGGCCCGCACCATCGGATTTGCGCGAGTTGTTTTCCGCGCCGGTCGACGACGTCCGCCTCGAGATCGGGTTCGGCGGCGGCGAGCATCTGCTGCACGAGCATGTCCGGTTCCCGCAATCGGGCTTCATCGGGGTCGAACCCTTCGTGACGGGCATGGCGAAGTTCGTCATGGCGCTGGCCGAGACCGCGCCCGGAAACGTCCGGATACACGACGACGACGCCACCCAGTTGCTCGACTGGCTGCCGGAAGACAGCATCGCCGGGATCGACCTGTTCTATCCAGATCCGTGGCCGAAGAGGCGTCACTGGAAGCGGCGCTTCATCAGCCCGGCGAACCTCGATCGCTTCGCAAGGGTGCTGCGGCCCGGCGGTCGCTTCCGCTTCGCCTCCGACATCGACCACTACGTCAACTGGACGCTGCTCGCCTGCCGCACGCACGAAGCCTTCGACTGGCAGGCGGCCAGCGCAGACGACTGGCGCACGCCCTATGAAGCCTGGCCCGGGACGCGCTACGAGGCCAAGGCGCTGCGTGAAGGCCGCACGCCCGCCTACCTGACCTTCACGCGACGCTGATCGCGGTGCCTCACTGGATGTCGAGCAGCCGCTCCAGATACTGACGCTCGAGCTCCGGGCTGAGCGCGTCGCCGAGCCGCTTGCGGATCGCCTCCAGGATCTCCCGCGCGCGCTGCACGTCGATCTCGTCCGGCAACCGCACCGACTCGCCGAAGTCCGGACCGGTGGTCGCGCGTGGCCGTCCCAGCGGATCGCGGTCCGAGCTCTGCTGTCGGCCGCCCTCGCCGGAACCGCCCTGGTCACCCTGCTGGGCCTGCTGCATCTGCTGCATCATGTCCTGCGCCCCGCGGCGCAACGCTTCCAGTGCGCGGCCCTGCTCGCCGACGGCGCGCTCGCCCTGCGCTTCGCCGAGCGCATTGCCGGCCTCGCCCATGGCATCGCCCGCCTCGCCGAAGCCTTCGCCGGGCTCGATGCCCATGCCGCGCAGGCCTTCCATCAGCTGGTCCAGCTGGCTCTGGAGCTGGCCCTGGCCTTCCTGCAGTTGCCGAAGTGCTTCGGCGAATTCCTCCGGCGTCATCCCCTGGCCTGGCTGCTGGCCTGGCCCGGGCTGCTGGCCCTGGCCCTGCTCGCCACGCTGTTCGCCCCGGTTCTGGCCCCGCTGACGCTGGCCGCGCTGCATCTGGTCGAGCCGGTGCGTCTCGTTCATCATCTCCTGCTGGCGCCGCATGAGGTCGCCGAGCTGGTCCATCTGCTGGCGCATTTCGCTTTGCTGGCCGCCCTGCTGCTGCTGTTGCTGGCGACCGGCCTGCAGGTTGTTCATCATGTCCTGGAGCTGCGACAGCAGCTGCTGGGCCTGGTCGCGCATGCCCGACTTCGCCATCTCCTCGATCTGGTCGAGCATGCGGTCGATGTCGCTCTGGCGCAGCTCCTGCCCGTCCATCTGCATCTCGGGCATCGCCATGTTCGGATCGCGGGCCGCTCGTTCGGCGAATTCGCGCAGGAAGTCCTGCATCGCCTCGCGCAGCTCGGCCATCAGCCGTTCGATCTCATCGTCCGACGCGCCGTTCTCGATGGCGTCCCGCAAGGCTTCCTGAGCCGCCCGCAGCCGCCTCTCGGCTGCCGAGAGATTGCCATCCTCGATGCCGAGCGCGATCTCCCAGAGATAGTCCACGACCTCGCGCAACTGCTCGTCGCTCGAGGCCTGCGCCAGCCGGCTCCGGGCGCTGCGGATCGCCAGATAGTGGCTCATGCTGCTGAAGGTGTCCTCAGGCCGCATCGTCACCGCATCCATCAGGTCGAGCACGCGCGGCTTGCGGTTGGCGTCGAGCGCCAGCACCCGGCGCTGCTCGATCACAGCGCGGGCCAGAGGGTTCGAAAACGGCCGCTCCGGCAGTCGCAGCCGCTTCTCCTCGCTGAACGCTTCCTGGTTCGCGGCATCGATCGCGGCAAGCCTGATCGCCGTCTCCACCCCCGCCCACGGATGTTCGGTCATGTCGCGGGAGGTCTTGGCGTCGCGCGCATTGCGCCGCGGCAGGGACAGAGCCATTTCCGGCGCCTCATAGAGGGGCCGGGCGTTCGAAGCCGGGTTGTCGCGCCGCTCGATCACCGCCCGGGCGGACACGGCGCCGTAGTCGTCCTCGATCGTGTAGGCGAGTTCCAGCGTGCCGTTGACGGCCCGTTTCGGCTCGTCGGCATAGGCGATCACCGGCGGGTTGTCGGGGATGACCGAAAAACTCCAGCCGCCGAGATCGGTCTCACCGGATTGGAGAACCAGTGCGCCGTCGCCGTCGAGCGTGTGGGAAAACTGACGCGTGCCCGTCGGCCGGATGGGGGCTGCACCCGCCTGCGCGACGTCCACCGCCACCGTGCCCTCGGGTTCGATCGCGACGGCCACGTCGTCCTGGCCGGTGAAGGACAGCGTCTCGTCGCCGTCCCCGCCCGTGACGCGCAACGACACCGCGCTGCCCTCGGGCACGGTGAAAGCGGTCTGGTTCCGGTTCGCCTCAGCGGTCATGAAGATCGGCGCGCGTCCCGTGTAGGGCGGCGGCGTCACCCAGGCGTCGATGCGCAACGGCGCCACGTTCGAGACCACATGCGAGCGAAATCCGTCTGAGACGGCGCCGCCGAAGGGGCTCGTCGAATAGGCAAAGGCAATCACCAGGAGCAGCGGAACCACGGCGCGCAAGGCCCAGGGATCGCGTTCGGGAACGCGCGCGCGCGGCATGTCGGACGCAAGCTGTCCGAGCTTCGCAGCCATCCGTCGCTGGTGTTCGCGCCACAGCGCCGTCGAGAGGGCATCCTCTGGCCCGACGATGCGGTCGCTCTGGGTCGACACCGGCGCATGCTGGAGCGTGTTGGCGGTCTCGATGCGCCGGTCGACCTGCCTTTCCGTCGGCAGGCGGAAGAACCGCAGCGGATAGAGCGCTGCCAGGCCGGCAAGGCCGAAGATCGCCAGCACGACATGGCGACCGGCATCGGGAAGCATGCGGAACAGACCGAACCAGGACGTGGCAAGGAAGAGCCCGGCCACCAGCAGCACCGGCAGCACGAGCGGCCACAGTCGCTCCGTCACCATCGCGATCCGGGTCGCGAGGCGGGTACCGCCAAGTCGTTCCAGTCTGCCCCCGCCGCCCGGTCCGGATGTCGCCATGTATCGATCCTAATCCTGCGCGAGCGCGTTTCGGTCGCGGCTTTCCTGGCAGGATAGCGGAAAAGCGGGCGAAGGCGAGGCGATCAACCAAATCGTGATCATGGCCTCGCGGACGCCGCGGCCGGCGGGCGGACGTCGATCCCCGGCGGGAAGGCGAGCGCGATCAGCCCAGCCAGTCCGGGACCGAGTCGAGCCCGATCAGCTCCTCGTAGGTCGGCCGGGGGCGGACGATGTGGAAGCGGTCGCCGTTGACCAGGACCTCGGGCACCAGCAGCCGTGTGTTGTAGGTTCCTGCCTGCACGGCGCCATAGGCACCGGCGGTGCCGACCGACAGCAGGTCGCCGCGCGCCAGCCGCGGCAGTTCGCGGTCGTGGCCGAGATAGTCCCCCGTCTCGCAGACCGGCCCGACGACGTCGGCGGTGATGCGCGGCCCGCCTTCGGCGCCGATCACCACCGGCTTGATGGTGTGGAAGGCGTCGTAGAGCGTCGGCCGGATCAGGTCGTTCATCGCCGCGTCGACGATGACGAAGTTCTTCGCGTCGCCCTCCTTCAGGTGGATGACGGAGGTGACCAGGATGCCGGCATTGCCCACGAGCAGCCGTCCAGGCTCGAAGATCGCCTTCAGCCCGAGCTTTTCCATGTGCTTGCGCACGATGGCGGCATAGGCTTCCGGGTCCGGGGGAGGGTTGTTGTCCTCGTGATAGGGAATGCCCAGACCGCCGCCGAGGTCGACATGCTCGATCGCGTGGCCGTCGGCGCGCAAGGTCTCGGTCAGTTCGGCAAGCAGCAGGAAGGCGTCGTCGAAGGGCTGCAGCTCGGTGATCTGGCTGCCGATGTGCATGTCGATGCCGACGGCGCGCAGGCCAGGCAGTTCGGCGGCGCGGCGATAGACGGCACGCGCCCGCTGCCAGGCAATGCCGAACTTGTTCTCGGCCTTGCCGGTGGAAATCTTGCGGTGGGTCTTCGCGTCGACATCCGGGTTGATGCGCAGCGACACCGGCGCGATCCTGCCGGCCGCGACCGCGCGGGCCGACAGGAGCTCGAGCTCGGGCTCGGATTCGACGTTGAAGCAATGGATGCCGGCGGCGAGGGCGAAGTCCATCTCGTCGGCCGTCTTGCCGACGCCCGAAAAGACGATCCTGTTCGCCGGAATGCCTGCCGCGAGCGCCCGGCGCAACTCGCCTTCGGACACAACGTCGGCGCCCGCGCCCTCGGCCGCCAGCGTCTTCAGCACCGCCTGGTTCGAGTTCGCCTTCATGGCGTAGCACACCAGCGCGTCCATGCCGGCGAAGGCCTGCGAGAACACCCTGAAATGGCGCACCAGCGTCGCGGTGGAATAGCAGTAGAACGGCGTGCCGACCGCTTGCGCGATCTCCGGCACCGGCACGTCCTCGGCGAAGAGCACGCCGTCGCGGTAGTGGAAATGGTTCACGTCGGTTTACCGGGAATGGGCCGCCCGCATGGCGCGAGGTCGGTCAGAGAAGGCCATCGAGGATGAAGGGCTTGTCCTCGACCTTTTTTTCCGGCTCGGCCGGCACGGTCTCGCCAGCCTTCTGGCGATCGGCGCGATCCTGACGGGCCGCTTCGGAGGGGGTGATCGGCTCGTTGCGGCGGCCGCAGCCCGACAGGATGGCGCCAGCGCTCGCCAGGAGAACCAGCAGGACGGCAAACTTGCGGACGCTCATCGAAACCCTCGTTGTCCAGGCGTGCCGCCATCGGGGCACGCCATCCAGCCTGTTCTTAGCGGAGTTTTCCGCGTCGTGCACCCGTTTCCGTCAAGCCCGGGCGAGCCGCTTCCGCCAGGCGCGGATCTGCTGGCGAACCTGCGTCGGCGCCGTTCCGCCGTAGGAGGTCCGGCTCCTGACCGACTTCTGCACCGTCAGCACGGAGAACACGTCATCGGTGATGTCGGGATGAATCGACTGGAGTTCCGCAAGCGACAGTTTTTCCAGCGCCACCTTGCGGCTCTCGGCAAGCGCGACGGTCTTGCCCGTCACGTGATGCGCCTCGCGGAACGGCAGGCCGAGCACCCGCACCAGCCAGTCGGCGAGGTCGGTTGCGGTGGAGTAGCCCGATCCCGCGGCCTTCTTCATGGCCTCTGCGTTGATCGTCATGTCGGCCACCATGCCGGCCATGGCGGTCAGCATCAGGTCGAGCGATTCGGCGGCGTCGAAGACCGCCTCCTTGTCCTCCTGCATGTCCTTGGAATAGGCCAGCGGCAGGCCTTTCATGACGGTCAGCAGCCCGATCAGGTGACCGTTGACGCGGCCCGTCTTGGCGCGGATCAGTTCGGCAGCATCCGGGTTCTTCTTCTGCGGCATGATCGAGGAGCCGGTGGAGAACTGGTCCGACAGCCTCACGAAGCCGAATTGCGGCGTCGACCAGATGACGATCTCTTCGGCCAGCCGCGACAGATGAATGCCGCAGATGGACGCGATCGACAGGAATTCGAGCGCGAAGTCGCGATCCGAGACGCTGTCGATGGAGTTGCGCGTCGGCTCGCGGAAGCCGAGCGCCTTCGCCGTCATCTGCCGGTCGATCGGGAAGCCCGTGCCGGCGAGCGCTGCCGCTCCCAGCGGGCTCTCGTCCATGCGCTCGATCGCGTCCTTCACCCGCGACAGGTCGCGCGCAAACATCTCCACATAGGCCATGCAGTGATGGCCGAAGGTGACGGGCTGCGCGCTCTGCAGATGCGTGAAGCCGGGCATGACGGTGGCCGCATGCTCGTCGGCGCGGTCGAGGAAGACGCCGATCAGCCGCTTGAGCGCCTGCGCCGTGCGCTGCGCTTCCTCCTTCACCCAGAGCCGGAAGTCGACCGCCACCTGGTCGTTGCGCGAGCGGGCGGTGTGCAGGCGCCCGGCCGCGGGGCCGATCAGTTCGGCCAGCCGCGCCTCCACGTTCATGTGGATGTCTTCCAGTCGGGTGGAGAAGCTGAAGCTGCCGTCCTCGATCTCTCGCAGGATCGTGTTCAGGCCGTGAGCGATCGCCTTTTGATCCTCTGCCGAAATTATGCCTTTCTCGGCCAGCATCTCGCTATGGGCGATCGATCCGCGGATATCCTGGGAATAGAGCTTCCTGTCGAAACCGATGGACGCGTTGATCGCTTCCATGACCGCTGCCGGACCCGAGGCGAATCGTCCGCCCCACATCTGGTTGCTGGTCTTTTCATCGCTCATGGTGATAACCGGACGCTGGAGTACAAGAATGGCACCCAAGAACATGCACCTGCCGGCGTCGCGTCTCATTCTGCTGGCCGCGGCCGCGGGCATTCTCGTGGGGGCGTTTGCCGTATACGTGACGAACCGCTCCGATGGCAACAATGGCGGTTCACAGGCGGCGTCCGCCGAGGCCGCCATGTGCGAGGCGCGGCAGGAGACCGCCAATGCCGTCGGTGCCGCCGCTGGCGGGGAAGTGGCGGCCATGCTGGCGGCCAGTCCGCCGCAGTCCCTGTCCGACCTCGCTTTCAACAGCCCCGACGGCCAGCCGATGACGCTGCGCGATCTGTCCGGCAAGACGGTGCTGATGAACCTCTGGGCCACGTGGTGCGCGCCCTGCCGGGCCGAAATGCCGGCGCTCGACGCGTTGCAGAAGGACATGGGCGACGAAGGCTTCGAAGTCGTCGCCGTCAACGTCGACACCGGCGACGACACCAAGCCGACGGCCTTTCTCGCCGAAACTGGGATCGAGGCGCTCGGCTACTACCGCGACAACACGCTTGGCCTCTTCAACGACCTCAAGAGACGCTCATTGGCGCTCGGACTGCCTGTCACGCTGCTGATCGACGGCGATGGCTGCCTGCTCGCCCACATGAACGGACCGGCCGAATGGCACAGCGAGGATGCCCGCCGCCTGATCGAGGCCGTGCCGGCGACCCGCCCTGCGCAAGGGGCGTAACGGTCGGTCACCAATCGTGACGCCGGTGTCCGCCAGAATTGCATAAACTTCAAGCAGTGCCTTCGAAGCGATTCGCTGCGCGCGTGTGAATGAGCCTGGAGGATGCCATGCCGGATCGGGACAAGGACGCCAGCCGCCGCGATGCGGCCGGGGACCGGGGCGCCACCAGCCGTGCAAGCGACAAGCGCGACCGCTCTGGGAACCGGCAGGCGGATGGGTCGCCATTCCACGGGGCGCTTCATTCGGATCCTCCGCACGACCCCTTTCGAAAGCTCTTTTCCGGGTCGAGCCAGACGTTCGAGTTCTGAAGCACCTGCCTCTCCCTCCATCGTGATTCGGCATGCCGGAGAATGTCGCGAAAGGCACGCCCGCAACGGCGCCGCAGCGCCAGCTCTGCGTGTGCCGCATTGCTGCATTGCACGCGCGGGGCCGATGCGAACCGGATTTCATATTGATATGCATGCTGCGTTGCACAATATGCGCATCGCAAGGGGTCGACGACTCGGGGAGGACGAACCGAGGATGTTTGACGAATGGGATATGCGCAACGCACGTCTCTCGCGCCGGAAGGCGATATCAGGGAACTGACCTTGGCGGATCTTCCGCTTTTCCAGTCCCATCTGCTCAGGCTGAGCCCCGCCAGCAGGCGCGATCGATTCAACGGCTTCACCGACGACGTCTTCGTTTCGGCCTATGCCGCGCGGTGCTTTTCGAGCGACGCAACGGTTCTGGCCTTCGTGGTCGACGGAACGATCCGCGGCGCGGCCGAACTGCATGTCTGCCGGCCCGGCAACCGCGATGCGGCCGAAATCGCCTTCAGCGTCGAGGACGCGCTTCAGCATCGGGGCGTTGGCGCCGCGCTCTTCGCCAGCCTTGTCGCGCGGGCCCGCGCGATGGGCTGCACCACGTTGCATGTCACGACGCACGCGCAGAACGGGGCCATGAAGGCGCTGGCGCGCAAGTTTGGCGCATCGCTCTGCTTCCAGAGCGTCGAAGCGGTCGGCGTCATCGACCTTTGCAAGGCTCTGCCACCTGTAGCGACCGTGCTTGTCGACGATCCAGCGCGCGCTGCAGCATTTCCGGAGAACCCTGGGTCACTCTGTTTCTCCGATGGCGAGGCGACCCGCCAGGAAGGCTGCGAAGGTCGATGCGGTGCATCGGCCAAGTCCGGCTGACGCCGCGGGCGCCCGCGGCGTCAGCCGGACTCCAGCATCGAGATGGTCGGGACCATCGCGAGGCCGGCCGGGCGCTGATACGCTCCTGCATCGAGCTTCCCAACTCGACATGGAAAAGGCCCGGCGATCAACCGGGCCTTTTCGTTCGTGGCATATGGACAGGCGTTCGCTCAGGCGGCCTTACGCGGGGTGAGCTTCTCGAACTCGCCGCGAACCTGCTCGACACGGGCGGCGACGGTTTCGCTGGCGGTCTCGGCCGTCTTGCGGATGCGCTCGACATTGGCCGTCACGGCGGTCTGGACATAGTCCGACTGAGCTTTGAAGGCATCGGCGGGGGTCTCAGCCGTCAGCATCTTCTCGAAGGCGTCGAGCGCCATGTCGGCATTGGCGAAGCCTGCCTCGGCCATGTCGCGGGCGGCGCTGGCGAAGGCCTGGCCGGCCTCGCCTGCGATCTTCCCGGCCTGGCCGGTGGTCTGGGCGAAGGCATTGCGGGCGGTGGCGACGTGCTCGCGCGTCGTGGCGATGCCCTTCAGTGCCGTATCCCGGCCGTTGGCCTGGAAGCCGAAACGCGCCTGCAAATCTTCGAAGCCCTTGGCAAACTGGGCGAAAACGTCGGTGTTGGCGTGCGTGGCGGTGGTCTTGGTCATGATGGTCTCCATTCTCGTTTCAAAGCCATGGTGCGCCCCGTCCGGTCTTGGCCCGAGGCATGCCCGATAGATGGGGATGTTTATGCTGCATTGCAACATAGACTTTTGTTGCGATGCACAAATCGTGTTGGCGCGATCTCCAGCCGGGCGATGAGCGGGCAACGCGTGCGGCGGTCGCAGCATTGCGGGACTGGCAGAGGCGCCGTGCAGACCCGATATCGGGCCGATCGACCGAAAGAATCCGGAGCCGCAGCATGGCAGCGACAGACGACAGGCGGGATGCCGCGCCGGGCTCGGCCGTGCTCGACGCCGAGAACGCGGCCAAGCGCGCCGCCTTGAACCGCGTCAAGGCCATCGCGACGGGCGCGCTGGTGGCCTGCGTCGCCGTCTACGCTGTCGCCACGATCTTCAAGTCCGATTACCCGGCGCTGGCCTACCTTGCCGCCTTTGCCGAGGCCGCCGCGATCGGCGGCATTGCCGACTGGTATGCGGTCGTGGCGCTGTTTCGCCGGCCGCTCGGCCTGCCGATCCCGCACACCGCGATCATTCCCGCCAACCAGGCCCGGATCGCCGACAATCTCGGCCGCTTCATCGAGGTCAACTTCCTCGCCGCCGGCCCGGTGCGCGAAAAGCTGCGCGAGGTCGATTTCGCCGCGATGGTGGCCGACTGGCTGTCCGAGCCGCGCCGGGCCGACGGCCTGTCCGGTTTCGTCATCAAGCTGGTGCCGCAGGCGGTCAGGGCCATCGGAGAGTCGGGCCTGAAGGAGTTTGCCGGCCAGCGCCTCGCCGAACAGATCGACAAGGTGAAGATCGCGCCGCTCGCCGCCGACCTGCTTGCCTCCTTCACCCATGAGCGGCGCCACCAGCGCCTGTTCGACGAGTTGATCCGCAGCTTGGGCAAGCTCCTGAACGACGAGCAGGCGCTCGCCATGATGCGCGACAAGATCCGCGACGAACTGCCCTCGCTTGCCCGCTTTTTCCGCGCCGACGCCTATCTGCTCAAGCGCATCGTCTCCTCGGCTGGCGCGATGCTGGACGAGGTGCGGGCCGACCCGGATCACCCGCTGCGGGCGGAGTTCGACGGCTTCGTCGCCGGTTTCATCGAGAAGCTGCGCCAATCCCCCGACTATGCCGAGCGCGCCGAGAAGCTGAAGCGCGATTTCCTCGCCCGTCCCGAACTCGCCAACATGGTCGCCTCCATGTGGGATAGTGTCGGCGCCTTCGTGGAGCAGGACGCGAAATCGCCCGATTCGGCCATCCGCAAGCATCTGGCCAGCCTCTTCGTCGACATCGGCCGCCAGCTGTCGGAGGATCGCCATGTACGCGCCGACATGAACCAGGGTTTCGTCGTCGCGCTTTCCGCCTTCGTCGAGCGCCAGAAGAGCGGCGTCTCGGATTTCATCGCCGACCAGGTGAAGGGCTGGGACCTCGGCCAGCTCACCCACCTCATCGAGCTCAATGTCGGCCGCGACCTGCAATACATCCGCTTCAACGGCATGATCATCGGCGGCATCGCAGGCCTGCTTCTTCACACCGGCAGCGTGCTGTTCCTGGGCAAGTGACATGCGGGCCGGCCGGCGCTTGCTCCCTCCGCGAAACGCGTTAGTGTTCGTGCAAACGGACGCATGATCCGGGCACGAACGAGAGGAACACCATGGCCAAGAAACCGGAAGCCGAGCACTTCGTCGACATGTTCGCCAATCTCGGGCGCGACCTTAAGATGCCGCAGGTCGACGTCGACCACATTCTAGACCATCACCGCAAGAACCTCGAGGCGCTGGAGAAGGCCTCGCGCTCCGCCGCCAGCGGCGCCACCGACGTGTTCACCCGGCAGCGCGAGATCCTCGAGCAGACGCTGGGCGAAGTGCGCGACATGGCAGCCAGGATGGTGGTTCCCGGCTCGCCGAAGGAACTGATGGACCGCCAGGCCGAGCTCGCGAAGAAATCCTTCGAGACGGCGGTCAAGAACGCCTCCGAGATCGGCGAGGTAATCAGCCGCTCCTCCACCGAGGCCATCGACATCCTGCGCACCCGCATCAAGGACGCGATGGAGGAGATGCAGAAGGGCATCATCAAGAAGTAGGCATACATCGGGCGGCCGCGGCCTGACCGACCGCCGCTCATCGGTCGTGCAGGCCCTTGCCGGCGAGAATGCGAGGCGCCGCCTTCTCGATGCGTGACCTACGTGTGGCCGATTGTTTCGGTTGCGATACATGCAGGATCCAGCCGCGTCGGCGGCCGGGCGTGAGCGTTTCGAAGGCTGCCCGCAGCGCATCGTCCTGATCGAGGGCTGTGATCAGTTCGGCGGGGAGGTCGAGATCGTCCTTCGGAAGATCGACCTTGAGCCCGGCCTTTTCCAGGTCGATCGCTTCCCGCACATAGGCGCTGATGACGTTTGCAAGCCGTTCGATCTCGACCGTGCCGGTAAAGTTCAGCGTCCGCGAGGACCGCGAATTCTCGCCGGGCGCGACCAGGATGCCCTCCGGGTCCTTCAGCAGCACGCCCTTGAAGAAGCCGAGCCTGCATTCCTCCTTGAAGCCCCACAACAGTGGTCCATGGCGGGCCTTGGCGAGCGACGCCTCGAAGGACGCACCACACGATCCCGTTTTTACCCCTTGCCGTGGCAGGCGGCGGCCGAGCGCAAATCGCCTTCCCCCGACAGCCCGTCGATGATCGGGCAATCGGGCCGGTCGTCGCCGTGGCAGTTGGCGACGAGGTGGCGCAGCATGTCGCGCAGGCCGGCAAGCTCGGCCAGCTTGCGGTCGATCTCGGCGAGCTTGGCTTGCGCGATCGCCTTCACGTCGGCGCTCTCGCGCTCCTGGTCGTCGTAGAGCGACAGCAATTGCCGGCATTCCTCGACCGAAAAACCGAGGCTGCGCGAACGTTGCAGGAAGCGCAGCTTGTGGACGTCGGCGGCGGAATAGTCGCGGTAGCCATTGTCGGAACGGTCCGGCTTCAGGAGCCCGATCTCCTCGTAGTAGCGGATCGTCTTGGCCGGCAGGCCGGACCGTTCCGCCGCGGTTCCGATGTTCATGGCCGTCGTCCTCCCTTCCGGGTCAGAGCTTGAGCGAGCGCAGGCGCAGCGCGTTGCCGATCACCGAGACCGACGACAGGCTCATCGCGGCGGCGGCCAGCATGGGGGAAAGCAGCATGCCGAAGACAGGGTAGAACACCCCCGCCGCCACCGGCACCCCGAGCGCATTGTAGACGAAGGCGAAGAACAGGTTTTGCCGAATGTTGCGGATCGTCGCCCGGGCAAGCTTGCGCGCCCGCACGATGCCGACGAGGTCGCCCTTCACCAGCGTGATGCCGGCGCTCTCCATGGCGACGTCGGCGCCGGTGCCCATGGCGATGCCGACATCGGCGGATGCCAGTGCCGGCGCGTCGTTGACGCCGTCGCCGGCCATCGCGACCTTCGCACCTTTGGCCCGCAATTCCTCGACCAGCGCCTGCTTGCCCTCCGGCAGCAGGCCGGCGCGCACGTCGTCGATGCCGAGCGACGCGGCAACGGCGCGCGCGGTCCGCTCGCTGTCGCCGGTGGCCATGATGATGGTGAGCCCGCTCGCATGCAGCGCGCGGATCGCCTCCGCCGTCGTCGGCTTGATCGGGTCGGCGACGGCGACGATGCCGGCCGCCTTGCCGTCGACGGCCACGAACATGGCCGTCTTGCCCTCGCCTGCCAGCGCTTCGGCGCGCGGTTCCAGCGCCGAGACGTCGACACCGATGCCGGCCATCATCGCGACATTGCCGAGCACGACGTGGCTGCGACCGACGAGGCCCGATACGCCCTTGCCGGTCACGGCCTCGAAATCGATCGTTTCGGCAAGCGTCGCTCCACGCGCGAGCGCGCCGTCGACGATCGACTCGGCCAGCGGATGCTCGGAACCGCGCTCCAGGCTGGCGGCGAGGGAAATCAGCTCCGCCTCCTCGAAGCCCGGGGCGGTAACGACATCTGTCAGTACAGGCTTACCTTCCGTCAGGGTGCCGGTCTTGTCGACGATCAGCGTGTCGACGCCGGCGAAGCGTTCCAGCGCCTCGGCGTCGCGGATCAGGACACCGGCCTGCGCGCCGCGCCCGGTGGCCGTCATGATCGACATCGGCGTGGCGAGCCCCAGCGCGCAGGGGCAGGCGATGATCAGCACCGAGACCGCCGAGACGAGGCCGAACACCATCGCCGGCTCCGGCCCGACCAGCGACCAGACGACGAAGGCGATGATGGCCGACGCAACCACCGTCGGCACGAAAAAGGCCGCGACACGGTCGGCCATGCCCTGGATCGGCGCGCGCGAGCGCTGCGCCGTCGCCACCATGGCGACGATGCGCGACAGCACCGTTTCGGCCCCGACCCGCTCGGCGCGCATGACCAGCGAGCCGTTGCGGTTCAGCGTCCCGCCCGTGAGAGAATCGCCCCCGGTTTTCTCCACCGGCACCGCCTCGCCCGTGATCATGGATTCGTCGACCGACGAGCGGCCCTCAAGAACGGTCCCGTCCACCGGCACGGCCTCGCCCGGCCGGATGCGCACCCGGTCGCCGGTCCTCACCTCGGCCACCGGCACGTCCGACTCCGAGCCGTCGTCGGCGATACGCCGGGCGTTCTTCGGCGCCAGGTCGAGCAGCGCGCGGATCGCGGAACCGGTGCGCTCGCGCGCCTTCAGTTCCAGCACCTGTCCGAGGAAGACCAGCGCCACGATGACCGCAGCCGCCTCGAAATAGACCGGCACGGTGCCGTGATGGCCGCGGAAGGCCTCCGGAAACAGGCCGGGCGCAACGGTAGCCGCGACGGAGTAGAGGAAGGCGGTGCCGACGCCGATGGCGATCAGCGTCCACATGTTGGGGCTGCGATAGACGAGCGACATCCACCCGCGATGGAAGAAGGGGATTGCCGCCCACAGCACCACGGGTGCGGCCAGCAGCATCTCGATCCACGTAGCCGCGGGCTCGCCGATCCAGTCGCGCACCGGCAGGCCGACCATCGGCCCCATGGCGATGATGAAGATGGGCAGCGCGAAGGCGGCGCTGATCCGGAACCGCCGGGTGAAGTCGACCAGTTCCGGATTGGGTCCTTCCTCGCCGGTCGGCACGCCCATCGGCTCCAGCGCCATGCCGCATTTCGGGCAGGTGCCGGGTTCGTCGCGGATGATCTCCGGGTCCATCGGGCAGGTGTACTTCGTGCCGGCTGGCATCGGCTCGGGCGGGGGGGCGCCGTCGAGGTATCTTTGCGGGTCGGCTTCGAACCGCTCCTTGCAGCGGGCCGAGCAGAACCAGAACTTGCCGGCCTCGTGCCGGGTGAAATGTGGCGCGTCGGCGCGCGTCACGCTCATGCCGCAGACGGGGTCGATCGCGGTCCTGTAGGCTTCGGGATCGGCCAGGAACTTGGTCCGGCAGCCTTCGCAGCAGAAATGATGAATGTGGCCGTCGACGTCGACGGTCGGCTTGTTCTTCGCCGGGTCGACCGTCATGCCGCAGACGGGATCGCGCAGGAGCGCGGGCGCCAGTCCGGCGCCGTGGGCCGAGCAGCAGCCGCTGGAGTGGTCGTGGGAATGCGCCATGTCGTCTCCGATCCTGTGCTTCCCATGTAGTGCTTCCAGTCGCTGGAAGGTCAAGGGCGGGAACCCTGATCGTCCGCGTGCGCCGCGAGACGCATTGACCGGACTTCGCCGCCGTGTCCCATTGAACGCGAGCGGAACCGTCCGGGCATCGATCGCCGATTGCGAACTCGCCGGTTGTCTTCCAATACAGCGCGGGAGGAATGTCGTTCCCAGGCACGATGGAGAGCTCCGTCCCGTGCGAAAAACGTGTCGAAGGTGTGCTGATGAGTGAGACGAAACTGGCGGGCAGGCCCTGCGTGGTGGTGACGGGAGCGGCCCGTGGCATCGGCTTCGCGACCGCCAAGCGCCTGGCATCGGCGGGGTTCTCGGTTGCCTTGGTCGACCTCGACGCCGAGCGGCTGGAACGGTCGGCGGCGCAACTGCGTGGCGACGGCCATGACGTGCTGGCGATCACCGCCGATATCGCGGACCCGGCGTCCGGCGACCGGCTCATCGCCTCGACCGTCGAGCGCTTCGGACGCGTCGACGGGCTGGCCCATGTCGCCGGTGTCGGCGTTCGCGCGGTGCAGGACATACTCGATGTCTCCGCCGACGACTACGACCGTTGCGCGAACGTCAACGGCCGCGCCGCCTTCTTCATGATGCAGCGGTTCGCGCGCCATTTCATCGCCACCGCCGACACCGGCGCCCATCGCTTCATGGCGATCGTTACCTCGTCCAACGCCTCGGCCCTGTCGATCGACCGGTCGGAATACTGTGTCTCGAAGGCGACGGCCTCGATGGCCACGCAATTGTTCGCCGCCCGGCTGGCGCCGCATGGCGTCGCCGTGTTCGAGATCAGGCCCGGCGTCATCTCCACCGAACTGACCGCGCCGCGCATCGAGGCCTACCGCCGGCGCGCCGTCAACGAGAACCTCACCGCAATACCGCGCCTGGGCCAAGTCGACGACGTGGCGCGCTGCATCGAAACGGTGGCGCTCGGGCTGCTTCCCTACACCGTCGGCCAGGTGATCAATGTCGACGGCGGCATCCAGAGCCGCAGATACTGACGCGACGGCGGCTCCCGACAATGGCTTGGATGGGCCAGATGTCAGCGGAGGCGACCGGATGAAGACCTCCATTGCCACCGTTTCGATCAGCGGCGATCGGCGCGGGAAGCTCGCGGCCATCGCGGCGGCGGGATTCGACGGCGCTGAGATCTTCGAGAACGATTTCCTCGCCTTCGACGGGTCGCCAGCGGCCGTCGGCCGCGAACACGAGAGCCCGGTCGCCTCGCTGCGCCGGATCATGGTGGAGACCGCGGGGCGAACCTAACATTCGGTCAACTCTCACCGCATGGTTGGTATTTGCGTTATGGCGCGGAACCTGCAATTTCTGCCTTGTCGGTTTGGAGGGACCGGCGCCTGCGCCTCGTTGTTGACGGCCCAGCGTCCCCTTCGATCCGTGTCTGGTCGAATTGGCGGCGCAGATCGCCGCAAAGGGAGGAATTTCATGTTTCGCAAGATGATCGGGGCGGCATCCGCCCTCGTGATGATGACGGCGGTGTCGGCCGCCCAGCAGTTTCCCGAGCGCGAACTGCTCGGCGTGGTGATGTGGGGCGCCGGCGGCGCGACCGACGTGGTCGCGCGCGCTGTCAACCCGGCCGCCGAGAAGGAACTGGGCAAGTCCATCGTGGTGCTCAACAAGGCCGGTGGCGCCGGCGCCATCTCGACCGCCTATGTGAACGCCGCGCCATCCGACGGCTATACGTTCCTCTACGGCGCGGAAAACCCGCAGCTGCACCCGATCATGGGCGTCTCCAAGCTGGATTACGGCTCGTTCTACCCGGTCAACATCCTGGGCCGCGGCGTGGCCGTGGTCGTCGTCCCGGCAGACTCCAAGTACACCTCGATGGAAGAATTGCTGGCTGACATCGAAGCCAATCCCGGCCAGGTGAAGATGGGCTCCACCGGCCCCGGCGGCCTGCCCAGCACCATCAGCGCCCTGATCAAGAACGTCGCCGATTTCGACGTCACGGCGATCCCCTTCGACGGTGAAGGGCCCGGCCTTACCGCCATGCTCGGCGGCGAGGTGGACTTCATGCCGACGGGCATCTCGGCTGCGGCCGAAAACATCAAGGCCGGCAAGATGCGCGCGCTGGCGGTGGTCAACGCCGAGCCCGTCGATACCTTGCCGGAGGCCCCGGCCATCACCACGGCGCTGCCGGACATGGAAAAGTTTCTGCCCTGGGGGCCGTTCTACGGCGTCTTCGTCAAGGCCGACACGCCCGACGACGTGACGGCCAGGCTCGTCGAGGCGTTCAAGACGGCGGCCACCAGCGAGGAGTTCACCACGCTGATGGCCAATCGCGGCAACATCGTCATGAACATCTCCGGCGACGAGGCCGCCGACTTCCTGAAGAAGTGGCAGCAGGTAACCGCCTGGGCACTTCAGGACACCGGCGCCGCCAAGGTGAGCCCCGAGGAACTGGGCATTTCGCGGCCCTGAGCCGCGCGGCCGGTCCGGGCCTCGCGCCCGGACCGGCGGTCCCAGACGGGAGATGGATTGATGTCGTCGAAACCTGCTCGAAGGCCAGGCGAGACCGCATTCGCCGTGCTGTGCGTCGTGTTCGGTCTCGTGGCGTTCTGGCATGCGTATGGCATTTCCGGTTTCACCGGCCTGTCGACGCCGGGCGTTTTTCCGATGCTGGCGACGGGAGCGATGGTGGTCTCGGGCCTGTTCATCCTCGCCGGCACCCTCCGCCGCCCGGCCGAGCCCGGCGATGGCAACGCGGCAGGGCGCTTCGTGCGCGCCTTCCTGCCGCTGCGCCACTGCGTTTTGCTCGTCCTGATGCTCGCCTATCTCGCGGCGCTGCCGCTGCTCGGCTTCGTCGTGGCCTCCGCGCTGTTCCTGTTCGCCGCCTTCCAGTATCTCTGGCGCCGCAACGTGCTGGTGACGCTCGTCCTCTCCGCCGTCGCTCTGGCGGCGATCTACGTCGTCTTCCGGATCGTTTTCCAGGTCGTGCTGCCGCAGGGCTCCCTCGTCGGAAGGCTGTTCTGACATGGTCGAGGCGCTCGGCCACTTCGCGATCGTCTGGCTCGATCCCTGGCTCCTGTTCCTGACGGCGGCCGGAACCCTGGCCGGCATCTATGTCGGCGCCATCCCCGGCCTCTCGGTGACGATGGCGACCTCGATCCTGATCTCGTTCACCTTCAAATGGCCCGTCAACGACGCGCTGGCGCTGATCGCGGGCGTCTTCATGGGCGGCGTCTATGGCGGTTCGCGCACCGCGATCCTGCTCAACATTCCCGGTGCGCCAAGCGCCATCGCCACCGCCATCGAGGGCTATCCGCTGGCCAGGCGCGGCGAGGCGGGCGAGGCGATCGGCCTCACCACCGTCATGTCGGTGATCGGCGGCTTCGTCGGCATTCTGGCGCTGGCGATGTTTGCGCCCGTCATCTCCGATTTCGCGATCATGTTCCAGTCGCGCGACTATCTGCTGCTCGGGCTGATCGGCATCCTGCTCGTCGGCACGCTGTCGGGCGAGAGCTTCGCCAAGGGCGTCTTCGCCGGCGCGCTCGGCGTGCTCATCGGCATGGTCGGCCTCGACCCGATGACGGCGGAGGGGCGCTTCACCTTCGACACGATCACGCTGATGGGCGGCATCCCCTATGTCGCGGCGATGATCGGCTTCTTCGGTGTGTCCGAGGCGCTGGTGCAACTGCACAACCTCGACCTGCCAGCCGTCAGGCAGAAGATCGACCGCATCATCCCGCGCATGGCCGACGTGAAGAAGCATTTCTGGCTGGCCATGCGGGCGTCGGGCATCGGCACCGTCATCGGCGCCTTGCCCGGCACCGGCGGCGACATTGCCGCGCTGCTCGCCTACGACCATGCCAAGCGCTCGACCAAGGATCCCGAGGTTCCGTTCGGCGAGGGCGCCAAGGAGGGCCTCGTCGCCCCGGAGGCCGCCAACAACGCCGCCGTGGGCGGCGCCTTCATCCCGATGCTGACGCTGGGCATTCCCGGAGACGCGGTGACGGCCGTGATCATCGGCGCGCTGTTCATTCACGGGCTCAAGCCCGGGCCGCTGCTTCTGACCGAAACGCCGCACCTGTTCTGGTTCGTCGTCGGCAGCCTGACGCTCGCCAATGTCTGCCTGCTGATCTTCGGACTCACCGGCATCAAGGTGTTCACGAAGATCGTGGAATGCCCGCGCGCGATCCTGATTCCGCTCATCATCGTCCTGTCGGCGGTCGGCACCTACGCCATCCAGAACAACCCCGTCGACATCTACTGGATGCTGCTGTTCGGCGTGATCGGCTATTTCATGAAGACCTACGGCTTCCAGGTCGGACCGGTGATCCTCGGCGTCATCCTGGGCCCGATGATGGATTCAAACTACCGCCGGGCCATGATGGGTGCGCGCGGCGACGTCGGCACCTTCCTGTGGAATTTCGTTTCGCACCCCATCTCGCTGGCGCTCACGCTCGGCTTCCTCGCCATGCTCCTGTCACAGACGCCGCTTTGGCGGCTCGCGCTCAAGAAAGTGCGACGCCGCGGCGCCTGAACATCCGGCGCCGCCGAGGAGAGGGCCTTGCGCCGGAAGGACGCCCTGCCCCGCGCGGGACCCAGCCTCCGGCCTATTCATAGGCGTAGGGGGAAGGGTCGACGACTTCGCCCTCGACATCGATCCCGTGTTCGTAGGGCGCGAGGTAGGGATCCTCGCCCCCGGCCAGGCAGGCGACGATCCCGCGCACCAGTTGCGCCGTCGTGACAAAGTGACGGTCGCTTGCCGGCATGTCGGCTGCGCAGGCATCGGCCGGATGCAGGGCGGCCAGCACGGCGTATCGGTCCTGCACGTGAAACATGCTCGGCTCGCCGCTCCGGGGCATGTCCGAGAGACTGAGCCCCTGGTCGCCGAAGACGAGGATGATGGCAGCCGAGTCGGTCTTCCTGATTGCGGCGAACATGCGCGTGATGGTTTCGGCGGCGTCGCGAAGGAAACCCTCCGATCGCCGGCGGAAACCGGCAAGCTGCGCGACGTCGATGTCGTCGAACTTCGGGCCCGTATAGTGGTGCGGCGGCCTTGTGTGGACGAAGATCAGCTGCGGTTCGTCGCGCTCTTCGATCCAGCGGACGCTGTCGGCGAAAAACGCGGCCTTGTCCGCGTTGCGGAGCTTGGTGAAGCGGTTGAGAAATTTGCGCAGATTGCACGCGCCGAGATACATCACGGGCTTCACGTCCCGCGCGACGAAGTGGAAGTTGCAGATCGACGGCGCGATGGCGAGTTCGAAATGGTCGACATGCGGACCGCCCACCCCGAACTTGGGCGATTCGACGAGCGTGTTCACCGTATAGCCATTCGCCTTGAACAGCGAAAACAGCGCGCTCGGGACGTTCCCCGAAACGGTGTCGCCCCTTTCGTCTCTAGGTATCGCGGCTTTCAGCCCGCGATGCATCGACAGCAGCAGATCGTAGGATTCCCGCGTCGGCTGCGCTTCGGTGAAGCTGTTGGAAAAGATGCGGAAACCGCTGGCGCGAAGAACGTCGTTGAGCGGCGAGCGGTCGATGCCGAGATGCTTGCGCAGGATCGCTTCCGAAGTCGCGGCCGAAACGCCGATCAGGTAGACGTTGGGTCTCGACGTGAAGGTCACCGGCCGGATGAACCGGGCGATGTCGTCGTCGAGATCGAATCTCCCCGCGACCGGCGATCCATCGTGAACGGGCTGGTCCCCGGCGTCCGATCCCGCCGCCATGAACACGGGCACCACCCCGACGACGAGGCCGAACCCCACCGCCAGGGTCGTCGCGATGGCGGGCCGGGCAGGCGCCATCAGCGCCACGCCGGTGACGGTGGCCAGCGCCAGCACGGCGGCGACCAGCACGAGGAGACCCTGCGCAGCGGCGTCGAGGTCGAGCGCCATCAGGTGAAAGTTCCAGACGACGAAAACAGCGACCGCGCCGGCCAGCAGCGCCTGTCCGCGCACGGAGCCGCGCGTCTCGAGCCGGGAGAACACATGGCCGAGCACGAACAGGAAGGCGAGGAGCACGGCGCCGAAGCACGCGATGTCCAGCCAGGACACGACGACGCTGAACCTGTCGAAGAGCGCGATCGACGAGATCACGCCGACCGTCGTGCAGAACAGCAGGAAAGGATTGGTCACCCGCCGCAGGATGGTCATCCCAGGAGACCCGTGATCCCCGCCCGTCCCGTGCCGCTGCGCCGGATGGTTCGGTCCAGCCGGCCCTGGCGGCTTGGCGAAGGGGACGCGCAGTTGGTGGTCGTCATCATCGGCGCCTTTCCCGTGTCGTCACGAGCCGAGGGGAGGCGACCGGTCGTAAGGCAAGGCATCGAAATCCTCCTCGTAGAGGTCGCGCACGAGGGTGGCGATGCCCTCGTCATAGAACGCCGCCATCTTCGATCGGGCCCTGGTTCGGGTCTCGAGGTTGACCTGGGCGAGCGTCGTCTCGACATCCGCTGGCAGCGCAATGCCGCGTGATTCCAGCAGGCCGGCGAAGCAGTGCGGGTAGTCCTCGAACGTCAGAACGGAATCATATCGCGAAAGCGGCATGAAGAGCATCTTCTTTTGCAGGTCCCAGTGCGGATCCTCGTCCAGTCCGCCCTTTGCCAGCCACGCGACGAAATCGCGGAAGCCCCGTCGATCGAGATCGAACGCCCCGAACCGGCGTTGGTACTCCGCCTTGCCGAACTTGTTGAGGAAGGCGGAGAGAACGCGCGAGTAGGGATCGCGCACGATGACGAAGTAGTGGTAGTCCCTGGCTTTCAGCACCTGCAGCGGCGAGGCCTTCTGCATGTGCAGGGAGGCGGACTTTGCCGGACGGTCGTCCAGACGGCGCCCGCTCTCGATTTCCGTCAGCACCGTCACCGTCGACGAGTTGGCGTTCTTCTTGATGCGATTGTAGGCAAGGCGCAATCGCGGGTACAACGCGACGTGGCGCGAGGCGCCGACATTGATGCCTTGGCGCCCGAAGCGTGGGCCGAGCAGCACCGGAACGAAGCCATCATTGACCTGCCGGTAGAATGCCCGGAGTTTGTCCTTCGCCAGGCTCATCGTTCCTCACATGCGTCCGTGCCGCTCGCCGCTGCGGTGGGACCGTAAAGATCGGCAAGGCCGGCCAGTTCCGGTTCGGTTGTGACGAGGCGATACCGCTCCCGAAGCCGCGCCAGCAAGATCATGTCGGCCCGCGTGTGCTTGGGCAGGACATGTCCGGCGTTGTTGCGATTGAACCGGTAGCCGCCGCTCGTCAGGAAGACGTTACGGTCGCTGAGGCCAATGCCGCAGATGATGTAGGTGGCCGCCTCGCCGTTTTCGGTGATCGCCAGCAGCAAGGCCAGGATGCCGGTCGAGGGCCGGTACTTGGCGCGCACGTCCTTCATGCCGTCGCCGGCGACGCGGTTCAGCCAGTATCCCGCGATCTCGGTCGCGTCGCGCAACTGGACGCCGACCGGCTGCGAAAAGAACGTCCGATCCATGACCGGATACCGCAGGCGGCCGACGTTCTCCACCATGGCCGTCCGCTCCCTGACGCTGATCACCGTCGTGGCCGGGGCGGGGTCGCTGGTCGCCAGCAGGGACAGGACGCGGTCGACATGGTTTCGTCGCCCCGGATCGGCGAACAGCACCAGTCGGGAGGCGCCGCTGGCGCGCACGGCCGCGAGCTTTCGTCCGTAGAGGTCGTCTCCGCCGGCTTCGTGCTCGATCCCCTTGGCCAGAACCGTGCTGCTCGCCACGACGATCCGCTCGCGGCACTCGGCGAAGGCTGCCTCGTGCCCCATGACGGCAGCGTTGGCCGCGTAGATGGCATCGGCGGTCGGGATGACGGCGCCGGGTTTGGCGCCGAGGATGACGATCTTCTTCATCCGGCGCCACCGGGCAGATCATAACCGTAGCGCGCGAAATCGCCTCGGTAGGTCTCGACGATCCGCGCCAGGCTGCGTTCGCTGGGCGCGACCTGCGACTTGGCGGAGACATTGTCATGCTTGAACCCGCCGTCGAGCCGCGCCCCGGTCGCCTCGCGCAGGCGCGGGATGATCCTGTCGAGCCCGTCCTCGATGCGGAAGGTCTCGCAGCCGAAGCATTCGAACTCGGTCTGTGGGCGGAAATGGTTCTCCCTGAACCAGGCGTTCCGCGCGCGCCGCTGCAGGCTGTAGTCCAGCCAGCGGTCGAAACCGACGAAGTTCTGCCAGTGAAAGCCGACCTGTTTGCGCTGGTACGAGTACTCGCTCAGGATCCGCGACAGCGGGTTGCGCACGACCATGAAGGCATAGTCGAACATGCCGGCAAAGAAGATCTGCTCGAGCGCGGCCCCGTGCAGGTGACGCGGTCTCAGCCGTCGCCCGTAGACCTGCATCGGCATGTCGAATCGCTTCGGGGCGTGGCGGCCGAGATATTCCGAGACGCTCGTGCCGGCGTTCTTCGGGATGTGGATGAACAGGATCCTGCGACCGTTGATGTCGAATACCGGCATGAGCCTTTTCTGCCGCCGGGCGAGTACGGGACAAATCGCTTCCATCGCGTTGATCCACCGAATATGTGTGCGGTGTCAAGGCGAATGGGAACGGTCTTGCGATCCCGGGATTGTCGCTTCCAACCGGGCTGCCGCCGGTCGTCATGGACAGAGTGGGCCTTATGGATCCGATGCCTGAAATCTGCGTGGTGCTGGGCATGCACAAGTCGGGAACCACGCTGGTCAGCGAGATCCTGCACCATTCCGGCATCCGGATGGTGGAAGACGACAGCGCCGAAACCTACGACCTCGGCAATCATTTCGAGCGTGAAGACACCAACCGGCTCAACAAGCGCCTGCTTGACTGCGGGGAAGCACCGAGCATCCGCGTGGTGGACCGGCTCGACCTGGCCGGCGTGACGCCCGACCTGCGGGTCGCCGCCCAAGCGCTCGTGGAGGCGGCGGGTGCTCGCGATCCCGCCTGGGGCTTCAAGGATCCCCGGACCTGCCTCACCTACGATTTCTGGAAGGCGGTCCTGCCTGAGCACCGGTTGGTCTGCGTCTTCCGCGACGTCCGCGAGGTGCATGCGCACTATCTGAAGCGACGGCGATACGCCCCCCTCCGCGGCCTTCACGTGCTCCGCGCCTGGGAAGCGTACAATCGCTGCATGCTCGACGCCTATACGGCCGCGCCGTCCCACCGCCGCATTCTCGTCGACTATGCGCGGTTGATGCGCGACGACGTCGAACTGGCGCGGCTGGGGGCGTTCGTGGGGCGCAACCTCGTCGACCGCCGCATAGCCGGCTTGCGGCGCAACGCGCCCGTCGAGACCGCGAGGCTGCGCTGCGAAGCCTGGCTCCACAAGCGCTCGACAGGGCGCGACGCCATGGCGCTGGACCGCGAAATCCGAACCCTTGCGGAAATAGAGGCTGCGGGGTTCGTTCGTGGCTGAGCGCGTCGAACCACATGTACCCACCGCCGTTCTTCAGCTAGATTGCCGGGGTCGCCACGATCGTTCGCCGGCGCACGGCCAACCCGATCTTCGAACTGCATGGATGCCGAAATGATCAACGTTCTCATTGGCTTCGATCCGCGAGAGGCGATCGCCTTTCATGTCTGCGTCAACAGCATCATCCGGCATTCCAGCGATGTCGTCTCGATCACGCCGCTCGCTCTCAAGAACCTGAAGTCCTACTCGGAGCGGCATGGCGATGGTTCCAACCACTTCATCTACACGCGGTTTCTCGTGCCGCACCTGATGAACTACAAGGGCTGGGCGCTGTTCATCGACGGCGACATGATCCTGCGCGACGACATCGCCAAGCTCTGGGACCTGCGCGACGATTCCAAGGCGGTCATGTGCGTTCACCACGACTACAAGACCAAGGCGCAGACCAAGTATCTCGGCTCCGTCAATCAGGACTATCCGCGAAAGAACTGGTCGAGCGTGGTGCTGTGGAACTGCGGGCACCCGGCCAACAGCGTCGTGACGCCGGAGTTCGTGGCGAACGGAACCGGCGCCCAGCTTCACCGCTTCACCTGGCTCGACGACAGCCTCATCGGCGAACTGCCGAAGGCATGGAACTGGCTTCCCGACGAGTTCGGGCCCAATCCCGAGGCCAAGCTTTTACACTTCACGCTCGGCACGCCCTGCTTCCACGAATACGCCGACGCGCCCATGGCGCAGGAGTGGCACCGCGAGCGGCTCCTGACGGATTATTGCGCCCAGCGCGATATCGAGGGCGGATTTTGAACTCCGGCGCGATGCAGGTTTCCGCCGCCGTCGTCGATCCCCACGCCCCAGCCGGGCTCGCGGGCCGATGAAGCCGATCGTCCGCCTCGTCGGCGGCTGGATCGCCGCCCGCCGCAACCGGAAGGCCGCGTTCGAGTTCGAACTCGCCGTGTGCGCCATCTTCAAGAACGAAGGCCCTTATCTGGAGGAGTGGCTCACCTTCCACTATGGCGTCGGGGTCCAGCACTTCTTCCTCTACAACGATGCCAGCGATGACAACTGGGCCGAGGTGCTCGAACCATGGATCCGCCGGGGGCTGGTCACCGTGACCGACTGGCCGACGGAAGCGCAGGTGCCCGCCTACAACCATTGCATCCGCAACAACCGTGACCGCGCGCGATGGATCGCCTTCATCGACTTGGACGAGTTTCTCTACAGCCCGTCCGGCCGTGACCTCCCCGACGTGCTGCGCGACTACACCGACGTCGCGGCGATCTTCGTCTATTGGGTGCTGTTCGGCTCTTCGGGCCACCGGACACGGCCGGAGGGACCGGTGATCGAGGCCTACACGCGCTGCCTCGATCTCGCGGGCGCCATCGACGACCGTTTCGACCACGGCAAGTCGCAGGATCGCAGCGACTATGTCACCGGCTGGTCGCGCGATGGAAAGAGCATCGTCAATCCGCGCATGGTGCGACGCTACAACGTTCACAAGCCCAAGTTCCTGTGGGCCGGCGAGGTGCTGGACGAGAACCGCAGGCCGGCGCGCCAGCGGGATCGCGGCGTGACCGTCAGCTACGCCGTCCTGCGCATCAACCATTACTGGGCGAAGTCGCTCGACGAGATGACGGAGAAGGTCGCGCGCGGCAGCATCTGCAACCGCAACCGGCCCAAGCGCAACCTCCAACGCTGGCTTGAGCGCGAGCGAATGCTGAACGGATCCGAAGACCGCACGATCCAGCCGCTCTGGGACCGGATCAAGAGCGGCAGGATCGCCACGAGCCCTGCGGAAGCCGAATGAACCCCGCCGTCCTCGCAGCGCCCGACATTGCGTCCGTGCTGAAACAGGCGGCAGCGCAGTATGGCGATGCGGTTGCCTTGCTCTCGCCTGACCATGGCGAGACGACGTATCGCGAACTCGACCGGCGTATCGCCATGCTCGCTGGACGCCTGCGGGCGAGAGGCGTCGACCGGGGCGCCCGGCTTGGCATCGTCATGCCGAATGGACCGGACATGTCGGTCGCCCTGCTGGCCGCCTGCTCTGCCTGCACGGCCGTACCGTTCAACCCGGCTTTCACCCGCGACGAACACCGCGCCAACTTTACCCATTCCGGTGTCCGGCTGCTCCTGGCCGATACGCAGGCCTGCGGGCCCGCGGTCGCCGCCGCCCGGGAACTGGGGCTTGCCGTCATTCCGTCGGGGGAGCTTCTCGGCGGGGACGGCGCGTCGACGGACAGCGCGGTCTCACCGGGCCCGGACGACGTTGCGATGGTGCTGACCACGTCGGGCACGACCGGCAGGGGCAAGCTGGTGCCGTTGACCCATCGCAACCTGTGCGCAGGGGCTGCCGACGTCGTCCGCTCGATGGATCTCGGCGCTGGCGATCGCGTCCTGAGCATGTGGGAGCAGCACCACATCGGCGGTATCGTCGACCTGTTGCTTGCACCGCTGATGTCGGGCGGCTCGGTCGTCGTGGCCGGCGGGTTCGATGCGGCTCGCTTCTTCGACCTGCTGCCGCGGTTCCGGCCGACCTGGTTCCAGGGCGTTCCCGCCACGCTTCGCGAATTGTATCACCACGCCATGAACGCCGAGACACCGCCACGCGGGTCGTCGCTGCGTTTCCTGCGTTCGGTGGCGGCGGCGCTGCCGCCGCAGTGGATGGCTGACCTCGAAGCATCCTTCGGCGTGCCGGTCATCCAGACCTTCGGCATGACGGAGGCGTCGCCGCTCATCACCTCCACGCGCCTGCCCCCGGCAGTCCGCAAGCCCAATTCCACCGGCTCGTCCTGCGGCACGCTCGTGGCGATCCTGGACGCCGAAGGGCGTGCGCTGCCTGCGGGCCAGAGCGGGCACGTCGCCATCCGCGGCGCAAACGTGTTCGCCGGTTACGAGAACGATCCCCAGGCCAATGCCGAAGCCTTCCGCGACGGGTGGTTCTACACCGGCGATCTCGGCCGTCTCGACGCCGACGGCGACCTCTTCCTCACGGGCAGGGCCAAGGAACTGATCAACCGCGGCGGAGAGAAGATCTCCCCCTACGAGATCGAGGAGGCGCTCCTGGGTCATCCCGGCATCGAGGATGCCGCCGCGTTCCCGGTCGTCCACCCCACGCTGGGCGAGGATCTCGGCGTCGCCGTCGTCATCCGCCCCGGGGCGATCGTCACCCACCAGGACGTACGATCCTTCGTCGGGGGCCAACTGGCGGCGTTCAAGATACCGCGCCACTTCATGGCCGTGGAAAGCCTGCCCAAGTCCCCCGTGGGCAAGGTCCTGCGCAAGGATGTCGCGGCCCTGTTCGCGGCGCGGCAGGTCTCCGGCCCCGGCCCGGCACGGCCGACGAATGAACTCGAGGCGGCGCTCGCGGCTCTGTGGGCCGACGAACTCGACGTTCCCGAGGTCGGCATCGATGACAGTTTCGCCGCCATCGGAGGCGATTCGCTCTCCAGCGTCCGCATTTTCCTCGCGGCCGAGGCCATGGTCGGCTTCAAGCTGCCTGACGAGGCTGTCCGGCACTTCGACACGGTCCGCAGCATGGCGGCCTGCCTCGTCGAACTCGGCTGTTCCGTCAAGCCGCCGTTCGGCCAGGCCAGGGACGCGACGGACCGGGATGCCGTGCTGGATCTCGTCACCGGAACCATGGCCGATCGCCAGGCGATCACGCCGGACTTCCTGCGTTCCGCCACGAGCGAGGTCGCGTTCGAGGCCGCCCGCCACACGGCCGAAACCATATCGACGCCGGCCGAACTGAAGCAGCTGATCGAGCATCGCGGCGGCGCCTCGACGCTGGCGGCGCTGCTGAGGCATCCGATCCTGTCGCTGCGCATCGCGCGGCGGCGCGCCTCCATGCGGCGCGAGTTCGAAGCGACCATCGCCGCGGCTGCCGATCCGCTGGCCTGGGTTCGGGAGGAAGTCGGACCCAATGTGGATCTGTTTCATGCGCCGCATCGCGGCGCCAGCGCCCGCAAGACGCTGGTTGTCGGGTTTTCCAGCCGCGCCATGCGCCTGACGGCGCCGACCTACCATATCCTGTGCGCGCTCGATCCGGCGCAATGCGAGTTGCTCGTGCTGCGCGATCCGAGCCGCCGCCACTACCTGTTCGGGATACCGGGTGTGGGCGATACGATCGAGGCGGCGGCGCGGTGGCTGGAGACCTACGCCAGCGCGCGCGGCAACGCCCGGGTTGTCGCGCTCGGCACCAGCGCGGGCGCGATCCCGGCCATCTGCGCCGCGATCGTCAATCGCTGGCCGAGGGTTCTCGCAGCCGGCGCGGACCGTCCGTCCCACCATCCGCATCTGACCGAGGTGCTGCGGCTTTGCGCAGGCCTGCAGGCCCGCGAGGGCGCGACGACGATCGTCCTCGCCTATTCCGCGCGCAAGCAGCGCGATGCCATGGGCGCGGCCGAGATCAAGACGCTGATCGATTCGGCCATCCTCAAGGGAGACGAGCGTTTCAAGGACCACGCCTTGCTCTACCTCCTGCAGCGGAAAGGCGAGTTGGGGACGTTCCTGAAGGAAAACCTCCTCGCCTGAGCAGCGCGGCTCAGATGCTCTGCCGTGACGCTCCAGCCACGGCCGCCGCCGCCATGTCGGCGTCGTCGGCGAGGTGACGACGGATGCGGTCCCGCGCCGCCGCATCGACGCGCCTGCCGGCCGCCAGGGTGGCGAGGACGTCGATGTCATAGTACCGCAAGGCATTCGAAAGGACGAAAAGCTCGTCGATCAGGTCGATCGTGCCCATGGGCGAGGTGATGTCGCAGATGTTGTCCGAGCCCATCCGGACATGGAGCCCGGCGGCGAGAAAATCGAGCACCCGCGCGATGGAGTTGAAGGTCGGCGAGGTGAAATGCCGGACCTGCCGCATGCTGATCGCGGCGGATGGGCAGGTGATGATGCCGATGTTGAGCTCGGCGAGATCGTCGACCAGCCTCCGGAAGCGCGTCTCCTCGTAGGTCGACGGCGAGATGACGTGGATCAGCCAGATCAGCGGCTCATCGTCCCAGGCTATCCCTGCGCCGAGTTCGCGCGCCACCTGCACGACCGTTTCGCTTCCGCCTTCGTGCTGGTGGTTGGATTGGTCGACATGGATGTGGATCTTGCGCTGCAGCCGGGTCGCCAGCTCGATTCCGCGTCGGCAGCATTCTCGAAATCCGATGTTGTCCGGATAGACGGCGCGGTCGTCGCGCTCCGGAAGCAGGCCGATGAAATCGGCACGCTCCGCGCCTTCGACCAGGAGGTCCCAGCGGTGCGGTTCGGCGACCGGGTTGCCGAGCGGCGAATAGGCGCCCACCTGGAAATCGAGCCGCCCGCGCAGGCTCTCCTTGAGCTCGAGAAGCGCATCGAGCGCGCTGGTCCCAACCCTGTCGGCGGTGGTGTCGACGACGGTGTCGGCGCGCGTGGCGCCGATCGCCGCCATGTCCTCGAGATAGCCGCCGACCCGCGCCATCAGATTGTCGCGGTCATAGAGCGGGCTGGCGTGGATCATCGGAATGAGGGCGTGCTTGCCGGCCAGCGACAGATAGGCGCCGTCGTGCTTGCCCTTGCCGGCCAGCATGTCGACCGTGTCGTGGTAGGTTCCGGCGCGGTCGAGATGGAGGTGGGCATTGAACTGGCCGCCCATGGCGGCGATGCGCCGGTCCAGTTCGATGAAGAACGGCGTCGACCTGATTCGGCTGGCGCTGGGACCGGTTCCGGACATCGTGCTTGCCCTCTCATCCTTCATGATCGGTCGCCTCGCCCGCCCCGTTTCGACCGGCACCACCTGCTTTCGGGTTCGTTGGTCCCGTCGGGCGGGTTTTCTGCATTGCACCAGCCGTTGAATGGGGTCAAGAACGCGTCGCGCGCGTTGCGAAGCCCGGGTCTCGCGGTGCGCGAACGGGTCGCGACGTTGATTGGTTCCGCTCATCGCTGTATTCAGCGGCCTCGACCGGAAACGCCCGGACGGCGATCGGCGCATGGACACCCGGCGGAAGCGGCAGTCTTGATACCTTTCCTGAACATCGTCTGCTACAAGTGGGGCACGCGCTACGACGCCGAGGAGGTCAACATCCTTCGGGCGAGCGTCGGGCGGCATTTGTCCATCCCGCATCGGTTCCACTGCGTGACCGACGACCCGGAAGGGCTTCATCCCGACATCGTCGTGGTGCCGATTCCGGAGCGCGCCATGGTCGGAAACGGTCCCAAGATCCACACTTTTTCCGAAGGCTTCCTGGGTCTCGGCCCGCAGGACTACGTGGTGTCGCTCGACATCGACATCGTCATCGTCGACAGCCTGGATTTCTTGGCACGGGATCCCGAGAAGACCTTCATCATCGCGCGCCACCGGGCGAGCCGGTCGCGATCGCGCGGCCATGGCGCCGTCTACCGGGTCAAGGTCGGGCATCATCGCGAGATCTGGGACCGGTTCATCGAAAATCCGCAGCACTGGTCGTCGCTCTATCCGGGTCGCGACCACAACAAGTTCAGCGAACAGCGCTGGCTCGAGCACAACTTCGCGGGAAGGCCGATGGATTTCTTTCCCGACGGCAAGGTCCTGATCTTCCGCGTCGACTGCGCCGCTCGTTCACCGAGTTTCGTGCTCGGGCGACAGGCAGCCCGTCTCGGCCTGACCACCGCGCGCTGGGGCAAGGCCCGGCTGCCAGGCATCGGCGAAGCGATCGTCTCCTTCTCGGGTGAGGCCAAGCCGCGCCACGTCCTGGCCAGCCATTATGGGCACCTGAAGCAGGCGCCCTTCGTCCGCGACTTCTGGCATCTCTGAAACGCCGACGCGCTTCTGGCGGACCGAGCGGGCAGGCGGCAAGTCTGCGCCGATCCCGGTTTTTATGGCCGCCACCCGCGCCCCCGATGCAAAAACAACATCTGGTTGATTGCGGTTCCAGGCTCATTTTGATCAGACGGAACAAGCAGCGCGGCCGCGAGTTCAGTCAAGCTGCCTCCCGCAGGGAAAATGAGCCGAACAACATTTCGGGACCGATGGAACAGTGTTGAACGTGGCGTGCATGAAGTGGGGGGCGAAATATTCGGCCACCGACGTCAACCGCCTCCATGCCGGTGTCAGGCGATGGGTGTCCGGCGGCGTGCGCTTCTTGTGTTTCACCGACGATGCTGCCGGCCTGATGCCAGGCATCGAGGTGCACCCGTTGCCGGTGGAGCCGTTCGAGGCGGCGCTGATCGCGGGCATGAGCCAGCCCGGTCGAAAGGGCGCCTGGCGCAAGGTATCGCTGTTTCGCCCCGGGCTGGCGGGCATGACGGGCCCTCTCCTCGGCTTCGACCTCGATGTCGTGATCACCGGCCCGCTGGAGCCCATCGTCCAGCATGCGCCTGACAAGGTCGTGATGCGGCAGGAATGGCGCTACCAGCGGCGCGGAAAGCCGGGTGGCCACGGATCGGTGTTCTGCTTCGATCCCGTGCTGCATCCCTATCTGTACGACGATTTCGCCGCCGACCCGGAAGGCGCGATCGCGCGCCACAAGGGGAGCGAGCAGTTCTACACGTCCATGACGGCGCTGAGGCACGGGGCGCTGTCCTATCTCCCGGGCCATCTGGTCTGCAGCTTCAAGTACGACGCGATCCCGCCCTTTCCGCTCAACTTCCTGCTGACGCCGAAACAGCCGGAAGGGTGCCGGGTGCTCTGCTTCCATGGCCGCCCGCACATGGACGAAGCCATCGCAGGCTACCGGGGCTCGCTGCGGAACTGGAGCCGTCCGAGCCCCTGGATCAGGGAATACTGGACGGATTAGCCAGCCATCGGCCGTCGATCGACGCGGCCATCATCTGCCCGGGGTGGGCGGCTCTATCGCTCGGCGGTGTCCGGTCGGTCATCCGTCCGCGGGTCGTCGACAGGTTCGGTCAGGCCGTAGGGCCGTGGTTTCATGGGCATGCCGGCGTTCTGGTCGGTCTGGTCGCGTCGGGGATGCGGCTCGAGCTTGCGTGCGCCGGTCTCGCGGTCATTGGCTTTCATGGGACGTGCCTCGCGTTTTCCTCCATAACCGCGAGATGGCGTCGATGTTCCTGACGGGCGCCGTTTCCCGACGTCTGGCGCGTTTGGCCCGTTCGGCCATCAACGTCCTCCGTCCCCTTCTCCTTGCCGCCTGAGCCAGCGAAGAACGGTCGACTCGTCATCGTTCAGGCCGCGAAGCGGCCGGCGGCTGCGGCGGCGGATCTGGCGGATTTCCTCGCCGAGCGTGCCTTCCTCCCAGCGTTCGAATACCAGGGGGTGGACATAGCAGCGGCGACAGACCGCGCGGGTGTTGCGCAATCGGTCCGCCACCGCATCCACCACCTCGTTGGTCGCGCGGGCGAGTTCCCGTCCGGTCGCCGGCTTCTCGCGTTCGGCGAAGAGGATGGCCGCACCCGTGGTCGCCGCCCAGGTTCGGAAATGCTTGGACGTGAAGTCCGGCCCCGCCGTCTCGCGCAGATAGGCATTCACGTCGTTGGAGTGGATGAGGCGGTTCTGGTCCTGCTCGTCGAGATACTGGAACAGGTGCTGACCCGGCAGGTTCTCGACCTTGGCCAGGATCCGGGCCATGCGCCGGTCCGACAGGGTCAGCTTCCACGCCCGCCCGGACTTGCCGACGAAGGCGAAGCGGATCCGCTGGCCTTCCACCGTCACATGCCGGTTGCGCAGCGTCGTCAGCCCGAAACTCTCGCCCTCGCGCGAATAGGCTTCGTTCCCGATCCTGATCAGGGTTCGATCCAGGAGCCAGACCACCGAAGCCAGCACGCGCTCGCGCGTGATGCCCGGCTGCCGGAGGTCGCGGTCGATCCGGTCGCGGATCTTCGGCAAGGACGAGGCGAAGGCCGTCAGGGACGCGAACTTGGTTTCGTCCCGGTGCGCCGTCCAGCCGGCATGATAGCGATACTGCTTCCGTCCCTTCTGGTCGCGTCCCGTGGCCTGCATGTGGCCGTCTGGATCAGGCGATATCCAGACATCCGTCCAGGCGGGTGGAATGGCCAGCGCGCGAATGCGGTCTCGGACGGCCGGATCGGCCAGCCGCGCACCGTCGGGTGCGATGTAGGTGAAACCCTTGCCGGCGCGTCGGCGGCGGATGCCGGGCTCGGCGTCGGTGGCATAGGTGAGGTCGGCGGGCGCCTTCGCTTCGCCCGCGCCGGCCGGGCCTTCGTCCTCTCGTGCGGCGCGCATCGGTCAGCCGCGTCCGCTGGCGGGCCGTGGCCCGTCTGGAGCGTCGCCCCGCGGCATCCTCTCGTCCATGTGCTTTCCTTCGTCTCCGCCGGCAGGCTGCTCGCGTGCGCCTCGCCGCCAGCCACAATTCGCGCGGCTTCGGCTTGTTCCCGGTTCGCGCCGGAAACGCGCCGGAACGGTGGGACGAAACCGTCTGCGCCGGACGCGGTGGGCGGGCGCCTCGCCGTCAGTCCCGACCGGCGATCAGTATCGCCCGGGCGGCGCCTTCGGGATTGCTGAAGCACACTTCATGGCTGCCGGGAGCCTGGACGAGCCTGAACAGGCCGAGCTTCTGGGACAGCCGCGGGTGCCAGGGCATGGCGTGCGGCATGCCCGTATCCTCGGTGAAGTTGATGTAGGACTTGGGAATCTCGAAAGCCGCGGGCGGGCGCGACAGGGCGATCCTGTCCGTGAAGGTCCGGTAGGGCTGGGGCACCAACCTGGCATAGGCCGCCGCCGAGTCCGCCCCGGACATGTCGTTCGTCAGCGCCTCGCGCCAGATCGGAAACGGCATCATGACGGTGCCGTTCGTCTTCGCCATCTCGTCGAACATGGCCAGGAAGAAGTCCGGCACGAGATCGTTCAACGCCTCGCCGTCGTTCGGCACGAAGGCATTCCAGTAGACCAGCCGGCGGATCGCGCCGGCGCGCAGCCGGTCGGCGGCGCCGGTGATGACCATGCCTCCGTAGCTGTGGCCGACGAGGACGATGTCCGCGAGGTCGTGGCCGTCGACGAACGCCACAAGCGAACCGATGGCCTCCTCGAGGCCGACATCGGCCGGGTCGCCGGGCCGGTTGCCGGCCAGCGTCGGCGTGTGCACCTCGTGGCCCTCGGCGGCCATGCGGTCGGCGACGGGTCGCATCAGCTCGCCCGTGTGCCAGGCGCCGTGGACGAGCACGAAAATGGCCATTCGAATACCTCCCGTTGCGATGGCAGGCCCGGATCAGGCCGCGCTTGAAGATAGCGCTCCGCTTCGACATGCTGGAAATCGAACGATTGTATCGGGCCCATCGACACCATGAATATTGCTTCGCTGGACTTGAACCTGCTGCGGGTGTTCGACGCCCTGATGGTCGAGCGCAGCGTCACCAGGGCGGGAGAACGCATCGGCCTCAGCCAGCCGGCCGTCAGCGCCGCGCTCAATCGCTTGCGCCACCTCGTAGGCGATCAGCTCTTCGTCCGCGAAGGCAACGCCATGGTTCCCACGCCGCGGGCGCTCGCGCTCGGCATCGCGGTGCGCGAGGCCCTGGACCGCATCGACCAGGTGTTCTCCGACCACTCGACCTTTGATCCCTCCATCGCCAGGCGCACGTTCCGATTGCTGGGATCCGACTATTTCTCGACCATGCTGATGCCCGACCTCTCCCGGCGCGTGCTGGCGGAGGCCCCGAACGTCCTGCTGCAGTTTCTCGACGGCGGCCCGCGCGCGATGCCGCACGTGCTCTCGGAGGGGACGATCGATCTGACGCTGGCGCCACCCGTCGACATACCCGAATGGGCGGCATTCCAGTTCCTGTTCAAGTCGCGGCTCGTCGTGGCCGCGAAGAAAGGGCAGCCCGATCTGGCAAAGGCCGGTATCAAGGCGGGCGAGGCGGTGCCGCTCGATCTGTTCTGCTCGCTGCCGCAGGTCATCTGTTCGACCGACGGCGGCCTGTCCACCGCCATCGATTCGGCGCTGCATGCCAGGGGGCGGAAGCGACGCATCGTGCTGACGATGCCGCATTTCCATGCGCTGGCGCTCGCGGTCGCCGGGGGGCATGTGATGGGCTCCATGCCGTCGCAATTCGCCGCCATCACGGCCGAAAGCCTGGGCCTCGACCTGTTCGAACTGCCGGTCGGAGGCGACGAGCTGGACATGGGCATGTACTGGCACCGCCGCTACGACGGTGACGGCGCCCATCGATGGCTGCGCGAAAAGGTGCGAACCGTGCTCGAGGCCTGAGCCGCCCGCATCCGGACAGATTGAGGGCGTCGCGGCCGGGTCCAAGGCGTCCGCCAGGTCTTGAGCCGGCGCCGCGGCTCAATCCGGCCCGACGCCGCCCCGGTCGCCGTAGAGCGCCGTCGCGAGATCGCGCACCGCGTCGGCCGTGCGCGGCCCGAAACCGATCATGTAGGCTCCGTCCAGCACGATCAGCGACCGGGTCCGGCCGGCAGGCGTCGCCGCGAGCGCCCGGTTCGAGAAAACCTCCTCCGCCGTCGGCCCGCCTTGGCCGTCGCCCATCATCAGGATCACCTCCGGCGCCAGTTCGACGAGCCGCTCTTCCGAGGCGGCCTTGTAGCCGGAGACCTCGTCCATCGGATTGCGGCCACCCGCGAGCTTGATGATCGCGTCGGCGGCCGTGCCGCTGCCGGCGGCCGTCAGGCGGATCAGGCCGTGAAAGAACACCACCGTCTTGCGCTGCTCTGCCGGAATGCCGGCGGTCAGCGCCTTCGCCGCTTCCAGCTTCTCGATCACCGAGGCCGCGAGCGCCTGGCCGCTCGCGTCCCGCGACAAGGCCCGCGCGATGATCTCGATCTTGCGGCGGATGCCTTCGCCCGAATGATCCTCGGGAACGAAGACGATCGGAACCTTCAGCTCGCGCAGCACCTCCACCGCCTCCTGCGGCCCGATGTCCTCGGCCGCCAGGATCAGGTCGGCCGACAGCGATGCGACGCCCTCCGCTGTCAGCCGGCGGCGATAGCCGACATTGGCCTTGCTTGCGGTGGCGGCGGGAAACTGGCTGCCACGGTCCACGGCAACGATCCGCTCGCCCTCGCCGAGGGCGTAGACGATCTCCGTCACGTCGGATCCCAGCGTCACGATCCGCCGCGGCTCGCCCGTGGGGACCGTCTGGCCGAATGCGTCGAGGACGGGTGCTTCCGGTTCGGCCTTCGCCTGCGAACTCGCGAGCAGACAGGCCAGCAGCAGGCCGGAAAGGCGCGCTAAGCGGCAGGCGGAGGTGAGCGGATGGATCGACATCGTGGGGTCCTCGACAGGCGGATGGAAAGGGGCAACGCACCAATATGAGGCCTCCTTTGACCCGTCTCTAATAAGTTGACAAGCTTTATCATGTTTTATAGGAGAACATCGACCACGCCAGCCAGTGCCCTTCCTGCCCGCCAGCCGACTGACAACCAGACAGGGGCGGGCTTTTCCCATGAACGACGCGAAGTTTCTCAAGAGCACGGCGCTCGCCGCCGTGATGGCATGCGGCGCGGTACCGATCGCGATCGCGCAAGGCGTGGACGTGGAGGCCGAGGCGGAAGCCGTCGTGCAGGCGTCCGCCCCGACCGCGACCACGCTTCTGGACCGCCTCACCATTTCGGCCACCATGGCGTCCCAGGCCGTCATCGACGCGCTGTCAGGCACGAGCCTCGTCTCGTCCGAGGAGCTGGCGCGCATGCAGGCGGTCACCGCGGCCGATCTCTTCCGGCAGGTGCCGGGCGTCAGCGCCGCGATGAGCGGCGACGATCCATCCACCGCGATCAACATTCGCGGCCTCCAGCAATATGGCCGCGTCGCCGTCACGCTCGACGGCGCGCGGCAGGACTATTGGCGCGTCGGACACGGCTCCGGGTCCTTCTTCATCGAGCCGGAACTGCTCAAGCAGGTCACCGTGATCCGTGGGCCGGTTTCCAACGCCTACGGCACAGGCGCGATCGGCGGCGTGGTCGCGTTCGAGACGAAGTCCGCGTCCGATTTCCTGCGCGCCGGCGAGACATGGGCGCTGAGCGAGAAGCTGCGCTACGAGACCAACGGCAAGGGCTGGCTGTCCAGCACCACCGGCGCCTATCGCCTCAACGAGGATGCCGACATCATCGGCAATCTCGTCTGGCGCAGCAGCGACGAGTACGAGGACGGCAATGGCGATCTCGTCCGCTGGACCGGCGAGGACGTTCTCAGCGGGTTCGGCAAGGCGACGTTCCGTCCGGCGGATGGGCACGAGGTGAAGCTCGGCGCGGTCGTCCAGGACTATGACGACGTCATTTCCGGTTCGAGCGGTTCGGCCTCGTCGACGCTGAGCCGCTACGAGACGAAGACGCGGGTGGAGAACTACACCGCGGGCTACACGTTCAATCCCCAGGACAACGCCTATGTGGACTTCGCCGCCAACGCCTATCACAGCGCCACGCGCTCGGATCAGTCGCAGGTCTGGCCCCAGTCGGCGATCGGCAACAGCCGCTACTACGATGTCGCCACCACCGGATTCGATCTGCGCAACGCGTCCCGTTTCGAGGCGGCGGGCCTGGAGCAGACGCTGACCTACGGCGTGGACTACGCCTATCTCTCCGGCGAATCCGATGCCGATCACTTCGGCAAGGGCGAGCAGCAGGCCTATGGCGGCTTCGTGCAGTGGGAGGGCAAGCATGCCCGCTGGCTCGACCTGACCGCCGCTCTTCGCTACGATGGATATCGTCTCGACGGCACCTCGAAGGCAACGTTGACGGAGCCATCGCAGGATGTCTCGCTGTCGGGCGAACGCTTTTCCCCGCGCGTTACCGTCGGCGTCACCCCGTTCGAGGGGCTTCAGGTCTACGGCACCTATGCGGAAGGCTATCGCACGCCGCATCTTCAGGACGTCTTCCGACAGAACGGCTCGCACAATTCGGGCTATGAGCCGAACCTGCTGCTGAAGCCGGAAGTGGCCAGCACCTGGGAGGCCGGCGTCAACCTCCGCTATGACGACGTCCTGTCTGCGGGCGACATGTTCCGCGCCAAGGTCAACCTGTTACATACCGACGTCGAGGACTACATCGCCACCGTCGCGTCGGGCGGCGTCACCCGTTCGCTCAACGTCGGCACGGCTAGGCTGCGCGGCATCGAGCTCGAAGGCGTCTACGATTATGGCCGCGGCTATCTCAGCGCCGGCGCCTCGTTCATCGATGCGGTGATGAAGGACGGCGTCTATGCCGGCGACAAGCTCTCCAACACCCCGCTCGACAATGTCGGCGTCACGATCGGCTTCCGTGCGCTGGAAGACCGCCTCACCTGGGGTCTGCAGTACCAGAGCATCGGCGAGGTGACGCGGGTGCTCTCGACCGGCAGCCGCGTCTATCCGCGTGTCGATCTCGTCAATGTCTTCGCCAACTGGGACATCAACGACAACTACCGCCTCGATGCCAGCGTCGAAAACGTCTTCGACAAGGCCTACACCGATCCGCAGACCGGCTGGGCGACGACGAGCGACATCGAGCAGGGCAAGGGCCGCACCTTCAAGCTGGCGCTGACCGGCCGGTTGGGCGGTTGAGGGACGGGAGCACGATGATGACCCCGCTGAAAAGCCAGGCCCATGTGGACCTCCGCGACCTGCCGGCCTACCTGCCCGGCATCGAGGAACGTCTTGCGAGTTTCGAGGCCCGATCCGTGAAGTCCGACAACCACGTCGAGTTTGCGTTTCCGTTCGGCAAGGGCAGGTTCGACATCGAACCGGGACGCCTGCGCATGAGCGCGCACGCCCTGGAAAGGGAAGGGCTTGCCCGCGTCAAGGACCTGCTGGCCACGGCGGTGCAGGTCTATGCGAAGGCGGAGTCGCCGGTCATCCGCTGGGAAGGTGACCTCGAGGACGACACGCGCCTTGCCCCCTTCCGCGAGATGACCGTCGTCGGCGTGACGGACCTGACGCCGCGGATGAAACGGGTGCGGCTGGCTGGCGAGGATCTCGAACGCTTCGCCCGCTTCGGCGGCATGCATGTGCGCATGCTGTTTCCCACCAGGGCCGTCCCCGAGCCCGACTGGCCGACGCTTGGCGCCAACGGCCTGGCGGCCTGGCCACCCCAGGACCGCAAGCCGACGGCGCGCGCCTACACGATCCGCAGGCTCGACGTCGATGGCGGCTGGATGGAGGTCGACGTCCTCATCCATGAAGGCGAGAGCGTCGGCTCGCGCTGGGCCAGTGCCGCGCAGGCGGGCATGAAGGTCGGCATCATGGGGCCGGTCGGCCGGCCCGTCCCGATGGATGCGCAATGGTATGTGCTCGGGGCCGACGAAACCGGCCTGCCGGCACTGTCGCGCCTGCTGGAAACGCTGCCGCCGGCTGCGCGCGGCGTCGCCTTTCTCGAGGTTGCCGACGAGGCAGAGCGGCAGCCGGTCGACAACCGCACCGGCATCGAGATCCACTGGATCCTCCGCAACGGTGTTCCGGCGGGCAGCGACGGCCGGCTGGCGAAGACGGTGCTGGCCGTCGAATGGCCGCGCGACCGCGCCTGCTTCGGCTGGTTCGCCAGCGAGGCCGACGCGGCGTCGCTGGTGCGCGACACCTGGCGCAACGAGCGGGCGCTCGGCCGCGACCAGACCCTCACCGCCACCTACTGGCGCCGCGGCGCATCGGGCTTCATGGCGGGCTGAGCCCGACCGCCGGATGGGGAGACCGTCGCGGACGGTCTCCCTCCAATCGCCTGTCCACCCTCCGGTTCAGGTGGTGGCGGTGGATGGATGATGCAGGATGCTCATAGGCGAGCTCTCGGTCGCCCTGCCGGAAACGGGTCGCCGCCCGAGGCGCGCTACCGTCGCGCCGAGATCGGCGTGATCGTCCGCAGCAGCACGCCCGACAGCCGGGAAGAGTGCCGGGTGCACCTCCATCGCCACGTCTGGGAGGCGGCGGTTCCGGGAATCCTCTTCGATCGCCAGCGTTGCAACGGAAAGCGCTGCAGCGCCCTGTGCGCATCTGCCAGCGATACGACCGAATTGCCGCCGATCGAACGATCGCTTGACCACTGTCGAGCCGTGTCTGCGTGATATCGGGGGCGTCTTCCAGTGCATCGGCCGTATCGATGACACGCTTCAGACTTGCCCGCTCGCTTCGCTGGCGGGGGCGGTCGTCCAACTCGGTGCCAGGATCGTCGGGTCGGACGAAATGGCGATCCTGAAAGCGAGTTCGCGCTGCGTTCGGCGATCCCGATTTGGTGGTCGCGCGGACTTACGTCAGCCGGAATGCGCTGAGCGAATTAAGCGTTGGAGGTGCCTTTGCGACGCATTGGACGGACCAGCCGAAGGAGCATTGTTGCACACCATTGCAGCACAGTCTGGTAAGCGCATCATGCTGATTGGGCCTAAGTATTTGATCCGATTGGTAGCGAGGATCAAATGGTGCCCAGGAGAGGATTGGCCCGGAGCGCCGAGGGTGATCGCTAAGTAGCTGATATCATTGAGGGGAAAATCAGGCCCGCTTGGTTGTTGTGACCCAGTCTGTAACCCAGTCTTGCCCGGCCGCGCAAGCCCTCAGCGAGGCAGGAAGTATCGGGTCTGCCCCTCCACCTGCCCCGTGCGGGCGATGCCGGTGGCGACCAGCGTCTCCAGTACCTGTGCGATGCGGGCGCGGCGGGTGGGGGTGCTGCGTCCGTCGAAGACGCTGGCGAGGGCTTCCGGGGGCGTGGGTGCGGGTGCCTTGGCGAGGAGGTCGCGGACCAGCCTGATCTGCTCCAGCCCGTCCGCAGGCCATTTGAGGCGTTCCGTGAGGTCGGGTAGGGCGATGTCCAGCATGCCGGTCTCGCCGGTCTCCGGCTTGGGGGCCTTCGCGCCGAGCCTCGGTATCTGGTAGTCGGGCCGAAGCCAGCGCACGAGGCCGCGCTTCTCTTCCGCAGCCCTCTCCAGGTTGAGCGCCACGAGCCGAGATAGCAGTTCCTCCTCGGCCTTCTCCTGAGCGTCCGTCTTGTGCTGGGAGGGCAGGGTCGCGCCGGGCTTGCCGACCAGTTCGGGGATGAGGTCCTCCCAGCCATAGGCCGCCAGCACGGCGCGGTCGATGTCGTCGTGGATTTCCTTGAGGACCGAGATCAGGCCGGCCCTATGCACGTCCCGCTCGGCCTCCGAGAGGGGCGGCACGTCGCAGCCGTTCCCCAGTTCCCTGAGCCGCTCCAGCGCGTTGTAGAGGCCGGTCATGGTCAGGAAGGAATGCTCGGCAATCCGCTGCTTGCGGAAGGCGTCGAGGCGCTCCCCCAGTTCCCGAAGCCGCTCCTGCTGGGCATGTAGGAGATCGTTAGGCGATAGGGTCGGATCGACCGATCGAGGGAAGGGGAAAGGGTCGAAGGTCTCGCTCTTGGCGTAAACCGGATCGTTGCCCACACCCATCCAAGCACCCTTGGCGATGGACCACGTTACGTGAAGGCGCGAAGACAGCACGGACAGGTGTTCAGCCGTGGCAATACTGATCGCTACGAGCTTGTTGTCCGGCCGTATGCTCGCGTCGAGGAACTGGAAGGTTCGGTGTCGTGTCGTCTCTACGGTGGTGATGTATCGTCTCAATCCTTCGAGGGCGGGCCTTAGGTCGCTCCGAGGCTCTCCGAAAATCCACCATTGATCGCGGTAACTCGCCCGGTTGTTCTGGTCGCGCTCGGGCTTCACGTTGTCGAGGACGTGCTGATAGACGGCCGGGAAGCGGGTCTGTACGTCTCCGGCTTCAAGGGGGAACAGATCGATCACCATGACGCCACGGGGGCGCTGAGCCACGTCCCGTCCATTGCGGTATGGGAGGATGTGCTGTTCCAAGCCGACGACCGCGCCGAGACCGAGAGATCGCGCCTGCGCGGGAGTGACGATGAAGCCCGCCCCATGGAGCTTGACGCCGGGGCTCGATAATAGGTCGTTGCCAACGAGCGCCTTCGCGGCGGCGAGGTCAGCCCCCACGGTCAGGTTCGCCCGCACCTTCCCCTCGCGCGTCTCCAGCCCGATTTGCGGCGTGTCGGTGTTGAGGTCGACTTCCGAAACGACCTCCGCCAGCATGCCCTCCTTGTCCCCCTTCTCGGCGACCGTCATGGCGATGCGCACGGCGGCCTTGTCGACGGCCTTCATCCACGGATGGTTGGGCACGGCAAAGACCAGCGACAGCGGCTCTTTGGCGGCCATGTGGCGTTCGATGACACGGCGCGAGAAGGTCTGCGTGATGGAGTTCGTTGTGATGAAGCCGAAGCGCCGCAGCGGGTTTCGTAGCACCCGCTCTCCACCGACGGGATGCTCGCCAAGTCCGCTTCCACCCAATGTTCCCGATCCAACCACCGGGACATTCTTCCGGAGGACCCGCTCCGCCGCCTCGTCCCAGAAGTGCATGACGAAGTCCGCCCCGCCGGGTAGGTGCGGCCGTGCCTTCCAGCACGCCTCCGCGTATCCATCGCCGAGTTCGGCCCGCATGTCCTTGCCGCCGATGAAGGGCGGATTGCCGACGATGAACTCCACCTCCGGCCAAGGCGCACGCTTGGGGTTGACGTAGGTGTAGAGCGGAATGGTCGCGTCCGGGTCCGGTATCTGCTCGCCGGTGATCGGGTGCAGCTTCCGCGTCACACCGTCCCATCGGGACAGCGGTCTACCCTTGTCGTCGCGCAGCATTTCCTGCCGGTCGTAGGCGAGCACGGCGTCCTGTCGGCGGATCGTCCCGTAGGCGTGCAGGATCGGTTCCGAGAGCGAGGCGGCGCCGGCCGTCCGGAGCTGCCACTTCAGGTACCCGATCCAAAGCACGAGGTCGGCGATAGGCACGGCACGCGGGTTCAGCTCCAGCCCATAGAACTGGCGCGGGTTCACCGTCTCGCCTTCCATGGCGAGCCGCCCCTGCTCCTCCCCGAGATCGTCCAGCGCCTCCAGCACCTCGCCTTCGAGCCGCTTCATCAGTTCGAGGCTGACATAGAGGAAGTTGCCGGTACCGCAGGCCGGGTCGAGCACCCGCGTCGTGCAAAGCTTGTGGTGGTAGTCCTTCACGGCCTTCAGCGCGGCGGCGTGGTCGCCCCTGTCCCGAAGCTCCTTCACCTGCCCCTGCACGAGGTCCCAGTCGGCCCGCAAGGGCTCGATGATGGTCGGCACGACGAGCCGCTCGACATAGGCGCGGGGCGTGTAATGGGCTCCGAGCTGCGAACGTTCGCGGACGTCCAGAGCACGTTCGAGCAACGTTCCGAAGATGGCGGGCTCGACGTCCGACCAGTCCTTGCCGGCCGCGATCCAGAGTTCGTTGATATCGTCGCGGTCGAGCGGGAGGGCCGTGCGCTTCTTGAACAGCGAGCCGTTGAACTTCTTCAGGACCGCGTTGAGGTGAGGCGCGTAGCCGCCATCGTCCATCACGGCCCAGAGGGTCTCCAGAGCGTTCACGAAGTTGGCCGGCGTGTCCTTCATCTGCCCCAGGAGCTTCTGGAAGCCCTTCTCCGGGATCAGCTTCACGTCCTCGGCGAACATCGTGAACAGGCACCGCATGAGGAACTCGGCGACGTCCTTCGGGTCGTGCCTGCCCTCCAGGCGCTTGGCTATCCGCGCCAGCCGCTCCGCGATGTCCCGTGTGACCTCGGCGGAAATCTTCGTCGGGTCGAGAGAGTGGGGGTCGTTCCAGATCGCCCGGAGACGGGCCTGCACCTTCGGGTCGCGAAGGTCGTCCATGCCGATCCTGTAGGTCTGCCGGTCGGGGAAGTGCGCGTAGTTCTTCCCCTGTCCGGAGAAGTCCGCATAGACCTCGATCACGTGCCCCACGTCCACGACGAGCAGGAAGGGCGGGTAGCCGTGTTCCACGGGCAGGGCGCGGGCATAGTCCTCCGCCTGCTTGCGGGCCGCCAGCATCACCTGATCCCAACCCCGTGAACCACGTCGGGCATGACCGAGCTTGCGCTGGGTGGCGTCTTCCGGAAGGAGAGGCAATTGGGCGGGGTTAGGCCGCCTTCCACCGCGCTTCGCCGATTGTTTGGCTTCGAGGACGAAGGACCCGCGTTTGTAGCAGTCGATATGGCCGACCGATCGCGTTCCGTCGGGGTGCTTGAAGGCGACCCTCCGCTGTAACACGTAGTCGTTCATCTGGTTTTCTTCCCGAACCATATCCGGTGTGGGCAGGCCAAGGGCGACACATAGGCGCTCAATGAAGATGCCGTAGTTGGCAATTTCCGACCCGCCCGAAGCCGAAGCCTCGGTGATCAGCGCGTCCAGAGCGTGCATGTCGGTGGTCGTGTCCCCCATGGGGCGAAACTAGCCATTGGTGCGCGGAACGCAACGGGGAAGAGGGCGGGGCGCGGTAGCATTCACGGGGTGACGAGGCCGACGCGAAAACGGTGGAAAAATCCGAGGCGCCAACTCGACCGTTGCGGATGGCGCGAGACCCCCCGGTGCCCCTGCGGCCGCCCTGGCACCACCGCACGTGTTCCCTCACCGATCTCCCTTCGTGCTTCGTCAGGACCGCTCCGAACCCGCGATGCGCCGTAGTACTACGGCTTCTTTGCCCTGCGTCGCTCAAGCTCGACGCCCCAACGGTTCCCAACCATACCACCGAACAGCGTCACGATCGCCACCACGATCCCCCAACCTGTGATGGCAGCGCCGAACGCCACGATCCCCAGCGGGGGCACGAAAATCAAGGCCATGCCGAACCCGAGCCCGATCCCCGCCGCTGTATACTTCCGCTCGGGTGTCTTGGTTACGTAGGCGGCAAGCCCACGCCAGAGGCGGAGTGAGGTCTTGGTGAATGTTCCCAGTTCCATGCGCAAAGCCCCTTCGAACCAGTTCGTTGGGCAGCCGGTAGCACGCACAGTGCGACGGCGATAGGTGACTAGCGATGGGGACGCGCCAGCAACGACCGCAAGGGTATGCCCCAGCGGACATGCTCGGATAGTACTCCGAAGGTGTCCGTAGGGGTTGACTTGGGTCTACGGACAGGCGATCTATCGGACATAACCCTTACGAACAGGAACGCCCATGTCCAAGACCGTCCTCTATGCCCGCGTCTCGACCGCCGACCAGACGCTCGACCATCAACGCACACAGGCCGAAGCAGCGGGTTTCCGGATCGACCAGGTGGTCGCCGACCATGGCGTCTCCGGTCTATCCACGACGCTCGCCGAGCGAGCGGAGGGGCGAAGGCTCCACGACATTCTTCGGGCGGGCGACACGCTCGTCGTGCGGTGGGTCGATCGGCTGGGGCGGAACTATCAGGACGTCACCGACACGATCCGCGCCTTCATGCGGCAGGGCGTCGTCGTGAAGACCGTGATCAACGGCATGACCTTCGACGGGGCCACCAGCGACCCCATACAGCAGGCCGTGCGGGACGCGCTGATCGCCTTCATGGCCGCGACGGCACAGGCACAGGCGGAGGCCACGAAGGAGGCCCAGAAGGCGGGTATAGCGGCCGCGAAGGAGAAGCCCACCAAGTACCTCGGCAGGAAGCCCAGCTACTCGCGCGAGGCGTATGCGGTCGCGGCCGACATGCTCGCAGCGGGTGCCGGCACATCGGAGATCGCACGGGCGGCGAAGCTCACGAGGCAGACCGTCTTGCGGATCAAGGCGGACCCGGCGGGAGCCGAAAGGGCGCTTGCGGCATGGGGGCTATAGGCGCGGATGCCCCGTCGAAACTTTTTTTCGGGCACAGTTTTGGGCACACTCGATCCCGCAACCCCTTTGGTCACCGGGGTTCCCACAGGATTTTTCAAAGTGTGTGTCATCTCTAAGTCATTGATAACATGAAACAGTTCTTGACGATCCCGTCCGCGGACCCATATACGCCCTGCATCAGCACCTCGCACCCTTGAGCGGCGGGACCAAGCGCCCAGGCCGCTGAACCTCGAAGACCAGACCGCCTCTCCAGAGGCCCCGCCATCGGCGGACAAACCCCATCCCAACCAGTCGGCTGATCCTGTCTGATCGGCCCGGTCGATTGCATCCATGCCAACCGGCTCCCCGCAAGGGACCGGGAGCGGGACCGTCATGGGGGAAGACGATAGGCCCCAGCCGAACCATACGAAATGGAGCGGACCCGACATTCGGGACCGGCGCTTCCGCGTCGGACATGACGGGTTCCGCCTGCCGCTTTCCCGGTAGCTCCGGGAAGGGATGTCGTCCGGATGAACGGGCGAGGACTGTGGCTGTCAGCACGACGGCTCAGCGGAGACGAAGAAGACAATCACCCATCAACCACCGGCCGCCCTCGTGGCGTCGGCTGATCATGCTTCCGTCCCAGCGTGCCTGAGGGCGGATACAGAAAGGACAAATGACATGAACAACACCACCGACAAGAAGCCGCTGACGGCCGCCGAGAAGGACGAGGCCGCGTTCGTCGAGAAGATCGAATTGATCGAACAGGAAGTCATGACGGACGCATGGCTGACTACGGATGAGGACAACGAGGGGAAAGTCCATCTGATCCAGATGGCGCTGACGGCGGCGCAGGACCTGCTCCTGTTCGCCCGCAAGGCCGCAACGGGCACACCGATCTGCCACGTCGACACGCTCCCTCGGCTGGTCGCGGCATTCGACATGGTCGACCTTCTCCGGGAGGCGACGTGCGTAGAGTGGGACCCGGAGGTGTCCCTGGCCGTATGACCCGCATCTGCAAGGTCCTCGACTGCGGCGCCCCGGCCGCGTCCCGGTACTCGCCTCACTGTCACCGGCACAAGAGCGTGCTTCGGCGGCAGGGCGACCCGGATCAGACCGCCATCCGGGTCACCGAACTGGCTCCCTTCGTCCGGCTCGTCCGGCGGAGGGTCGCCAGAAACCCCGACAGTCCGCTCTGGGAGCACCTGGAGGGCCGCTGGAGGGGCATCGCGGAGGAGGCGAGGGCAGGCGCCTTCAGCGCCGTGTGGAGCCGGCATGAACGCGCGGCGGCGGCCGAAGTGATGAACATCGACGCCGACTGTCCCGCGCGAGAAATCGTCGTTGTCGCCCTGGCGATGTTCATCCTGTGGAGGGAGCGGCCGGCCCGGCTCCGCTCCGACAGAGCCTTCCGCCTGCAACTGGCCCGGCGGGTCAGGGCGCTTTCGGGGCGGCATTCGGGGCTCCGCTACGACCACCAAACGGGGACGCAGAAGCGCGTCTATCGGGAGATGACCCCGAAGGCCGGGGCGATCCTCGGCCACAAGCTTGCACTCGCATTCGGCGGTGCCGGCCTTCAACTCGCCATGCTGGAGGAACGGGAACGGGAACGAGCACGCCAGACCGCCGAAGACATCAACCAAGCGATCAAGGAACTGAAATGAACCACGACACGAAGACCACGAGGAAGACGATGAAGAACGACCTGGGATACGACCCGCGCCGGGGCCGGCCGCTCGGCTCAGCGAAGGAGGCGAGGGAGGTACTGGAGAGCATCAAGGCCGCCAATCGAAGGGCCGCGAAGCGGAGCTGGGTCAGTCGACGGCGCGAAGCGGCGAACCTAGACCGGATGATCGCCGACGCCGTCGCGAGGGACAACCGCTGATGAGGATGGACGTGAAGGCAGGACACAAGGCGACGGTCTGGGAAAACCGATCGGTGCGGAGCGGGGAGATCATCGTCGACGATCACTTCCGCGCTCGTCAAGGTGAACTGAGCCGGGCTCATGTGCGCGTTCTGGCGAGCGCCTTGACCGGAAGTGGGACGCTCGACCCGCTCCGCGTCTGGAAGGACCCGTCGCGCACCGACGGTGCCCTCGTGCTGCTGGATGGGGCGCACCGACTGGGGGCGTACAAGGCGGCTAAGTGGAATGGTGACATCCCCGTCCGACTTGCCCTGTGTGATCGGCGTACCGCGCTGCTGATCGCGGCGGGGGCGAACTCCAAGGACAAGCTGTCGCTGCACTACTCCGAGAAGGCCGACATGGCGTGGCGGCTCGTGCGGGAGGACGAGGCTCGTTACTCGAAGGCGGAGATTGCCGCAGCGACCACCGTCTCACGCCGAACCGTGGCGAACATGCGGAGCCGCTTGCGGCAGATGAAGGAGGAAGGTCGGGAGCCAACCGGAAGCTGGCGGAGGGATAGGCTTGATCTGGCAACTGACTGGACACCGGAGGGCGAGCTAGAGGGTGCCGCGCGGGACAGGGCGGTGTTGGCCGGGGCAAAGGCCATACTTGAGGCAGTAGGGCGAACCGCCCGCCACGACGAGCGCCTTGTCGCGGACATGCTAGAGGCCGCGTTCGGCAGACACCTACGTGACATGGCTGACTACCTCTATGGTGATGTTGATGAATGGGCTGGCTACGAGGTCCGGACCCATGCCGGACACATGACCGACAGCGACGATGAGGACACCGACTTTTAGGGTCCTCGAAGCGGGGCCTGTGCATCCCATGTGATGTGCATTTGCACAGGTCCCACTCCTCCTCCGCCGGCTAGTCCTTCGGCGGAAGCGGTATCTTGGCTATCGCCGCCGCCATGTCTTTTACGTCGAAATGCCGGTATCGGGCGGCGACGGACGCGGCGGCGTGACCTTGGAGGGCATCTGCCATGCTGTCCGCGACCCCGCGCCGGGAAGCCGAGCTCTTAAACCAGTGGCGGAACGCGTGGGCGGGGGCCTTGCGAGGGTCCTTGAAGCCCGCCCCGCGTATCCACGAGGAGAGCCGGTTTGACACGCCCTTGCTGGCATGCCGCTTCGACGCCTTTCCGGATGACCGGCGGTAGAAGAGCGGCCCCTGTCCACGCTCCCGGACGAAGTCCAAGAAGCCGGCTTCGACAAGTGCAGGATGGAGGGGCACGGTTCGTTCACTGCCCTCGTTCTTCAGGCTTCCGCCATCCTCAGCCGGGGCGATCACCATCACCCACTGTCCCTCGACTTCCTTGATGCGGCTCCCCCAGAGCTGCACAATCTCGCCTACGCGAGCCCCGGTCCCGGCAAGGAGCCACGGCAGCCAGCGCCGGGCCGGGTCGGTCTCTTTGTCGGCCAAGGCGAGCAGACGCGCGACCTCTTCGTCGCTGTAAGGCTGTTTGGTAGTCCCGGCGCGGGACCGAGCGACCACCCGGACACCGTCAGCCGGATTGTCCGTAAGCAGCTTGTTTGACACCGCGTAGTTGAACAGCGCCTTGGCCGCCCCTAGGTAGCTGTCATTGATCGTCTTGGCTTTCCGGCCCCGCGCAACGGCGGCGTCCTTCCAGGCCACGATATCGTCACTGGTGATCCGGCGGATGTCGTCGGCCTTGGAGCCCAAGTGCTCCTTCAGGAAGCGGAGGTTACTCGTCCATGTCGTGCGCGTGCTGGCGCTCGGCTGCGTCTCCGTTGCCCACCGCTCGAAGAGCCCGTCCAGAGAGACGGCCGGACTGACCGAACCAACGGCGATCGGGGGGAACCGGCTTGCCTTGGGATCAGGGGAGTAGTCACCGGAGGCGTTCCGTTTCAGAGCCCATCTGGCATCCGTTGCGGCCTGCTCGACCTGCGCCAAGAGGCGTGCGCGGGTTTCCGGATCGATCGCGAGGCCGTGCTTCTGTAGGACCCAGTTGGTCAGCCACCCGAAACGCCGTTCCAGAGCCTCGATCGGCTCGCCCGTTGCCGGCAGTGCATTCACGCCCGCAGTCAGGTCTTTACCGAACGCGCCGTAGGCGTCTCTGGGGACCGGGAGCCGACTGGTGTCAAACAGCGGAACATTGAGCAGCCGCCCCTCCTTGGCCGCGCGATTGAACGCCTTGAACGCGGCCCAGTTTTCAGGATCGCCGGGGTTCTCCCCGAACTTCTCCACGAGGAGCCGATAGACTTCTCCGGACAGGCCGACGAGCTGCCGCTGCGACAACGAGGCGGGGCCGCTTCTCCACGCCGAGAACTGCTGGCTAACCTGAGTGTTGGCGGCCGCGCTGCGGACCTTCGCCACGTTCGGGTCGCGAGTGCGGAGGCTGAACTTTATGAAGGCACCCGCTGTCGCGGAGACCGTGACCGGGGCTTCGGAGCTTACCGCCGGCAACTCGACAAGGACCAGCTTGCCCCGAGCAACCTCTGCGATGTCCGCCGGAACGCGGCATCTGAACTGAAGGAAGGACGAGTTTTCCCGCGTCGTCGGTCTCGGCATCCGAAGTACCATTGTGACCCGCTCCTGTGACCCAGTGCGCGGGCTGAAAGTCCTTAGATATCAGGGTTTCAATGGCTTAGGGAAGCCTTGGTGCCCAGGAGAGGACTCGAACCTCCACGCCTTGCGGCACACGGACCTGAACCGTGCGCGTCTACCAATTCCGCCACCTGGGCAGGTGCGACGCTCCGTTTATGCGGGGCGTCGGGTGCTGTCAATGCGCTTTCGCGCCGATCGCCAAGCTAATTTGGCAGCCGGCGCGAAGCGGGTTGCCCCGCAGCGGAAGAGGTGCCCGCGTGCGGGGCACTGGCATGCCGTCCGGCCCGCGGGACAGCGTCCTGCGATGCGCAGGAGAACCGTCCGGCCAGCGAGGAAACGTCCCGCGACGCACCGGAGAACCGTCCGGGCCGTGAGCCGCCCGACGGAGCGTGCGGCAAGGCGCCTCGCTTTCAGCCGCCCGACGTGTCGTGCGCCCGGCAAACCCTCCACGCTTCTCCGGACGTGCCGCACGCCCGCCAAGGCGCTCCCCGCCAGCCTTGGACGTGCCGCGCGCTCGGCAAGGCGCTTGCCCGCCGGTCCTTTGACCTATGCCGTGCTCGAGAGGGCGCTCACTCGTGAGCCCCGACCCTGCCGTGCACCGCCCGGCGCGCGGCTCCCCGCGACCGCCGAGCAAGACGAATTGAAGCCGGTCTCAGCCGAGAACGTCCTTCGACGCCACCGTGGAATCGGCATTGAGCCGGTAGACCACCGGCACGCCGGTGCCGAGCTCCATCTTCACCACCTCGTCCTTGGTCAGCCCGTCGAGCGCCATGATCAGCGCCCGCAGCGAATTGCCGTGGGCGGCCACCAGAACGGTCTCGCCGCGCAGCACGTGCGGCTGGATGACATGGAGATAATAGGGCCAGACGCGCGCGCCGGTGTCGCGCAGGCTCTCGCCGCCGGGAGGCGCCACGTCGTAGGAGCGGCGCCAGACATGCACCTGCTCCTCGCCCCATTTCGCCCGCGCGTCGTCCTTGTTGAGGCCCGACAGGTCGCCATAGTCGCGCTCGTTCAGGGCCTGGTCGCGGATCGTCTCGAGGTCGCTCTGGCCGACCGCCTCGAGAATGTGGGCGCAGGTTGTCTGCGCGCGGGACAGGACGGAGGTGTAGGCGATGTCGAAGGCGAGGCCGCGCGCCTTCAGCGCCTGGCCGGCCGCCCTGGCCTCCTCGTGGCCCTTCTCGGTCAGGCCCGGGTCGCGCCAGCCGGTGAAGAGGTTCTTCAGGTTCCATTCGCTCTGGCCGTGACGGACGAGCACCAGCGTGCCGGACATGGGAGACTCCTATGCTTGAAGGACGAAACGGGACGAGGAGGGGCGGGCGCCGGTCGCGGCGGCGAAGGCGCTCATCGGTCGGCGATGCCCAGGACGTCGAGCATCGAAAACAGGCCGGGCTTGCGGCCGCGCGCCCACAGCGCGGCGCGCACCGCGCCGCGGGCGAAGATCGTCCGGTTCTCGGCGATGTGGGACAGGACGATGCGCTCGCCCTCGCCGGCGAACACCACCTCGTGCTCGCCGATCACCGAGCCGCCGCGCAGCGTGGCGAAGCCGATCGAGCCCTCCGGCCGCGGCCCGGTGTGGCCGTCGCGGCTGCGCACGCTGTGCTCGGCAAGGTCGATGCCGCGTCCCTGCGCCGCCTGCTCGCCGAGCAGGAGCGCCGTGCCGGACGGCGCGTCGACCTTGTGTCGATGGTGCATCTCGAGAATCTCGATGTCGAAGTCGGGTCCGAGCGCGCGCGCGGCCTGGCGCACCAGCGCGCCGAGCAGGTTGACGCCGAGGCTCATGTTGCCCGACTTGACGATGGTGGCGTGGCGGGCAGCGGCGGCGATCGCGGCATCCTCGTCGGGTCCGCAGCCGGTGGTGCCGATCACGTGCACGATGCGCGCCTGCGCGGCATAGCCGGCAAACTCGACGGTCGCCTTCGGAGAAGTGAAGTCGAGCACGCCGTCGGCGGCCGCGAAGGCCGGCAGCGGGTCGCAGCCGATGGCGACGCCGAGCGGGCCGACGCCGGCCAGTTCGCCGACGTCACGGCCCAGATGCGGCGAGCCGGGACGCTCGACCCCGGCCGAAACCGCCACGCCCTCCATGTCGTGGATGGCGCGCACCAGGGCCTGGCCCATGCGGCCGCCTGCGCCGACGACCACGAGCCTCATGTCGCTCATGCCTTCCTCCGCCTGCCCCTCCGGCCGTCGCGCGCGGGCGCCGGCTCGGGAATGTCGCGCACGATGTCGAAATTCGCCCGGCTCTGCATCTGGTAGAACCGATGATAGACGCCGTGCGGGTCTGCCAGCAATTCCTCGTGGGTGCCTTCCTCGATCAGATGGCCGGCTTCCATGACGAGGATGCGGTCGGCATTGACGACGGTCGACAGCCGGTGCGCGATGACGATCGTGGTTCGGCCTTCCATCACCGTTTCCAGCGCCTTCTGCACCTTCGCCTCGGATTCATTGTCCAGCGCCGAGGTCGCCTCGTCGAGAAGCAGGATCGGCGCCTGGCGGACGATGGCGCGGGCGATCGACAGGCGCTGGCGCTGGCCGCCCGAAAACGTCATGCCGTTCTCGCCCACCGGCGTTTCATAGCCGCGCGGCAGCGCCCGCACGAAGTCGTCGGCCTGCGCCAGCCGCGCCGCTTCCTCCACCTCGGCGTCCGTGGCGTCGGGCCGGCCGTAGCGGATGTTGTCGCGGATCGTGCCTTCGAAGAGGTAAGGCTGCTGCGACACATAGGCGATCGATCGGCGCAGCGACTGCTTGGTCACCTGGGCGATGTCCTGCCCGTCGACGCTGATGGTGCCCGCCCACACGTCGTAGAAGCGCTGCATGAGGGCGATGATGGTCGACTTGCCGGCCCCCGAAGTGCCGACGATGGCGGTGGTCTTGCCGGCCGCGGCGGTGAAGCTGATCCCGTTCAGCACGGGTTGCCCGGGCGCGTAGCCGAACACGACCTCGTCGAACCGGATGTCGCCTGCGCCGACCGTCAGTTCCACCGCGTTTGGCGCGTCGCGCTGCAGCGGCTCGACGTCGAGGATCTCGTAGATCATGCGGGCATTGACCAGCGACCGCTCGAGGTTGACCTGGACGCGCGCCAGGCGCCGTGCCGGGTCGTAGGCGAGCAGCAGCGCGGCGATGAAGGAGAACACCGCGCCGGGCGGTTCGCCGGCCACCGAGGCCTGGTAGCCGGCATAGGCGATGACGCCGGCGATGGCGAAGCCGGCCAGCACCTCCGAGATCGGCGTCATGCGCTCCGACACCCGCGCGATCTTGTTGGACTTCTGCTCGGTGATCGAGATCAGGTCGGACAGCTTGGCGCGCAGCTGGTCCTCCATCGTGAACGCCTTGACGATGGCGATGCCTTGCGTCGCCTCCTGCAGGGCGCCGATCAGTCGGGAATTGTACTGGATCGATTCGCGCGTGATCGCGCGCACGCGCCGCATCAGATAGTTCACCGTGAAGATCATCGGCGGCCCGACGACCAGAACGATCATCGACAGGAGCGGGTCCTGGAACACCATGACGCCGACCAGCGCCACCAGCGAGATCGCGTCGCGGGCGATCGAGGTGATGGTCATGTTGAGCAGGTCGCGGATGCCGCCGACGTTCTGGTTGATCCGCGCGGCGAGCTCGGCCGATCGCGTGTCGGCGAAGAAGTCGATGCCGAGCCGCATCAGATGGTCGAAGATGCGCCGCTGGTAGCGCGCGACGAGGTTGTTGCCCACCTTCGACAGCAGCACCGACTGCATGTAGGTGGCGAGGCCGCGGATGATGAAGGCCAGCGCGATCGAGCCCGAGATGATCGCGACGAGGTCGTAGCGCCGCTCGTAGAAGATCGAGTTGACGACGTCGTTCATGATCCAGGCGGAAAACGCCGTCGTCGCCGCCACGGCCAGCAGGCAGGCGACCGCGATCGAATAGGTTCCGATATAGTCGCGCCCGTTCTCGCGAAAGATGCGCAGGAGCAGCGAGATGATCTCGTCCTGCTTGACCCGCCGGGTCTCGGTGTCATCCAGAGCCAAAGTCGGATCCGATCCTC
>NZ_RWKW01000143.1 GCF_003970795.1 Aquibium carbonis | reverse complement strand
GCGGCGGCCGGGGCGCTGGCCTGCCTGAAGCCCGGCGCGCAGCCGGCGATCCCGCTGCGAAACGAGGTCGAGCGCGCGCTGGCTCTGCCGGGCGGCTGACCGCCCCGCCGTCGGACCTCAAAGCCGCCCGAGCCGCTCCGTCAGGAGATCGAAGAAGCCGTCCGCATCGATGTCGCGCATCACCGTGGCGTTCTTCGGCCGGTCGGTCACGCCCCACCAGTCGATCACGGTCATGCCCATCGTGATCTCCGAGGCGGTCTCGATGGCCACGTTGCAGTTGCGGCCCCGGAAGAGGCCGGGCTCGACCAGGTAGGCGATCACGCAGGGGTCGTGCAGCGGGCCGCCGTCGCTGCCGTATTTCTCCTCGTCGAAGCGCTCGAAGAACTCCAGCAGCTCGGCGGTGGCGATGCCCACCCTGGTGCCGAGAGCCCGGAACGCGGCGACGCGCTTTGCCGTCGTCAGCGCCTTGTGGGTCACGTCCAGCGGCATCATCACGATCGGCACGCCGGAGGAAAAGACGATGTCGGCGGCATGCGGATCGACATAGATGTTGAACTCGGCCGCCGGCGTGACGTTGCCGCCCTCGAAGAAGCCGCCGCCCATCAGGACGATCTCCTTGATCCGGCCGGCGATCTCGGGCGCGCGGTTCAGCGCGGCGGCGATGTTGGTCAGCGGGCCGAGCGGGCACAGCGTCACCGTGCCCGGCTCTTCGGCCAGAAGCGTCTCGACGATGAAGTCGACGGCGTGGGTCTCCTGCAGCGGCATGGTCGGGTCGGGCAGTGTCGGCCCGTCCAGCCCGGTCCGCCCATGCACGTGCTCGGCCGTCACCAGGCGCCGCATCAGCGGCCGCACGGCGCCGGCATACACCTTGATGTCGGGCCGGCCCGCCAGCTCGCAGATCTTGCGGGCATTGGTCTGCGTCAGCGCCAGCGGCACGTTGCCGGCCACCGCCGTGATGCCGATCACCTCGAGCTCCGGGCTCGCCAGCGCGAGCAGGATAGCCACCGCGTCGTCCTGGCCCGGGTCTGTGTCGATGATGATCCTGCGCGCCGGGTTCATTCGCTGTTCCTTGCACTCACTTGAACTTCAAAAGGCGGCGGACCATATCAGCAGCACGCGGAGGAACGCCACCCGGGTTCCTCCGCTTTCCACGTCGCTCTCTGGAGGACATGAGACCCATGACGCGTATGACGCCCTTCTCGAATCCGCTCCTGCTCGGCTTCGACACCATGGAAAAGACGCTCGAGCGTGTGGCGAAGTCCGGAGACGGATACCCGCCCTACAACATCGAGCGCCTGCGCTCGGCGGACTGCGGAAGCGAGAGGCTGCTGATCACCCTGGCGGTCGCCGGCTTCTCGGACGACGACCTCGACGTCACCACCGAAGAAAACCAGCTCGTGATTCGCGGCAAGCAGACCGAGGACACCGGCCGCGACTATCTCCATCGCGGCATTGCCGCGCGGCAGTTCCAGCGGACCTTCGTCCTCGCGGACGGCATGCGCGTCGTCGGCGCCGAACTGAAGAACGGGCTCCTGTCCGTCGCTCTCGACCGGCCCCAGCCCGAAAAGCTGGTACGAAAAATAAACATCTCGGTGAAAGACTGAACGGAACCCATGGCTCGCACCTGGGTTGGCCTATGCAAGGCAGCCCTCGGCAAGGAGGCTAAACATGACTGATCATTCCGAAATCCTGGCCATGACGGCCGACCAGTTCGCCCATCTCGGCGAAGGCGCCCTCGCATATCTGCGCAAGGTGAAGAGCGAGGACCTGACCGGTCGTTTCCCGGGCATTCCCGACATCGCGCCGGGGCTTGAGCTCTGGGCCCTGTTCGCCGCCGACGGGCGGCCCATTCTGCTGACCGACGAGCGTGAAAACGCCATCGGCGCGGCGATGCAGAACCAGTTGACCCCCGTCAGCATCCACTGACGCCGGCATCCACTGACGCCGGGGTCTTCGCCGAACGCCGCTCAGGCGGCGTTGGAGGCGGGCGCCGTCGACAGGAATGCGTAGATCGCCGCGGCGTCGCGGGTGCCCCGGATCTTGGCCACGGTCTCCGAATCGCGCAGCACCCGGGCGATCCGCGACAGCGCCTTCAGATGGTCGGCGCCGGCGCCCTCGGGCGCCAGCAGCAGGAACACCATGTCCACCGGCTGGTCGTCCAGCGACTCGAACTCCACCGGATGGTCGAGCCTGGCGAACACGCCGGTGATGGCCTTGATGCCCGGCAGCTTGCCGTGCGGAATGGCGATGCCGTTGCCCACGCCGGTGGAGCCGAGGCGCTCGCGCTGGAGGATGGTGTCGAAAATCTCGCGCTCCGAAAGCCCCGTCACCTCGCTCGCCTTCTCGGCGAGGAGTTGCAGGAGCTGTTTCTTCGAATTCGCCTTCAAGGCCGGCAGAATGGCCGGTACCTCGATCAGATCGCTCAGATCCATGCTTCTTCGCGTCCCTTGGTTGGTCCCCGGCGCGGGAAGACGTCCGCGCGGAAAAGTCGACGGCGGAGCCTCAGGCTCCGTCGCCTGCCACGGCGGAAGGATCGATCCACCCGATGTTGCCGTCGGAGCGGCGATACACGATGTTGACCTTCCCGGTGCCCGCATTGCGGAACACGTGGACGGGACTTTCCTTCGTGTCGAGTTCGATCACGGCTCCGGCGACGCTGAGCGTCTTGAGCGTCATCGACGTCTCGGCCACGATGGCGGGCGCGTAGTCCTCCGGCACCTCCTCGTCTTCCTCGGCCACCGGCGACATCACGCGGTAGGGCACGTTGGCCCAGACGGCTTCGGCGGGCGAGTCGGCCTGATGCGATTTCAGGCGCCGCTTGTAGCGCCGCAACCGCTTCTCGATGCGTTCGGCCGCGGCGTCGAAGGCCAACTGCGGGTCCATCGCCCGACCTTCGGCCTGCAGTTCCATTCCCGTGTCGAGGTGAATGCGGCAGTCGGCCGAAAATCGCGCCCCGGTCTTCTCGACCGTGACATGCCCGGAGAACCCTCCATCGAAATATTTCGAGATTGCTTCCTCGATGCGTTGATCGATCCGGGTGCGGAACGCATCACCCATCTCCATCTGCTTACCGGAAATTCGCAGGCCCATCTGAAATCTGACCCTTTCTTGCTCGGATGACTCCGCTTCCGAGTTTATACCCGCCATCGTCGCGCACAAGGTTGCGCATCTGGTCATACCGAAGTTTCGGCGCGGGTCCATGTTGCGGGCCGGTGGCGCGAGCGGAAGCGCCACCCCCTTGGGTGCGCGGCTTCTAGGGATTTGGCCGGGCTTTGTCAACGCGCGCTCGACGCCCGCGTCCATGCCGCACCGGCAGGCGGCCCCGTCAGGCCTCCATGCCGGCCATCGCGCGCTTCTCGCGCCGACGTTGTACGGAGGACGGAATGTTCATTCCCTCCCGGTACTTCGCCACCGTTCTTCTGGCGATGTCGACCCCGTCCTTGCGCAGGATGTCGACGATCGCGTCGTCGGAAAGAACGTTCGACGTGTCTTCCTCGTCGATCATCTGGCGGATGCGGTGACGCACGGCCTGGGCGGAATGGGCATCGCCGCCCTCCGCCGACGCGATCGAGGCGGTGAAGAAGAATCGCAGTTCGAAGACCCCGCGCGGGGTCTGCATGTACTTGTTGGCGGTCACCCGGCTCACGGTCGATTCGTGCATCTGGATCGCATCCGCCACCGTCTTCAGGTTCAGGGGCCGCAGGTGCCGTATCCCGTGCACGAGGAAGCCGTCCTGCTGGCGCACGATTTCCGACGTCACCTTCAGGATGGTGCGCGCGCGCTGGTCCAGGCTGCGGGTCAGCCAGTTGGCGCTCTGCATGCAGTCGGACAGGAACTCGCGATCGGCCGGGCTCTTGGCATGCGTGCAGACCTGCGCGAAATAGGCCTGGTCGACCAGCACCCGCGGCAGCGTTTCCGGGTTCAGCTCCACCGTCCAGCTTCCGTCCGGCGCCGGCTTCACCACGACGTCGGGCACCACCGTCTCGGCGGCGCTCGCCACGAAGCCTGCGCCGGGCTTCGGGTCCAGCGCGCGGATTTCGCCCAGCATGTCGATCAGGTCGCCCTCGTCGACCTTGCAGATCCGCCGCAGCGCCACGAAGTCGCGCTTGGCCAGGAGGTCGAGATGGGCGATCAGCGCCTCCATCGCGGGATCGAAGCGGTCGCGCCGGCGCAGTTGCAGCGCCAGGCATTCGCGCAGGTCGCGGGCGAACAGCCCGGCGGGGTCGAATCCCTGGCACGCGTCGAGCACCGCCTCCACCGTTGGGCGGTCGGCGCCGAGCCGGTCGGCGATCTCGCCGATGTCGCCCCGCATGTAGCCGGTGTCGTCCAGCGCATCGGCGAGTTCGCGGGCGATCAGCGCCTTGGCGCGATCGGGAAACGTGAAGGCGATCTGTTCGTCGACCATGTCGCGCAACGTCACCGCGGCGGCGGCCATGGTCTCGAAATCGAAGCCGCCGTCGCCTTGCCCCTGGTTGCCGGACGCCGACTTCCAGGTCAGCGCGAGGTCGGGGCCGAGCCGGTCCTGGACGCCCGGATCGTCTGGGAAGACGTTTTCCAGCGACGTGTCGAGCCTTTCGGCCAGCGTTTCCGACGAGGTGTCGAGACCGGCCGAAAACCATTCGGCGTCACCGTCGTCGGCGCCCGACGGCTCGGGATCGTCGCGTCCCGCGTCGTCGGCGGGATCCTGGCGTTCCAGCAGCGGATTGCGCTCGATCTCTTCGTCGACGAACCGCTCCAGCTCGGTGTGGGTGAACTGCAGCAGGCGAATCGACTGCATCAGCTGCGGCGTCATGACGAGCGCCTGCGACTGCCGCAGCTGTAACTTCGCCGAGAGCGCCATGCCTGCTACCCCATACCTCCGCAGACGGCCCGTCGGGCCGCGTCCTCACGACGCCAAAAAACTGGCCCGCCTTTTGCTTGTCAAGCAAAATGCGCGGCAAAGGCTTTCGAAACCGTTCTCCGCGGCGATGAAATCGGGGACTTTGCGCCAGAATCAGAGCGTGAACGCTTCGCCGAGGTAGAGACGGCGCACGTCCGGGTTCTCGACGATCTCGGCCGCCGGCCCGTGGGTGAGCACCTTGCCGTCATGCAGGATGTAGGCGCGGTCGATCAGGCCCAGCGTCTCGCGAACGTTGTGGTCGGTGATCAGCACCCCGATGCCGCGCGCGGTGAGATGGCGCACCAGCTGCTGGATGTCGGACACCGCGATCGGGTCGATGCCGGCAAAGGGCTCGTCGAGCAGCATGAAGCTCGGGTTGGACGCCAGCGCGCGCGCGATCTCGAGCCGCCGCCGCTCGCCGCCCGACAGCGCGATCGCGGGCGACTTGCGCAGATGCGGGATGTGAAATTCCTCCAGCAGCTCGTCGAGCCGTTCCTCGCGCTTGCGGCGATTCTTCTCCACCACCTCCAGCACGGCGCGGATGTTCTGCTCCACGGTCAGGCCGCGGAAGATCGACGCTTCCTGCGGCAGGTAGCCGATCCCCAGCCGCGCGCGCCTGTACATCGGCATCCGGGTGACGTCGAACCCGTCGATCTCGATGGTGCCTTCGTCGACGGGCACCAGGCCCGTCACCATGTAGAAGCACGTGGTCTTGCCGGCGCCGTTGGGGCCGAGAAGCCCGACGGCCTCGCCCGCCCGAAGTCCGATCGAAACCCCGTCCACGACGGATCGGCCGTGATAGCTCTTCGACAGGCCCCGCGCGATCAGCGTGCCCTTCAGGTCGGCGCCGCCGACGTCATCGGCGTCGCTCGCCCTGCGCGGGCCGTTCGTTCTGCTGAAGAAGGACAAGTTGCAGCCTACTGCGTTGCCTTGGGCTGCAGCAGCATCTTCACACGGCCGCCCTTGTCCTGCTGGCCGCCCTTGCCGCAACCGTCGAGCGTCGCCTCGCCGGTGCCCATCCGCACCGTCAGCCTGCAGCCCACGATGACGTTGGGTCCGTCGGTCAGCACCACCTCGTTGCCGGTCATGACGAGAATCTCGGTGCCCATGTCGAACGTCGCCTTGTCGGCGGTCGCCACCTGGGTCTCCGACTTCACGTAGACCTTGCCGTCCACCTCGAGCTTGTCGATGTTGCCCGAACCCGGCGTCGCCGAGGCGGCCGCGCCGGCGCCTGCGCCGCCGGCCGCGCCCTTGGCATAGTAGACCGTCATCCGGCCGGCCCGCATCAGCGTGGGACCCTGCACGACGTTGACGTTGCCCGTGAAGATCGCCACGCCGTCGGTGTCGCGCACCTCCAGCTTGTCGCTCTCGATCTGGATCGGCTGGTCGCCCGAGATCTTCAGGCCGCCGAAATTGCTCTGCGTCTGCTGGGCGGCGGCCGGAAGGGCCGCGGCCAGCGTCACCGCCGCCGCCAAGAGTGCCTTGCGCATGATCGTCATCTCACTGCCCCGCATCCTGCATCTCCGCCCTGTCGCCCACACCGTTGACGGTCCGGGGATCAACCTGCATCCTCACCCTGTTCTCGAACACGAACACGGTGCCCTTGTCGAGTACTTCCAGACTGTCGGCGCTAATCGTGGAACCGCCCTGCTCGATGCGCACCGGGCTCGGAGACCGGAGTTCGCCCGCCGCGATGTCGACCTCCGACGGCCCGAGATCGGCCTGCAGCCCGTCCGACGTCGTCAGCGTGATCGGGCTGGTGATGCGCAGCACGTTCGTTTCGTCGTCGTAGACCCCGGCCTCGGCCCGGATCGTCGCCCACCGGTCGGCCGCGATCGGAAACCGCGCGTCGATTTCCTCGAGCTCGATGGCGCCGGTTCGCGTGAGCTCCTGGATCGCCCGCGCCGCGTTCATCGAATAGGGCAGGTTGTTGCTCGTGAACCCGTTCATCTTCGGATTGGCCATGACGATCTTGCCGTCGCGGATCGCCGACCCGTCGACCGCGATCACCACGCTGGCCGGGGTCAGCAGCCAGGAATATCCGGCAAAGCCGATCGCGATCAGCAGCGACAGGACGGGAAGCGCGATCTTGAAGAAGCGGACGCGGCGCGAATGGCGAATGGCGCCCGCGAACGCATGGTCCCGGCCCGACGGCGGGAGGCGCCTGGTATCCTGCTGTGCAGCACTCATCGCCATCCTGTGACCGGTCGGTTCCGTGCTTGTCCGTTTCGGGAGTAGTTATGAACGAGCCGGCGCGAAAAGATGTCGCGAAGCCACGCCGGACCGGATTGCATCCCAATATGGTTATTTTTGGATAAACATCCAGCGCCTGTCGAGTGTTGCCGCGTCGCGGCGCAACCAGGATGCTCTGGCGGGATCGCCGTTTCTCGTCCAGCCTCGCGCTCCGGGCGCGATGGATTGGGCAGATGCCCAAAGGTCAGTTGCCAAATCGATTATGGTCCGTTTCGCTCGCTGGCGGATTTCGCTAGAACCGGTCGGCGGAGCAGTGTGCGAGGGTCCTCAAATGGCGCCGAGAGCCGACGACATCATCGATCGCCGACGAATTCGGCGCAAACTCACCTTCTGGAGGGTGGCCACGCTCCTCGTGGCCGCCATCGCCATCGCCGGCTTCGGGGCCTGGGGCATGCGCGACAGCTGGCCGGGCCAGGGCCGCGATCACATCGCCCAGGTCAAGATCGGCGGCACGATCACCGAGGATGGCGAGCTGCTGCGGCGGCTGGAGGACATCGCCGAGTCCGATTCGGTGAAGGGCGTCATCCTCTCCATCAATTCCCCCGGCGGCACCACGGCGGGCGGCGAGGCGATCTTCGACGCCGTCCGCCGCATCGCTGAAAAGAAGCCGGTGACCGCGCAGGTCGGCACGCTGGCCGCTTCGGCCGGCTACATGATCGCCAGCGCCAGCGATCACATCGTGGCGCGCAAGTCCTCCATCGTCGGATCGATCGGCGTCCTGGTGCAGTTTCCCGATCTCACCGGGCTGATGGACAAGGTCGGCATCAAGCTCGAGGAGGTGAAGTCCTCGCCGCTCAAGGCCGAACCCTCGCCCTTCAACCCCACGACCGACGAGGAGCGGGCGATGATCCGCGCGATGATCATGGATTCCTACGAATGGTTCGTCGGTCTCGTGATCGAGCGGCGCCCGCTGTCGCGCGCCGAGGTGCTGGCCCTGGCCGACGGCTCCATCTTCACCGGCCGGCAGGCGCTCGATCTCAAGCTCGTCGACGCGCTCGGCGGCGAGCAGGAGGTGATCGCCTGGCTGAAGACCCGGGGCGTCGACGAAGCGCTCGAGGTTCGCGAATGGAAACCCCGCAACACCGGCGGCTTCCTGTTTGGCCAGTCGATGCTGCGCGCGGTCGCCGACGCGATCGGCCTGCCGGGCGGCAGCGCGGATCTCTTGCGCGAACTGGGTGGAGAGCGCTTGTTCCTTGACGGTCTCCTGTCGCTCTGGCAACCTGCCTCCGGTGTCACCGGGGAGAGATAAGGGTCGGGCAAAAAAAAGAATTTCCGGGCACGATGGGAAACGCCGCAATGATCAAGTCCGAACTTGTGCAGACGATCGCGAACCGAAATCCGCACCTCTTTCTTCGAGACGTCGAAAACATCGTTAACGCCATCTTCGAAGAGATCACCGAAGCGCTCGCGGAGGGCAATCGTGTCGAGCTGCGCGGCTTCGGAGCCTTCTCGGTGAAGAACCGGCCGGCGCGCGTCGGACGCAACCCGAGGACGGGCGAAGCCGTTGACGTCGAGGAGAAGTGGATCCCCTTCTTCAAGACCGGTAAGGAACTGCGCGAGCGGCTCAACGCCGCGAAGTGACGGGTTCCTCCGCAGACGGGCAGAAAACGGGCAAGGCATGCTGAACCGCATCATCGTCGTCGTCATTTTCGTACCGGTTGCGATCCTTCTGGTCGCGCTGGCGGTGGCCAACCGCCAGATGACCAGCTTCACCTTCGACCCGTTCAACCCCGGCAATGCGGCGCTCTCGGTGCAGATGCCGCTCTTCGTCATGCTGTTCCTGGCCCTCATCCTCGGCATGGTCATCGGCGGCGTGGCCGCCTGGCTGAAGCAGGGCCGCTACCGCAAGGAAGCGCGGACCAGGCGGCGCGAGGTGCAGAGCCTCCTGCAGCAGAAGCAGCCCGCCCCCGTCGCGTCGGCGTCCGCCCCGCCGCCGGGCGTTCCCGCCCTTCGCGGCTGACGTCGCCGCCGCTGTCCGGCCCGCCACCCGGTGATCCCGCCCCACGGACGAAGGATATGATGATGCGCATGATCGATGCCGCCGCCGTCGACCGGTCGCTCACCTTCGCCGGCCTGGTCGAAACCTTGCGGACCGCGTTCCGCGACGGCGCCGTCCAGCCGGTCCGCCACCATCACACCATCGATCGTCCCGACGGCGCCGCCTCCACGCTGCTCCTGATGCCGGCCTGGAGCGATTTCGAGCGGGCGGGCACGTCGGATGGCGGCTTCGTCGGCGTCAAGATCGTCACCGTGTCGCCCGACAACAACGCCATCGGCAAGCCGGCGGTGATGGGGCTCTATCTCCTGCTCGAAGGCCGCACCGGCGAGCCGCTGGCCCTGATCGACGGGCAGCGGCTGACGCAGTGGCGAACCGCCTGCGCCTCCGCGCTCGCGGCCTCCTGGCTGGCGCGTGAAGACGCCGCCTCGCTGCTGGTGATCGGCGCCGGCGCGCTGTCTCCCTTCCTCGCCCGCGCCCATGCGGCGGTGCGGCCGATCGGCAAGGTCCGGATCTGGAACCGCACGCCCGCCCATGCGCAGAAGGTCGTGGCCGGCCTCGCCGATCTCGGCCTCGACGTCGCCGTCGCGGCCGATCTCGACGCGGCGGTGGCGGAGGCCGACATCGTCTCGTCCTGCACCATCTCGACCGAGCCGCTCATCAAGGGGGCGCTTCTCAAGTCCGGCGCGCATGTCGATCTGGTCGGCGGCTTCACCCCGACGATGCGCGAGGCCGACGACGAGGCCGTTCGCCGCGCCCGCGTTTATGTCGACACGCTGGCCGGTGCCACCCGGGAAGCCGGCGACATCGTCCAGCCGCTGGCGTCGGGCGTGCTGGCCCGGGAGGCCATCGTCGGCGACCTGTTCGGTCTCGCGCGCGGCGAGATCGCCGGCCGCGCCTCCGCCGGGGACATCACGCTGTTCAAGTCCGTCGGCGCCGCGCTGGAGGATCTGGCCGCCGGCATCGCCGTGTACAAGGCGGTTTCGGCCTGAGCGCAATGCGCGAAAACCGCGCCGTGTTGCGCCTCCACGGCCGCTATGGCAGAAGCGCCCCCATGGTTCCCGAAAGCCCCGCCTCGTGAAGACCCAGCGCGACAAGCGCCGCGACCCGCGGCCCCGCGCGCCGGGCGGCCAGCCGCCGCTGCAGCGTGGCGCGGCCGACAG
>NZ_RWKW01000142.1 GCF_003970795.1 Aquibium carbonis | reverse complement strand
AAAACGGAAAGTGTTACCCATGTGTCCGGTACGTTCCGTCACCTATGTCTCGGGTCGCTCAGGACTCTTCCCCAATTCGCGCTAACTGCCTGATCCGTTTGGGAAATCATTCCCGGCAGCTCCCGACCAAGGGAGATGGAAGGTGGACGTATCGCGTAACGTATCCCCCGATGTATCGCTGGACTTATCGTCCGGGGCGGCACGGCGGAGGCCGGATCCGGCCGATCCAGGCAACCCGAGGAACGGCTCGCCGGGCAAGTACCTCGTTCGCTCAGGGTCCGTTTGTCTTTTTCAGATCAGGATGCCCGAGGACATCGGCGGATCGCCCGCGCGCACGCTGCGCATCGGGCTCGGTCCGCTGACGGCGAGACAGGCGCGGGTGAAGGCGGAACTGCTGGCAGCGCTCGCCCGCATCCGCTTCGAGCAGATCAGGACGGCACGGATGCAGGATTGCCAATCAGACGATGACGGCGGCGACGTTTCTCCCGAGATGGCAGCCGCTGAGGTCAAGGGCTACCTCATGGCCATGAAAAGCCTGCTCGAGGGAGCTCCGCCGCCAACGCCTCCGCACCAGGAGCCGGGCTTCGCAGGCATCCGCGGTCTCGTCGCGCTAAACCGCGAACTTGCGAAGGGCAGCGAAGGCAATCCGCTCATCGTGGACAATGCCGAGATGCTAAAGGCGCAGTCCATTGCCCGGATCAGGGAGACAGTCGATCTCGTCCAAGGCATAAGGAAGATGGCCCCCCAGCCGTGCCCGGACGACATTCCAGCCACGCTTACCGCCGATCCAGGCACGACGCCTGTCCGGCCCCCAGATGCAGCCAAGCCCTTCTCTGGCGACCTGCCGCTGAAGCAAACCACAGTGCTCGTTCAGGGCGCTGCGGTTTCGGACCGGGAGCAGGCGTCGCCGGTCCGGATCCATCGTGACGAGAACGGCAAGATCATTCCTGCCTTCCGCCTCGACAGGCGCAGGGTGGCGCGCAAACCGTCGGACCTCCCGCCTCTCAGCGAAGTCGCCGAGGAGTACTTCGCCGCCCGCGAAGTCAAACTGGGAGAAGGCCACAAGGACATTAAGACGGCGCGGATGCGTTTGGGGATTTTCCTCGACCTGATCGGGGATCATCCCGTCGACACCTACACGGCAGCCGACCTTCAGGCCTACATCGCCCTAATGACGCACTGGCCCGCACAAGACCGCCACAGGCCGTCGGACAAGTCGCCGCGCGAAATTCTCGCAGCCAATGCCGATCTCAGGTTCAAGCCGCTGAAACGGTCGGCGCTCGAGGATGGCTATGTCACGACGGCTCGATCCATCATCCGGTACAAGATGACGGAATACGAATATCCAGACCCCTTTCTGAACGCGAGGCTGAACTACCCCGAAACCGCAGCGCCAAAGCAATCGACCGAACCATTGAGCTCGGAGCAGAAGAGCAGGATTTTCCGGACCGGCGTCGAGGGGGGCCTGCTCGACGAGGCGATCCTGCCGCTTTTGGGCGACCTGACCGGGCGGCGGCTCGGGCTGCTCGTGCACCTTCAGGGGAGCGACGTCCGCGAAAAGTACCCCGGCGTCTTCGTGGCGCAGACCAGCGGCATCGTCCTCACGGCAGACGGCGTGTGGCGCCGCGTACCGATCAAGACCGACCAGAGCACCACCTTCTTCATCCTGCACGACTTCCTGCGTGAGATCGGTTTCGTGGACTGGGCGCTGGCCAAGGGCCAGACATCCCTCTTTCCGGAACTGACGCATCTGGCCGATCCGAGCAAGAGCGCCAGCTCCTACATGCAGCGCCTCTTCAAGAAGGCCGGCGTCCAGGGGAACGGCCGCGAGGTTTTCCACTCCCTTCGCGGCGGCCACATCGACTTCCTGCGCGACGCCAAGGTCGACTCGCGTGATCGCCGCCTCCAAGCCGGGCACAAGATCGAGAACGAGCACGACCTCTACGGCTTCAGGGCGATCACCGAGGACCGCGCATTCGAGATTGCGCATGCGACACTCGACCGCCGGGTCGACTACTCGATGTTCCGAAGCCTTGATTTCGAGAGGCTTGCACAAGGGAAGCGGACGCGCGGGCGGAGGCCAAAGCCGGGCGGGCAAAGATAAACGGTCCCCATTTGCTTTCATCAATGTGAACTGCCCCCGAAGGACCGACCGATGTGCACTCCATCCAAGTCACTAAGGCAAACTTTGCCTCGACCCAGAAGCAGCCGTTCGTTGTGGTTTGAACGATCGTCGGTAATGCGTCCCCATCTCGGCGATTGACTTCAGCATCACAGGTTCCTGAAGGCAGACGTTCTCGGAGCCCTCACGGGAGGTATAGCTGCGCGTCCAATTTGGGCAGCGACCCAACCCTGCTTTTCTTTGGGTCTGCAGTGGACGCTACAAACGACTAGCTGCGCTTTGTCGAGCGGCGCGGTCTTATCGCGCTTGAGGTGATCGACACGTCAGAAAATGCCGCCCGATCCCGATCGAAGACGGTCGCCGCCTTGAAGTAGCAGCGTTGAACGAGTTCCATGCTCGCGACTCCGTCTTCCTCGCTCACATTGATGAAGTGCTCCCGAAAATCGTGCCGGTGCCGGTGGTAGTCATCCCCCGACACCTCCACCATCCAGATCAGTGACTGAAGCAGGAAGAAATATTCGATCCTGATTTGTTCGGGTTCGATGATCTCGGCTGATATGAGTTCCAAGTCCTCCACGCCTTCGAAATCCTCGACCGAAAAGCTCACAATGGCGGTAAGGCATTGCTCGGGTATGTCTGCTGCCCTGAGAAAACCTCTCATCCTGGGAAGCGGCAGGCTCCCAAGCGCCGCGATGGTGGCTTCGCTTCCCATCGACTCCAATTCGTTGCCCCATGCGTCTAGAAAGTGCTCGCGCTCGTCCTCGTTCAACCCGGGGTTCCTGGCCGACACTTCCACCGAGTCCGCGATCAGTCTTGTTTCCTCGTCGGACAGATTGAGGGTGAGATCTCCCCACGGGTTCCGTTGGACATCGCCTTTGAGCTTCACGAGCCCCAGAGTCTTCGCGCCGAGCAGGCTGACAGTCTCTTGGGCTTGCAGCTTGGGAACGGCGCCCTTGACGCGGAGCCGAAGGGCCTCCCAGATCAAGGTCACGTAGGAGGGGCCGCCCTCGAATGAGGACGACAGTATTCCCACGAGATACCCATCGGCGTTCACGACAGCGCCGCCGCTCATTCCGCCGACTGTGTCCATGTTCACTTCGAAGCATGGCGATGCCATGCGCTCACCGCGACCGTTGGGATAGGCCGCAGTGACCAGGCCGGACGATATTAACGGCGTGACGAGCGCGGCGCGCTCTTCGATCGCCTCATGCCGAAATCCGATAGCCCACAGCCGCTCTCCGATGAGTGGGAGCGCGATCTGTATTGGCGCAAGCATCAGAGGAAAATTGGCATGCGCTTCCGAATTCAGGGCGCAGCTTACGAGGGACAGTTCTGAGACCACCCTACGCTGGTCATCGAACTCGCTGGGTTTTGACAAAGCGATCACGTCGATCGGAAGCCAAGCACGTGCCGCGCCCGGTAGAAACGTCATGAAGACCGGAGGCGTTCCATGCCGTGGAAACTCATCCAGCACATGGGTCGCGGTGACAAGCAGGCCCGGGCCGACCATGACGCCACTTCCCAGGATGGTCGCCCCATCTCCATCCAAAATCCCGACGGCTACGAGCGCGTCGCCGGCTTCATGCAGCGACCGCAATGGGCCGATCCCGTCCTCGGCCGAGTATTCAACCGTAGCCCAAGAAAGTTTCAGGTCAGCGAGCGCGGGATTGTCCGGCGTGATGAGGACGGTGTGGGACATGCGACAAGGCTCCGGTACTACGATTTACTGGCTATAATTTTCCGCTTCATGGCGACGAGTCGTACTGGCGCGCGCAACCTCCCGGTATCTGACTAGCAATGCCTGAAACTCGTCCCAAAGGTCTGTCTTTGCCTTGACCTTCATCAGGATCAGCATCGCGATCGTCATCGAGATTCCAAGCTCGGCGAAGGTCACATGAATTTCGATGTCGTCGAGAGGCGGATGAACGATCAGTTTTGCCGACTGATCCGCGGGGTTCTCGACATAGTGGCGGTTCAGCGAGGTGATGCTGACATGTGCTGCGTCGCCGGAAATGTCCCGGTAGGTACGGTAGAGCCGGTCGAACTGACTACCCTTCAGGAGCGCCGATACCTGGATTGCCTTGGCGCCTTGCAGTCCTTGCGCAAGAAATTCCTCCAAGAGTTGCCTGACGTCAGCAGTGCCGTTGAAGTCCTGCGCATTGAGATGCCGCCCTGCGCGTGATTGCCGGCTTTTGTAGTCGTCGCCCTTCATCTTCGTGACGAAGGCTGCGTCACGGTCTAGGGCGATAAGGTACATGACCGCCTCGATCACCCCCCGCGTGTGAACGCGGAAATCGAGTTGTCGATCGTTCTCGATGAGAAGCAGAGAACCTTGGCACAGCGTCAACGCACGCGCATAGAGTGCGGCCTTGATGGCGACGAGTTCCCGCTCCTCGTTGGAGGCAACGTGGATGGGGTCTTCCTGAGTGAATTGAATGGCGACCGTCACATAGTCGCGCAGCAATTCGATCCAGAGCTCTGAGCGTGCGGCGTTATCATCGTAAGACATCTGTCATCGGCTTTCGTCTCAAGCGGCTGGGTAAAAGGTGGAGAGCCAGACCCGCTTGTGTTGCGCAAACGCCAAACGGCTCGGTAAGCCAGGAGCCCCGTCATTGGGGAAGAAGGCGTTGATCTGTTCACCCACCTGAACGGCAAGTCGACCCATCTCGGAGATCACAGCTTCGAGAGCCGTCGCCTCCATGAATGGGCCGATGACGGCATTGCCATCCTTTTGCGGCCGCATCATCCATGCCGATTTCATGGTGGGATGGCCGGCGAGTTCGGAAAATAGCTCGTACATCTCGGCGCGTCGCTTCGAGGTGAAGCCGTCGCGGGCGTCAAGCGCCTCGCGCACCTTCACTGGCGAGAACGCCTTCATGCGCGCCTTCTTGTCCGCGAGACGCCAGCGCTCAATGAGCGTGCGGTCACCGACGAAAAGACTGAGCAGGAAGACGGTTTCCAGCACGTCGCGCAAAATCAGAGCGCAGTTCTGATGGTACCCTGAAAGCGCCAGCTTCAGGCTCGCGCCGAAGGCACTGAACGTCCGCATGCCGAGAACCTGAGCGACTTTCAGATCCTCATCGCTGGTGTCGAACTGGCGAAAGGTGTCAGCGAGATCCATCGCGGCTTCGACAATGACAAGGTGCAGCTGCAGCCGCTGGTCGGCCGCGACGATGTCTAGTGCTTTCTCGCGAAGCTGCTCCTCGCCATCATGCAGGCTCACCAGGTTCGACGGGATAACGTTCTTGCCTTCGATCATCGATACGCTTCATTTCTACAGCGCTTTTCCGGCTTTAGGCGGCCGAAATCAATGCACGGCATCAAGGTCAATTCGATCCCTTCCGTTCAGGAAGTTCTCAGAGAATCGCGCACAACACAGTTTACAGCTTGCGATCATACTTGCGGCTGTGATGGTGTAGCATGCTCACTAGGTTCAAAACTGAAATATGTGCTGACATCGTGAAATCTCCCGATCTGGTTCTAGATAAAGCTGATTCCGGCGACGACGTGGCTGCGCGGTTTGACTATCAGCATGCCTACGCTGCGATAAACGCCATCCGGCTCATTACCGGAGAAGGCGATTGCGTTGAGGTTATCTGCGAGAACCAAGAAGATTTTTTGCTAAAGAAGATTTCCGGTAGGTTCATAGGAACCCAGATCAAGACACGCAAGATTACGCTCCCGCCGTTCAAGGCTGGCGATGAACAGATCACGATTGCTCTTGGAAAATTCTGTCTACTGGACCAGAAATTCCCTGGCTGTTTCGAAGGCTTCGACTTCACGACCAACCATTCCTTTTGGAAGAATGAGCAGTCGCTGAACAACCTCCCGTGGCTCCTCGACACGCTCCGTCAACGGGGCGGTATCAAAGGCCTGCGTGAAAACAGCGCGATGCGCCAATATGTCGAAGAAATCGCTGCGAGCACCGGCCTCAGCCCCCAGAACGTGGCCGCCACGCTTCTAAGGACGACGATTCGGGGTCACGAAGCGGAAATCACCCATATAGGCAGCAACGTGAAGGAAGCACTTTGCGAGTGTCCCGGCATGGAGGAATTGCCCTATGCCACGGTCGCCACGATCGCGAAGGCGCTGGTCCAGCTTGCGCGTGAGGCGTCCGCCAAGGCGCTGCGGGGACCAATAACGGAGTTGTACGCTCCGGGAACTGATCTGACGCAAGTGGTCGATGGCCAGCTTCTCGCCGGGAAGCGCATTTGCAAGGCTGATGTTCTCGGTGTCATTGACCGGTTCAAAGGCGGCGGTAAGCCCTACGAGGATATCAATGTCTCGACGTTGGTAACGCCCTCCGACGCACCGTCCGATCTGGTGATCGCGTTCCGCAAACTGGCGAAGGGCGGCGTCGAGGCCGGCCGTGTCACAAATATTGAGGATCGTGTCCGCTCCTTCGAGTCGTTGTTCCTTGAATGGAGCCGGAGGTACGGAGTTAACGAGGCAACGAAGCGCTACAATAACGTGCTCGCGGCGGTGCAGTTCGAAGCCGCCGAGGCGCAGGCCGCTGCCGAAAAGGGCGGCGGGCCTTACGGTTCGGCGATGTTTGGCTTACTTGCCGATCGCCTGATGGCGCGCGTCAGGGACGATCGCGATCAGCTCCACGGGTGCCGTCCGGAGCATTTAATCGGAGCCGCAGGCCTTCTCACGCAGCAATGCAAGACGTGGTGGTCGCCGCAATTCAATGCTGCCGAGAACGCGCCATGAGCCTGGACCTCGTCGAGATCGTTACGGCGCTGGACAAAGACGAGGACGTACACCTTGCCCGCATCATCGTCCTGCTCAAGGCTTTCTCGCAACCGGACGCTCCGGCGATTGAAGGCATCACCAAGCTGGCGAAACTTGATTTTCTGCTCCGCTATCCATCATGCTTGGAGAAAGCCCTTATCGCGCGCGGGGTTTCCGCCAAGAACATTCCGGTGGACGATTTCGAAAGGCTGACCATCGAAGCCCTAATGGTACGATACCGCTACGGACCGTGGGATCACCGGTACCGCCGCTTCCTCAATATTCTGGTCGCCCGCCGGCTTGCCCTAGTTGTCGTTGCTATGGAGGTTGTCCGTCCGAGGCTTGGATGGGAGGTTGTTGTTGCGACACGAC
>NZ_RWKW01000141.1 GCF_003970795.1 Aquibium carbonis | reverse complement strand
GGCCGCCAGCGTGCGGGCGCCGTCGGCGAGTTCCAGTCCCGTGGCAAGGTCGAGCGTGAAGTCGTTGCGGTCGAGCGATTTCGGCGCCTTGAGAGCAAAGAAAGGCTTGTCGAGATAGGCGTCCGCCACTGCCCGCACGATGCCGCCCTCGCTGGCGATCATGCCGTCGGCGTCAAACGGCACGCCGCCCTCGGCGCTCACCCACTGGTCGATCAGCGCATTGCCGGGGCCACTGTCGAAGGCGAACGGGTCGCCAATGGCCGGCACGAAGGTCACGTTGGAAATGCCGCCGATATTGACGAGGCAGACAGGAAACCGCGCCATGTCGGCCGGCAGGGACCGCGCGAGGGCCGCGTGATAGACCGGCACCAGCGGCGCGCCCTGCCCGCCATGAACCATGTCGTTGGCGCGCATGTCGAACACCACGGCAAGTCCGGTCTCGCGCGCCAAGAGCGGGCCGTCGCCGAGTTGCACCGTCAGCGCCTTGTCCGGACGGTGCAGCACGGTCTGGCCGTGGAAGCCGACGAGGTCGGCCCGGCCGGCCGCGCCCGGAAAGTCGGCGCGGAACCGCTCGACCGCGCGGGCATGGCGCAGCGTGATCTCGCGCTCGAGGCCGGCCAGGTCGCCCGGTCGCTCGCCGCGCCGCGTGATCGCCTTCGCATCGTCGAGCGCGGCTTCGATCCGCCGGCGGAACGCCGCCTCGTAGGGCACGAAGGCTGACGGGCCGCGCCGGACGACGTCCATGCCGTCGGTGTCGACCACCGCCAGGTCGATACCGTCCATGGACGTCCCGCTCATCAGCCCGATCGCGCATTTGACCGCCATGGAGACCCGTCCAGCTTGTGATTCTCGTCCGGGCGATGCTAAAGGCGCGCATCCCCCAGCGCCACGGCCAGCGGCCGCGACGCGTGCAGCCACCGAAAGAGCCGACCATGTCCGCCTTCAAGTCCGATTTTCTGCGCACGCTGTCCGAGCGCGGCTTCATCCACCAGATTTCCGATGAGACCGGCCTCGACGACCTGCTCCGCAAGGAGACCGTGACGGCCTATATCGGCTACGACCCGACCGCGCCCAGCCTGCATGTCGGGCATCTCATGCAGATCATGATGCTGCACTGGTTCCAGGCGACCGGCCATCGTCCGATTTCGCTGATGGGCGGCGGCACCGGCATGGTGGGCGATCCTTCCTTCAAGGAGGAGGCCCGCAAGCTGATGACCGTGGACATGATCGAGGACAACATCGCCTCGATCAAGCGCTGCTTTTCCAACTATCTCGACTACGACAAGGGCCCCAAGGGCGGCGCCCTGATGATCAACAACGCCGAATGGCTGCGCCCCCTGAACTACCTCGAGTTCCTGCGCGACGTCGGCCGCCACTTCTCGGTCAACCGCATGCTGTCCTTCGACAGCGTCAAGACGCGGCTCGACCGCGAGCAGTCGCTGTCCTTCCTCGAGTTCAACTACATGATCCTCCAGGCCTATGATTTCGTGGAGCTGGCACAGCGCTACGAATGCCGGCTGCAGATGGGCGGCTCGGACCAGTGGGGCAACATCATCAACGGCATCGATCTGGGCCACCGCATGGGGACGCCGCAGCTCTACGCCGTCACCTCGCCGCTGCTGACCACCGCCTCCGGCGCCAAGATGGGCAAGTCGGCTTCGGGCGCTGTCTGGCTCAATGCCGACCTGCTGCCGGTCTACGACTTCTGGCAATACTGGCGGAACACGGAGGATGCCGATGTCGGCCGCTTCCTGAAGCTGTTCACCACGCTGCCGCTCACCGAGGTCGCGCGGCTTGCCGCGCTCGACGGCGCGGAGATCAACGAGGCCAAGAAGGTGCTCGCCACCGAGGTCACCGCGATCCTGCACGGTCGCGACGCGGCCGAAAAGGCGGCGGAAACCGCGCGCAAGACCTTCGAGGAAGGCGCGCTGGCCGAGAGCCTGCCATCGATCGAGGTGCCGACGGCCGAACTCGACTCCGGCATCGGCCTGCTTGCACTGATCGTGCGCGCGGGGCTGGCCGGCTCCAACGGCGAGGCGCGCCGGCATGTCCAGGGCGGCGCCGTGAAGATCAACGACAGGCCCGTGTCCGACGAGCGCATGACCGTCGGCGGCGGCGACGTCACGTCCGACGGCGTGGTCAAGCTGTCGCTCGGCAAGAAGAAGCACATCCTGGTGCGCCCGGCCTGAGGGCCTGCGCACCCTTGATGCGTCCTTCGCTCAACCTCGCACCGTTCCTCAGTCGAACTCGAAGATCGACCGGAAGATGCCCGGCGCGATGGCCGAGATGGGATTGATCTGGAGCTGCGGCGACTTGGAATCGCCCGCAAGCCTGAAGGTGATGCCGATCAGGCCGCGATCGCGGCCATTGCCGAGGATCTGGCCGAACAGCGGAATTTCGCCGAACAGCCGGTTCAGGCCATAGGCCGGCATGAAGGTGCCGGTGATGTCGATGTTGCCGCGCTGGTCGTACAGCGCGCCCTGGAACGTCGCGCCGATCTCGGCCCCGCGCAGCACGCCACGGTCGATCGACAGATAGCCATCACCCTTCTCCACGAGCGCGAAACCGCGCTGGAACCGCGCCTTGCGGTCGTCGAGCTCGCGCCGGGCCACCTGGCTGAGCGACCGTCCGTCGCCGTCGGGTGGCGGTGCAGAGACCAGCGAACGCAGCTTCGGATCGTTGATGACCTGGAAGTCGCGCGCCTCGATCTGACCGCGCAACGGGTCCTTCGGCTTGGCCGAAAGGGCCAGGTCGATCGTGCCGCCATGCATGTATTCGTAGATGTTGAGGAAGCGCAGCACCGCGCCGGCATCGGTCGAACGGATGCTGACGTTTCGCCCGGCCGCGTCGGTCTCGTTGACGATGGAGACGGGCGCGCCGCGCGCCGAAATCGCCGCGATGCGAAGTGCGCCGAGATCCGTGCCGGTGCCGCGCAGGCTGACGTTCAGGCCGGTCAGGACCTCGTTGTTGAAGCCGACGGTGCGCGCCACGGCGACCCCGAGCGTGATCGGCACGGCTTCCACCGCCTTCTCGGCCTTATCCGTTTCGGCGAGGTAGAGCTTGATGACGGAGCGCGCATCGAACGAGGCGCCTTCGATGCCGACGTCGAAGCCCTTGCCGCTGCGCACCAGCTTCACGGCAACGTCGTCCCCCCGGTTGAGCGAGACGCTCGAAAACCGGGCTTCGGACAGGTCGCCACCGGTCAGGACGATGTCGCCCTTGGCCGAGAAGCTCTCGCCCGCCAGTTCGAAACCGGACAGGGCGATGCGGTCGCCATCCTGCTTCATGACGAAACGCGCGGTGCCTGGAATGCCTGCTCCCTTCGTCCAGCCCACCCATGGGAACGACAGCTGGGCCTTGGCCAGGTCGACGTCGAAGCGTTGCTCGCCGGGACCGACGATCGTCACCTTGGCCGTGACGGGGCCCGACAGCATCTCGTTCAGTCCAGGCGCCAGGCGCTTGCGGGCCGCGTCGTCGAGCACCAGCGCCACGTCGCGTGTCCGCGCCGGACCATCATCCGAAAGCGGCTCGGTCATGGCGATTTCCGACGGCATGCCGTTCAGGAGAACCTTGGCACGGATGATGGCCCGCATCGGGTCGACGTCGATCGTTCCGTTGGCCTGCGTCACGGTCTGCCCGTCGAAAGGCTTGGCGATGTCCAGGTTTTCGTAGACGAGGTCCACGTCCCAATCGAGCTGGTCGGCGGGGAAGTCCTTGCGCAGCGGGATCTCGACCTTGACGTTGCCTTTCACCGTTCCGGAAAAATCCTCCGCCGAGAGGCCAAGCCTGCGCATGGCGTCGATCGGCCGATAGGAGGCGAACTCCGCCGCCGCGGGCGCATCGCCTTCGACGTCGATGTCGACGAAACCGGTCGCGGGTTGCGACTCGACCTGCCGGATCAGAACGCTTCCGTTCGAGGCCGCCAGCGTGCGGCCGGTCGGCATGTAGACGGTCCCCCGCGACAGGGTGATGTCGACGTCCGAACCGCGGAAATCGACCGTCCCGTGGGCATCGCGGACGGCGGGCAACTCTCCGGTGATGTCGAAGCGCGTGTCGGCGATGGTGAAGTGGCCGTTGACTTCATCACCGTTCAGCGAAAAGCCGTTGCCGAGCCGACCCGGCTCCACGCGCAGCCGCACGCGTGAATTCTCGATGGTGCCGCCGAAGACGTTGGCCAGAACCCAGGCCCGGGCGCCGGGTGCGGTCGGCGTCGGCCAGAGCTGCTTGGCATACGAAACCGGCATGGTTGGGATGTCGAGCGCCAGCGCCACGGAAGGGGCGATGTCCTCGAAGAACTGGATGCTGGCGCGGCCGACGATCTCGCCGGGCCGCGTGCGGATCCCGAGTTCCTGGGCGTTGAGAAGCCGCGCCACGGGATCGTAGGTTCCGGCGACCCGGGCCAGGAACTGCAGCGCCGGCTCGGACACGTCGTCCCCGGCGATGGTTGATCCGTCCGAGTTGAATTCCCAGCGATAGGCCGGGGCGGCATTGCGTTCGTCCTTGGCCGGCACCGGCCCCACCGCGCCATGGAAGGCGTAGGTCGAGCGCGCGGTCTTGAGCGACAGGCGTTCGAATTCGAGCTTGCCGGATCCGGCGGCCAGAACGGCGGCCATGTCGAGATTGGCGCGCATCGGCCCGAATTCGGGCAGGGTGGCGACGAGGTCAGCCCCCGACGCCACGATCCGGATCCGTCCCCGCCCCGGCGCCGGACGCGTGCCGGTGAGCCGAAGGCGGCCGCTGCCTTCGATCCAGGGCGAATCGGCGCTTGCGGTTTCCGCCGGACGCGTCGCGTCGACCTGGACATCGAAGCGGATTCCCGTGGCTTTGCGGCGCGACGCGACGCCGGTGAGGACGACCGGCCGCCCCAGGAGATCGAACTCTCCCTCGAGCTTCAGTCCCTCTCCCGGCTGGCGCCATGCCGAAAAATGTTCGGCGTGCAGGCTGTGGCGCGCGTCTCCCGCCAGGATCAGTTCCACGTCCCGCATCACCATGCGCGGCGCCTCGCGACCTTCCAGCGCATCGAACAGCTGCGTCATCCCGCCGAAGATCGACGCCACCACCTTGTCGGGATCGATCAGGCCGCGCTCGTCGGTCACCCCGTCGAGCCATCCCGGTTCGCTCGACGCGGGAAGAGCGGCCCCGTCGACGACCGCTTCCATCAGCGCGGCTTCCTTGATGTCCAGGCGCCCCGTCAGCAGCGGCCAGAGCGAGAAGCCGAACCGCATCGCGCCGGCACGGGCGAACTCCCGGCCGTTTTCGGCGACCGACAGGCGAACGTCGGGAACCTCGATGGAGACCAGGCCGATCTCGCCCCAGGAGAGGCGCGCGGCCCCGGCCTCGACCCGCACGGGCACGCCGGCATAGGCCGAAAGCGCCACTTCCGCTTCCTGCTTGATCCGGTCGTTGCCGAAGCCGGCCGCTCCGGCGAGATAGAGGGTGCCGGCGGCCACGAGCACCAGCGCCAGCAAGGCCATGCCCGACAGAAAGGCGACCCTGGCCACGGCACGACCACCCCGCCTCCGCCGCCTGGCGAGAGGGGGTGGGGTGCTGGCCGAAGGCAACGTCTCCAAGGCCGCTATCTCGGCCTTCCGGAATCGCACTTTCTCGTGCTGCACAGTCCTCTCTTCCACTCGGTGGTTCGACTCAGCGGTGATCCATGGACGAATCCCGCACGTTAACTATAAGGCGAACCGCCGGTGCCGTTAACGAAATTCCGCAGCGAGACGGCGCGCGGCCGGCGGGCGTGGCCGACACAGAAGGAACCTCACATGGCAAGACCAGAAATCGGACAGGATGCACCGGACTTCGAACTCCCCAGCGACGGAGGCGGGACCATCGCGCTGTCGTCTCTGAAGGGCAAGGCGGTCGTCCTCTACTTCTACCCGAAGGACGACACGAGCGGCTGCACCACCGAAGCGATCGACTTCTCCGCTCTCAAGCCCGACTTCGACGAGGCCGGCGCGATCATCATCGGCCTTTCTCCCGATAGCGCAAAAAGTCATGACAAATTCAAGGCGAAGCATGGCCTGCGCGTGACGCTCGCCTCCGATGAGGAGAAATCGACGCTGGAAGCCTATGGCGTCTGGGTGGAGAAGAGCATGTACGGGAAGACCTACATGGGCGTGGAGCGCACCACCGTCCTCGTCGGGCCTGACGGCAAGGTCCGCAGGATCTGGCCCAAGGTGAAGGTGCCGGGACATGCGAAGGACGTGCTGGAAGCGGTGAAGAGCCTGTGACGCCGATGGATGCAGCCTCCCCCGCCGATGCGGGCGACTATCGGCCGGCGAGCCTGCGGGGCGGCTGCATCGATGCCATCGCGGCCAGCGACCTCGATCGCAAGACGGCGATCGTGCGGATCGTGGCGCGGCGCTGGTTCGACCGGACGATCTCGGTGATGAGCCCGATGGACGGGACACCGCCGGACAGCCCCGGCCGGCCGGCGCGGCCGGAGCTTGTCGAGCCCCGGCATGTGCCGCGCCGCTCGCTGCACACCGACAAGGGCCGCGTGGCGCTCGCCCACGCGCTGGCGCACATCGAGCTCAACGCGATCGACCTCGCCCTCGACATCGTCGCGCGGTTCGCCGCCGAGCGACCGCCGGCGAGCTTCTTCGACGGCTGGATGCAGGTCGCCTTCGAGGAGGCCAAGCACTTCACGCTGCTGCGCAACAGGCTGCGCGCGCTCGGCGCGGATTATGGCGACCTGCCCGCGCATGGCGGGCTCTGGGAAGCTGCCCACCAGACCCGTAACGACCTGCACGCGCGTCTGGCCGTGGTGCCGCTGATCCTCGAGGCGCGCGGCCTCGACGTCACGCCCTCGCTGCTGGAGAAGATGGAAGAGACCGGGGACACCGAGACAGCCGCGATCCTGCGCGTCATCTACGAAGACGAGAAGAAGCACGTGGCGATCGGCGCCAAGTGGTTCCGGTTCTATTGCGCGCGCGACCGGATCAATCCCGCGCAGCGGTTCCAGGAGCTGGTGCGGGCCAATTTCCGCGGCGACCTGAAGCCGCCATTCAACGACCGCGCACGCGCGGCGGCCGGCCTGACGCCCCTCTTCTACCGCGCGTTGAGCGCGTCTTCGCGCCACGGCTGAAGCGACCCGGACAGGGCCTCGATGGTGGGTCCGAAAACCTTTGTTAACCCTAATGGAGTGTAATCGGTCGGTGTAATCCTGGAGCATGTCTCTCGAAGGCGGGCAACGGCTTCGAGGCCAAGACAGGCGAAGAACGAAGACCCAAGGCGTCTCGAGCGGCTCTGCGAGTCGCGATGCGCTTTGGGTGCAATGGAAAGCAGCGTCCTGTGTCAAAGAGCCGTTCATCCGCCGTTTTCGGCAAGCGCAAGGAACCGCACACCTTCATCATCGCCCGTGGGGAAGAGATCCGCCATTTCACCGTGAGGCCGTGGATGTCGGCCGTGGCCGGGTCGGTGCTCGCGGCCTGCGCCGTCGGATACCTTCTGGCCACCAGCTACCTGGTCCTGCGGGACGACCTGATCGGCGCGACCGTGGCGCGGCAAGCCCGCCTGCAGCATGCCTACGAAGACCGGATTTCGGCCTTGCGCGCCCAGGTCGACCGCATCACCAGCCGCCAGATGCTCGACCAGCAGCTCGTCGAAAGCAAGGTGGCCGAACTGATCGACCGGCAGGAAGAACTCACGGCCCGCAACGGCATGATCCTGCCATTGCTGGAAAAGGCCGTCGGCGAGGATGCCCTGCCCGTGCGGGGTCCCGTCCCGCTCACCAAGCCCGAGATCCGCGCCGGCATTCCGCTCGAGAACGCCTTCGCGCCGACCGCGACCGCGAGCGCGGCCGCCTCGGCGCTGTCGGGACTGGCGCAGAAGAAGCCTCGCGCCGACGAGCCGAACATGTCTCCGGCCGACCGAGCCGACCTCCTGTTCATGAAGATCAACCGCTCCTTGCGCGACATCGAGGATCAGCAGCTTCGGAAGATCCGCTCGGTGAAGGAGAACGCCTACAAGACCGCCGACGCCATCGTCACCGCGCTGAAGGAAGCCGGCCTGCCCGTCGATCCCGGCTACGGCACGAGCGACGTCGGTGGCCCCCTGGTCCCGGTCGGGACCGAAGATCCCTTCGAGGCCGAAGTCGAGGAACTGGACGACGCGCTGACCAAGCTCGACGGCATCCGCCGCGCCGCCGTGCGGCTGCCGATCGCCAATCCCGCGCCGGGCCAGAACGTGACCAGCGGCTTCGGTGTTCGCCGCGACCCGCTCATCGGCCGCCCCGCCTTCCACGCCGGCATCGATTTCCGCGCCGCGGTCGGCGTCCAGGTGCGCGCCAGCGGCGCCGGCACCGTCGTCAAGTCCGGCTGGAACGGAGGCTACGGCCGCATGGTCGAGATCGACCATGGCAACGGCCTGACCACGCGCTATGCGCATCTCAGCCGGATCAAGGTGGCGGAGGGCGAAGCCATCTCGGCTGGCGCCATCATCGGATTGGCGGGAAGCTCCGGCCGCTCCACCGGACCGCATCTTCACTACGAGGTGCGCCGCAACGGCAAGGCCACGAACCCGGTCCGCTACATCAGCGCAGGCAAGGCCATCAAGGATCTGCTGTAGAGCCGTCAGGAACACCGCCGGCAACGACCGGCGGCGCTTGCGATCAGTCGATGTCGGCGACCGCGGTCGCACCGCCATCGATGCGATGCGACAGCGAGGCCTCCATGAAATCGTCGACGTCGCCGTCGAGCACACCCTGGGGGTTGGTGCTTTCGAAGCCGGTGCGCAGATCCTTCACGAGCTGATAGGGCTGCAGCACGTAGGAGCGGATCTGGTGGCCCCAGCCGATGTCGGACTTCGACGCTTCGGTTGCGTTCGCCGCTTCCTCGCGCTTCTGCAGCTCGGCCTCGTAGAGGCGTGACCGCAGCATCTCCCAGGCCTTGGCCTTGTTCTTGTGCTGCGAGCGCTCCTGCTGGCAGGCGACTGCGATCCCGGTCGCCAGATGGGTGATGCGCACGGCCGAATCGGTCGTGTTGATGTGCTGGCCGCCCGAGCCCGATGCGCGATAGGTGTCGATGCGAACATCCGATTCGGACACCTCGATCTCGATCGTGTCGTCGATGACCGGATAGACCCAGACGCTGGCAAACGACGTGTGCCGGCGCGCATTGCTGTCGTAGGGCGAGATGCGCACGAGGCGGTGCACGCCGGATTCGGTCTTCAGCCAGCCATAGGCGTTGTGGCCCCTGATCAGCAGGGTCGCCGACTTGATGCCGGCCTCCTCGCCGTCATGCATTTCGAGAACCTCGACCTTGAACTTCCGCCGTTCGGCCCAGCGCGTGTACATGCGCAGCAGCATGTTGGCCCAGTCCTGGCTCTCGGTGCCGCCGGCGCCGGCATGCACTTCCAGATAGGTGTCGTTCTTGTCGGCCTCGCCGGACAAGAGCGTCTCGATCTGGCGCGCGGCGATCTCGGCCCGCAGGTCGCGGATCGAAGCCTCGGCCTCGCCCACGACCGACTGGTCACCCTCCTCCTCGCCGAGTTCGATGAGGCCGATGCCATCCTCGAGCTGCGACGACAGGCGGCGGATGGCCGCGATCTGGTCTTCCAGCGACTGACGCTCGCGCATCAGGTCCTGTGCCTTCTGGGGGTCGTTCCAGAGATCGCCGTCCTCGGCGAGCGAGTTGAGATAGTCTAGACGCTTGAGGGCCTGATCCCAGTCAAAGATGCCTCCTCAGCAGGCCGATGCCCTGCTGGATCTCGTCGACAAGATTTTGGGTTTCCGCGCGCATGGCAGGTTGCCTGCTCTTTCTGATTGGATGGAATGGGTGATGAATCGCGGCGGACCATATTTCCATGGTCCGCCGCTGTAAAGGCGATCGCAGCGCTTGCCGCGCCGCCGACGCGTTTCGATCAGCGGGTCAGTAGAGGCCGCCGCCGCCCGTGGAGATTGCACGGCTCGCCGAGGGCGAGATCGCGGCGCCTTCGACCGAGACGCCATACTCGCCGCCGATGATGGAGTAGGAGTCGGCCGGCCCGGTGCCGGGCTTGAACGCTTCCATGATCACGCCGGCCTCGCCTTCGTAGGCCTGCATGCCGGTCTGGCGGTTGATCGGGATGAGCTTCATGCCTTGCGGGATCTGGAAGTCGACCGGACGCATGTCCTTCAGCGCCTCGGCCATGAACTCCTTGAAGATCGGGGCGGCGAGGCCGCCACCGGTCGATCCCTTGCCCATCGGCGAGGGCTGGTCGTAGCCGAGATAGACGCCCACGACGATGTCGGGGGTGAAGCCGACGAACCAGGCGTCCTTCTCGTCGTTGGTGGTGCCGGTCTTGCCGGCGATGGGACGGCCAAGCTCGGCAATGGTGGTGGCGGTGCCGCGCTGCACCACGCCCTGCATCATCGAGGTGATCTGGTAGGCCGTCATCGGATCAAGCACCTGCTCGTAATTGTCGATCAGCTCGGGTTCCGACTGTCCACGCCATTCGGGCGCGTTGCAGCCCTCGCAACCGCGCTCGTCGTGCTTGTAGACGGTCTTGCCGTAGCGATCCTGGATGCGGTCGATGAGCGAGGGCTTGATCGACTTGCCGCCATTGGCGAACACCGAATAGGCCGTGACCATGCGCATGACGGTCGTTTCGCCGGAGCCCAGAGACATGGAAATGTGCGGCGGCATGCGGTCGTAGACACCGAACCGCTCGGCGTATTCGGCCACCAGCGGCATGCCCATGTCGTTGGCGAGGCGAACCGTCATCAGGTTGCGCGACCGCTCGATGCCGGCGCGCAGCGTCGACGGGCCGGCCGCCTGGCCGCCATAGTTCTTCGGCGACCAGACCTCGTTGCCGATGGTGATGGTGATCGGCCCGTCGAGCACGACGGAGGCGGGCGTGTAGCCATTGTCCAGCGCGGCGGCGTAGAGGATCGGCTTGAACGACGATCCCGGCTGGCGCATCGCCTGGGTCGCGCGGTTGAACTCGGAAGCCGAGAAGGAAAATCCGCCGACCATCGCCAGCACGCGGCCGGTATGGGGGTTCATCGCCACCAGTCCACCGCCGACCTTGGGAACCTGGCGCAGCGTCCAGGCGGAGCCCTCGTTCTCGACATAGACGACGTCGCCCACGCTCAGCACGTCGGACGGCGTCTTTGCCTTGAGCAGCTTGCCGTCGACGACGTAACGCATCGCCCAGCCCATCTCCTTGGCGCTGATCGAGATGATCTCGCGCTCCGCGACGAGTTGGCCCGACACTTCCCGCTGCGGCCGCAGCCCCAGTTCAAGACCGTTGGCGCCGACCTCCAGCACGACCGCCAGCTGCCATTCCGGAACGTCGGACAGCACCGGCACTTCGGCCAGCGGAACGCCCCAGTCGCCGGACGTCGCGATGCTGGTCACCGGGCCGCGGAAGCCGCGCAGCGTGTCGAAGCGGATCAGGCCGTTCTGCAGCGCGGTGCGGGCGATGGTCTGCAGCTTCGGATCGAGAGTGGTCCGGATCGAGAGGCCGCCGGCGTAGAGCGCATCCTCGCCATATCGCTGGATGATCTCGCGACGCACCTCTTCGGTGAAGTACTCGCCGGCGAACAGGTTGCTGCCGCGACGGCGCGGATTGACGTTCAGTCCCGTCGTCTTCGCCTTCTCGCCTTCGGCCGCCTCGACATAGCCGTTCGACACCATCTGGTCGATGACCCAGTTGCGGCGCTCGATGGCGCGCTCGGTGTGCCGGAACGGATGGTAGTTGGCAGGCCCCTTGGGCAGCGCCGCCAGGTAGGCCGCCTCGCCGATCGTGAGTTCGTTGACGGACTTGTCGAAATAGGCGAGCGCCGCACCGGCGATCCCGTAGGAGTTCAGCCCGAAGAAGATCTCGTTGAGATAGAGCTCGAGAATCCGGTCCTTCGAATAGGCCTGCTCGATGCGGAAGGCGAGGATCATCTCGCGGATTTTGCGATCGTAGGTCTGGTCGGAGGTCAGGAGGAAGTTCTTGGCGACCTGCTGGGTGATGGTCGACGCGCCCACGGGGCGCCGGCCGCTGCCGACATTCTGCACGTTGGTGATCACGGCGCGGGCCAGACCGGTCAGATCGATGCCGGGATGAGTGTAGAAATTCTTGTCCTCGGCGGACAGGAAGGCCGCCTTCACACGGTCCGGAATGGCCTGGATGGGCAGGAACAGGCGCCGCTCCTTGGCGAACTCGGCCATCAACTCGCCGTCGGACGCGTGAACGCGGCTCGTCACCGCCGGCTCGTAGCGGGCCAGCACCTCGTAATCGGGCAGATCGCTGGACAGCTGGGTCAGATACAGGGCGACGCCGCCGGCCACCACGAGGCCCAGCATAATGGCAACGCCGAAGAAATATCCAATGAGTCGAATCATACCCGCTCCAATCCGGACAACCCGAAGCCCGGTAGCCTTGCGAAGGTGCTTCCTCGGTGGGAAACCGCACTTCGTTTCACCGACCGCTCATTGCCCACATCATGTGGGCAAAATGCGGCAGGAACACCGTACGGCCACGCGAGGAAACACGCCTTTGCGAGGCATGTTGCCAAAAGGCCACGGCCGTCAATCCCTCCGCTTCATCCTCACCCGCGCGCGCCGACCCTGATCGTGGCGAATTCCTCGATTGCCTCCAGCATGCTGGACACCGCCTTGTCGCGCCAGACCGGGTCCTGAAGCCGGGCGGCATCCGATGCGTTGGACAGATAACCGAGTTCGACCAGCACGGAAGGCACGTCCGGGGCGCGCAGCACGCGGAAGCCCGCAGCGCGCTGCGGATTGTTGATCAGTTCGATGCTTTTGCCGAGCTGCTCGACCAGGGATCGCGCAAACTTGACGGAAAAACCATGCGTCTCGCGCCGTATGAGATCGAAGAGAATGTCGGCGACCTGCGGGTTCTCGTCGGTAATCTCGATGCCGGCGACCGAATCGGAGCGGTTCTCGCGCTCGGCGGCGGCGCGCGCGACTTCGTCGGACGCCTTTTCCGAAATCGTGTAGACGCTCGCCCCGCGGATACTCGGCAGGTTGATCGTGTCGGCATGGATCGAGACGAACAGATCGGCATCGTGCTGGCGCGCGATCCGCACCCGCTCGTCCAGGCGCAGGAAGACGTCGTCGTCCCGGGTCATGAAGACGTTGAAGCGGCCGGTCGCCTTCAGTCGGTCGAGAAGATCCCGTGAAAAGGACAGCGTCAGATCCTTCTCCGCGATCCCGCCAAGACCCTTCGCGCCCCCGTCGATGCCGCCATGGCCCGGATCGATCACGATCGTGAACGGCTTTCCGGTCCTTTCGCGCGTGCCGACGCGGTCGCTCTTGGCGGTCGTCACCGTGGACGCGGTCGTCGCCGCCTGGTCGGCCAGCGCGCGCTCGAAGGCCGCCTCCGAATCGGCGATGATGTCGATGACCATGCGATGGCCAGGCGAGTTCTCGTTTTCGAGCAGCGACAGGTTCTCGACGGTGAAGGGCCCCTTCCCGGAGATGATGAGGCGCGACGAGCCGGTGCCGAGATTGCCGTATCGGACGCCGGTCACGAGACCGCGCGGATCGAGCGTGTCCGGCTCGAAGCCGAAGCTGGTTTCCGGGAGGTCGACCACGAGACGATGCGGACCGCGCAGGAGGAACCACTTGACGTCCGGCTCGCGATTGAACTCCACCACCACCCGCATGCGCACCGCGTCGCCCGCCATGCGGTAGGCGTGTGCGCGCAGCGGCGGCGATTCGGCATCCGGCGCCGCGATGGCGCCTGCCTGGGCGAGCATCAGCGCCGCGAGCACGACTAATCCGGCCAGTGCGCGATGCAGCACTCGCCAGCCATGGTCCTGCGGTCGTTGCATCAGTCCCAGTCCCGCCACCCTGTTTGCCGGTGTCCAGCCTGCCGGACATGCGTCTCGTTAACGGATCGTATCCGCGCGTGGTTAACCAAAGCTTGTCGCGCCAACCCCTCCCGCCCCCCCTTTGCCGGCATCGGAAACGGGGGTTGCCTTCGTCGCGCCCAAATCATAAAAGCGTCGCTGGGTTACTTCAATGCTCGGCACCTCCTCCCGACCGATCTTCCCTCAACCGAGCGGAAGTTTCATGTCGATGGCGACGGCTGGTTGTCCGGCGCGTAGTGAACCAGAAAGTTTTCGTCAAGGCGTTCGCGGTTGACCGGAACACCTTGAGTGATGAAAACGGCCGGAAGTTGTCTTCCGCGCCGGCTCTGTACGAGCAAAGAGCTGGTCCGGCGTGTTCCGGGCCTTGGTTGAAAACGTTTCGCCTGGAAAAGCGATGGCCTTGGGCGCCCTGAAGAAAACTCCCGAACAGAACCGCGCCTTCGTGGCTGCGGGCGGGCATCTTCCGGCGTCTCGGCCACGGCAGTCGGCGGACCACAGATTATCCGGCACGATCCCTCCGAGAATCACCAGGCGGTGCGCAATGTCGCCCCCGTCCGTGATGGCGGCTGCCGGGGAGACAAATTCTTATGCCCAACAAAATGCTCATCGATGCCTCCCACCCGGAGGAAACGCGGGTCGTCGTCACACGCGGTAACCGTATCGAGGAATTCGACTTCGAGTCCCAGGACAAGAAGCAGCTCAAAGGCAACATCTACCTGGCCCGCGTGACACGGGTGGAGCCGTCGCTCCAGGCGGCCTTCGTGGAATATGGCGGCAACCGCCACGGTTTCCTCGCCTTCAGCGAAATCCATCCCGACTACTACCAGATCCCCGTGGCCGACCGTCAGGCGCTGCTCCGGGCCGAAGCGGAAGCGGCCGAGGACGAGGACGACGACGAGGATCCGGAAGAACGCTCCGAGCGCGGCAAGCAGAAGCGGCGGCGCAACGGCCGCGGCCGCAGCCGCAACCGTCGCGATGACGAGACCAGCGCGTCCAGCGGCGCCGAAGGCGAGCGCGACGCCGACGACAACGGCGTCGAATCGGTCGGAAGCTTCGAGAATGGCGATCCCGAATCGGCCGGCGACGACGTTCGGCCGGCGCAGGATCTGGACGAACCGGCCGCCGACGTCGACCAGGACGAGGCCGAAGACGGCGACGGCAAGCCCGGCGGCCCGGCCATGGCGGCGGCGAGTTCGGCGGACGTGGTCTCCGAGGACGTCGGCGAGCGCTCGGACAAGTCGCACGACTTCGGTCGCGACGATTCGGACGAGGGCGGACCGCGCTCGATCGAGGAGGGCGACGAGGAGGTCGAATCGGTCGGCGCCGAGGACGCGCTCGAGGAACTGCCCAATCGCCGCAAGGTGTTTCGCAAGCAGTACAAGATCCAGGAAGTCATCAAGCGCCGCCAGATCCTGCTCGTCCAGGTCGTCAAGGAAGAGCGCGGCAACAAGGGCGCGGCGCTGACGACCTATCTGTCGCTCGCCGGACGCTATTCGGTGCTGATGCCCAACACGGCGCGCGGCGGCGGCATTTCCCGCAAGATCACCAGCCTGCCGGATCGCAAGCGCCTGAAGGACGTCGTCAAGGAACTCGAGGTGCCGCAGGGCATGGGCGTGATCCTGCGCACGGCCGGCGCCAATCGCACCAAGCCCGAGATCAAGCGCGACTACGAATACCTGATGCGGCTGTGGGAGAACGTTCGCACGCTGACGCTCCAGTCCACCGCCCCTGCCCTCGTCTACGAGGAAGGCAGCCTGATCAAGCGGTCGGTGCGCGACCTCTACAACAAGGACATCGACGAAATCCTGGTTGCCGGCGACACGGGCTACCGCGAGGCCAAGGACTTCATGCGCATGCTGATGCCCAGCCATGCGAAGGTGGTACAGCCCTATCGCGACGTCGTGCCGATCTTCGCGCGCAACGGCATCGAGGCGCAGCTCGACCGCATGCTGCAGCCGCAGGTGACCCTGAAGTCGGGCGGCTACATCATCATCAACCAGACCGAGGCGCTGGTCTCCATCGACGTCAACTCCGGTCGCTCGACCAAGGAGCATTCGATCGAGGACACCGCGCTGCAGACCAACCTGGAGGCGGCCGAGGAAGTGGCGCGCCAGTTGCGGCTGCGCGACCTCGCCGGCCTGATCGTCATCGACTTCATCGACATGGACGAGAAGCGGAACAACCGCGCCGTCGAGAAGAAGATGAAGGACTGCCTCAAGAACGACCGCGCGCGCATCCAGGTCGGCCGGATCTCGCATTTCGGCCTGCTGGAGATGTCGCGCCAGCGCATTCGCGCCAGCGTGCTCGATTCGACGATGAAGCCCTGCCCGCATTGCGGCGGGACCGGTCATGTCCGCTCGGACTCGTCGGTGGCGCTGCACGTCGTGCGGGCCATCGAGGAGCACCTGCTCAAGGACAACCGCCACCACATCACCGTGCGCACGCCGGTGGCGACGGCGCTCTACGTCCTGAACCACAAGCGCGCCAACATCATCGACCTCGAGATGCGTTTCGGCCTGTCGATCACCATCGAGGCGGATGAGAGCGTCGGCATCCAGCATTATGCGATCATGCGCGGCGCGGTGGTCGAGAACCCGATCGCCATCCCGCAGATGCCAGCCTATGCGGACACCGCCGAGGACGAGCTTCTCGACGCGGCGATCGAACCGGAAGTCGAGGACGACGAAGAAGAGGCCGTGGTCGCGGCGCCGCAGCCTCAGCAGCGCGAACCCCGCGAACAGCGCGAGAGCGCCTCGGAAGACGGCCAGGGTCGCCGCAAGCGCAAGCGCCGGCGGCGGCGCGGCGGACGCGATCGTGACGGTCAGGAGGCGGGCACGCAGGCTGGCGAGGCCGGTGCGGCTGAGGATACCGGGCACGACGACGACGAATCCGGACCGGTCGAGGCAGGCATCGAAGCCGGCACCGAGGCTGGCGAGGTCGCCGACGACGCCGGCGCCGATGCGGATGGCGGCAAGAAGCGGCGTCGCGGCAAGCGCGGCGGCCGCAAGAACCGCCGCGACGCGGACGGCGTCGAGATCGAGGCCGGCGCCGAAACCGGCGATGATGACGGCGACGACGCGGCCCCTGCCGGCGACAGCGCCGTCGAAGCACCGGCGGCGGTGATGGCGGACGCGCCGGTGGCGGAAGCGATCGAGCCGGAGACCCCGGTGGAACCGGCCGCCGAGGCGGTGGCCGAGACCGACGGCAAGCCGGCGCCGAAGAAGCGCGCCCGGCGGCCTTCCAAGAAGGCCCTCGCCGAAGCGGAAGCGGCCGCCAAGGCGGCCGAAGCCGCAGCCGAGGCGCCGGTCGCCGCGGTTGCGGCGGCAGA
>NZ_RWKW01000140.1 GCF_003970795.1 Aquibium carbonis | reverse complement strand
CCCCCCTCTGCCTGCCGGCCGGGGCGAGCCACGGGTCTCGCCCGTCCTTCGGACCCCCCACAGGTGGGGAGATCGGCTCTCCGGCGGTTGCGCCCGTCCTTTGGAACCCCGCAGGGAGATCGGTGTCACCGCGCGTTGCGCCCGTTTTTCGGTAAACGCCGCGCTTTGGAACACCCCCCTCTGCCTGCCGGCATCTCCCCCTCAAGGGGGGAGATCGGCTCTCCGGCGTCGCGCCCGGCCGTCGGGGCCCCTTGAGGGGAGATGGGCGGGAGCCCAGAGGGGGGGGTGACGTCTCCAAATGATGGTGTTGTTCCCCCGTCTGGCGGCCGGACCCGGTGCAGGCGCCGCGCGAGGCACTTAAACCTCCGCCTCAACGTTAAAGGCTTGCCACGGGATTCAACCTCTGATTCCTATGGTTACAGAGCGTTTCCTGGTTTTGATTCGTGCACGCGTCCACCGCGTATCGTCCGGGGGCTGGCCTCCCGGAGCGGTCTGATTCACGCCACGATCCGCCTGTGTGCGGCCCACTGAAGAGGGAAAATCGGGGGAATGTCGAAGAAACACGTCGCGGTGCTTCTGGGGGGATTTTCGTCCGAGCGACCGGTGTCGCTCTCCTCCGGCAACGCCTGTGCCGACGCGCTGGAGGCGGAAGGCTATCGCGTGACGCGCGTCGACGTCGGCCGCGACGTGGTGCAGGTGCTCACCGAACTGCGGCCCGACGTCGCCTTCAACGCGCTGCACGGCCCCTTCGGCGAGGACGGCACGATCCAGGGCGTGCTGGAATATCTCCAGATTCCCTACACCCATTCGGGCGTGCTGGCCTCGGCGCTGTCGATGGACAAGGAGCGGGCCAAGAAGGTGGCGCGCGCGGCGGGCATTCCCGTCGCCGAATCGCGCGTGATGGACCGCTTCGACATCGGCCACGAGCACCCGATGAAGCCGCCCTACGTGGTCAAGCCGGTGCGCGAAGGGTCGAGCTTCGGTGTGGTCATCGTCAAGGAAGGGCAGGCCAACCCGCCCCAGGTGATCGGCTCGGCGGAGTGGAAATATGGCGACGCGGTCATGGTGGAGCGATTCGTGCACGGGCGCGAACTGACCTGCGCGGTGATGGGCGACGTGGCGCTGGGCGTGACCGAGATCGTGCCGCTCGGCCATGCCTTCTACGATTATGATGCGAAGTATGCCGCCGGGGGCTCGAAACACGAATGCCCGGCAAAAATTTCACTAAATATTTACCAAAAAATACAGACACTGTCTCTCAAGGCGCATCAAGCCATGGGCTGCCGCGGCGTGAGTCGATCCGATTTCCGATATGACGACCGCTTCTCCGAAAACGGGGAGGTGATCTGGCTGGAGATCAACACGCAGCCCGGGATGACGCCGACGTCTTTGGTGCCCGAGATCGCCGCGCATGCCGGCCATGGATTTGGTGAACTCTTGAGTTGGATGGTGGAGGACGCATCGTGCTTGCGCTGAACGCCGGACGAACCTTCCAGACGACGCCGTCGCGGGCGGGCGCATCGCCTGCCGCGCGGTTCGGCGCCGGCGTCCTGCCGCGCTTCCTGCGGCGCCCCGCAAGGCTGCTCGCCCGCCTGACCTCGGGCGAGGTCGAGGCGCCCCGCCATGCGGGCCTGATGCTCGCGGGGAGCCTGTTTGCCGCGACCGCCCTCTACGGCATGGCGCTCGGCGGCCATTATCCCGTGCTGGTGCAGAACTTCACCGCCCACAGCGGCTTCGCCGTCAGCGACATCCGCGTCACCGGCAACCGCGAAGTGTCGGACATCGACGTCATCCAGGCGCTGTCGCTGGACGGCTGGACCTCGCTGATCGGTCTCGGCGCTGACGAGGTGCGCGAGCGCATCGTGGCCATGCCCTGGGTGGAGAGCGCCACGGTGCGCAAGGTCTATCCGGTGACGCTGGAGATCGCGGTCGTCGAGAAGCAGCCCTATGCCGTCTGGCAGCATGACGGCGCGCTGTCGCTGGTCGAGCGCTCCGGCGCGCCGATCGTGCCCTACACCAGCGAGCGCTTCGCGTCGCTGCCGCTCGTCGTCGGCAAGGGCGCGGCGCGCCATGCGTCGGAGATCGTCGCGCTGGTCGCCGGCCATCCGGACCTCGCCGGCCGCGTGCGCGGCTACGTGCGGATCGCGGATCGCCGCTGGGACCTGCGGCTCGACAACGACGTGGTGCTGAAGCTGCCCGAGACGGGCGAGGCGGCGGCGCTGAACTGGCTCATGCGGGCGGATGCGAGCGATGCGCTGCTGTCGCGCGACATCGCCGCCGTCGACCTGCGGCTTTCGGACCGGCTCGTCGTGCAGCTGACGCCCGAGGGGCTGAAGCGCCGGGAGGCCGACATCAAGGCAAGCGAGAAGGCCCTCAAGGCCGCGGGACGGCGGACATGAGCTGGCTCGGCGGACCTGGCTCCAACGCATCGCGGCGCTCCGGCATCGTGACGGTGCTCGACATCGGGTCGAGCAAGATCTGCTGCATCATCGGCAAGCTGAAGCCGATCGAGGGCGGCGAATACCTGCGCGGGCGCACGCACCAGGTGCGGGTGATCGGCATCGGGCACCAGAAGTCGCAAGGCGTGAAGTCGGGCATGATCGTCGACCTCGACCGCGCCGAGCAGGCGATCCGGCTGGCGGTGGACGCGGCCGAGCGGATGGCGGGGCTGACGGTCGATTCCCTGATCGTCAACCTGTCGGCGGGCCGGCTGAAGAGCCAAATCTCGACCGCGACCGTCAATCTCGGCGGCCACGAGGTGCAGGCGTCCGACATCACCAAGGTGCTGGCGGCCGGCGCCAAGCAGGCGCTGCAGGTGGAGCGCGAGCTGGTCCACTCGCTGGCGACCGGGTTCTCGCTCGACGGCGAGAAAGGGATCCGCGATCCGCGCGGCATGTTCGGCGAGACGCTGGGCGTCGACATGCACGTGCTGACGGGCGATGCCGCGCCGATCCGCAACATGGAGCTCTGCGTCAACCGCTCGCACCTGTCGGTCGAGCGCATGGTGGCGACCCCCTATGCGAGCGGGCTGGCCGCGCTCGTCGACGACGAGGCCGAACTCGGCGCCACCTGCATCGACCTCGGCGGCGGCACCACGACGCTCTCGGTGTTCTCGGAAGGCAAGTTCGTGCACGCCGATTCGCTGCCGGTGGGCGGCATCCACGTCACGCTCGATCTCGCACGCGGGCTGTCGACCAGCGTCGAGACGGCCGAGCGCTTCAAGGTCATGCACGGCTCGGCCCTGCCGACGGGCGCCGACGACCGCGACGTCGTCAACGTGCCGCCGGTGGGCGCCGACGAGGGCGACATGCCGCTGCAGGTGCCGCGCTCGGTGATGACGCGCATCATCCGCGCCCGCGTCGAGGAGACGCTCGAACTCGTGCGCGACCGGCTGGCGCAGTCGGGCTTCGGCCCCTCGGTCGGCAAGCGCGTGGTGCTGACCGGCGGGGCGAGCCAGCTGTCGGGCCTGCCCGACGCGGCGCGCCGCATCCTCGGCCGCAACGTGCGCGTGGGACGGCCGCTCGGCGTCGCCGGCCTGCCGGAAGCGGCCAAGGGTCCGGCCTTCTCTTCGGCGGTGGGTCTGATGATCTATCCGCAGGTCGCCTCGTTCGAAAGCGGCCGCGTTACGGGTTTCCTGCGTATGCGTTCCACCGGAACAGGGGGTCGGCTGGAGCGCGTGGGTCAGTGGTTGAAAGACAGTTTCTAATATCGAGGGGCTTGCCCCAGGCGGCCGCGGCGGCGTTGCGGCAAGAACAGGCGAAAAGGACGAGGACATGACCATCAATCTTCAGAAGCCGGACATCACCGAGCTCAAGCCGCGCATCACGGTCTTCGGCGTCGGCGGCGGCGGCGGCAATGCCGTCAACAACATGATCAACGCCGGCCTGCGCGGGGTCGAGTTCGTGGTCGCCAACACCGATGCCCAGGCTCTGACGATGTCGCGGGCGGAGCGGCTGATCCAGCTCGGCGCGCACGTGACCGAGGGGCTCGGCGCCGGATCGCAGCCCGAGGTCGGACGCGCCGCCGCCGAGGAGTGCATCGACGAGATCGTCGACCACCTGGCCGGCACGCACATGTGCTTCGTCACCGCCGGCATGGGCGGCGGCACCGGCACGGGCGCTGCACCGGTCGTGGCCCGCGCGGCCCGCGAGAAGGGCATCCTGACGGTGGGCGTCGTGACCAAGCCGTTCCACTTCGAAGGCCAGCGCCGGATGAAGACGGCCGACATCGGCATCGAGGAGCTGCAGAAGAACGTCGACACGCTGATCGTCATTCCGAACCAGAACCTGTTCCGCATCGCCAACGACAAGACCACCTTCGCCGACGCCTTCTCGATGGCCGACCAGGTGCTCTATTCGGGCGTCGCCTGCATCACCGACCTGATGGTCAAGGAAGGCCTGATCAACCTCGACTTCGCCGACGTCCGCTCGGTGATGCGCGAAATGGGCAAGGCCATGATGGGCACCGGCGAAGCCTCGGGCGAGGGCCGCGCGATGGCCGCCGCCGAGGCCGCGATCGCCAACCCGCTGCTCGACGAATCGTCCATGAAGGGCGCCCGAGGCCTGCTGATCTCGATCACCGGCGGTCGCGACCTCACCCTGTTCGAGGTGGACGAAGCAGCGACCCGCATCCGCGAGGAAGTGGACCAGGACGCCAACATCATTCTCGGCGCAACCTTCGACGAAGACCTCGAGGGCGTGATCCGGGTCTCGGTGGTGGCCACCGGCATCGACAAGAAGGCGCATGAGATCTCGGCCGCACCGATCGAGATCCGCCAGGCGCCGAAGCCGCAGCCGCGCCCGATCCAGGCCGAGGTGCGTCCGATCCCGGTTGCCGCAGCGCCGGCGCCGGCGCCCGCACCGGTGCAGCATCACTACGAGGCTCCGGACGCGAGCATGGAGATGGACAACGATCCGGTGGCCGAGGCCATCCGCGAGGCCGAGCGCACCAGCCTGCGTCCGGCTGCGCCCGTCGACGAGTTCGCGCCGCAGAACCGCCTGTTCCGCGCGCCCGAGCCGCAGCCCCAGCCGCGTCCGGTGCCGCAGCCGGTCGCCCAGGCCCCCGTGCAGCGTCCCGAGCCCGTGATGCAGCAGCCGCGCATGCCCCGCGTCGAGGATTTTCCGCCGCTGGTGAAGGCGGAAATGGACGCGCAGCAGAACGCCCGCGCCGCCGCGGCGGCCGCCGCTGCCGCTGCCGCCGAACCGGTGGAGGACCGCGGTCCGATGGGCGGACTGCTCAAGCGCCTGACCGCCGGCCTGTCGTCGCGCCGCGACGACGAGGTCGTGCGCCAGAAGCCGGTCGCGCCCCGCGAGCCGCAATTCGTGCAACCACAGGCCGAATCACGCCGCCTGGCAGGTCCGGACGCGCAGCTCTACGCGCCGCGCCGCGGCCAGCTGGACGATCATGGCCGGCTGGTGCCGGCCCAGCGCCCGGTCAGCGAGGACGACCAGCTGGAGATTCCAGCCTTCCTGCGCCGCCAGGCAAACTGATCGGCCCGGGCCAGGGTTGACGATACGTTAACAATCGAGCGGGGCGGCTGTGGACAGCCGTTCCGCTCTTTTCGTAAAGTCCCTGTTTATCAATCGCTTGGAGCCGAGACCTTAACCGATCTGGGCGTAACACAAGGTAAGAAACCGTGATTTGGCGACTCCCGACGGCATCTTTATCTTCGCCGCCAATCGAGAGTTTCCAGCGCGTTGGTTTGGGGATGCCGGAAGCTTGCAATCTTGCAAACAAGAACCGCAGCCGGTCGGCTCAAGCGGTCCTGGCCGGGGCGGGATCATGGGGATAGAGTTGCACGACTATCAGACCACCCTCAAATCGCGTGCCACCCTTTCCGGCGTCGGCGTGCACAGCGGCAAGCCGGTTACACTCCACCTGAATCCCGCGGACGTCGATACCGGCGTCATCTTCAACTGCACGACCGAGACCGGCGAGAGCCGTGAAATCCGCGGCCTCGTGTCGGAGATCGGCGGCACCGACCTTTGCACCGTGCTCGGCAACACCGACGGCGTGCACGTGGCGACGGTGGAGCATCTGATGGCGGCGCTGTTTGCGCTCGGCGTCGACAATGTCAGCATCGACATCGACGGGTCCGAAGTGCCGATCCTCGACGGATCGAGCGAACTCTTCGTCGAGGCGATCGAGCAGGCGGGCCTGCGCTCGCTGGCGTCCAAGCGCCGCTACATCCGCGTGATCAAGCCGATCCGGATCGAGAAGGGCGGCTCCTGGGCCGAGTTCATCCCGTATTCGGGCACGCGCTTCGAGGTGGAGATCGATTTCGAATCACCGTGCATCGGCCGCCAGCTCTATGCCGGCGACATCGACCCCGAAGCCTTCAAGCGCGACATCTCGCGCGCCCGCACGTTCGGCTTCATGAAGGACGTGGAGCGGTTGTGGGCCGCCGGCTATGCCCTCGGCTCCTCGCTCGAGAATTCCGTCGTGATCGGCGACGACGACCGCGTGATCAACCTGGAAGGCCTGCGCTACGAGGACGAATTCGTGCGCCACAAGACGCTGGACGCGATGGGCGACCTCGCCCTTGCCGGCGCCCGCTTCATCGGCTGCTTCCGGTCCTATCGCGGTGGCCACAAGCTGAACGCGACGGCGCTTCGCCGGCTGCTTTCGGATCGCAGCGCCTTCGAGATCGTCGAATCGACCCGCCGCGAGCGCGGCCGCGCCGCGGAACTGATCGCGGTCAACGCCCCTGTCTTTGCGCCCTGGGCGCTCTGAAACCCGTATCGCCGACGCTGACACGAGGGCGGCTCGTCGTCCCTTCGTTCGGGCCGTCCCGAGCCTCGATACGGATCGCAGTCCTTCCCGCGTGGCGGCGAATGTGTCGTTAGACCGTCGTCCCGCCACAAAAAAGCGCGAAAGAAGGACGATGGATTTGTCTCCCGGGGACGGGTATGTTTTATGGCCACGGGTGCCTGCTCGCGCTCGCGCCAGAGGGAATTGAGCGAAACATGATCTTCAAGCGGACCCCCGGACGGGCACGACTCGTGCTGCTCGCAGCGCCGATGACAGCGATGAGCCTGCTGGTTTCCGGCTGCATGTCCGAGAAGGACCTCGACCTGTCGAGCTATGTCGAGGACGTGGAGCCGGCCGACGTGCTGTACAATCAGGGGCTCGCCAACCTCGAGGCCGGACGCCTGAAGGAAGCGGTGGCGAAGTTCCAGGCGATCGACCGGCAGCACCCCTATTCGGAGTTCGGCCGCAAGGCGCTGGTGATGACCGCGTTCGCGCAGTACCGCCAGGGGAACTACGACGACTCGGTGGCCAATGCCTCGCGTTTCGTCACGCTCTATCCCTCGCATCCCGACGCCGCCTATGCGCAGTACATCATCGGGCTGTGCTTCTTCCGCCAGATCCGCGACGTGACGCAGGACCAGAAGGAAGCGCGCCGCACCGTCGAGGCGATGGACGAGGTGATCTCGCGCTGGCCCGATTCGCAGTATGTCGAGGACGCCAAGGCCAAGAAGCGCTTTGCCCGCGACCAGCTGGCGGGCAAGGAAATGCAGATCGGCCGCTATTATCTCGAGCGGCGCGAATACATCGCGTCGGTGAAGCGGTTCCGCTACGTCGTGGAGGTCTATTCCGACACGCGGCACGTGGAGGAGGCGCTCGCCCGCCTGACGGAGACCTACTACGCCATGGGCCTGGTTTCCGAGGCGCAGACGGCCGCGGCCGTGCTTGGCCACAACTACCCGGACAGTCAGTGGTATCGCGACTCCTACAAGCTCCTGCAGACCGGCGGCCTCGAGCCCCGCGAGAACCGGGGTTCGTGGATCTCGAAAGCCGGAGCCATGCTGGTCGGCAGCTGACCACCGCGGAACGCGCATGCTCGTCCAACTGTCGATCCGCGATATCGTCCTGATCGAGAAGCTGGACATCGAGTTCGCGCCCGGTCTGTCCGTGCTGACCGGCGAGACCGGGGCCGGCAAGTCCATCCTGCTCGATGCGCTGTCGCTGGCGCTCGGCGGGCGCGGCGACGCCTCGCTGGTGCGCCACGGCGCCACGCAGGGCCAGGTCACCGCCGTCTTCGACGTTCCCCTCGACCATCCCGCCCGCCGCCTGATCGCCGACAACGCGATCGAGGACGAGGGCGACATCCTGCTGCGCCGCGTGCAGAACGCCGACGGCCGCTCGCGCGTCTTCGTCAACGACCGTCCGGCCAGCGTGGCGCTGATGCGCGACATCGGCCGCGCGCTGGTGGAAATCCACGGCCAGCACGACGAGCGCGCGCTGGTGGACGCCGACGCCCATCGCGAGGTGCTGGACCAGTTCGGCGGCCATGCGGCAGACGTCGCGGCCACCGGCAAGGCCTACCTCGCCTGGCGGCAGGCCGAGCAGGATCTCGCCCGACACCGCGCCCGCGTCGAGGCCGCCGCGCGCGAGGCGGACTATCTGCGCGCCTCGGTGGAGGAACTGCGCAAGCTCGATCCGCGCGAGGGCGAGGAGACGGAGCTGGCCGGGGTGCGGGCGCAGATGATGAAGGCGGAGAAGATCGCCTCCGACATCGGCGAGGCGCAGGAGGTTTTTTCGGGCAACCAGTCGCCGGTGCCGATGCTGGCCGCCCTGCTGCGCCGGCTGGAGCGGAAGGCGCAAGAGGTGCCGGGCATGCTCGACGAGGTGGTGAAGTCGCTCGACGAGGCGCTGCTGTCGCTCGACGCCGCGCAGACCGGCATCGACGCGGCGATGCGGGCCTCGGAATATGACCCGCGCGTGCTGGAGCAGACCGAGGAGCGGCTGTTTGCGCTGCGGGCGGCGGCCCGCAAGCACAATGTCGCGGTCGATTCGCTGCCCGCGTTGCGCGACCGGATGACCGCCGATCTGGCCGACCTCGATGCCGGCGAGGAGCGCCTGGGCGGGCTGGAGACGGCGGCGGCCGAGACCCGGGCGGCCTATGACGCGGCGGCGGCGCGGCTTTCGGCGCTGCGGCGCGCGGCCTCCGAAGCGCTGGCCGGTGCGGTGATGGCCGAACTGCCGGCGCTGAAGCTCGAGCGCGCGGCCTTCATCGTCGAGATCGCCACGGAGGCCGGCGACCGGCGCGAGGAGGGGATCGACCAGGTGGAGTTCTGGGTGCGGACCAATCCGGGCTCGCGGCCGGGACCGATGGCCAAGATCGCATCCGGCGGCGAGCTGTCGCGCTTCCTGCTGGCGCTCAAGGTGGCGCTGGCCGATCGCGGCTCGGCGCCGACGCTGGTGTTCGACGAGATCGACACGGGCGTGGGCGGGGCCGTGGCCGACGCGATCGGCGCGCGGCTGGCGCGGCTGGCCGGGCGCGTGCAGGTGCTGTCGGTG
>NZ_RWKW01000139.1 GCF_003970795.1 Aquibium carbonis | reverse complement strand
GGCGCCGGACGCGTTCGGGTCTGTCACGATGGATCGAACGAGCGCCTTGGCCCGGCGGTAGTTTCCGTTTAGGGCTTTCAGTATGCCGGTGTGCGTCGCGAGCGCCTGTCTCGCTGCCGCGACGTCGCTGGACCATGCTGCTTCCGAGATCTTTCCTTGAAGTGTGGACCGGGCGGTTTCGAGGGCGGCGACACTCTCGGCGAGATCGCTTGCCTGCTCCAGGCCCGAATCCCAGACGGTAGCAGCGAACGCTTCGGGACTTGCGTCCGGCGCTGCCGCGACGCGTTCGCCCATCGTGACCAGCCGCAGAATTCCTGCCAACGTGTCAGGCAGCATCGATCCGCCCAGTTCCTGGTTCAGCCGCTCTGCCTCCTCCTTCAGCCGCGGCAGAAGGATAGTGAGCTGGCGCGCGCGGACGAATCCTTCCTTAGGGAAATCCGAAGGCAGCTCCGCGAGGCCGCTTTCCAGACCCTCCACCGAAAGCTCGACGGCGCCGTCGACGACATGCTCGGAGAGTTCCGACGACGTCCGGCCGAACTCGGCACCCGTCCAGATCAGCGACGCGATTTCCTTCTGCTGGCCGTCCCAACACGATGCCGTCAGCGCCGAGGGCGGGAACGGCGGGGCCGCCGCCAGAACGCGCGCTCGTTCAAGAAGCGGGCGAACTCCGTTGGGAGCGGGAGGCACTTCCGATTCCACGCTGGCCGCGATTTCCGTGACCTTCCCTCGGAGTTCCCTCACGCGCGACGCCAAGGATTCGATGCGAGGAACCAGCCGCTCGACGGTGGTCGGAAGGACGACCTCAAGGCCGACCCCTCGCCAAGGATGCCGGATAGGAAGTCCTATCTCGTCGATACGTTGGGACACCTCCTCCAGCAGACGCCTGCGCGTGGCGACGCCGTCTGCCGTCCAGTCTGTGGAGCCAGCCAAGTGAATGTCGACCGGTCGTTGTCCTTGCTGCCTCAGCCGGATCAACTGCCCCAATACCTGGTAGGGAGTTAAGCCGGATGGATGATGAGCGACATGCATCCGGATGGCATGCGCATTCAGCTTGTCGCGGGCCTCGAGAACCCTGTCTGCCAGGGATGAGGGAAACTGCCCTCGCGGCGACCCGAGCTGCCAGGTCCGACGGAGTTCCTCCAGCATCATGCGCTTGTTGGCCTTGTTGCTATGGAGTTCGAGGCAGGCATCACCAACCCCGGCGCGGTCGAGCCGCCGCTTGACCACCTCAAGCGCTGCCATCTTTTCGGCGACGAAAAGCACGGTCTTGCCGTCGGCTACCGCCGAGGCGACGACGTTTGCGATGGTCTGCGACTTGCCCGTGCCGGGAGGTCCCTGGATCACGAGGTCACGCCCCCGGCGCACATCGTGAATCGCGAGCGTCTGTGAGCTGTCACTGTCGACGATGTGAAGCATGTCGGCAGGCGCGATATGCGGATCGATTGCGATGTCCTCCGACATCAGGGGTTCGCGCGTCTCGAATCCGTCCGCCAGAAGGGAACGTATCTTGGGCTGATCCGTGATCCTGGCACCCTCAGGCCAGTTCTCCGGATCAAGGTCGCGGTACATCAGGAATTTTGCGAACGAGAAGAAGCCCAGCACCATGTCGTCAGGAAGCACGTCCCACCCGTCCTTGGTGGAAACGGCGTCCGCGACTGCGGCGAGATAGCCCCCCGGCTCGAAGTCTTCGCCGGCCTCGAAAGGCGGCAAGGCGAGTTTGTGCACTCTGTCGAGGTAAGCTTCGAGAGAAAGGTTCGCCGTCTGATCGTCGGACCTTGCCCTCAAGCGGAACTTCTCCCCGGCTGTACCCCGTTCAAGCCGAACCGGCACCAGGATCAGCGGCGCGTGCCGGATGTTCTCCTTGTTGTTCGGATCGATCCATTTCAGCATGCCGAGCGCGAGGAAAAGGATATTGACGCCCTGTTCTTCCTCGATCGTCCGCGCATCGTAATAAAGATCGAGGAGTCGCCGCTGGAGACCAGTCGGAGTCATTCTCGTCTGAAGGCTGGTGTCAGAATGCCGCTTGGAGAAACCTCGCTCATCAAGCTGTTCATCGCCGGGCTGCGGGAACACAACCGGAGAATAGTCGTCCTCCTCGCCGAGCCCGTCGGCCGCCTCCTGGCCGGATTTCGTCCGGTCAGGCTTTCCCGCGACAAAGGTGAACGTCTTCCCCTCAGCTACAAGCAGCCTGTAGATCTCGGAGGTTCGTTCATCGACGACATCTATCGTCTTTGCGCTCCGGGAAAAGCGCGGAACATTGAGCAGACGGTTGCGGGCGGAAAGGTCCAGTAACTCTGTTCTGGCGCGCTCAAGCTTCTCCTTCAGCGGCAGATCGCTCTGGAAGACGGATTTCTCCGTGTCGTGCACTTTTGCTCCCCCATATGTCTTTCCAGGAGACTAGGCCGACTGGAAACTCTTATGCAATCAACAACTGCACGCCGCCTACGTCGTTATGAATGGAGGGGAGCGACATTTTTCTTGTCTTGGCAACGAGCTTCGGACTCCCGACATTCTACCTCGAGCGCAGGGATCCTAATGTCTGCAATCCATGGACCGTCCGGAGACGGTCCCGGCTTTGCCGCCCGAGGGGAGTCGAACGAATGGCAAGTTTGGGTGGCTTTGGGAGCGCGCCGAATGGCGACATGGGGGTCGATTCCAGACGTCCGACGCTAACTGCCGAAAACGTGCATCAGCGAAGCAGTCCATCCAGGTCGAAATCGTCCCATCCCTTCAAAACGATTGCCGCGTCGCCATCGCTTCCGCCGCTGTGTCGGATGGGGTCCGCGCCGGCTAGCTTGCCCGCCTTCTTCAGCGCGGCCTTCTGTGCGCCCCGGCGCCTATTCTCCGCAGCGGCGAGCTTGTCCTCCTCGCGCCAGACCTCCGGCAGGTCGCGATCGAGCACGTCCTCAATGTGGCGCGGGTCGAAGACGTGGAACGTGATCTTCCGCGCCCGGCCGCGCAGCTTCACCGTGCGGGTGCCCGCACTCTGCAGCCGGCCGTCCTTTAGCCAGCGATGGCGTTCGGCCTGCTTGATCGACAGGATGTCCTCCACCTCGCGCGGGATGACCGGCAGGTCCTCGATGTCGGAGAGCTTTCGGGTGACGGCTTCCGCGGTGGCTTGGTGATCGTCGGGGTCGTCCACAGACACGCGCAGCACGAGAGCGCCGGCCTCGACATGAAGCAGCTTGCGCTCCGCGAAGCGGAGATGCGCGCGCACTTCGAGCAGGATTCCTTTCGCGCGCACGGCTGAGCCCATCGTCGCCGCAGGTGACAGCCGCCACTCCTGGATGAGCCTGGTGGGCGGCTTCGGTTTGGGGGATTTCGGCATAGCGATCACATGGCGTACGGCGGGGCTGCCTTCAACCAAGCCTCTCCTTCCAATCCTTCTTGCGAGCGGCGTAGTCTTCGTTCG
>NZ_RWKW01000138.1 GCF_003970795.1 Aquibium carbonis | reverse complement strand
CCGCCGCGGAACCGGCACCGGCACCGGCGGAGAATGCGGTCGCGGAGCCCGCGCCTGCCGAGGATGCCGCCGAGACCGCGCGCGCTTCCCGGCGCAAGCCGTCGGCGCCGCTCGCAACCGAACCGGTCGTCACCTCGGCTGCCAAGCCCGCCGAGGACGGCGAGGCCAAGCCGCGCAAGGCCGGCTGGTGGCAGCGCAAGAGCTTCTTCTGAGAAACCTCTGAAATCCCTGCGCGGCGGTCCTGCCGCCGCGCACCGAAGGGGCTGCCATCGGCGGCCCCTTTTCGTTGGGCGATGGGTGCGCGTGGCGCGCCAACCGATGCAGCGGTCGTCTCGCGGAGAGGCCGATGCGCGGCCGCTCAGCCCTCTTGTCCGGGAAGCCAGGCTTCCAGTCGGTCCATCGCGGTCGCCATGTCGGCGGGGGCGCCGGCATAGGAGAAGCGCATGGTGCGGTGTCCGTTGACGGTGTCGAAATCGATGCCCGGCGTCGCCGCGACATGGGCTTCGGCGATCATCCGCCGCGCAAAATCCATGCTGTCATTGGTGAATCGCGACACGTCGCAATAGGCGTAGAAGCCGCCGTCCATCGGCGAGGCGATGGTGAGACCAAGGCGCGGCAGCCGCTCGAGCAGCATGGCGCGGCTTTGCGCGTAGCGGGCCTTCACCGCCTCCAGTTCGGCGGTGGAGTCGAAGGCGGGAACTGCGGCGATCTGCGAAATCTCGGGCGCGGAGATGTAAAGGCTCTGCTGGATGCGCTCGACGGGCCGCAGCAGCACCTCGGGCAGCACCATCCAGCCGATGCGCCAGCCGGTCATGCAGTAATATTTCGAGAACGAGTTGATCACCACCACGTCCGGATCGATCGACAGCGCGGTCTTGTCCGGCCGGTCATAGGCCAGCCGGTGGTAGATCTCGTCGGAGATCACCTGCACGCCGAGCCGTTCGCAGGTGGCGAGGATGCGTGCGATCTCGTCGTCGGGGATGATCGATCCCGTCGGGTTGGCGGGGCTGGCGAACAGCAGCCCCTGGAACGGCCAGCGCGCATGCGCGGCCTCCAGCCGCTCCGCCGTCAGCCAGCCGGCCCCCGCGAGGTCGATCTCGACGGCTTCCAGCCCGAGCACCTTCAGGATGTTGCGATAGGCCGGGTATCCCGGCGCGGTGATGGCGACCCGCTCGGCGGGATCGAACATGGCGAGAAAGGCAAGGTTGAACGCGGCCGAGGAGCCGGTGGTCACCACGATGCGGTCGGGCGGAACGGTTACGCCATAGTGGTCGGCATAGTGGGCTGCGATCGCCTGGCGCAGCGAGCGCAGGCCGAGCGCGTCGGTGTAGCCGATGCGGCCTTCGCGTGCGGCGCGGGCGGCGGCCTCGCGCACCGCGGCCGG
>NZ_RWKW01000137.1 GCF_003970795.1 Aquibium carbonis | reverse complement strand
GGCGCGTGCAGGTGCTGTCGGTGACGCATGCGCCGCAGGTGGCCGCGCGCGCGGCGACGCATTTCCTGATTTCCAAGTCCGGCGGAAGCGACCGGGTGGCCACCGGCGTTGCGCAACTGCCGCGCCCGGCGCGGCAGGAGGAGATCGCCCGCATGCTGGCCGGCGCGACCATCACCGACGAGGCGCGCGCGGCGGCGGGGCGGCTGCTGGCGGAGACGGAGTAGGGGGCTTCGTCCGCCGGGTCGTCGTGCCTTCGTCGTCATGAGGCGTCAGCTTCGCAAATGGCACCCTTGAACCCATCGCGCGGGGCTGCACATAGTCGGCCGTTCGCAGACAGTCCGGAATCCCCGCCATGAGCCTTCCCGCCAAGCCGATCGAGACCCTGACGCTCGAGGAACCCGCCACCGAGGCGAAGCGGCTGGCGGCGGAGGTGGCGCGCCACGACGAACTCTACCACGGTCAGGACGCGCCCGAGATTTCCGACGCCGAATACGACGCGCTGCGGCAGCGGCTGCTGGCGCTGGAAGCGGCCCATCCCGAACTGGCGAGCGAGGGGTCGCCGACGCGGGGGGTGGGGACGGCACCGTCCGGCACGTTTTCGGAGGTGCGGCACGCCAGGCCCATGCTGTCGCTCGACAACGTCTTTTCCGACGGGGACGTGACGGATTTCGTCGGCTCGGTGCGGCGCTTCCTGGCGATGGCCCCGGAGGCGGAACTCGTCTTCACCGCCGAGCCGAAGATCGACGGGCTGTCGATGTCGCTGCGCTACGAGAACGGGCGGCTGGTGACGGCGGCGACGCGGGGCGACGGCACGACGGGCGAGAACGTGACCGCCAACATCCGCACCATCGACGAGATTCCCGACGAACTTCCGGCCGGCGTGCCGGACGTGATCGAGGTGCGCGGCGAGGTCTACATGCGCCGCGACGACTTCATGGCGCTGAACGAGCGCATGGCCGGGAGCGGCCAGCCGCCCTTCGCCAACCCGCGCAACTCGGCGGCCGGCAGCCTGCGGCAGAAGAACCCCGAGGTGACGAAGTCGCGGCCGCTGAAATTCTTCGCCTATGCCTGGGGCGAGACGAGCGAGCCGCTGGGCGAGACGCAGTTCGACGCGGTGAAGCGGCTGGGCGACTGGGGATTCCAGACCAACGAGCTGATGGCGCGCTGCGCCTCGCTCGACGAGATGATCGCGCAGTACCGCCGGATCGAGGCGATGCGGGCGGCGCTGCCCTACGACATCGACGGCGTGGTCTACAAGGTCGACCGGCTGGACCTGCAGGAGAGGCTCGGATTCCGCTCGCGCTCGCCGCGCTGGGCGACCGCGCACAAGTTCCCGGCGGAGAAGGCGACCACGGTGCTGGAGCGCATCGACATCCAGGTGGGCCGCACCGGCGCGATGACGCCGGTGGCGCGGCTTTCGCCGGTGACCGTCGGCGGCGTGGTCGTGACCAACGCGACGCTGCACAACGAGGACTACATCAGGGGGATCGGCAATGACGGCCAGCCGATCCGGGAGGGCAGGGACATCCGCGAGGGCGACACGGTGATCGTGCAGCGGGCCGGCGACGTGATCCCGCAGATCCTCGACGTGGTGCTTGAGAAGCGGCCGCCGAGCGCCGAGCCGTACCGCTTCCCGCATGCGTGCCCGGTCTGCGGCAGCCACGCCGTGCGCGAGGAGGGCGAGGCGGTGTGGCGCTGCACGGGCGGGCTGGTGTGCCCGGCGCAGGCGATGGAGCGGCTGCGCCATTTCGTCTCCCGCAACGCGATGGACATCGAGGGGCTGGGCGAAAAGCAGATCGAGTTCTTCTTCACCACCGACAAGGCCGCGCAGCGCATCGCCGCGCCGGCCGACATCTTCACGCTGAAGGCGCGCCAGGACGCCTTGCCCGACACGCTGGAGGGGTCGCTGCAGCGGCTCGACAAGGTCGAGGGGTTCGGCGAGGTGTCGGTGCGCAAGCTCTTCGCCGCCATCGACGAGCGGCGACGGGTGGCCTTGTCGCGCTTCCTGTTTGCGCTCGGCATCCGCCACATCGGCGAGACCAACGCCCGGCGGCTGGCGCGCCACTTCCTCTCGTTCGACAAGCTGCGCAAGGCGGCGGAAACGGCGCGCGCGCCGGAAGGCAAGGGCGACCCGGGCAACGAGGAATGGCGCGAGATCGTCGGCGTCAACGGCATCGGCGACGTGGTGGCGGAGGCGCTGGTCGATTTCTTCGCCGAGGGACACAATCGCGAGGCGGTCGACGCGCTGCTCGCCGCCGGCGCGGTGCCGCTCGACGAGGAGCCCGTGGGCGAGGTGTCGTCGCCGGTCGCCGGCAAGACCATCGTCTTCACCGGCGCGCTGGAGCGGATGTCGCGCGACGAGGCCAAGGCCATGGCCGAACGGCTGGGCGCCAAGGTCGCGGGTTCGGTGTCGAAGAAGACCGACCTCGTGGTGGCCGGTCCCGGCGCGGGCTCGAAGCTGAAGCAGGCGACCGACCTCGGCATCGAGGTGATCGACGAGAACGCCTGGTTCGACCGCGTCGGCGGGTGAGGGCGACGCAACGCGGCAATTTCGCCCGCGCGGGGCGAGGGCGGCTGAAATTCCCGCGAATCGATCCGCGCCTCGTGACAAAACGGCGTTGCGCGCAGGCGAACGACTGTGTATGTAGCCGCTCGCGCCTAGGGGTATAGCTCAGTTGGTAGAGCGGCGGTCTCCAAAACCGCAGGTCGCAGGTTCGAGCCCTGCTGCCCCTGCCAGCGCCGCACGGCCGGTCATGCGGCTGTCACCGGCGAATGCTACCGCTACGAGGCGCGGCACAGGCGAGGCGGCATCGGTCCCGAGGACGGGGCGATGGACCGCCCGGAACATTTTCCACATCCACCCTTGCGTGTCGACGGAATCGTCTTTATGTAGCGCTATCCAGACAAGCGGTGCGTGGAGCCACGATCGGCTTTACGTGCCTTTATTGCATGGGCGGATGATCGCTTCCCGGAAGCCGGTCGTTCCTCGTGATGAGGCAAGTTTCCCGTCGAGCGGGACGATCCAGAAGACCCGGTCCACGGGTTCTGAAAGCAGAGCGGCATATGGCGTCGAAGACTTCGAATCCCTTCATCTTCCTGCAGCAGGTGCGTCAGGAGACGTCGAAGGTGACGTGGCCGTCCCGCCGCGAGACGCTGATCTCGACCGTCATGGTGCTTGCCTTCGCGTTCCTCGCCGCGATCTTCTTCTTCGCCGCCGACCAGATCCTGGCTTTCGGCGTCGAGTTGATTCTCGGCATCGGTCGATAACGCCGGCGACTAAGGAGAGCACCTGACATGACCGCGCGGTGGTACATCGTCCACGCCTATTCGAACTTCGAGAAGAAGGTCGCCGAGGACATCGAGCACCAGGCCAAGCGCAAGGGCCTGTCCGACCAGATCGAGCAGATCGTGGTCCCGACCGAGAAGGTCGTCGAGATCCGTCGTGGCCGCAAGGTCGATTCCGAGCGCAAGTTCTTCCCGGGCTACGTGCTCGTGCGGGCGAACCTGTCGGATGCGGTGTTCTCGCTGATCAAGAATACCCCGAAGGTGACCGGCTTCCTGGGCGATTCGCGTCCGGTTCCGATCACCGATTCCGAGGCCGACCGGATCCTGCACCAGGTGCAGGAAGGCGTCGAGCGGCCGAAGCCCTCGATCACCTTCGAGATCGGCGAGCAGGTGCGCGTCTCCGACGGCCCGTTCGCCTCGTTCAACGGCTTCGTCCAGGAAGTGGACGAGGAGCGTTCGCGTCTCAAGGTCGAGGTGTCGATCTTCGGCCGGGCCGTCCCGGTCGATCTGGAATTCGGCCAGGTCGAGAAGGGCTGAGCCGGACAATCCCGCCAGCCACAGGCCGGCGGGTGAAGCGGGGCGGTCGCCCCGGTTCGAATGGGTGGGAGGGGCACGTGGCTGAAGCCGGCCTCGGACCCGCACCACCCGACTGCAACCGCCGGATCGGTCCGGCACAACAAGGGCAGAAGAGAAATGGCTAAGAAAATCGTCGGCCAGCTCAAGCTCCAGGTCGCAGCGGGATCGGCGACGCCGTCGCCCCCGATCGGCCCGGCGCTCGGTCAGCGCGGCATCAACATCATGGAGTTCTGCAAGGCGTTCAACGCCCAGACCCAGGAGATGGAGAAGGGTCAGCCGACCCCGGTGGTCATCACCTACTACCAGGACAAGTCGTTCACCTTCGTCATGAAGACGCCGCCGGTGAGCTACTTCCTCAAGAAGGCGGCCAACCTGAAGTCCGGCTCCAAGGAGCCCGGCAAGCAGAAGGCCGGCGAGATCTCCCGCGACAAGATCCGCGAGATCGCCGAGAAGAAGATGAAGGACCTGAACGCCAACGACGTCGACGCAGCGATGCGCATGGTCGAAGGCTCCGCCCGTTCGATGGGCCTCGAGGTGGTGGGATAAGATCATGGCAAAGAAGATCGCCAAGCGCGTCGCCAAGTCCCGCGAGGGCATCGACGTCAACAAGTCCTACGACCTCGCCGAAGCCGTGAAGATGCTCAAGGAGCGCGCCACGGCCAAGTTCGACGAGACGATCGAGGTCGCGATGAACCTCGGCGTCGATCCGCGCCATGCCGACCAGATGGTCCGCGGCGTCGTGAACCTGCCGAACGGCACCGGCCGCACCGTGCGCGTGGCGGTGTTCGCCCGCGGCGCCAAGGCCGAGGAAGCGACCAAGGCCGGCGCCGACATCGTGGGCGCCGAGGATCTGGTGGAGATCGTGCAGAAGGGCGAGATCAATTTCGACCGCTGCATCGCGACGCCGGACATGATGCCGCTGGTCGGCCGTCTGGGCAAGGTGCTCGGCCCGCGCGGCATGATGCCGAACCCGAAGGTCGGCACCGTGACCATGGACGTGGCCGCGGCCGTGAAGGCTTCCAAGGGCGGCGCCGTCGAGTTCCGCGTCGAGAAGGCCGGCATCATCCACGGTGGCGTGGGCAAGGCTTCCTTCGAGCTGGACAAGCTGGTCGAGAACGTCCGCGCCTTCGCCGACGCCGTCGTCAAGGCCAAGCCGGCCGGCGCGAAGGGCAACTACATCAAGCGGGTCGCCGTGTCGTCCACGATGGGCCCCGGCCTCAAGATCGATCCGGCGACGCTGAACGCGGCGTCCTGACGAATTCAGGGGAGGCGCCTGCGCCTCCGAAACGAATTCCGGGCCTCCGGGCCCGGATCGGCGGAAGGGAAACCTTCCGTCTTCCTGTCCGAGATTGCAGGCGGGTCGGTTCAGTCCGGTCCTTAATCCTCACGGGTCTGCATGAGACGGGGTCGAGCCGACACGGAAGCGAACGCATCGCTTCGGGGAAGGTTTCGAACCGTGTGTGCCTTTTGTCAGCACGCTTCGGCGGACCATGCGTCCGGCGGGCGAGGCGAAAGGGGGCAGGATCCTCGAGCGCCGCTCGGGCGATTCTTATGGATTGTCCCGGCCGGCAAAAGGCAACCCGGCAGTCTCTCCCCCGGGAGGGATCGCCAACTGGAGATAGGCAGTGGACAGAGCGGAAAAACGCGAACTCGTCACGGACCTGAACGGAGTCTTCCAGACTTCCGGCTCGGTGGTCGTGGCCCACTATGCCGGTATCACCGTTGCGCAGATGAACGATCTTCGTACGAAGATGCGCGCAGCCGGCGGTTCCGTCAAAGTCGCGAAGAACCGTCTCGCCAGAATCGCTCTTCAGGGCACGCCGTCAGAGGCGATGCAGGACCTGTTCATCGGACAGACCCTGATCGCCTATGCGGAAGATCCGGTCGTCGCGCCGAAGATCGCATCCGAGTTCGCCAAGGGGAATGACAAGCTCGTCATCCTCGGTGGCGCCATGGGTGAGACCTCGCTCGACGTCGAGGGTGTGAAGACGCTTGCGACGCTCCCGTCGCTCGACGAGCTTCGCGCCAAGCTGGTGGGGATGATCTCCACGCCGGCAACCCGGATCGCCCAGGTCGTCAACGCGCCGGCGGCACAGCTCGCCCGCGTCTTTGGCGCCTACGCCCGGAAGGACGAGGCGGCATGAGGCCGGTCCTCGGACACAACAACACACGTTCGAACACATTCTCATTGAAGGAATACAACAATGGCTGATCTCGCCAAGATCGTAGACGACCTTTCCAGCCTCACCGTCCTCGAGGCGGCCGAGCTGTCCAAGATGCTCGAAGAGAAGTGGGGCGTTTCCGCCGCCGCTCCGGTGGCCGTGGCCGCTGCCGGTGGTGGCGCCGCCGCTGCCGCTCCCGTCGAGGAGAAGACCGAGTTCGACGTCGTGCTGGTGGAAGCCGGCGCGCAGAAGATCAACGTCATCAAGGAAGTCCGCGCCATCACCGGCCTGGGCCTCAAGGAAGCCAAGGACCTGGTCGAAGGCGCGCCGAAGCCCGTCAAGGAAGCCGTGTCCAAGGCCGATGCCGACAAGTTCAAGGCCCAGCTGGAAGCAGCCGGCGCCAAGGTCGAGCTGAAGTAAGGACCGCGTTGAGGCGGACGGGCCAGTCCCGTCCGCCGACCCCGCCCGAGGGCTGCGTTCGGGACGATGACCGGGAACCCATTTCCAGACGGCCGAAAACGGCCTTCCGGAAACGGGTTTTCACCTGTTTTGACTTCCGCCGCTCCTCGAAGCGGCGGCGACGAACGACAAGCCAGTATGGCAGCAAGGAGCGACGATGGCCCAGACCCACACGTTCAACGGTCGCAGGCGCGTACGCAAGTTCTTCGGAAAGATTCCGGAAGTTGCGGAAATGCCGAACCTCATCGAGGTTCAGAAAGCATCCTATGATCAGTTCCTGATGGTAGAGGAGCCGGAAGGCGGACGGCCGGACGAGGGGTTGCAGGCCGTCTTCAAGTCGGTGTTCCCGATCTCCGACTTCTCGGGCGCGTCGATGCTGGAATTCGTCAAGTACGAGTTCGAGCATCCGAAGTTCGACGTCGACGAGTGCCGCCAGCGCGACCTGACCTATGCGGCGCCGCTGAAGGTGACGCTGCGGCTGATCGTGTTCGACATCGACGAGGACACCGGCGCCAAGTCGATCAAGGACATCAAGGAGCAGGACGTCTACATGGGCGACATGCCGCTCATGACGTCGAACGGCACCTTCATCGTCAACGGCACCGAGCGCGTCATCGTCTCGCAGATGCACCGCTCGCCGGGCGTGTTCTTCGACCACGACAAGGGCAAGTCGCATTCCTCGGGCAAGCTTTTGTTCGCCGCCCGCGTGATCCCCTATCGCGGCTCCTGGCTCGACATCGAGTTCGATTCCAAGGACGTCGTGCATGCGCGCATCGACCGTCGCCGCAAGATCCCGGTCTCGTCGCTGTTGATGGCGCTGGGCATGGACGGCGAGGAGATCCTGTCGACCTTCTACAACAAGCTGTCGTTCCAGCGTGACGGCGACGGCTGGCGCCTGCCGTACTCGGCCGACCGCTTCCGCGGCCGCAAGGCCGTGACCGAGCTCGTCAACGCCGACACCGGCGAAGTCGTGGTCGAGGCCGGCAAGAAGATCACCGCGCGCCAGGCGCGCCAGCTCGCCGAGAAGGGCCTGAAGTACATCCGCGCGACGGAAGACGACGTCTATGGCAGCTACCTGGCCGAAGACATCGTCAACCCCGAGACCGGCGAGATCTTCCTCGAGGCCGGCGACGAGATCGACGAGAAGACGCTGAAGGTGCTGCTCGATTCGGGCCTGGACGACATCCAGGTGCTCGACATCGACCACATCAACATCGGCGCCTACATCCGCAACACGCTGGCCGTCGACAAGAACGAGACCCGGCAGGACGCGCTGTTCGACATCTACCGCGTCATGCGTCCGGGCGAGCCGCCCACCCTCGACACCGCCGAGGCGATGTTCAACTCGCTGTTCTTCGATTCGGAGCGCTACGACCTGTCGGCCGTCGGCCGCGTGAAGATGAACATGCGCCTCGAGCTCGACGCCGCCGACACGGTGCGCGTGCTGCGCAAGGAGGACATCCTGGCCGTGGTCAGGACGCTGGTGGAGCTGCGCGACGGCAAGGGCGAGATCGACGACATCGACAATCTCGGCAACCGCCGCGTGCGCTCGGTCGGCGAGCTGATGGAGAACCAGTACCGCGTCGGCCTGCTGCGCATGGAGCGCGCGATCAAGGAGCGCATGTCCTCGATCGAGATCGACACGGTCATGCCGCAGGACCTGATCAACGCCAAGCCGGCGGCCGCCGCCGTGCGCGAGTTCTTCGGCTCCTCGCAGCTGTCGCAGTTCATGGACCAGACGAACCCGCTGTCGGAGATCACCCACAAGCGCCGCCTGTCGGCGCTCGGACCCGGCGGCCTGACCCGCGAGCGCGCCGGCTTCGAGGTGCGCGACGTGCACGTCACCCATTACGGCCGCATCTGCCCGATCGAGACGCCGGAAGGCCCGAACATCGGCCTGATCAACTCGCTGGCGACCTTTGCCCGGGTCAACAAGTACGGCTTCATCGAGAGCCCGTACCGCAAGATCGTGGACGGCAAGGTGACGCATGACGTGGTCTACCTGTCGGCGATGGAGGAGGCCAAGCACTACGTCGCGCAGGCCAACGCCGTGCTGGACGAGCAGGGCCAGTTCACCGAGGAATTCGTCATCTGCCGGCATGCCGGCGAGGTGATGATGACGCCGCGCGAGAACGTCGACCTGATGGACGTGTCGCCCAAGCAGATGGTCTCGGTCGCCGCGGCGCTGATCCCGTTCCTCGAGAACGACGACGCCAACCGCGCGCTGATGGGCTCGAACATGCAGCGCCAGGCGGTGCCGCTGGTTCGCGCCGAGGCGCCGTTCGTGGGCACCGGCATGGAGCCGATCGTGGCGCGCGATTCGGGCGCCGCCATCGGCGCGCGCCGCACCGGCATCGTCGACCAGGTGGACGCGACGCGTATCGTCATCCGCGCCACCGAGGATCTCGATCCCGGCAAGTCGGGCGTCGACATCTACCGGCTGATGAAGTTCCAGCGCTCGAACCAGAACACCTGCATCAACCAGCGTCCGCTGGTGCGCGTGGGCGACCGGATCGAGAAGGGCGACATCATCGCCGACGGTCCGTCGACGGATCTCGGCGACCTGGCGCTCGGGCGCAACGTGCTCGTCGCGTTCATGCCGTGGAACGGCTACAATTACGAGGACTCCATCCTGCTGTCGGAGCGGATCGTGTCTGACGACGTCTTCACCTCGATCCACATCGAGGAGTTCGAGGTCGCCGCGCGCGATACCAAGCTCGGACCGGAGGAAATCACGCGCGACATTCCGAACGTGTCGGAAGAAGCGCTGAAGAACCTCGACGAGGCCGGCATCGTCTACATCGGCGCGGAAGTGGCGCCGGGCGACATCCTGGTCGGCAAGATCACGCCGAAGGGCGAGAGCCCGATGACGCCGGAGGAAAAGCTCCTGCGCGCCATCTTCGGCGAGAAGGCGTCGGACGTGCGCGACACCTCCATGCGCATGCCGCCCGGGACCTTCGGCACCATCGTCGAGGTGCGCGTCTTCAACCGCCACGGCGTGGAGAAGGACGAGCGCGCGATGCAGATCGAGCGCGAGGAAATCGAGCGTCTCGCGAAGGACCGCGACGACGAGCAGGCGATCCTCGACCGCAACGTCTATTCGCGCCTCGTCGACATGCTGAACGGCAAGGAAGCGATCGCCGGGCCGAAGGGCTTCAAGAAGGGCTCGACCCTTTCGAAGGCCGTGCTCGACGACTATCCGCGCTCGCAGTGGTGGCAGTTCGCGCTCGAGGACGAGAGGCTCCAGAGCGAGCTCGAGGCGCTTCGCGGCCAGTACGACGATTCCAAGAAGGCGCTCGAGCAGCGCTTCATGGACAAGGTCGAGAAGGTGCAGCGCGGCGACGAGATGCCCCCCGGCGTCATGAAGATGGTCAAGGTGTTCGTGGCCGTGAAGCGCAAGATCCAGCCGGGCGACAAGATGGCCGGCCGTCACGGCAACAAGGGTGTCGTGTCGCGGATCGTGCCGGTCGAGGATATGCCGTTCCTGGAAGACGGGACGCATGCCGACATCGTGCTCAATCCGCTGGGCGTGCCGTCGCGCATGAACGTTGGCCAGATCCTGGAGACGCATCTGGGCTGGGCCTGCGCGGGCATGGGCCGCAAGATCGGCGACCTGGTCGAGGCCTATCGTTCGGGCGGCGACATCAAGCCGCTGCGGGCGACGCTCGAGGAGCTGATCCCGGACAACGACCGCAACGAGCCGGTGCGGCGCTACGACGACGAGAGCGTCGTGCGGCTCGCCGACCAGATGAAGCGTGGCGTTTCCATCGCCACGCCGGTGTTCGACGGCGCCAACGAGGCCAACATCAACGAGATGCTGGAACAGGCGGGCCTGCACACGAGCGGCCAGTCGGTGCTCTACGACGGACGCACGGGCGAGCCGTTCGACCGCAAGGTGACGATGGGCTACATCTACATGCTCAAGCTGCACCACCTGGTGGACGACAAGATCCACGCGCGTTCGATCGGGCCCTACAGCCTCGTCACCCAGCAGCCGCTGGGCGGCAAGGCCCAGTTCGGCGGCCAGCGCTTCGGCGAGATGGAGGTCTGGGCGCTGGAAGCCTATGGCGCCGCCTACACGCTGCAGGAGATGCTGACGGTGAAGTCGGACGACGTGGCCGGCCGCACCAAGGTGTACGAGGCGATCGTGCGCGGCGACGACACCTTCGAGGCCGGCATTCCGGAGAGCTTCAACGTTCTCGTCAAGGAAATGCGGTCGCTGGGTCTGTCGGTCGAGCTCGAGAACAGCCGTCTCGACGACGTGCGCCTGCCCGACGCGGCCGAGTAACTGCTCCTGGCGCGCCGAACGCGGCGCGCCTTTCCCGGCTGCCCGACAGGGGTGGCCGGGCGACGTTCCAAGGCGGAGGAAGAGCCCGAGGGGGTTCCTCGTCCGCCGGCAGTCCGGGCCTGACGCCCGGAGATTTTTCGAAAAGGGGATCGGCGACGATCCCTAACAGGAGAACGGCATGAACCAAGAGGTCATGAATCTCTTCAATGCGCAGGTTCCGGCGCAGACATTCGATTCCATCCGGATCTCGCTCGCCAGCCCCGAGAAGATCCTGTCGTGGTCCTACGGCGAGATCAAGAAGCCCGAGACGATCAACTACCGCACGTTCAAGCCCGAGCGTGACGGCCTGTTCTGCGCGCGCATCTTCGGCCCGATCAAGGACTACGAGTGCCTGTGCGGTAAGTACAAGCGCATGAAGTACAAGGGCATCATCTGCGAGAAGTGCGGCGTCGAAGTCACGCTGAGCCGCGTGCGCCGCGAGCGCATGGGCCACATCGAGCTGGCGGCGCCGGTTGCGCACATCTGGTTCCTGAAGTCGCTGCCCTCGCGCATCGGCACGCTGCTCGACATGACGCTGAAGGACATCGAGCGCGTTCTCTACTTCGAGAACTACATCGTCACCGAGCCGGGCCTCACCGACCTGAAGCAGCACCAGCTGCTGTCGGAAGAGGACTACATGGCTGCCGTCGACAATTTCGGCGAGGATTCCTTCACCGCCATGATCGGCGCCGAGGCGATCCATGAACTGCTGGCCTCGATGGAGCTCGACCGGATCGCCGTGCAGCTGCGCGACGACCTGGCGACCACCACGTCCGACCTGAAGCAGAAGAAGCTTCTGAAGCGGCTCAAGGTGGTCGAGAACTTCATGGAATCGGGCAACCGTCCCGAGTGGATGATCATGAAGATCATCCCCGTGATCCCGCCGGACCTGCGTCCGCTGGTGCCGCTGGACGGCGGCCGTTTCGCCACGTCGGACCTGAACGACCTCTATCGTCGCGTCATCAACCGCAACAACCGCCTCAAGCGGCTGATCGAACTGCGCGCGCCGGGCATCATCATCCGCAACGAGAAGCGCATGCTGCAGGAGGCCGTCGACGCGCTGTTCGACAACGGCCGCCGCGGCCGCGTCATCACGGGCGCCAACAAGCGTCCGCTGAAGTCGCTCTCCGACATGCTGAAGGGCAAGCAGGGCCGCTTCCGCCAGAACCTGCTCGGCAAGCGCGTCGACTATTCCGGCCGCTCGGTCATCGTGACCGGTCCGGAGCTCAAGCTGCACCAGTGCGGCCTGCCGAAGAAGATGGCGCTGGAGCTGTTCAAGCCCTTCATCTACGCCCGCCTCGACGCCAAGGGTTACTCCTCGACCGTCAAGCAGGCCAAGAAGCTGGTCGAGAAGGAGAAGCCGGAAGTCTGGGACATCCTCGACGAGGTCATCCGCGAGCATCCGGTGCTGCTGAACCGCGCGCCGACGCTGCACCGCCTGGGCATCCAGGCCTTCGAGCCGATCCTCATCGAAGGCAAGGCGATCCAGCTTCACCCGCTGGTCTGCACGGCCTTCAACGCGGATTTCGACGGCGACCAGATGGCGGTGCACGTGCCGCTGTCGCTGGAAGCGCAGCTCGAAGCGCGCGTGCTGATGATGTCGACCAACAACATCCTGCATCCCGCCAACGGCCAGCCGATCATCGTGCCGAGCCAGGACATGGTTCTGGGCCTCTACTACCTGTCGATCGTCAACCAGAACGAGCCCGGCGAGGGCATGGTGTTCGCCGACATCGGCGAGCTGCATCATGCGCTCGAGACGAAGGCGGTGACGCTGCACACCAAGATCAGGGGTCGCTTCAAGACCGTCGACGCAGAGGGCAAGCCGACGTCGAAGATCCACGAGACGACGCCTGGCCGCATGCTCATCGGCGAACTGCTGCCGAAGAACGCCAACGTTCCGTTCGACATCTGCAACCAGGAGATGACGAAGAAGAACATCTCCCGCATGATCGACACGGTCTACCGCCACTGCGGCCAGAAGGAGACGGTGATCTTCTGCGACCGCATCATGCAGCTCGGCTTCGGCCATGCCTGCCGCGCGGGCATTTCGTTCGGCAAGGACGACATGCTGATCCCGGACGCCAAGGCGGACCTGGTGGCCAAGACCGAGGCGCTCGCCAAGGAATACGAGCAGCAGTACAATGACGGCCTGATCACCCAGGGCGAGAAGTACAACAAGGTGGTCGACGCCTGGGCGAAGTGCTCGGAGAAGGTCGCCGAGGAGATGATGGGCCGCATCAAGGCGGTCGAGTTCAACGCCGATGGCCGTCAGAAGCCGATGAACTCGATCTACATGATGTCGCACTCCGGCGCGCGTGGCTCGCCCACGCAGATGCGCCAGCTGGCCGGCATGCGCGGCCTGATGGCCAAGCCGTCGGGCGAGATCATCGAGACGCCGATCATCTCGAACTTCAAGGAAGGCCTGACCGTTCTGGAGTACTTCAACTCCACCCACGGCGCCCGCAAGGGCCTGGCCGACACCGCCCTGAAGACGGCGAACTCGGGCTACCTGACGCGTCGTCTCGTCGACGTGGCGCAGGACTGCATCGTCAATGCGGTCGACTGCGGCACCGAGAAGGGCCTGACCATGCAGCCGATCGTGGATGCGGGCCAGGTCGTGGCCTCGCTCGGCCAGCGCGTCTTGGGCCGCACGGCGCTCGACGACATCAACCACCCGGTCTCCGGCGATCTGATCGTCAAGGCCGGCACGCTGATGGACGAGCGCGACGTCGAGGCGATCGAGAAGGCGGGCATCCAGACCATCCGCATCCGCTCGGCGCTGACCTGCGAAGTGAAGGTCGGCGTGTGCGCGGTCTGCTACGGTCGCGATCTGGCACGCGGCACGCCCGTCAACCAGGGCGAGGCCGTCGGCGTCATCGCGGCGCAGTCGATCGGCGAGCCGGGCACCCAGCTCACCATGCGTACCTTCCACATGGGCGGTACGGCGCAGGTGGTCGACAGCTCTTTCCTCGAGGCCTCCTACGAGGGCACCGTGCAGATCCGCAACCGCAACGTGGTGCGCAACTCGGACGGCCACCTGGTCGTCATGGGCCGCAACATGGCCATCGTCATCCTCGACGAGGGCGGCAAGGAGCGGGCGGTTCACCGCGTCACCTACGGTTCGCGCATCTTCGTGGACGAGGGCGACAAGGTGAAGCGCGGCCAGCGCGTGGCCGAGTGGGACCCCTACACCCGTCCGATCCTCACCGAAATCGAGGGCAGGGCGGAGTTCGAGGATCTCGTCGACGGCATCTCCGTGCAGGAGACCACCGACGAATCGACGGGCATCACCAAGCGCGAGGTCATCGACTGGCGGTCGACGCCGCGCGGTTCGGACCTGAAGCCGGCGATCACCATCCTCGATTCCAAGGGCAAGGTGGGCAAGCTCGCCAAGGGCGGCGACGCCCGCTTCATGCTCTCGGTGGAGGCGGTGCTGTCGGTGGAGCCGGGCTCGCAGGTGCGTCCGGGCGACGTCGTCGCGCGTATCCCGATGGAAAGCGCCAAGACGAAGGACATCACGGGCGGTCTGCCGCGCGTGGCGGAACTGTTCGAGGCCCGTCGGCCGAAGGACCATGCCATCATCGCCGAGATCGACGGCACGGTGCGGTTCGGACGCGACTACAAGAACAAGCGCCGCATCATCATCGAGCCGCACGAGGAAGGCGGCGAGCCGGTCGAGTATCTCATCCCGAAGGGCAAGCCGTTCCATCTCCAGGACGGCGACGCGATCGAGAAGGGCGACTACATCCTCGACGGCAACCCGGCGCCGCACGACATCCTGGCGATCAAGGGCGTGGAGGCGCTTGCGTCCTACCTCGTCAACGAGATCCAGGAGGTCTACCGACTGCAGGGCGTGTTGATCAACGACAAGCACATCGAGGTGATCGTTCGCCAGATGCTGCAGAAGATCGAGATCACGGAGCAGGGCGACTCGGTCTACATCCCGGGCGACCATGTCGACGTGATCGAGTTCGACGAGATCAACGACCGCCTGGTCGAGGACGGCAAGAAGCCGGCGCAGGGCCAGCCGGTTCTGCTCGGCATCACCAAGGCCTCGCTGCAGACGCCGTCCTTCATCTCGGCCGCCTCCTTCCAGGAGACGACCCGCGTGCTGACGGAAGCGGCGGTCGCCGGCAAGACCGACACGCTGCAGGGCCTGAAGGAGAACGTCATCGTCGGCCGCCTCATCCCGGCCGGCACCGGCGGCACGATGAGCCAGATCCGGCGCATCGCCAAGGCTCGCGACGAGCTGATCCTCGACGAGCGCCGCAAGGCCTCGGGCGTGGAGATGGCCGAGCCGATGCTGGCCGACATGTCGCACACGCCGGCCGAATAGGCCGACGCCCGCCAGGGAACGAACGAAAGGGCCGCCGGAGCGATCCGGCGGCCCTTTCGCGTGTCTGTGGAGGCTGGCGGTGGTCGGCGGCGGCAGGGCGCGTGCCGGCCGGTAGGCCGGAATCCGCGCCGACATGACGTTAAGTGAAGTAGATCACATACCGCGTGACAAAGGCCGGGATAGAGAAGAAGACGCGGCAGTCGATCGGGTCAATGACCTCCCAGCCGCATTCTGGCCGTCCGGACAATGCCCCGCCGGACGGCCTTTTTTCATACCCGTCCGCGCCCGAGGCACCGGGTGCCCGATCCGGCGCCCGAATCGGGGAATGGGTCAGGCCGGCTCGTCGAACGTGACGACCGACACCTCGCCTTCGAGAGCGCCCTGATAGGCCGACAGATGCGGCTCGTCGTCGGGAACGCCGTCGAGATCGCCGATCTGGTCGAACTCGGCTTCGGCGTAGCCCTCCTTGGCCAGTGATTCGAGGGCGATGCGCACCGCCGTGTCGTCATCCGGGGCGATCAGAAGGACATGGACGCCTTCCGACTCACCTCCCTTCCGGCGCCAGACACGGCCGGTGATGATGGTGACGGGGCGGGCTTCGTTGTCGTTCATGTATATCTGCTTCCGAATCGATGGCTGGCAGGGAATCGTTGCCCCGCCGATGGTCGTTGTGGCACCGAATGGCACGTCGCGACAGCGCGGCCATGGTCACATTGCGTTTCGAACGGCTCGATTTTTGTCAGATCGTGCCCCCGCATGGCCGATCTGCGCTCCGATCATGGCTTCGACGCGAAACTTGCCCGGTCGGGCTTGACGATCCCCTTCGTTGAGGGTAGAAGCCGCCTCGTCTGAGCCGATGTGAGACTTGGCCTTTCGGAGCGACCCGCTCTGAAGTTCGTCTCAAACAGGGTTCGTTTTACGAGCGACGACATTTCAGGCGTGCACGAAGCGCAATGCGCTTCCTCTGCTATTTGTTCGGGCAAGATCGCGAAAGCGGTTTTTGGCCTGAATTTGCGTATGGAAGTGGCGCTTCTAACGGCCCCGAAACGGGCTTTGGACACCGATTTGAACAAGAGGGAAGGTTGAATGCCTACCGTAAACCAGCTGATCCGCAAGCCGCGCACCGCGCCGGTGAAGCGCAACAAGGTTCCGGCCATGCAGGCCAACCCGCAGAAGCGTGGTGTCTGCACGCGCGTCTACACGACGACGCCGAAGAAGCCGAACTCGGCGCTGCGCAAGGTGGCGAAGATTCGCCTCGTGAACGGCTTCGAAGTGATCGGCTACATCCCCGGCGAGGGCCACAATCTTCAGGAGCACTCCGTGGTCATGATCCGCGGCGGCCGCGTGAAGGATCTTCCGGGCGTTCGTTACCACATCATCCGCGGCGTGCTCGATACCCAGGGCGTCAAGAACCGCAAGCAGCGCCGGTCCAAGTACGGCGCGAAGCGTCCGAAGTGACCAGAGCTTAGCGAGGCAGAGAGACCCATGTCCCGTCGTCATAGTGCAGAGAAGCGTGAGATCAATCCGGACCCGAAGTTCGGCGACCTGATCGTCACCAAGTTCATGAACGCCGTCATGCATCACGGCAAGAAGTCGATCGCCGAGACCATCGTCTACGGCGCGCTCGACCAGGTTCAGGCGAAGACCAAGCAGGAGCCGGTGACGGTCTTCCACCAGGCGCTCGACAACGTGGCGCCGCATGTGGAAGTGCGTTCGCGCCGCGTCGGCGGCGCCACCTACCAGGTGCCGGTCGACGTCCGTCCGGAGCGCCGCCAGGCGCTGGCCATCCGCTGGCTGATCACGGCCGCCCGCGGCCGCAACGAGACGACCATGGTGGACCGGCTGTCCGGCGAACTGATGGACGCGGCGAACAATCGCGGCACCGCCGTCAAGAAGCGCGAAGACACGCACCGGATGGCGGAAGCCAACCGCGCCTTCGCGCACTACCGCTGGTAATCCAGGTCGACACGCAAGCGAGAGGCACCTCCCATGGCCCGCGAGTACATGATCGAAGACTACCGAAATTTCGGTATCATGGCGCATATCGACGCCGGCAAGACGACGACGACCGAGCGCGTGCTCTACTACACCGGCAAGTCCCACAAGATCGGCGAAGTCCATGACGGCGCCGCGACGATGGACTGGATGGAGCAGGAGCAGGAGCGCGGCATCACCATCACGTCCGCCGCGACGACGACCTACTGGACCGGTCGCGACGGCAAGATGCGCCGCTTCAACATCATCGACACCCCCGGCCACGTCGACTTCACCATCGAGGTTGAGCGTTCGCTGCGCGTGCTCGACGGCGCCATCGCGCTGCTCGACGCCAATGCCGGCGTGGAGCCGCAGACCGAGACCGTGTGGCGCCAGGCCGACAAGTATCACGTGCCGCGTCTCATCTTCTGCAACAAGATGGACAAGATCGGCGCCGATTTCTATCGCTCCTACGAGATGATCGGCTCGCGCCTCGGCGCCCAGGCCGTCGTCATGCAGCTGCCGATCGGTGCGGAGAACGATTTCGCCGGCGTGGTCGACCTCGTCGAGATGAACGCGCTCGTCTGGCGCTCCGAGAATCTCGGCGCCGAGTGGGACGTCGTCGAAATCCCGGCCGACCTGAAGGCTCGCGCCGAGGAGTTCCGCGAGAAGCTCGTCGAGGCGGCGGTCGAAATGGACGAGGGCGCGCTCGAGCGCTACCTCGACGGCGAGATGCCGTCGAACGAGGAACTGCGCTCGCTGATCCGCAAGGGCACGATCGCCGTCAAGTTCTTCCCGATGTTCTGCGGCTCGGCCTTCAAGAACAAGGGCGTGCAGCCGCTGCTCGACGCCGTCGTCGACTACCTGCCGGCCCCTAACCAGGTTCCGGACATCAAGGGCGTCGATCCCAAGACCGAAGCCGAGATCGTGCGCAAGTCGTCGGACGACGAGCCGCTGTCGATGCTCGCCTTCAAGATCATGAACGACCCGTTCGTCGGCTCGCTCACCTTCTGCCGCATCTATTCGGGCAAGCTCACGAAGGGCATCTCGCTCGACAACACGGTGAAGGGCAAGAAGGAGCGCATCGGCCGCATGCTGCAGATGCACTCCAACTCGCGCGAAGACATCGAAGAGGCGTTCGCCGGCGACATCGTCGCGCTGGCCGGCCTCAAGGACACGACCACGGGCGACACGCTGTGCGACCCGCTGAAGCCGGTCATCCTGGAGCGCATGGAATTCCCCGATCCGGTCATCCAGATCGCGATCGAGCCGAAGACCAAGGGCGACCAGGAGAAGATGGGCCTCGCGCTCAACCGTCTCGCCGCCGAGGATCCGTCCTTCCGCGTCAAGACGGACGAGGAGTCCGGCCAGACGATCATCGCCGGCATGGGCGAACTGCATCTCGACATCATCGTCGACCGCATGCGCCGCGAGTTCAAGGTCGAAGCCAATGTCGGCGCCCCGCAGGTCGCCTACCGCGAGACGATCACCAAGGTCGCCGAGATCGACTACACGCACAAGAAGCAGACCGGCGGCACGGGCCAGTTCGCCCGCGTCAAGATCATCTTCGAGCCGAACCCCGAGGGCGAGGACTTCGTGTTCGAGTCCAAGATCGTCGGCGGCTCGGTGCCGAAGGAATACATCCCGGGCGTCCAGAAGGGCATCCAGAGCGTCATGTCGTCGGGTCCGGTCGCGGGCTTCCCGATGCTGGGCGTGAAGGCCACGCTCATCGACGGCGCCTTCCACGACGTCGACTCCTCGGTCCTCGCCTTCGAAATCGCCTCCCGCGCGGCTTTCCGCGAAGGTGCGCAGAAGGCCGGCGCCCAGTTGCTCGAGCCGATCATGAAGGTCGAGGTCGTGACGCCGGAAGACTATGTCGGCTCCGTCATCGGCGACCTCAACGGCCGCCGCGGACAGATCCAGGGCCAGGAAGCGCGTGGCAACGCGGCCGTCATCAACGCGATGGTGCCGCTCGCCAACATGTTCAAGTACGTGGACAACCTGCGTTCGATGTCCCAGGGCCGCGCCCAGTACACGATGCTGTTCGACCACTACGAACCGGTTCCGAACGCCGTCGCGCAGGAAATCCAGAAGAAATACGCATAAATCCCGCGGGATTTAGAGCCTACAGAAATTAACGCCCCCTCGCGGGCAGCAGAGATGGAGACCTCACATGGCAAAAGGTAAATTCGAGCGCACCAAGCCTCATGTGAACATCGGCACGATCGGTCAC
>NZ_RWKW01000014.1 GCF_003970795.1 Aquibium carbonis | reverse complement strand
GGCCGGTGGCGCCCATGGGCCGGGCCTCGCCTCAGGCCGCCGTCCAGCGGCGGCCGCGCGTCTCGACCCCGAACCGCGCCGGTGTGCGCGCGTAGGCGGCAAGGCCCGTCAGCGCCGCCAGCGGATGGGTGATGACGTAAATCGGGATCGCCTTCATCAGCGCGCTGTGCGGCGCCTTGTCCTCGAAGGCGGCGCGGAAGCGCGGATGCTTCAGCGCCTCGACGATCTTCTGGGCGATGCCGCCGGTGAGGTAGACGCCGCCCCGGCTCATGAACACCAGCGCGAGGTCCCCGGCGATCCGTCCGAGGCAGGTCACGAACATCTCCAGCGTCTCCACCGCGGTCGGGTCGCTGCCGGCGAGCCCGGCGGTGGTGATTTCGGCCGGCGTCGTGAAGGTGGCTTCGGTCCCGTCGGCCTTGGCGATGGCCCGATAGACGTTGACCAGCCCGCGGCCGCACAGAAGCTGCTCGCCCGAAATCCGCCCTTCGATCCGTTCGATGTGCGGGAACACCTCGAAATCGCGCGGGGTGCGGGGGCCCATGTCCATGTGGCCGCCTTCGCCCGGCACCGGAATCCAGGTCCGGCCGGCATGGATCAGCCCGGCGACGCCGAGCCCCGTTCCCGGTCCGAGCACCACGCGGCCAGCCGTCGCTTCCGCTTCTCCGGCGCCGATCTTGACCATGTGCTCCTCGCCGAGCGCGACCACGGCGAGCGCCTGGGCCTCGAAATCATTGAGCAGGACGATGTCCTCGAGCCCGAGCGTCCTTTGCATTTGCAGCGGCCGCACCACCCAGTCGCAGTTGGTGAGCTCGACCTCGTCGCCGTCGATCGGCCCGGCGACCGCCAGTACCGCCGAGCGCGGCATGATCGACGTGCGATCGAGGATCGACGCCTGGATGGCTTCGTCGATGTTGGCGAAGTCCGCAGTCTGCACGATCGGGAATTCCCGCGGCTCCGCATAGGAATCGACCAGCAGCGCAAAGCGCGCATTGGTGCCGCCGATGTCGCCGATCAACACCGGAAACTTCAGCATGGAAAGCGTCTCGCTTGACTGGGCCATGTCGTCTTCAACCATTCTCGGCCGAAGCGGTCGCCCCGGTCCGTCTGAGTGTGTCCGCCGCGGACAGAACGATCTCGGCCGTCGCCCTGTTCAACGCCATGGGGATATCATAGACCGTCGCCAGCCGCATCAAGGCCTTCACGTCCACGTCGTGCGGCAGCGGCGTGAGCGGGTCGACGAAGAAGAGCAGCACGTCGATGCGCCCTTCCGCGATCAGGGCGCCGATCTGCTGGTCGCCGCCGAGCGGCCCGCTCTTCAGCCGCGTCACAGCCAGAGCCGGGCAGGCATCCAGGATGCGGCCGCCCGTGGTCCCGGTCGCCACCAGCTCGCATGTCGCCAGGAAGCCGGCATGGGCGGTCGCGAAGGCAACCAGATCGTCCTTCTTCTGGTCATGCGCGATGAGCGCGAGACGCAATCTCTCCGCCACGGCTCGTGTCTTCCTTCTCGGCTCGGATGCAAGACGCTACTAAACCGATTTAGCGGGCTTTTGCAACGAGACGGCGACGCGCCGGGCGCGCGTCCTCGGCTTTCCCGTCAGCGCTGCGGACGCGGCGTCGGCACGGGGATCGCACCGGCGCGAACAGGCTCGTCGGCGCTCGCGGTCACGGTCACGGAGACGGCGGCCACAGTCGGCCGCCCGGGGCCGCTCAACGTCACCGAAGCTTCCGACGGCGGCGCCGGCGCGTTCAGCACCGCGCGGCAGGCTGCCGGCAGCGCGGCCATCGTCATGATGTCCCGCGCCTTCGGCGCGTCGGGGTTCTTGTTGGGCCGCCACGGCTCCTCGGTGAACCACCAGGCCAGCGACTTGTCGCAGCCTTCGCTGGCCGGCGCCGGTTCCTGTCCCTTGCAGCCGGCCGAGCCGGGCTGGCAGCCGATGCGGATGTGGAAGTGCGAATCATGGCCCCAGAACGGCCGCACCTTTCGCAGCCAGGTCCGGTCGCCCTTCACCGTGTCGCACAGCTTCTTCTTGATGCCGGGATGCACCAGGATGCGCTCCACCTCGCCATAGCTCGCCGCCCGCCGCAGCACTGCCTCGTGCGACCGCGTCCACACCTTGTCGTCGACGAGCAGGCCGCCGTCCTTGATCATCGACCGCGAACCGATGGTCTCGCGCTCCTGCGCGGTCAGGCGCCGATCGGGCATCGGCGTGAACCAGATGTCGGCGTCGAGGCCGATCTGGTGCGAGGCGTGGCCGCTCAGCATCGGGCCGCCGCGCGGCTGCGAGATGTCGCCGACCAGAAGGCCGTTCCAGCCGTCCTTCGCCGCGTCGCGCGAAAAGCGCTCCAGCAGCGTGATCATCGCCGGGTGACCCCAGCGCCGGTTGCGCGACAGGCGCATGGCCTGCCAGTTGGGGCCGTCGACGGCGATCGCCATGCCGCCGGCAAAGCAGCCCTTGGAGTAGAAGCCGAAGGATTCGGGCGCCGTGGCCGCCGGCAGCTTCTGCGCGCCGAACAGGGTCTTGGCCAGCGGCTCGGCAGCCGTGGCGGGGGCGGGCGCCAGAACCGCGCCGAAGAGGGCGGCCGCCAGCGTCGCGGCACGCAGCAGGAAAGCTGTCTGTCTCATCGCCGAACAGTCTCCACCGTTGGTGGCCTTTTCACGACCGCGCCGGCATGGTCCAGCCGGTCGCTTCAGGCCCGCCAGCCTGTGCGGCTCCGGTTACCGAAACCTTAACCGAACCGCTCGAATGCGAATCATACCATTTTTCGCCGCGTCGTTCGAACCTCGTCCGCCTCGCCGTGCCAGTCGTCCTCGCGCCACATGCGGGTCAACGCGGTCTCGTGGTCGGGATAGCCGAAGTCGAAGCCGGTCTGGCGGATCTTCGCATTGGATACGCGCTTGTTCTCGCCCCAGAACGACAAGGCCATCGGCGACATCACGGCATCCTCGAAGGCCACCTCCGGCGGCGGCTCGACGCCCATCAGCCCGGCCGCGAAGCTGATCACGTCCTGCGGCGGGCAAGGCCGGTCGTCGCTGACGTTGTAGACGCCGCCAAGGCTGAGGCCGCCAAGATGCTCCAGCGCGGCTGCGATGTCGGCCACATGGATGCGGTTGAACACCTGGCCTTCGCGGATTACCCGCTTGGCCGTGCCGCTGGCCAGGTTCACCAGCGCGTTGCGCCCCGGCCCGTAGATGCCCGACAGCCGCAGCACCGCAACCGGCACGCCGCGTGCGCGCCCGATCTCCAGCCAGCCCGCCTCCGCCTTCAGCCGCTCGGTGGAGCGTTGCGCGCTCGGCCGGCATTCGCTGTCCTCGTTCACCCAGGCGCCGTCATGGTCGCCATACACGCCGACGGTCGACAGATAGCCGATCCACTCCAGCGCCGGCATCGCGGAAAGGATCGTCTCCCGCGCCACGGCCAGCACCGGGTCGTCGCCATTCTGCGGCCCGGCCGAGATCACGAGATGCGTCGTCTCGGCCAGCAGCGCGCGCGCCTCGGGTGAAAGGTCCGCGCCGTCGAACAGCACCGGCCGCATGCCGTCGCGCGACAGCGCGTCGAACTTCCCGGCCGAGCGGGTGGTGCCGGCGATCCACTCCGCCTTCCCCTCCATGCGCCTTGCAAAGGCCCGGCCCGAATAGCCGGCGCCGAAGATGAAGATCCTCATGCGTGAACGTCCTCGTGATGGTCGTTGGTCTCGAAGGCTTCGCGCCATTCGTCGGCGGTCTCCGCGTCGTCGCCCTGCTTGGCGTGCAGGCGGCGCAGTTCGTCCGGTTCCAGCAGGCGCGCGACGGCCCAGATCGCGGCGCCGCGCACCAGTGGCGAAGGGTCCGCGAGAAGCGCCGCGCAAAGCGGGCCGAGCGCGGCATCGCCCGAATTGCCGGCCGCGATCAGCGCGTTGCGAATGAAGCGGTCGCGGCCGATCCGCTTGATCGGCGAGCCGGAAAAGGCCTCCCGGAAACCGGCATCGTCGAGCGTCAGCAGGTCGGCCAGCGGCGGCGCCCGCCGGTCGTCGCGCGCGGCGAGCTTGGCCTCCGAGGCGGTGCGGGCAAACTTGTTCCACGGGCAGGCCGCCAGGCAGTCGTCGCATCCGTAGATCCGGTTGCCGATCAGCGCCCGGTACTCGTGCGGGATCGGTCCCTTGTGCTCGATCGTCAGGTAGGAGATGCAGCGCCGCGCATCGAGTTGATAGGGCGCTGGAAATGCGTCGGTCGGACAGATGTCGAGACAGGCCCGGCACGAGCCGCAGTGGTCGCGATCCGGCTCGTCGGCGTCGAGTTCGGCCGTGGTGAAGATCGAGCCGAGGAACAGCCAGGAGCCGAAGTCGCGGCTGACGAGATTGGTGTGCTTGCCTTGCCAGCCGAGACCGGCGGCAGCGGCCAGCGGCTTTTCCATCACCGGCGCGGTGTCGACGAAAACCTTCACGTCGGCGCCCGCCTTCGCCGCGAACTGGCCGGCCAGGATCTTCAGCTTGCCCTTCATCACGTCGTGATAGTCGCGGTTCTGCGCATAGACCGAGATCGCCGCGCGGGACCGGCGTTTCAGCACTGCCAGCGGATCATGTTCCGGTCCGTAGTTCATGCCTAGCATGACGACGCTGCGAACCTCGCCCCACAGCCGGCTCGGCGAGCCGCGGCGATCCATGGTTTCGGGAATCCAGTCCATCGTGCCGTGCCGCCCCTGGCGGACGAATTCGGCAAGGCGCATGGCGGCCTGCGGTGCGGCATCCGGCCGCGTGACCCGCAGCACGTCGATCCCGGCGTCACGGGCGGCCGCGTCGAGAAAGGCCCGCAGCCGGCTCCTGTCGGGCCGTGCGGCGCCCCCGCCCATCAGAAATCGAGGTCCGCGTAGTGGGAGACCGGCGGCAGCCCCGACACCCGGTCGGCGAGCAGCGGCCTGAACGATGGTCGCGACTTGATGCGCACGTACCAGTCCCGCGCCGCCGGATAGTCGCTCCAGTCGATCTCGCCCAGATAGTCGAGCACCGACAGCGAGCCCGCCGCTGCCAGGTCCGCATAGCTCAGCGTCTCGCCGGCCAGCCAGTCGCGGGTTCCGGCCAGCCAGTTGGTATACTTCATGTGCGGCTTCAGGTTGGCGCGCGCCACGCGGATCGCCTGCGCGTCCGGCGAGCCGCCACCCTGCTCGCGCGGCATCATCGGCTTGAACGCCCGTTCGCGCGCCAGGTGCTTGGTCACCTCGGCGTCGGTCTTGCCGAGATACCAGTCGACCAGCCGGCGGGCTTCGGCCCGCGCAAACGGGTTTTCGGCAAACAGGCGCCGCTCGCGCTTGATCGCGCCGCGCGTCTCGTCGAGATATTCGGCGATGACGGTCGCGCCCACGATGGCTGCATCGCCTTCTGCCAGCAGCACCGGCAGGCTGCCGGCCGGATTCAGCGACAGGAATTCCTTGCGCCGCACCCACGGTTTCTCTTCGATCAGGGCAAGCTCCTCGCCGAACTCGCCAAAGACGAGACGGACGAAACGGCAGGAGGCGACGAGAGGATGATGAAACAAGGTCAGCATGGGGCGACTGAATACAACCCTGTGGCGTTTTCGCGACTGCGGCGGTAAGAGCGACCGGCGCTCCGGAGCGTCCGCGGCCCGATCGAAGGAGGCCCGTGCTATAGGGGCATGCGGGCATCATGACAAGCAAGCCGCCCTTCTCGCCTCTCTCGAACGGAATCTCACATGGACAGCCATAGCATCGTGGAAGCCCTACTCCTTGGCCTCCTGGAGGGGCTAACCGAGTTCATTCCGGTTTCCTCCACCGGGCATCTCCTGCTCGCGGGCCATTTTCTCGGCTTCGAATCAGCCGGCAAGTCCTTCGAGGTGCTGATCCAGCTCGGCGCCATCCTGGCCATCCTGACCGTCTATTTCGGCCGGCTGTGGAAGATGCTGACCGACTTTCCGGGCGATCCGCGCACGCGCCGCTTCGTGCTCGGCATCCTCATCGCCTTCTTGCCCGCCGCCGTCATCGGTGCCCTGGCGCATGGCTTCATCAAGGCCGTGCTTTTCGAATCGCCGATGCTGATCTGCGTGATGCTGATCCTCGGCGGCATCATCCTGATCTGGGTCGACCGCTGGGCGTTGAGACCGCGCTACACCGACGTGATGGACTATCCGCTCGGCCTCTACCTGAAGATCGGCCTGTTCCAGTGCCTGGCGATGATTCCGGGAACCTCGCGTTCCGGCGCCACCATCGTCGGCGCGCTGCTGATGGGCACCGACAAGCGTTCGGCGGCGGAGTTCTCCTTCTTCCTCGCCATGCCCACCATGGCCGGCGCCTTTGCCTACGATCTCTACAAGAACCACGACATTCTCTCGGCCGATGACCTGTTGATCATCGCCATCGGTTTCGTGGCGTCCTTCGTGGTGGCGATCTTCGTCGTCCGCTCGCTGCTCGACTTCGTGTCGAAGCGCGGCTACGGGCTGTTCGGCTGGTGGCGGATCGTCGTCGGCTCCGTCGGCCTCGCGGCACTGCTCATCTGGGGATGAGCCGCCCGGCGGCGCGGCGCCTCCGCCCGGTTCCGCCGGGCGAGGCCGTGCGGCTCAGGAGGTGACGCTGCCGGTCGTGTACTGGCCGGCGCGGCGGAAGCGCCACAGGTAGGTCGGCAGGATCGCCTGCAGCGATTGCGGCCGGATGCCGAGACCTTCCAGCGTGCGACCCTCGCGGATGGCGGCTTCGGACACGACGTTGTCGACGGCGAGCTGAAGCAGCTGGTCGCGGGTGAGCAGCGGGTTTGGCAGCAACTCCAGCACCGAGGCCTTCATCCGCGCCAACGGCCACGGCACGCTCACGAGCCAGCGTTTGCGCTCGATCACCTCGAGCATCCGCTCCATGCATTCGCGGAAGGAGAGCACCTCCGGTCCGCCGAGGTCGTAGCTCGTTCCGCCGGCAAGCGTGCCGTCGGCGGCGCGTGCGGCCGCTTCCGCCACATCGGCCACGTAGACCGGCTGGAATTTCGTCTTGCCGCCGCCGATCAGCGGCAGCACGGGCGAGAAGCGCGCCATCTCGGCGAAGCGGTTGAAGAAGGAATCCTCGGGGCCGAAGATGATCGACGGCCGCAGGATCACGGCGTCCGGCACGGCCTCCAGCACCGCCGCCGCACCGGCGGCCTTGCTGCGGGCATAGTCCGACCGGGAATCCGCATCCGCGCCGATGGCGCTGATCTGGGTCATCGAGATGCCGTTGGCCCGGCACACCTCGGCGATCGCCTGCGCGCCGAAGCTCTGCACCGACGAGAAGCGCTGGCGGCCGCTTTCATGCAGGATGCCGACGCAGTTGATGGCGTAGTCGGCGCCCTCCAGCGCCCGCTCGATCGTCCAGCGATAGCGCAGATTGGCCTGGATGGGCTGGATCTGGCCGACATTGCCGAGCGGCTGCAGATGGCCCGCCAGATCCGGCCGGCGGCAGGCGACCCGCACCCGGTAGCCGCGCTTGGCCAGCGTCCGCACGATGTGCCGGCCGACGAAGCCGGAGCCTCCGAATACGGTGACCAGTTTGGGCGTGGATACGATCAGCGCCATCGAATTGTCCTCGTCTGGGTCTGCCCGCACGGACGCGCCGCGCGAGAGCCGAATGCCTGCGGTCCTCATAATCCGTTTCGCCGCAAAGGCAAAGCGCGGCGAATGATCTCGCGCGCCGTCCGTGCTGCGGTGGGCTCAGCCGTCCCGGGCAGCCGCCATCGCTTCCGACAGCACCGCCCGGTCGCCGATGTGGTTGGCGAGGATGAGGATCAGCCGCGCGTTCACCGCGTCGCTTTGCGCCTTGCTCAGCCCCTCGTGCAGGGCCAGCAGCTCGGCGTAGAAATCGTCGGGGCGCGGAATGTTGGGCGTGGTGACGAGCGTGTTCATGTCCATGGTCCTCATGCGCGCCCGGTGGCCCTGGCCAGCGCGGCCGCGACGGCGTCGGCGTCGTAATTGGTCCAGCGCGCCGCCACGTGCTGGTCGGGGCGCATCAGGTAGACCGCGCTTCCGGCCGAGCCGAGATAGCGCTCGGCCAGCATGCCGCTTGGATCGTCGGCCGCCGTCAGCGCGATCCGCTCCACCGCGATCTGGTCGAAGTCGAGCCGGTCCGGCGCATCCGCGTCGATCGTCATCAGCCGGAAGCCGCCGCCCAGCCGGTCGCTCAGCCAGCCGCCCTTCACCGGGGCGTCTGCGGCCGGCGTGCCGGGCCGGGTGCGCGCCGGGAGCCCTGCAGCGTCCGGTCCGTTGAGCGGCAGGCCGTCATAGGCGCAAGGCACCGACAGCCGCCCCGAATTCACCAGCGGCCGGGCGAAGCCGTACCGCTCCGACAGGTCGAGCACCGCATCGCGAAACAGCCGGCTCGTCTCCGATTTCGGCGTGATGAAGTCGGTCGAGCGGGTGGAGTTGAGGATGTTCTCGTCGGCGCCGTGGACGCGCTCGACATCGTAGCTGTCGAGCAGGCTCTCGGGTGCTGCGCCGTCGATGACGAGCTTCAGCTTCCAGGCGAGATTGTCGGTGTCCTGGATGCCGGAATTCGCCCCGCGCGCGCCGAAGGGCGACACCTGGTGCGCGGAATCACCCGCAAAGATCACCGGCCCGTGCCGGAAGCGCTCCATGCGGCGGCACTGGAAGGTGTAGATCGACACCCATTCCAGCTCGAAGGCCACGTCCTCGCCCAGCATCGCCTTCAGCCGCGGGATCACCTTCTCCGGCTTCTTCTCCTCGTCCTTGTCGATGTTCCAGCCGAGCTGCAGGTCGATGCGCCAGATGCCGTCGGGCTGCTTGTGCAGCAGCGCCGACTGACCCTTGTTGAAGGGCGGGTCGAACCAGAACCAGCGCTCGGTCGGGAACTCGGCCTCCATCTTCACGTCGGCGATCAGGAAGTTGTCCTCGAACACGCGCCCGACGAAATCGAGCCCGAGCATCGCGCGAACGGGGGAGTTGGCGCCGTCGCAGGCGATCAGCCAGTCGGCGGCCAGCCGGTAGGGCCCGTCCGGCGTCTCGACCGACAGCGTCACGCCGTTGGCCTGGCGCTCCACGGCGGTCACCCGGCTGCCGCCGCGGATTTCGATCGGCTTGCCCTGGGCGGCCAGTTCCGTCACCCGGTCCACCAGGTACTTCTCGAGATGATATTGCTGGAGATTGATGAAGGCCGGCCGCTTGTGCCCTTCCTCGGGCAGCAGGTTGAAACCGTAGACCTGCCGGTCGCCGAAGAACACCTTGCCCAGGTTCCAGGTCACGCCCTTTTCGACCAGGCCCGGGTCGCCGCCCAGCCGGTCGAGGATTTCCAGCGTGCGCTTGGAAAAGCAGATGGCGCGCGAGCCGAACGACACCTTGTCGTTGTCGTCGAGGACCACAACCGGCACGTCCTTCATGGCGAGATCGATGGCGGCGGCAAGCCCCACGGGCCCCGCGCCGACCACGATCACCGTGTGGCGCCTGGGCTCGGCCGCATCCTGGTCGGGCGAGCGCGTGTAGGGATAGAGCGGCGTCTCGAAGATGCGGGTCATGAGAGGCATCCTGGCTGGTGGGCGCCGGATTTGTCGGCCGGCCCGGATTGGCTTAGATTGAGACGAAACAGGGTGTCTGCCATGAACGAGCCTGCACGGCTGGCCAGCGCGATCCGCGTGACGGCAGAGGAGGCCGAGGCGCGCATCGGCGAACTCCTGCGCCGCGCCGATGCCGGCGAACGCATCGAAGTCACCCGCGACGGGAAACTGGTGGCGGAACTGTCGGCAACGGAAACGCCCGCCGCGCCGAAGCTGCCGCGCGTCGGTGCTTTCGAGGGCCAGTTCGAACTTCCAGAAAACTGGGACGAACTCGGTCCCGAATGGGATGAGTACGTGACCCAACCCGCGACGCCGTCATCCTCGGGCTTGTCCCGAGGATCTGCCGACGGGTCTCGGTAGATCGAAACCTCCCCGTACGGCGCATGGGCGAGGCGGTCGGCGCAGTGACCGTTGGGTCCCATGGGCGACGCACGGCAGATCTTCGGGACAAGCCCGAAGATGACGGCGCGCGAAGGTTCGTCGCCCCCTCCGGCTCTGTTGCTCCGTCTGGCTATGCCGCCCACGCAGCGCCTGCCGCCCGGTCCGGCCATGCTCCCCGGTCCCGATCTGTTGCCTGATCCCCCGCCCATCCGGCTCCTCCCGGGCTGCGCTTCAGCCTTGCAGCCGCTCCCACATCTGCTGGTCGCGCTCGGCGGTCCAGATGCGCGGCGTGTCGATGCCCAGCGCCTCGTCATAGGCGCGCGCCACGTTGAAGGGCAGGCAGTGCTCGTAGATCGCATACGAAGCGAACTTCGGGTCGCAGGCCGCGCGGCAGGCGTCCCAGGCCTCCTTCAGCGAACCGCCGCCCTGCGCGACGCGGGCGATCGGCCGGTATGTCGAGGCAACGAAGTCGGCGGTGTTGTCGAGTGCGGAATTGACCATCTCCTCGCCCACCAGTGCATCGCCGCGTCCCGGCGCGATGGCGTCCAGCCCGTAGGCGCGGATCGCCTCCAGCGTCGCCGGCCAGTCGGCGAAATGCGCGTCGCCACAATAGCAGGCCGAGTGGTATTCCACGAGATCGCCGGTGAACATCACGTTGGCATCCGGCACGTGGGCGACGATGTCGCCGGCCGTATGGCCGCGTCCGAGGAACGTCAGGTCGACGCGCCGCTTGCCGAGAAACAGCGTCATGGCGTCGGTGAAGGTCATGGTCGGCCAGGTCAGGCCGGGAATGGACTCGTGCCCCTGGAACAGGCGCGGGAAGCGGCCGAATTCGGAATCCCAGTCTTCCTGCCCGCGCTCCACCACCATGGCGCGCGCCTTGGCCGACATGATCGTCTCCGACGCGCCATAGGCCGAGGCCCCGAGCACGCGCACGGCGTGGTAGTGGGTCAGCACGACATACTTGATCGGCTTGTCCGTGACGGAGCGGATCTTCTCGATCACCTTGTTGGCGAGCCGGGGCGTTGCCTGCGCGTCGACGATCATCACCGAATCGTCGCCGATGATGACGCCGGTGTTGGGGTCGCCCTGGGCGGTGAAGGCCCACAGGTCGCGTCCGATCTCGGTGAAGGAGATCTCCTTCTCGGTCATGTCTCCGGCGGAGGCGAATTGCTTGGCCATGTCTCTTCCCTTGCTTTCAATCAGGTCGTGCGTCGTTCGAGGCTCGCCTCGCAAATGTCTTGTCCCCGTTCGGGGCGTCGTTAGGGCTCGCACCCCGGGAAGCCGGCGCTTGGCGCGAACCGTCCTCGCTGTGTGTTCAGCGCCCTATCCTCGTCGCCACGGTGCGTCTATCGCGAAGGCGGACGCGCCGACCCTCATCCAGGGTGTGCGAACGCGGCGAGCCTCCGCCCCTCATCCTGAGGTGCGAGTGCAGCGAGCCTCGAAGGATCAGCTCCAGTCCCCCTCGATCGTGCCGTTGAAGCGCTTCTTCAGCCCGTCCCAGCAGTCCACGTAATTGTCCTGCAGCGTGTCCAGTTCGGCGGCGTAGCGGGTCAGGAGCTGCGGAAAGCGCGTTTCGAACATGAACGCCATCGTGTGGTCGAGCTTCACCGGCTTCAGTTCGGCCCGCGACGCCTTGTCGAAGCCGTCTGCATCGGGACCATGCGCCAGCATCATGTTGTGCAGGCTCATGCCGCCCGGCACGAAGCCTTCCTCCTTGGCGTCGTACTTGCCATGGATCAGCCCCATGAACTCGCTCATGATGTTGCGATGGTACCAGGGCGGGCGGAACGTGTTTTCCGCCACCATCCAGCGCGGCGGGAAGATCACGAAGTCGATGTTGGCGGTGCCTTCCTCGCCGGATGGCGCGGTCAGCACCGTGAAGATCGACGGATCGGGATGGTCGAACAGGATCGCGCCCACCGGCGAGAAGGTCGACAGATCGTATTTGTACGGCGCGTAATTGCCGTGCCAGGCCACCACGTCGAGCGGCGAATGCCCCATCCCGGTGACGTGGAAGCCGCCGCACCACTTCACGATCAGCCGGCAGGGCGTTTCCTTTTCCTCATACCAGGCGACCGGCGTCTTGAAATCGCGCGGGTTGGCCAGGCAGTTGGCGCCGATCGGTCCGCGATCCGGCAGGGTGAACTTGGCGCCGTAGTTCTCGCACATGTAGCCGCGGGCCGGGCCGTCCATCAGCTCCACCTTGAAAGTGAGGCCGCGAGGCAACACGCAGATTTCGCCCGGCAGCACTTCCATCACGCCCATTTCGGTCACGAAGCGCAAGCCACCCACCTGCGGCACCACCATCAGCTCGCCATCGGCGTTGAAGAAATGGTCGTCCACCATGTCGGTATTGGCGACGTAGATGTGCGCCGCCATGCCTGCTTGCCCGAACACGTCGCCGGCCGTGGTAACCGTGCGTACCCCGGCAATGAAATCGGTCGGCTCCGTCGGCATCGGCACCGGGTTCCAGCGCAGCTGGCCGAGCGGCAGGTCGTGGTCGCCGGCGTTCGGCGCCGACTTCCACAACGGGTAGGTCGCGGCCGAAAAGCGGCCGTGATGCTTCACCGAAGGCCGGATGCGATAGAGCCAGGAGCGCTCATTGGTGCCGCGCGGGGCGGTGAAGGGCGAGCCTGAAAGCTGTTCGGCATAGAGCCCGTAGGCCGGGCGTTGCGGCGAGTTGCGTCCCTGCGGCAGCGCGCCGGCCAGCGTCTCGGTTTCGAAGTCGTTGCCGAAGCCCGGCATGTAGGCAAAGGTCACGGAAAGCCTCCCTCGTCCGGCGGTCGGACCGCCTGCCGATCAATTCGTTGCGTTCGTAACCATTGAAAATGTAACTATCAACCGCGGCGGCAAGGGCCGGTCGGGGTCTGGCGCCGGAACGGGTCCGCTCAGCAGGTCATCGCGATGGTGCAGCGCCATGCATCCCGGGTGCTCACCGTATAGGCCCGGGGCTGCTGGCCCTCGCCCTCGCATTGGAGGGTGGATGCCTGCGAAACCGGAACGCCGACCTTCACCGGCACCGCGAACTTGCCGTTGGCGATGACCTGGATGACGCCGTGCTTCTCGTAGTAGGTGACGGCTTGCTTGCAGGTCATCTCGTCCGCCAGTTGGGCGAAGGCGGGAGCGGCGATCAGGGCCATGGCCGCCGCAAAAACGAACTTCCTCAACATGCTGCCTCCCATCTCCAACAAGCCGACAGGTTAACCCGATCGGTCGCAAGATCAAGCACAAGCAGGAAACATGAAGAACGTTGCCTACCGGGGCGTATAGGTGAAGCTGTCGAAATCGGCCGGTCTTGCCCGGCCGCTGGTGTCGAAGGCGGCCATGCCCACGAAGGCGCCGGTGAAGGACGCGTGCTCTCCGCGGCCCCCTTCGTCGGAGATCAGGCTGGCGTCGAGAACCTCGCCGATGTCCGTCCAGTCCGCCGCGCCCAGCCTGTAGCGGAAGCGCAGCGCCGCCCCCCGAACCTCGGCGGCCAGACCGACGGGACCGTCCCCGCCGATCGTCAACGGCTCATCCAGCCCGAAGGTCAGGCGGCCGTTCTGCCAGTCGCCGAGGCAAGACATGATCTGGAGCACGCGACCCTTGCCAGGATGGAAGGTGACGGCGAGGAAGTGGAACTTGTGCCGGTTGTAATAGTGCACCAGCCCGGCGGCCTGCTGGTAGGTCTCTGGTGCAAACGCCACCGCCGTCTCGGCGTCGAAATCCCAGTCTTCCTGCCGCCGCGCCACCAGCGCCTGCTCGAACCAGCTGCCGATCGACTCGCGCCCGAAGAGCCTGAGGTGTCCAGGCCGCTCTGCAAGCGAAAACAGGCGCTCGGGCAGCGGCGTGCGCAGCCACTGGAAGTCGAGGGGCAGCGCCGGCTCGTCGAAATCATGGCGAACGGCTGGACGAACGACCGGCGTCGGCGCGCCGGCCGGCGCCTCGACCTCGAGCGCCGGCACCAGGCCGCCATGAACCAGCCGCAGCCAGCCGTCCTCGCCCCAGACGCATTTCTGGATCGCCGTCTCGCGCCCGAGCGGCGAGCGCCGCGTGCCGGGCAGGGGCCGCGAGCACAGATGCGTATGGTAGACCGTCCCGTCCGCCATCTCGACGATCTGGCCGTGGCCGTTGCGCTGCAACGGCGCGTCGGGCGCGTCCTTGGCGGTGATCAAATGGATGTCGGGGTGCAGTTCGTAGGGGCCAGCGATGTCGCGCGAGCGCGCCATGGTGACGGCATGGTCGTAACCCGTGCCGCCCTCGGCGGTGGTGAGGTAGTACCAGCCGTTTCGCTTGAAGAGATGCGGCCCCTCGACCAGCCCGTGCGGGCTTCCGGCGAAGATGTTGCGGATCGGCCCGACGAGTTGTCCGGCTTCCGCGTGATACTCCTGCATGAGAATGCCGTCGAAGGACGGGTGCTTGGGGCTGCCGCCGACGCCGTTCGACACGTGGCACCACTGCATGTTCAGGAACCACTTCTTCCCGTGGTCGTCATGGAACAGCGACGGGTCGAAGCCGCTCGAATTGACGTAGACAGGGTCCGACCACGGCCCCTCGATCGACGGCGCGGTGACGATGTAGTTGTGCGCGTCCTTGAAGTTGCCCTCCAGCCGCTTCACGTCGGTGTAGACCAGCCAGAACAGCCCGTCGGCATGGCTGAGGCAAGGCGCCCAGATGCCGCCCGAATCCGGGTTTCCGCGCATGTCGAGCTGGCTCGCGCGGGTGAGGGGCCGCGTCACCAGTCGCCAGTTCACTAGGTCGGTCGAGTGGTGGATCTGCACGCCCGGATACCACTCGAAGGTCGAGGTGGCGATGAAGAAGTCGCCGCCGACGCGGCAGATCGAGGGGTCCGGGTTGAAGCCCGGCAGGATCGGGTTGCGGATCATGGCTTGCTTTCTTCCTCCAGATGACGACGCCATCTGTAACGTTACAGATTTGTGGCGCAAGACAGGATCGGCGTTCCGGCCCCGTCGCGCCGCCGAAGGGGGCTACCGCGCCGGGCCCTGCCGTTCCGCCGAGGCGGCCCAGATGTTGATGTCGCCTTCGCGCGCGTACTGGTCGATCTCGGCCAGTTCCTCGGCGCTGAAATGCGGGTTCTTCAACGCGCCGACGCTGTCTTCCACCTGCTCGGGGCGGCTCGCGCCGATCAGCGCGGTGGTGACGCGGCCCCCCGAGCCCTGGGCGCGCAACACCCAGGCGATCGCCATCTGCGCCAGCGTCTGGCTGCGCCGTTTCGCGATCGTGTCGAGCGCGCGGATGTTCTCGATGGTGCGTTCGTTGAGAAAGGACGGGCGCAGCGACTTGCCTTGCGCAGCGCGGCTGTCTTCGGGGATCCCGCCGAGATATTTCGACGTCAGCATGCCTGGCGCCAGCGGCGAGAACACGATGGTGCCGATGCCGAGGTCGGACACGGTGTCCAAGAGTCCGTCCTCCTCCACCCACCTATTGATCATCGAATAGCTCGGCTGATGGATCAGGCAGGGCGTGCCGAGATCCTTCAGGATCGCCGCGGCCTCGCGCGTGCGTTGCGAATTGTAGGACGAGAGGCCGGCATAGAGCGCCTTGCCGGAGCGCACCGCTTGGTCGAGCGCGCCCATCGTCTCCTCCAGCGGCGTTTCGGGATCGAAGCGGTGCGAATAGAAGATGTCGACATAGTCGAGCCCGAGCCGCTTCAGGCTCTGGTCGAGCGAGGACAGCAGGTACTTGCGGCTGCTCCACTCGCCATAGGGGCCGGGCCACATGCCGTAGCCGGCCTTGGTCGAGATGACCATCTCGTCGCGATAGCCGGCGAAATCGGTGCGCAGGATCTCGCCGAAGGCGGTTTCGGCCGCGCCGGGCGGCGGACCGTAATTGTTGGCGAGGTCGAAATGCGTGATGCCGAGGTCGAAAGCCTTGCGGCAGATGGCTCGCTTGGTGCGATGCGGCATATCCTCGCCGAAATTGTGCCACAGCCCGAGCGACACGGCCGGCAGCTTCAGCCCGGAACGGCCGCAGCGGTTGTAGGTCATCGTCTGGTAGCGGTCGTCCGCCGGTGTCCACTGGGCCATGCGGCCTCCCTCTGATGCTCTCGGAATGAACCGACGGCTCAGCCGCCCCACGGCCCGTGATGTGCGCCCGATGCGTCGATCCGCTCGAATCCATGCGCGCCGAAGAAATCGCGCTGCGCCTGTATCAGGTTCGCGGTGCCGCGCGCGGCGCGATAGGCATCGAAATAGGCGAGCGCCGCCGAAAGGGCCGGCACCGGAATGCCGGCGAGCGCTGCCCGCGCAACCGTCCGGCGCAGCGCCGGCACGGACTCCTTCATCAGGTCCACGAAGCGCGGCGCCGCCAGCAGGTTGGCGACGTCTCCGTCCTCGAAGGCCTCGGCGATCGTATCCAGGAACTGCGAGCGGATGATGCAGCCGGCCCGCCAGATGCGGGCGATCGTGGCCATCGGCAGGCCCCAGTCGAATTCCTTCGACGCCGCCTCCATCACCGCGAAACCCTGCGCGTAAGCGGCGATCTTGCCGGCGAACAGGGCGAGTTCCAGGTCGTCGATCGCGTTGCGCCCCTCGGCACGCTCGAAACCCTTCGTCGGCGTGCCGTAGAGCGCCTCGGCGGCCCCGCGCTCGGCCATCAGTGCTGAGAGACCTCGCGCGGCCACCGCCGCCTCGATCGCGGTTGCCGGTACGCCCATCATCTGCGCCTCGATAACTGCCCACCGCCCCGTGCCTTTCTGGCCCGCGCTGTCGACGATCACGTCGACCATCGGCCGGCCGGTCGCGGGATCGGCCTCCGTTAGCACCTTGGCCGTGATCTCGATCAGGTAGGATTCCAGCCGCCCGCCGTTCCACCGCTCGAACAGCCGCGCCATGGCGTCGGTGTCGAGCCGCGCTCCGTCGCGCAGCATGCCGTAGATTTCGGCGATCATCTGCATGTCGGCATATTCGATGCCGTTGTGGATGGTCTTGACGAAATGCCCGGCGCCATCGGTGCCGAGCCACGCCACACAGGGCGCGTCTTGATATTTCGCCGAGATCGCGGTCAGCACGGCCTTGACGCGCAGCCAGGAGGCCCGCGTTCCACCGACCATGATGGAGGGGCCATGCCGCGCGCCTTCCTCGCCGCCCGAGACGCCCATGCCGATGAAGGTGAGGCTCGAACCGTCCAGCTCGGAAAATCGGCGCATCGTGTCGCGGAAATTGGCGTTGCCGGCATCGATCAGGATGTCGTCGGCCGACAAGAGCGGCCGCAGCGCCGCGATCTGCTCGTCGACGGCCGCACCCGCCTGCACCATCAGGATGATCGGCCGCGGCGGCCGGATTGCCGCGACGAGGTCTTCCAGCGTCTCGCAGGGTACGATCATGTCGGCGAGCGCGCCTGCCGTCTCGACGAAGCGGCTCGTCCGCTCGGTCGTACGGTTCCACACCGCTACGCGGTATCCATTCTCGGCAATGTTCAGCGCCAGGTTCGAGCCCATGACGCCGAGCCCGATCAGTCCGATTTCCGCCTGCTGCATGGTGTTTGTCTGTGTCCGGGAATGGATGCGGGGTTGGAGGCCGAAAGATGGACCGGCGGGATGGCTTGGTCAACGCGTTCCGAAGGCGGTTGGACAGCGCGGATCAACGCTGCCTTACCTTCACGCGGGGGTGAGAAAATCCTGCCTGGCCGGCGTGAAGCTGTCGACCAGCAGTCCGGATTCCAGTGCGCGCACGCCGTGCACCGCGTTCGATGGCACGATGAAGCTCTGGCCCTTCGACAGAACTTCCGTCACGCCGTCGATCGTCACCTCGAAGCTGCCCTCCGCCACATAGGACGCCTGGATGTGCGGATGATTGTGAAGCTTGCCCACGGCGTCCTGCTCGAACGCGAACTCCACGATCATCAACTGATCGTTGTGGGTGAGGATGCGCCGCCTGACGCCCGGATCGGTCGGCGTCCATTGGCTGTCGCTCGGGCGGACGAAAATCGCACTGTCCATGGTCATGGTTCTCCTATCGCGCCAGCCAGCCGCCATCGACGGGTATCACGGCGCCATGAACGTAGCTTGACGCGTCGCAGGCCAGGAACACGGCCGTCCCGCCGATGTCGGAGGCCTGGCCCCAGCGGCCGGCCGGGATGCGCTTCAGAATGTCTTCGCGCCGCACCGGGTCGTTGCGCAGCGCCTCGGTGTTGTTGGTCTCGATGTAGCCCGGCGCGATGGCGTTGACGTTGATGCCTTTCGCCGCCCACTCGTTGGCGAGGATCTTCGTCAGTCCGGCGAGCCCGCTCTTCGACGCCGTGTAGGAGGCAACGCGTATGCCGCCCTGGAAGGAGAGCAGCGACGCGACGTTGACGATGCGGCCCGGGCGTTCGGTCGCGAAGGCCTTGCGGGCGAAGGCCTGGCACAGCAGGAAGACGGACTTCAGGTTGACGTCCATCACCGCGTCCCAGTCGTCTTCCGTGAAGTCGACCGCATCGGCGCGGCGGATGATGCCGGCATTGTTGACGAGGATGTCGATAGGACCGTGCGCATTCCAGGCGCCGTCGAACATCGCCGCCACACCGGCCGTGTCGCCGAGATCGGCTGAAATCTCGACCAGCTTGCCGCCCTCAGCCTCAATCGTAGCTCGGGTCTCGGCCATCGAAGACCGCCCGACGGCCAGGATTTCCGCGCCGGCCTGCGCCAGCGAGACGGCGATGCCCTGGCCGATCCCTGTGTTGGCGCCGGTCACCATCGCCCGGCGCCCCGTCAGGTCGAAGACGCTTCTCAACGAAGGTCTCCCATGCCGACGGGATCGACGTCTGTGTAATCGACATTGTCACCGGCCATCGCCCAGATGAAGGCGTAGTTGGAGGTGCCGGCGCCGGAATGGATCGACCAGCCGGGCGACAGGATCGCTTCCTCGTTGCGCACGACGAGATGGCGCGTCTCGTCCGGCTCGCCCATGAAGTGGAAGACGCAGGCGTTGTCGGCCAGCGCGAAGTAGAGATAGGCCTCCGAGCGCCGGTCGTGAACGTGGCAGGGCATGGTGTTCCAGACCGAGCCGGCGACGAGTTGCGTCATGCCGACCACGAGTTGGCAGGTTCTGGCTCCCTCGGGATGCACGAACTGGAAGATCGAGCGCTCGTTGGAAGTCTCGCGGCTGCCGAGATCGAGCCGCTTGGCGTCGTCGATCTGGATGAGCCGGGTCGGGTGTGTCTGGTGAGCTGGCGCGCTGAGAAGATAGTATTTCGCGGGAGAACTCGCGTCGTCCGAGGCGAAGCGGACGTCCTGCGCGCCCATCCCGACATAAATCATGTCGCGCGCTCCCAGCGCAAAGCGCTCGCCTTCGACTGTTACGGTGCCCGCGCCGCCGATGTTGACGGCGATCAGCTCGCGCCGATCGAGAAAGGCTATCGTTCCTGTCGGCTTGATCGCCTCCAGCGAAAGCGTCCCGTCGACGGGCAGGGCACCGCCGACGATCATGCGGTCGTAATGCGTATAGGTCAGGGACACGAGGCCCGGCTTGAACAGGTCCGGAATGTGGAAATGGTGCCGCAGTTCGTCGGTGCCCATGGCGGCGCCCGCGGCGGGGTCGATCGCGAAGCGCGACGAATACTCGGTGTTGGCAAGTTTATGTGTCATGAACCTTCTCTTGGCTGCGCGATCGCGTGCGTCACGATCCGCGGGGGCGGGAGGCCGTGGTAATGGTCGCGGGATCGAACCCCGCGAGACGCTCCCGGTAACGTTGCTGGCTGGCGGTGAGGTGCGCGCGCATGGCGTCGCGGGCCGCCTGGCCGTCTCCAGCGGAGATGGCCTTGATGATCTTCCAGTGCTCGCGCTGCAGACCGACCTGGTAGTCCACCGTCAGGACGCTCTCGGTGCCCCAGGGGGAAGCCACGTCGCATGGGATCGTGCGGCCGCCAAGCGCGTCCAACACTTCGACGTAGAATGGGTTGTTGGTGGCGGCCGCGATCGCGCGGTGGATGGCAAAGTCCGATTTTCCCGTGGCCTGCCTCGCCCCGAGCTGGCGGTCGAAATCGGCATACGCCTCGTAGATGCGCGCCTCCTGGGCGCTGTTGCGCCGTTGCGCGGCCAGCGCAGCCGACTCGATCTCGATGCCCATACGCACCTCCAGCACGTTGAGCGCGTGGCTGATCTTGTTGCCGACCTCGGCCGATATCAGGCTGAAGGCGCTTGCCGGCTGCTCGACGACGAAGACGCCGGCGCCTTGGCGCGGCTCCACCAGGCCGTCGGCGGCGAGCGCAGCGATTGCCTCGCGCACCACAGTGCGGCTGACACCATAGGTCTGCGTCAAGCGGCTCTCTGTCGGCAGCTTCTGGCCGGGGGCCAGCGTTCCGGCGATCAGCTGCTGGCGCAGTTCGGCCACCACCCGGTCGGCAAGTTTCGGCCGCCGCTCCGGCCTGGGTTCCTGGAGGATGGTCTCGCTCATCGCGTCCTCACTTGAACACGCTGGGCAGCCACAGCGACAACGCCGGCACGTAGGTGATCAAGCCGAGCACGATCAGGCCCGCGCCGTAGAACGGCCAGATCGAGCGCATCGCGCGCCAGACGCTGATCTTGCCCACCGCACAGGCCACGAACTGCACCGCGCCCACCGGCGGTGTGTTCAGGCCGATGCCGAGATTGAGGATCATGATCACGCCGAAATGCACCGGGTCGACGCCATAGGCCTGCGCCACCGGCAGGAAGATCGGCGTGGCGATGATGATCAGCGGCCCCATGTCCATGAAGGTGCCGAGCCCGAGCAGCAGGAAGTTCATAAGGAGCAGGATGACGTATGGATTTTCCGATACCGCGTTCATCGCCGCCACCAGCGAGGCCGGCACCCGCAGGAACGCCATCAGCCAGGAAAACGCCGCCGCCGTGCCGATGATCAGGAGCACCATGGCCGTGGTGCGAACCGCGCCCAGCGTCGCGTCCACGAAGGCTTCCCACTTCATCTGACGGTAGACGAACACCGTTACCAGCAGCGCGTAGAGCACCGCCACGCAGGAGCTTTCCGTGGCAGTGAAGATGCCCGCCCGCACACCGCCGAAAATGATGGCGATCAGGAGCAGGCCGGGCACGGCGACGGCTGCGAGATGCGCCACCGCCTGGAAGCCGGGGAAGGGCTCCGTCGGGTAGCCGCGGCTCTTGGCCACGAAATAGGCGGTGATCATCAGCGCGCCCGCCAGCATCAGTCCGGGGATGATGCCGGCCGTGAACAGGTCGGCGATCGAGATTTTCCCGCCCGCCGAGATCGAATAGATGATCATGTTGTGCGAGGGCGGCAACAGCAGCGCGATCAGCGCCGACATGGAGGTGACGTTGACGGCATAGTCGACGCCGTAGCCGCGCGCCTTCATCTGCGGGATCATCAGCCCGCCGACGGCGGCCGCCTCCGCCACCGCCGAACCGGAAATGCCGCCAAACAGCGTCGAGGCGGCGATGTTGACCTGTCCCAGCCCGCCGCGCAGGTGCCCGACCAGCGATCCGGCGAAGGCGACGATGCGGCTGGCGATGCCTCCGCGCACCATCAGGTCGCCGGCATAGATGAAGAAGGGGATGGCGAGCAGCGAAAAGACGCTCATGCCCGAGTTCAGCCGCTGGAACACAACCAGCGGCGGCAGGCCCATGTAGGCCACCGTGGCGAAGCTCGCGACGCCGAGGCAGAACGCGATCGGCGTGCCGATCAGCATCAGCGTCACGAAGGTGCCAAAGAGGATCCACAGTTCCATGGTTCAACCCTTCGTCCCGGTGATGTCGCTCGCGGCGTCGAGCTCAACCTCCGCTTCGGGACTCGCGAGCTCCAGTCCCTCGTCGACCGGCGCGCCCGCCAGCCGCAGCACGATTCGCTCGATGGTGAACAGCGACACGAGGATGCCGCCGCCGACCACTGGCATGTAGTCGAAGGCGCCGGAGATGCCGAGCGAGGGAAGAATCGCGTTCCAGGTCAGCTGCACGAGCTGGAGCCCGTAATAGATCATGCCCAGACCGAAGGTCAGGATGACGAGATCGGAAATCATGCGCAGCACGCGCTTGCCGCCGCGCGGAAGGATGTAAAGCAGGATGTCGAAGCCGAGATGATTGTTCTCGCGCACGCCTACGGCGGCGCCGAGAAAGATGAACCAGCTCATCAGCATCACCGCGCCCGGCTCGGTCCAGCTGGGGCTGTCGTTGAGCACGTAGCGGCAGTAGACTTGGTAGGCCACCATGCCGGTCATGACGACCAGCCCGGCGCCGGCGGTCCACAGCGCGGTCGTGCTGATCATCCCGAGCAGGCGGGCCGTGGCGGCGAGGGCGCCGGAACCCTGGTTGTGTTGCATCGTGTTCGCGCCTTCGCGAGAAAGGGCGCGGCTTTCGCCGCGCCCCGTCCGCCGATTGCCTTACTGGACGGCCCGGATGCGCTCGACGAGGCTCTTCAGCTTGTCGTCGGTCACATGCTTTTCATAGACCGGGCCCATCGCGTCGATGAAGGGCTGCTTGTCCGGTGTGGTGATCTGCGAACCGGCGTCCTCGACCATCTTTCGCGATGCTTCCTCGCGGGCGGCCCACAGCTCGCGCTGCTTGGCGACCGAGTCACGCGCCGCCTGCTTGACCAGCGCCTGGTCGTCGGCCGACAGTTTGTCCCAGGACGACTTCGCCATCACCAGAACTTCCGGCACGATCAGGTGCTCGTCGAGCGAGTAGTGCTTGGCGACCTCGGAGTGCTTGGCGGATTCGTAGCTCGGGAAATTGTTCTCCGCGCCGTCGATGACGCCCGTCTCGATCGAGGAGTAGACCTCGCCATAGGGCAGCGGCACGGCATTGGCACCGAGCGCCGCGACCATGTCGACGAAGATGTCGGACTGCATGACGCGGAACTTCATGCCCTTGAGGTCCTCGACCGAGTTGATCGGCTTCTCGCGGTTGTAGAAGGAGCGCGCGCCGCCATCGTAGTAGGCGAGCCCGACGAGGCCATGCGCTTCGAAGCCGGAGAGGATGTCGGCACCGATGTCGCCATCCATCACCTTGTGCATGTGTTCGACGGAGCGGAAGATGTAGGGTAGCGAGACGACGCGTGTCTCTGGCACCAGTCCGTTGAACGGACCCATCGACACGCGATTGAGGTCGATCACGCCGGCGCGCGTCTGCTCGATCGTGTCTTTCTCCTCGCCCAGCTGGGCCGAATGGTAGACCTCGACGGCGATGCGGCCGGCGGAGCGCTCCTTCAGCAACTCGCCCATGTACTTGACCGCTTCCACCGTTGGATAACCATCCGGGTGCGTGTCGGACGAACGCAGCAGGATGTCCTGTGCGTAGGCGGCTGTGCACAATGCGACCGAAACGGCGAGAGCCGCGGTCAGTTTCCTCATCAGGTTCATGGTTTCCTCCCTGTTTCCTGACTTTTCCTCAGAGCCGGTAGGCGGCCTTCGCCAGCCGGTATGCGAGATCGTGTGCGAGTTCGGCCGCCTCCTCCTCCACGAGCAGGCCGGCGCGGACCTGTTCGGCGAGGTAGCCGCAGTCCACTCGCCGTGCCACGTCGTGGCGCGCCGGGATGGACGGGAAGGCTCGCGTGTCGTCGTTGAAGCCGACGGTGTTGTAGAAGCCGGCCGTTTCGGTGGCGGCGGCGCGAAAGCGCTTCATGCCCTCCACGCTGTCGAAGAACCACCAGGGCGGGCCGAGCCGCAGGCACGGATAGACGCCGGCAAGCGGCGCCAGCTCGCGCGAATAGACCGTCTCGTCGAGGGTGAAGAGAATGACCGTCAGGCCGGGCTCCATGCCGACCACGTCCAGCATCGGCTTCAGCGCGTCGACGTAGGAGGTGCGGCGCGGGATGTCGAAACCCTTGTCGCGGCCATGGCTGGCGAAGACCGAGCCCGAATGGTTGCGCCAGGATCCGGCGTGGATCTGCATCACCATGCCGTCCTCGACGCTCATCTTCGCCATTTCGGTTAGCATCTGGGCGCGAAACAGGTTGGCGTCGGCGGCATTGGCTCCGCCCTTCGCGACACGGGCATGAAGCGCCGCCGCTTCGGACGGAGAGAGGTTGGCCGTGTCGGCGGTCGGATGGCCGTGGTCGGTCGCCGTCGCGCCGTGGTCGCGGAAATAGGCGCGCCGCCGCCGGTGTGCTTCCAGGTAGCCGCTCCAGTCGCTCGTGTCGCAGCCGGTAAGCGCGGCGAGTTGGACCAGGTTGGCCGCGAAGCCCTCGAACTCGGGATCCACGACCGCATCGGGGCGGTAGGTCGTAATGACGCGGCCGTTCCAGCCCGAGTCCTTGATCTGGCGGTGCCATTTCAGCGGGTCGAGCGCGCCTTCGGTGGTGGCGATCACTTCCAGCTTGAAGCGTTCGAAAAGTGCGCGTGGAAGATAGGCCTCTGTCGCGAGGCACTCGGCGATGTGATCGTAGTAGAGATCGGCGGTCCCCGCAGACAGCCGGACTTCCATTCCGAACAGGTTCTCGAAGGTATGGTCGAGCCAGAGCCGGGTCGGCGTGCCGCGAAACAGATGGTAGTTCTCCGCGAAGAGACGCCAGATCGCCCGCCCGTCGGTCTGCTCCACGCTGCCGTCGGCGCGCGGCACGCCGAGCGCGTCCAGGCTCACACCCTGGCTCACCAGCATGCGGAAGATGTAGTGATCGGGAACGACGATCAGCTGGGCTGGGTCGGGAAAGGCCGCGTTCTCGGCAAACCACCGCGGGTCGGTGTGGCCGTGCGGGCTGACGATCGGAAGATCCCGTACGGTCTCGTAAAGCGCTCGCGCCAGATCCCGCGCCGCGGAATCGAGCGGAAACAGTCGGTCATCGTCGAGCAGTGCTGCCACCTGGCCCGTTCCTCTCCCAGTCGACGGGCGCCTGTCGCTGCGCCTCTTGCCGTCTTGGTATGGCAGCCAAGCGGGAAGTGTCAATACAAGTTTGAGAAGTCATATGATGAATTTTCGAGTGCGCGAGAACTGGCACGCAGCGGCTCTCCGAGGCGCTGACATGACGCCTTCAAAAGCTCTTCGGGGGGCCATGAATGATTGTCCCGGCCAGCTTGGTCCGACGCAATGACAGCCGGTAGTATTACGTGAAGACTCCAAGAGTGACGGCGATCTCCGGAACCAAGGCTATCGATGAACACAATCGGCCTATAGCGAGCCCTCCGAACGCAACAACCGGAGTATCCCCACGGAATGGGACATCGTCTGAACGCCGCCGCAGCCATGATTGCGGCCTCGCTCGCCTTTACTTTCTCGACCGGGACCGCCTCCGCCCAATGTGGCGCCGCTTCCTGGTACGCGCTCACTTCGAAGACCGCTTCGGGCGAACGCATGAACCCCGCGGCCATGACCGCCGCCCACCGCTCCCTCCCTTTCGGCACCAAGATCAAGGTCGTCAACAAGGCGAACGGCAAGTCCGTCGTCGTGCGCATCAACGACCGAGGCCCCTTCGCCAAGGGGCGCGTGCTCGACCTGTCGAAGGCCGCCGCGCAGCAGCTCGGCTTCATCCGCTCCGGTCACACACCCGTCTGCATCGACAGGCTCAGCTGAGCCGCCGCGCCGCCGTCTCGGCGATCGCTTCGGCGAGCGACAGGTCCCACTGCCGCCGGCAATAGTCCCGGAAATCGAAGCATGGCAGGCCGGGGCAGACTTCGAACTCCAGCAGGTGGACGGAATCGTCCGCCTCGACACGGAAGTCTGCGGAAAACACGTCGCGCAAGCCCAGATGCTCCATCAGTTGCCCGCAGATGGTGCGAATTGCTGCATCCGCGCCCGGCTGGCGGCTCGCCACGCTGACGAGTTCCGGTTCGACGTAGCGTCCGTCCGCGCGTGCCGCGCTGCCGGTGTCTCCGTGGAGGGCGAGGCTGTCGGCCATCGTCTGGAAATCGCCGCCGGAATCGACGAAGACCGCGCCGACCGCCTTGGGGCCGCTGTCCGGTTCCACCGCCAGGAAGCTTGCCCGCACGTTTCGCCCGGCGACGTATCGCTGCACGATCGCATCGTCTCGGTAGTAAGAGTGAATTCGGCGGCTGATATCCAGCGCTTCCTCAGGTGTGCGGCAATGCGAATCCGGCCAGATGCCGATTTTCGCGCCAAGGCGGTTCGGCTTGACGAACCAGCCATTCTCGGTGGTCGGCGGCGGAGCGATCCAGTTTCCATCGCGTGCGAGGCCAGCCTCCGGCGTCGGCATGCCGTGTGCCCGCAGGACCGCGCCGGAGCGGAACTTGTCCTGACACAGTGCAAACAGCGAATCATCCGACCCCAGCACCGAAAGACCTTCCAGCCGGGCCAGCGCGGGCGCAGCGCCGCCGCGGAAATACGCGATGCCGTCGGTCATGGTCCACACCAGCACGTTCTGGCCATAGGCTGTGATCAGCCTCGGCAGGTCGTCGAGCGCCAGCGGCACGAAGCCGATGCCTCGTTGCTTGCATTCCCGCGCAATCGGCTCGAGTTCCGCCGCGATATCGGTGGACTGCGCAAGGTAGGAACTGATCTCGGCGGCGCGGTCGGGCGTATAGCCCTCGGCGGCCAGGCGCGCCTGGCAGGCGCGCTCGGGTTCGTAGACGAGGATCAGGATCGGCGAATCCAGCATGATGCCCCCGCCGGGCGCCTGTCGTTGGCCCGGAGTCTCGACGTTCGTTGTTTAGATGACCACTCGCGTCACCCCCGCGCGACGATCATGCATACATTAGGGGCAAAGGTCGCCCCGTTGCAATTCGCAAGTTGCCGTTGCGGAAGCCTATCCCGACATATTGTCGGCCGAGTGTCCGGTTTCCGTTCCGCATGGCCCTTTCAGGCGAGCGCCACCCTCGGATCGAAACGACCACGCATTGGCAGGTCGACCAGAAATGTCTGTCCTGCCAATGGTTCGCGGCCGATGTCGCGTCCACGCGCGGCCGAAGTGACGATCATGCGTTCGGCGTTGGGGCCGGCGAAAGCCGGGCAGGTCGATTGCTTCGCCGGGAGGGCAATGGTCCGGATCCGGTCACCACGCGGGCTCCAAGCATCGACCGCTCCGGCCGCCCAGCGGGCGTTCCACAACACACCCTCTGCATCCACGACCGAGCCGTCGATGTATCCATCCTGCCCGCGCCAATCGATGAACACCGACGGCTCGCCGATCGGGAGGCCCGTCGCCGGATCGCAGGAAACCCTCATCAGGAGCCCCGTCGGTGTGTCGGTAAAATAGGCGATCGTCCCGTCGGCTGAAAAGCAGATCGAGTTCGGCACGGTGACGTCGCGATAGAGCTTGCGGATTTCACCCTTGAGGAACCAGTATATTGCGCCCGCGGCCTTCTCTTCGCGCTTCGACATGGTGCCGATCCAGAAAGCGCCGCAGGGGTGGACGCGCGCATCGTTCGACCGCGTCGTCTCGTTCTCGGCCTCAAGCGGCGTATGGAGCGCCAGTGTCCCGCTGTCGGCATGGCGCCGGTAGAGCCCGTCCTCCGCTACGATCAACTGCGTACGCTCGTCGACGAACCCGAGTGCGCTAGCCATGAAAGGCAAGTGGTGCACGATGGTCTGGCCATCGGGAAAGGACCTCTCGAGCAGTCGCATCCCTTCGATATCGAACCAGAACAGCTTTCCGCTGGCCGGATCGTAGGAAGGCCCTTCGCCCAACGCGCAGCTGATATCGCACAGCACCGTGTAGCCGTCGCCCATCTTCGTTTCTCCTCCCCGCACCATTGCCTTCGCCACCGCCGCTTTCGGATCCCCGTTCAGACGCTGCCTGCGTCGACGATCAGCGTTTGCGCCGTCATCGCGCGCGATGCGTTCGAAGCGAGGAACAGACAGGGCCCCACCATGTCCTCGGGCTCGATCTCGATCTTCAGGCACTGGCGGTCGACATGCGCCTTCAGCGCGTCCGGCGTAACCCACAGCGCGCGCTGCCGCTCGGTCAGCACCCAGCCGGGAGCGATGGCGTTGACGCGAATGCCGAACGGGCCGAGCGCGCCGGCCAATCCCTTGGTCAGGCCCACCACGCCGCCCTTCGCCGCCGTGTAGGAGGGAAAGCCGCCGCCGTTGATCATGAAGGCGGTCGACGTGAAGTTGATGATCGACCCCTTGCCGGCGGCCTTCATCCCGGGCGTCACCGCCTGCACGGCGAAGAACTGGTGGCGCAGGTTGATCGCCTGATTCTCGTCCCAGAAATCCGGCGTGACCTCCTCGATCGCGTGGCGAGTATCGAGCGCGGCGTTGTTCACCAGCACATCGACCGGTCCGTTCTGGTGCTCGGCCATGGCCGCCGCGGCCTTCAGGGCGTCGATGTCGCGCAGGTCGGCATGCAGGAACAGCGCTTCTCGGCCGGTTTCCTCCTCCAGCCGTCGGCAAAGATCCCGGCTGGCACGGTCGGCGATGTCGATGAAGGCGACGCGCGCGCCCTGCCGGTGAAATCCTTCCGTCAGGCAGGCGCCGATGCCGGTTCCGCCGCCGGTGATCAGGACGGATGCGCCCTCGAGATCCGGATAGCGCACGTCGATTGTCATGCGGGCCCTCCTCCTGACTGCCGCGTCTCCTTCGTATGGGAGATTGTCTGCCAACCGGCAAGCCCCCGAACAACGGGCAGGGGTACAGACGACCCGGCGCAGCAGGCGGTGGACGAGGACGATTCCGCCAGTCGTGCAGGCGGGGAGAAGCCGCGTATCCGCAGCTAGGCGAAGGCCGCGCGGGCGCTGGCGGCATAGCCATGCACATGCGCGGCGGTGGCGTCGGCCCGCATCGGCCGGCCGAACAGGTAGCCCTGCCCCTTCTGGCAACCGAACGCGGCAAGCCGGGCGGCCTGGTCCTCGCATTCGATGCCTTCGGCCACGACGTCCTTCTGCAGTCCGCGGCACATGTCCAGGATGGCGCGCAGGATGTGCTGCGTCGGTGCATCGGCCAGCATGGAGGCCACGAACGCCTGGTCGATCTTGATCGTATCGAAATGGAGCTGCCGCAACCGCCCGAGGCTCGACTGGCCGGTTCCGAAATCGTCGAGTGCGATGCGAATGCCCGCCGCGCGCAGATCCTCGACGATTTTCTCAGCCGAGGCAGGTTCGCACATCATGCCGGTTTCGGTGATCTCGATCTGCAGCCGGCTCGGCGGCAGGCCGGTGTCCCGCAGGATCGTCAGCACCTGCTCGCTCGTGTTCTGGTCGACGAGCTGGGACGGAGAGAGATTGAAAGACAAGGAGACCTCCTCGGGCCAATCGACTGCTGCGCGCGCCGCCTTGCACAGCAGCACCTGCGAGAGCTGGCCGATGAAGCCCCGTTCCTCGGCGATGGGGATGAACTCGGCTGGCGAGACGACGCCGAGATCCCGGTCGGTCCAGCGTGCCAGGGCCTCGTAGCCCAGCACCTGCCGCGTCGAGAGGCTGACGATGGGCTGGAACCAGGGCTCCACCTCGCCGGCCGCCACGGCGCGGCGCAACGCCTGCTCGATGCCGGTGACACGCCTGGCCTTGTCCTCGATCTCCTGGGAATAGACGACCACCTTGCCGCGGCCGGTGCGCTTGGCATCGTAGAGTGCCGACTCGGCCTTGAGAATCAGGTCTTCGGCCGCTTCGGCAGCCGTGAAGTAAAGCGCGCAGCCGACAGAGGCCGACAGCCGGGCGCTGCGCTCCCCGAGGTCATAGGGCGCCGACAGCACCTCGATCAGGATGCGGGCCTGCTCTGTCGCCGCCGCCTCGCTGAAGGTGAGCGGCAGGAGAAAGCCGAACTCGTCTGCCCCCAGTCGAACGATGGAGCAGCGGTCGTCGGTCGCCGCCCGCAGCCGCATCGCCGCCTGGCGCAGGATTTCGTCGCCACAGCCCCTGCCGAAGAGGTCGTTGATGGGTTTGAAGCCGTCGAGGTCGATGATCCCCACGACGAAGGGCGCCGGGTCCGCCGCCCGGTCGTTGATCAGCCGCCTGATCTTCGCCAGGAAGCGTCGGTCGTTGCCGAGGCCGGTCAGCAGATCCGTCATGCCGACGTCCGCCGCCTCCTCCAGTCTCGCGATGCCTAGTGCTGCCGTTCTCATCCGATCCAGGGCCGTTGTCGCGATCGAAAGACCACCATGCCCCACCAAGCGTTTAGGAAGGGTGTAGCTCCGCGATGCTTCGGACGTCGGGTCCCGAGGTTCCTTCCGGTTGGGCCAGTCGCCGCTTGCGCATTGGCATGGCCGCGGCTTTTGTCTACATGGCGGGCCGATAGCCTGGCTCCGGAGGATGTTCGATGCCGCTCAGAATCGCCGTGCAGATGGACCACGTCGCCACCGTCTCCATCGCCGGGGACACCACCTTCGCGCTGTCGCTGGAGGCGCAGCGGCGCGGCCACGAACTCTTCCACTATACGCCCGACAGGCTTTCCCTGCGCGATGGCAAGGTGTCGGCCTGGGCTGAGCCCATGCAGGTGCGCGACGTCAAGGGCGACCATTTCACGCTCGGCGAACAGCAGCGTCTCGACCTCGCCGAGGTGGATGTGGTGTTGCTGCGGCAGGATCCGCCCTTCGACATGAACTACATCACCACCACCCACATGCTGGAGCGCATCCACCCGAAGACGCTGGTCGTCAACGACCCGGCCTGGGTGCGCAACAGCCCCGAGAAGATCTTCGTCACCGAGTTTCCCGACCTGATGCCGGAGACGCTGATCACCAAGGATCCGCGCGAGGTTGCCGCGTTCCGCAAGGAGTTCGGCGACATCATCGTCAAGCCGCTCTACGGTAACGGCGGCGCCGGCATCTTTCATCTGGCCGAAGCCGACCGCAACCTCGCCTCGCTGCTCGAAATGTTCGGACAGATGTTCCGCGAGCCCTATATCGTCCAGCGCTACCTGAAGGACGTGCGCAAGGGCGACAAGCGCATCATCCTGATCGACGGCGAGCCGGTGGGGGCCATCAACCGCGTGCCGTCCGAAACCGACTCCCGTTCCAACATGCATGTCGGCGGCCGGGCCGAGGCGACCGAACTCACGGAGCGCGAGCGGGAGATCTGCGCCCGCATCGGGCCGTCGCTGCGCGAGCGCGGTTTCGTGCTCGTCGGCATCGACGTGATCGGCGACTACATGACCGAGATCAACGTCACCTCGCCGACCGGCGTGCGCGAGGTGAAGAAGTTCGGCGGTGCCGACATCGCGGCGCTGTTCTGGGACGCGGTGGAGGGGAAGGTCGGCGCGCGCTGAGGCGAAGCTGGGATAGAAGACGCGGGGCCGAAGGCGCGCAGAATCTCACATGCGCGACAATCCGCGGACAGAGCATTGCCGTTCGGCCACGCTGAGGGCGCTGGCCCACTTCGACATCAGCCCAAACATGCCGCCGAAGCCAAGCTTAGCAGCTTCGGTTTCGGCCGCTTTGGACTCGCCCGAAAGAACGAGGCCAAAAATCGACCATTCCCTGTTGTCGAGAATCTCCTTCACTTTGCCGGCCGCGCAGGAACAATCTGACGATGATTGGCCCGTGACCTGCTGGCAGCGGCTAACGAAAGCGTCCTTGTAGCGGTCACAGCCGCTCAACATCGCGACCGACAGGATCGCAAGGGTCAAAACAAGACCACGTTTTACCATATACATTCACCTGTGAAATCGCTCATCTCATTGTTGCCTCCTACAATATGGATTGTAAGATTTTCCGGCGCGCCACGGCTATTTTAGCGATGGTAGAAATTAGTCCATTGCAGTCTTTAATTTTGTTTTTTAAAGTAATTAATTAACGTAGGTGTAGAGTTGGTGTCCGACGTTGCTGCACTAGAGGATCAGCTTATGGATTACGATCGCGCCCAACTTGAGGCCGCATTTCAAGCGAAGTCGCACTGGAAGTTCATGTTCTTCTGGGGACACCAGCCCGCTAAGGATGGACGGATCACATCCTCCTGCTTCAGCCAGTGGTGGCCTGCCTCATTCGAGGTGGGCGGCAATAGATATCCGACAGCCGAGCACTGGATGATGGCCGAGAAAGCGCGACTGTTTGGCGACGAACAGGCCGTGCAGAAAATCCTTAAGGCGGGGAGCCCGAAGCAGGCGAAACAGTTTGGTCGGGAAGTGCGCGGCTTCGATGAAGCGACATGGGATCGTGAAAAGCGCCGCATCGTCACAGAAGGCAGCTTCGCAAAGTTCGCCCAGAACAAGGCGCTGGGCACATTCCTCCAATCAACTGGTAGCAAGGTTCTTGTAGAGGCGAGCCCGGTTGATCGAGTGTGGGGGATCGGCCTTTCGGCAGAAGATGACCGGGCGGTCAATCCGCTCCTGTGGCGCGGCGAAAACTTGCTCGGCTTTGCGCTCATGAGTGCACGAGATCATCTACGGGGCTGACTGAGCCTCGCATCCGATCCAATAATTCGCTCCCTGGGCCTTCTAGGTCATTCCGCATTTATGGGCTCACGACCCAGTAGGAAGAGGTCAGTTCTTTATTTCTTCGTGGCGCGGCGTGCGTTCTCATGGCGGCGCGGGTCAGCATGGTGGCGTTCAAGGGCATCGAGATCGTTTTGGTCGGCGTGCAGGTGATGACCGCAGGGTTCGAGCGATGCCTTATGGACCATCCTCAGAACAGTCGCCTGACGCTGGAGTCGAACACCGGGACCGGATGCACGCCCCTTTCCCAAAGAGAATTAGCGGCGTTGCGCGTGTTCCTGAATTGTTCTTGCTCTACTTCGACTTCCGTGCTTAGCTTTGCCAGTACCTGTGGTAGCGAAGTCGCACGGGAGACGGAATTATGGTGTCACGCGTCAGCACGGTCGCCTTCCAGGGCATCGAGGCGGTGCCGGTGGACGTGCAGGTGATGATCGCACCCGGCAAGGTGGGCATGCAGATCGTCGGCCTGCCGGACAAGGCGGTGGCCGAGAGCCGCGAGCGCGTCCAGGCCGCACTCCATGCATCGGGCCTGTCGCTGCCGGCCAAGAAGGTCACCGTCAATCTCGCCCCGGCCGACCTGCCGAAGGAGGGTTTCGGTTTGCCCTATTCCGTTTAGCTATTCAAATCGGAATCTAGGTAGCGCAAGGCTTTAGTGCATTTGTCGCTTGAATAGCAGTTCCATACAAGTTCGCGCCGGAGCTGCTTGGGCACTCACTGATTGATCAGCGGAGCCCGCTAGCTCAGGAGGCTGCTGCTTCTGGTCCAGCGGGCGCAAGTTTGGGATAGAGTCTCGTCGTGAATCTCCGCCGGACCGCGACGTCCCGCCTCGCGGCCGACCCTCAAGCTATGGATGTATCGTGTGTCGGGGAGCCGGGCTCTCACGGTAGCGCCTCTCGGCTAAGGAATTGTCCTGCTAGGCGTGGCGTTGGAGCTGAACTCGCTGCCCTTGTCGCTGACGGGCATCCTCGGCCGATCGCGCGCAGCGATCAGCCGAGCCAGCTCGCCAACCAACTGCGCGTCTAATGGCGATGAGTCGACGACTAGCGTCAGGCAGTCGGCCGTGAAGGTGACTTGCCGCGAGGGATCGATGCTCGCTAACCGCGTCGACACGCCCCGCCCTTTTGACTGACATCCAGCGATATAGTATAAATTCGCCGAATCGCAGAAATGACTGCTGCAAATGCGTCGTGTTCAGCTTCGGGGCGTCGAATTTGAATCCTATTCACTAGTCTATCGAATCCTTTCTATAGCACATCGAATCCTTTTGAACTTCGCTTGGGATCGTCGCGATCAGTATCATTTCGGATCTTGGCTCTGTGTAGACAATATAAGTGAATGATATGCCTTCTAATAGGAAGACAAACTATCGGCTGCGCAAGGTTTCAGCCTTTGACGCCCAGCAGGAGATAAGGCTGAGGGTGAAGCGTGACCGCCAAGAGGAGCAGAGGGCGCGCCTCGCCACGCCACCGGAGAAGCGACGGGCGCCGCGCGGGAAGCCCGGTCCCTACTCGATAGGCTTCGTGGTGGGGAAGGAGATGCGCTATACATCTGTGAAACGCTGCCTTCCCGGATACGGACATGACTTCTGCATACGCCTCGCCAGCTCATTACAGCGCGGATTGAACGACAAGCCGTATCTTACGGCGAGGTCATGGGTGACGATCATCAACGGCTTCTTGGTCGCCGCGTCGGAGGCTTCCGAAGGAAGCTCCATGAAGACGCTGCATGAACAACTCACGAGTAGCGATCCAGCCGGAACTCACCCCGGCGTGCTTGAAGCGGCGATCGAAGAGGTGGCAGCGTCGATCGATAGTCCAGACGGCCCTGTCCGTCGACGGGACTTCAAGGGGCTATCCGACGTATTGGAGCTCCTGTCCGTCGACGGCATAGTCCCTGCGGTAGTGCGCCAGAAGTTAAAGGCAACGGCCAAGCCTTGGCATGGTGCGCGGACGAAAAGCCTTGCCGAACTCGGGCCGGATACCGTGCGGTTATCCGCCGTCAAGGTTGAGAGCCATGTGAGGGCCATGTGCGACCTGAATGTGAAGCGAATGGCGGCACTCCGCTCCTGCGCAGTTAGGGAGCTTCAGGACTGTCATCGGCAATTCCGTTGGGGCCAGGAAGCCATGGCGCGACCGGACCTCGCCGACATTCCGCAGATCAGGGAACTAGCGAACATGCAGCTGAAGGCAGGTACGCAGCAGGTTTACCTAGATATGAGGGAGAGGCTCTTCCCGAAAAGTGATCCAGACCGGGCGTTGGCAAGCCTCCTGAGGTACATCCGGGACGAACTCGGAGGGGTCATTCACTATCCAACTATGCCAGCGGCCATCAAGGGGCTCGTCATAGAGTTCGGTGGTCCACCATATCTCGTGCCGCTCTTGGAGGGCACCCCGAAGGCGCTGAACGCCACCCACGTTATTGTTCTCATCGATACGGAAATGAGCGTCGATCCAGTCTACAGGCTGGCGGCCGACCCGTTCGTGGGAAAGGCGCAAAGGGGCAAGCAAGAGATCACGACAGTCACCGGGTTGAAGATGAGGGCTCGGGGCGAGTTTACCGACGGCGACCTACTCGAAGAAACCGGGGTCATCAGAATCAGCAGGGCCGATGGTGAAAGCGTTTCCGGAACCGAAGCCATCAGGATCTGGAAGGAACTCTCCGAGCCGATAAGGCAGCGTGCCAGGAAGCAGGGCAACCATAATGCAGCAGAACACCTCTTCATTGCACCTTCAAGTTTCGGCAATTCTGGGCCCGTCGCGGCTTGCTCGCAATCGATTCATGGCTGGTTCAATGCCTTCCTCCAGCGCAATAAGGAGGACCCCGACATTGGCGGGTTGAAGATCACGCGGCGAATGATCCGCGCCACAGGCGTGCAGATCAAAGAGGCGCGCGGCGAGAGGCGGCATGCCTTGGCCGTCACCCAACACAAGGGCGATGGCAGAGTGTTCATGGGGTACACCGACGCTCCTTACCTGCGATCGGCATTGCTCGCTCAGATAAGGGAGTTCACCGCGCTTTTCGAGGCCATTTTGGTTAACCCGACCCCAGCGGTGGCAGAGAGGCTGCGAACCGATTTACCGACGCTGGAGGAACGTCGGTCACGGGCCGTAGCGACGGGTCTGGGCACGATGTGCGAGGATCCCTTCAGTGGTGTCGCGCCCGGGTCGGAAGAGGGCCAGGCATGCGATGTCTTCGAGTGGTGTCCGCGTTGCCCCGTTCGCTCGTTTAGGCCCCTGCAAAAGTCGATGGAGGACTTGTACCTGATGAACGCGAGGCTCCGCGAGGCGGAGCAACGCATGCTGGTTAACAATCCCGCGCGTTGGGAAAGAGTCTGGCTTCCTTGGCTCGCCATGACGGAAGCTTTTATTGGGAAGCTCAAACAGGGGATGTACGCTCCGGGGTGGCGGCGCGCCTGCTTAGCAGCAGAGATCCGCGTAGCCTCCGGAGAAACTCCTGCGGTCGTCATTCAATGAGTCCGACGATGGGCCGTCTCTCCACCGTCGGTCGCGTGAGCGGCCTATCCCGGACCAGTCATGCCAAGCTCGCAGACCGTCGAAGCCACGACGCGGTTCTCTGCACGATGGCGAGGCCTGCCTGGTTACAGAAGGGGGACGAACTGGAGTCAGACAAATGGCACATCGTGCTGGAGGATCCGAATAAGCTGCGTGATGCGACGGTGACAATCAACTTCCGCGTCCCGGTCGCTCCTGGACCTGTCTACCTGACAGACGCGGGAAGGGAAGACGACCTACTTACGGCGAAGCTCTACGTGATCCATGCCCTCTCGAATTTGCGCGAAGGCTGGATCGATTCCGGGAAGAGCCTAGTTAGGTCGTTCAACTCGTTTTTAGTCTTCCTGAGGTGGCGCCTCGCCATCGGTCTCGACCGGTGTGCAAACCTGACCGGAGACTTCTATGACCTATTCCGGGATACGCTCGAATTGGGGGGGCCTCGTGCCCTTTCGGGCTCAGAAGACAAGGCCCAGACTTACATTGCGGAGCTCCGCGAGAAGGGGTGGCTTCTCCCCGTCTATATGACGGGCGGCGCCAGAACTCTCGCTATGCGCACGATCCTGACGCGTCTAGGCTTCACGCACACGATGCAGATGTCATCCGCTGCCGTCCTGACGATCATTGGTTACCTGCGCGAGACTGATCCCATCGCCTTCGCCAATTATGAAGCCGCACGGCGCGCACCTAAGCGACCGCTACGTGAGGACACCGACAGGATCGCGGGGACATATCTGAGGTTGCTTCGCGTGTGGAAGTCGCTGTGGGATCTCCGACATCGATTGCAGCACGACCCGATCGGATACCGCGCGTTCACGAGCCAGCGAGCCTTGAATCAGGAAGCCGCGACGCTCGCGACCAGGTCTTGGGATAAGACACCCGACGCGCCTCCCTTTCAGACCTGCGCGCTCGTCAGCACTGCTCTTGAGTGGGTACTAGAATATGGGCCGGTGTTACGGCGGTTGCATTCCGATCTCGCCAAGCTCGGGGAAATGGAACGCGCCAAGCCCATGGATAAACGGACTTTGCGCAAGAGACTGCAACAGTTGCTGCCATCGTGTCCACCGAGGCATTCGAATATTGACGCGATCGAAATTATCCCAGCGTTCGGGACTCCGAGAACTCTACCCCCACACGCGATTAGCCTGCGCACTCTACTATTCGTGCTGATGCCGGCGGCATGCGCGATCGTGATTGCCACTTTCACTGCCCGCAGGCGCATGGAAATTGAAAGCCTTCGCACCGACTGCGTCGAACGTGATGCACAAGGCCAACCCTGGCTTTGGACTTGGATTGAAAAGAGCCTGCGCGATCTCGACCGGATACCGATTCCCGAAGGCGTCGTGCAAGCAGTCGACACGCTGATCTGGCTTGGAGATGCCGCTCGAACAGAAGCCAGCTCGCCGTGGCTTTTCGAGTTCCGCGATCTGCTCGGTTCGCAGCGGCCCGTCCAATTCAACCTTGAGAAGGCTCTGGACGCCTTCGTCGAGTTCATAAAACTGCCGCCGCTCGAAGATGGCACTCCGGTCCGGTTCCGCCCGCACATGTTCCGGCGATTTTTCGGCGTAACGTACTATTACCGCTTCGACGCGCCCAACCTCACGGCCCTTTCCGTGTTCTATATGCATTTTAATGCTGACGCGACACGACACTATCTTACCATGAACGCTAGGGGAGCGACGCTTCGCCTAATCGAGCAACGGGACTCCTCACGCGCTGTTCGCGAAGAAGCCAGGAAAATGACTGTGGCCGCCCGCGAGAGACTGTCCCACTTTGAAGCAGCTGGGCGCGGGTTCATCCGCGACCGCTGCTTGTCTGTTGCCAAAGGAACAATGTCGATGACGGGGCGCGGTGCCAAGGCCCTGACCAAGGTCTTTCAGGACATGGTTGCGCAGGCGGATGCGCGCGTCGCTCTGGCGGTGTCAAAGACTGCAGGGGAGAAAGACTTCAACGATATCCTCGACACCTTGTTGTCGGGCAGAACGATGGAACCAAACGCCCAAGGTCACGCCTTCTGCACCTGCGGTAGGGACGCCGTTGATCTTTTGGCCGCCAAGTGTCTGCAGGAGAGCGAGAAATGGCAGGTAGCGGGCGGGAGGCAGGAGACAGCGGCGACAGACGGATCAGGACCAGACGTCGCTTTCGCATCGATACATAACTGTGGGGCTTGCGTCCACGGGATTACCTTCCCCTGCAACAAGCCGGCTTGGTCTAGCGCGATCGCCGCCGAACATCAACTAGCCGACCATGGCCCCTCTGAACGCGCGCGAGAGCGGGCTACCAACCGCCTAACTCTGCTCGAGGAGGAGTTCAAACTACGCTTCCCTGAGCGCAGCGGAGAGAGGGACGGCTGATGACCGGAACAGCGAATAGCGTGAAGTCTCACCTTTCCCCAAAGGAGAAGAGATCGGTAGTTTTGGCCTCGCTGAGGCGCAAGATCGAACTGCTGGGCTCTTGGCTTGAGGATGGACTGCCGCCCGGTCAAACTTGGAAGAAGACAGTCAAAGAAGTGAGTGAGTGGGAAGACACAGAACTTGAAGTGACTAGATGGAAGAGTCCGAACATCACGGCGCCGAGTGGACCGAACCCAAACGAAGCGCGTGCGCTCGTCGCGTTGCTCAAGCAAATCAACACACCTGCTGCAACAAGCCTGGAACAAGAAAATCGCGAGCTTAAGGCGACGGTTAAGGCGCTCTCCGGCCAGATCGCTCGACTTGCGCGGCAACTTCGGGTTTCTGAACGAGACTTGCGCATAGCCAGCGCTCAGGCTTCGGAAGTGGCGTCAGCAACGCAAAAAATGGATGATAGATGAGTGCCCTGGCCGCCGAACCAGCACTGGAGTTTGCGGGGTCCGACTTCGAGATCGCGGGAAAGGCGCTGCCAGGCCACCCGTTCATACGCGACCGCAGGCGTAGAGTGCACCTGCTCTCAGCCGCCTACTTCTTTGAGTTACAGGCGAAGCAGGGGCTGTCCCCCGGTTCGATGCGGGACGTGGCCTACGTGATCATTGACTGGTTCCGTTTCCTCGACCGCCGGGGCTGTCGCTGGGACGCCCCGAAGGACGAACTTCTGTTCGACTGGAAAACCGGGATGGAGAACTCGGTAAAGATGGTGCGGACGGTGCGTGGCGGAATGGAGGAGGTACGGCAGGAAACGGCCTTCTCGCGAAGACGCATTATGCGCCGGGTGTGGGTCGTCTGGAATTACTACTTCCTGCTACAGAACCGCCTCGAACTGGTTTGCGACCTTATGGAAGACCCCGATAAGGGCAAGACCGGACCCGGCTACCCGCTTATGGTGAGGGTTGTGCCCGTCATGAACGCGCACGGGCGCGTCGTCGACGCTCGCATTATCCCACCCGTAGGGTACGGAACGGTGCCGAAGCGCAAGCGGAAGAAGCGACCGACTCCGGACGACGAGCAGATTGAGGAGGTTATGCAGAAGGTGCAGGAGGGCGCTACGGGGACCAAGGGCGCTTACGCGAGCGCGTGCCACTATTTGGCCGCCAGTTTCATGGCGCGTTGCGGCTTGCGCCGACAAGGCGTGGCTTTAGTAACCATCCTTGACCTGGAAAAGGCCCTGCTGGATCTCGGAGTGAATCATGCCACTATCTTTGGATCCGAAGCTGATCCCGCTACGCGGTCGATGGCTTCGCGGAAGCGGATCGACATCCTCGCTATCGTTGATGATCCAGTTTCTCAGGCAGCGGTGAGAAGCGCCCTAGAGGGAGCGAAACAGAAAAAGCACAGAAAGTACGGCTTTTTCGAAGTTACAGAAAAGAGCGGCCCACCGAATCTAGCGCGGATCCCTATCGATTTTATCTGGGAGTGCCTGCTGTTCATCTGGGACGCGCGTGCGCAGTTCGCCGCCGACTTTGTCGCCCGGAAGGCGGGACGCGCCACCTCGAACCACCTGTTGCTATCCATGAAGACGGGCCAAGGGTTCTCAGAAAAGTCGATTGGTAACCTAGTCAAGACCGCCTTCAATGACGCTGGCGTGGAGGGGAGCGGGCATCGGCTCCGGGCGCGATTTGCCGAACGGGTGTCCGAGGATGGCTACGCAAAAGAAAGGGCGCGTAATGGCCCCCTCGGTGATTTCAGGGCCGTCGAACTTGAGGTCAAGGAAGCCCTAAGGCAAGAAAGAGTGGAATCCCAGGCACCGTATATACACGCTGCGGTTCGGCGGGGCTCTCTGTTCCGCGGCGAGCCAGTGTTGCTGGAGGACAGCGAGGATGCGGGAAAGATGCGAGGGCTCGCTCAAGCGCTCAACGAGGGCGATAGCGAAGTCCGAGCTGCCCTCGATCTCATTCTACGCCGTTTCAAAATTTTCCCGGTTCCGGAACGGGACGGGTTCCTCAAGCCGCTTCCACGCAACATCGGGACGAACTCCGACCGCTGATCAATTGGGAGATCGCGATCGGTCCAGTGTGTTTTCCTAGGGCTTGGATATGTCATCCGTTTCGCGAGGGCGGCGCGTGGGTCCTAGCTCCACCAAGGATTTTGACTCGACGTCCGAACCAGAACAAAATAGGAACATTATCCGCAACAGATATGGTGAGGGCGATGTCCAAGGCGGACGTTGCAGCGCTGCGTTCGACTATCGCAGCGCTCGAGGCCGGCCGCCGGCAGGTACAGGAGGTCCTGCCGTTCGGGTTGAAAGAGGTCGACGGGAAGCTCCCGGGCGGCGGGCTTTCGCTTGGAGCGCTGCACGAGGTGGCGGGTGGCGGAAACGGTGCAGTGGATGGCGCCGCGGCGGCCCTGTTCGCGGCGGGAATCGCGGCCAGAACGAACGGACGAATCCTATGGTGCCTCACGAAATCCGACCTGTTTGCTCCCGCACTCGCCCAGGCCGGGCTCTCTCCGGACCGCGTGATCTACGTCGAGGCGGGCGACGAGAAGGCGGTGCTGGCATGTATGGAGGAAGGTCTGCGCCATGGCGGCCTTGGCTGCGTCGTCGCAGAAGTCGTCCATCTATCGATGACCGCCTCACGCCGTCTGCAGCTCGCATCCGAGGGATCGAGCACTATGGGCATCGCTGTCCGGCGGTGGCGACGCCAATCGGAGGCGTCGGATTTCGGGCAGCCGACGGCCGCGTCGACGCGTTGGCGCGTGTCCGTGCTGCCATCGCATCCGTTGCCCGTCCCTGGTGTCGGTCGCCATCGATGGCTGGTCGAGCTGATCAGGGCGCGCGCAGGCGAGAGCGCCGACTTCGAACTGGAAGCCTGCGATGACCAGGGTCGTCTCGGTCTTCCTTCCCAGATGGAGCATCGATCGGCACAGACGGGCCTCGGGCGGCGCTACGCGGCCGGGTAGCGCGCCGCTCGTCCTCGCAGGCTCGGATGGCCGCAGAAGAATCGTTATGGCTGCCGATGACGCGGCTCAGCGACAAGGACTCCGCTCCGGGATGCCGCTGGCCAAGGCGCAGGTTGTGGTGCCCGGTCTGCGGATCGAGGAAGCCGATCCGGCCGGCGATATCGACGCACTGGAACGCCTGGCATTCTGGGCTCTGCGGTACTCACCTGTCGTCGCCGCGGACGCGCTAGACGGGATTATCCTCGACATCGATGGCGCGGCGCACCTGGTGGGTGGAGACGAAGGTCTCGCGCGGGATCTCTATGAGCGCCTCGGCGCTGCGGGCTACACCTGCCAGATCGGCATAGCCGACACATGGGGAGCCGCGCATGCGCTAGCCCGCTTCGGACCAGACCCCATCAGCCTCGTCAAAAGGATTCCGCCCGAACGAGTGCTGGCTCCGATGCCGATTGCAGCACTCAGGCTCGAAGCGGCGCTGGTCGCCGAGCTGCGTTCCCTAGGATTCGAGCAGGTCGCTGACCTGCTGTCTCAGCCACGGGCGCCCCTGACTTTGCGGTTCGGCCCGCAGATCTGGAGGCGGATCGACCAGGCGCTGGGATTGGTGCCGGAACCGATCGATCCGGTCCGCCCCGCCGATATGATCGAAGTACGGCGCGCCTTCGCCGAACCCATCGGCGCAGCCGAGACGATCAAGCGATACATCGCGCAGCTCGTTGAACAGCTCTGCTCGCGGCTGGAGGAACGTGGCCAAGGGGCTCGTCGCCTCGACCTCGTTTGCCATCGCGTCGATGCCCAGCAGCAGTCCGTTCGGATCGGGACGGCCGTCCCCACACGAGACCGGAAGCGGCTCGTGCGAATGCTTTCCGACAAGGTGACAGAGATCGAGCCAAGCTTCGGCATCGAGCTGATGGCGCTGGCGGCCACCTGGACCCAGGCCATGGAGCCTACCCAGAACCTCTCATCCCTGATCGATCCCTCCGCGCCTGACGTGTCCGACCTCGTCGACATCCTCGCCAACCGTGTCGGCGAAGATCGCCTCTACCGCGTGGCGCCGGTGCCCAGCGACGTGCCGGAACGGAGCGTGGAAAGGATTCCCGCGCTTTCACCCGATCAGGAATCCGTGTGGTCTGGCAGCTGGCCACGTCCGGCACGGCTGCTTGCGCGTCCGGAACCGATCGAGACGGTGGCCCTCCTTCCCGATCATCCCCCAGCCTTCTTCACGTGGCGTGGCGT
>NZ_RWKW01000136.1 GCF_003970795.1 Aquibium carbonis | reverse complement strand
CGGGAGTTCATCCGGGCACAAACTCAATAGCCGACTGTCCGGTCAAATAGGGGCAACTCCAGTAGGACACATGAATAGCTTCCCTATCGTCGCCACCGTCATCTCAATGGTGCTCGGGCTCTCTATCACGCGTCTCCTGCTTGGCCTCGTCACCGTTTTCCGTATCCGCCGGACCTCGTCAGTGGATTGGGTGCCGTTGGTCTGGTGCGCGATCCTCTTCGTGATCCAGTTGCAATACTGGTGGGCGATCAACAGCCTGCCACTGCTCCGCCCACAGTACGCGTTCAGCGACTTCCTCTTCTTGGTATCGATGACGGTGATGCTCTTCGTCACGGCAGCGCTGTTGCTGCCCAGCCGCAGTGAGGACGAGCACGAGGGACTAAGAGCCCATTTTGAGGCGGATGGCCGCTTCGCGCTGATGTCGCTCTCTGGCTTCCTGCTGCTCGCTTTCGTGCTCAATATCTTCTATTTCGACGAGCCGGTCGAAGCGGTGTGGGCGCTGCTTGACGTTCCCATGATCGTTCTGCCGGTGCTGGCATTTTTCGCGAGCGATCGCCGCTTCTATGCCGCCATCACGGCGGTGTATCTGCCGCTGATGGCGGTAGATGTCTGGGTGTCGCTCCAAGGCTAAGGCACCACGCCGGACCTAGTTTTGGCAGAGAGGAAATCAGCCAGCGCCTCATAGCGGGTGCTCTGAGACTCGTACCTGTGTCCTGCAGTTGCGGATGCGATTGGCTAGATATGTCGTTCAGCAACGGCAGATCTAGTTGACCGCTTCCGACCGCATCTTGGTCGATTAACAGTCGATTGCGCTTCACCATAAGCCGGCATTCGTTTGTCGATCCGCTTTGACGTCTCTGGGGCTGGAAACTGACAGTCCGCTTTCGGCCGCCTCAGCGATTAATGCGGACGACAAACAGACTGGTAGGCTATAGCCTCGGGGGATAATCGTGCTCTCGAGTTTTCGATAACCGCTTGGTAGTCTGTGTTGGATGGCAGATTTATTCATTTCGTACGCTTGGACATCACCAGCTCATCGTGAGTGGGTGCGACTGCTTGCGAGCCAGCTTCATCTTCTCGGTTATGACGTGAAGATCGACGAACAGGTAGATTATGGGTCTAGCCTTAGCGGCTTCATGCAGGAGGTAACGAGTGCAACGCACGTCTTGCTGATCGTCGATGAAAACTACGTTCTGCGTGCAGATACGATGCCGAATTCGGGCGTCGGGATCGAAAACAGGTGGATCAGCGGCGCATTTAACAACAAACCTTCAACCTGGTTGTCGCTCGTATTTGTGCAGAACTCTTTACTCAAAGTTCCAGCTTGGCTCTCAAGCCATTCTCCCAAGGGTTTCGATTTCAATTCGATGCCCGAGAAAAACGTATTCCCAGGATCGGTGCAGATCGATGAGATATGGCGTTGGGTCGAGGGACTGCCCGCCTCAAGAGGTCATGCCGCCTCTCTGGCCGAGGTCCGGAAACGCGCAGCGCGGATCGAGCGTATCGACGCCCAACGTGATCCGGCCAACTATGCGAGCCCTGCGCTTAAAGGTCGCGTCACCTTCCGACACAAAGATCACGGTCATTTCAAAGTTGGCAATGGCGAATACGAGTTCAAGATCAACTTCAGCGGTCGCTCACACAACAGCGTCTACGTCTACATTGACAGCGGCCTCAAGGCAGTGGGCCTGATAACAGCGTCCAGCTACGACCCGTCCTCAGTCTCAGCCTTTCTCACGCCTGCGCGAACTGCAGAGCCGATCGTTGGGCAAAGCGTTGTCTGCATGAATGCTCATGGCGCGCTGTGTGTCCTTACCATTGACGAGGTGCAACCGGAGGTAAACGCCCAGACCTATGTGTCTCCGCACGTCACATTCTCATATGAAGTGCTGACCGCCGACTGAAAGACAGAGGGAAGGAAGTGAGACCTGCTTATGGTCGTTCGTATCGAACGTCCACTTCTGGCCGCCCGGTCCCATTAGGCGCGTTGCCGTCAGAGAACGATGGCCACCTGGATGGCCGCTTTTCCACTTCCGCGGGCCAGAACCCGCCATTCCGCTTTCCACCCCTTTGTCGCCATTCGCCCGCTACCCGGATCGCGGACGCTTCCGGGGAAAGCCTTGGGCCGGCTCTGGTGGCTAGCGCATTCCGCAAGTCGCCGAAAGGACGGTCGCGAACGCCGCGTTCCTTCGCGCCCCCCTCTGTCCTGCCGGACATCTCCCCCACGAGGGGGGAGATCGGCTCTCCGGCGTCGCGCCCACTTTTTCGCAAACGCCGCGTTCCTTCGCGCCCCCCTCTGCCTGCCGGCCGGGGCGAGCCACGGGTCTCGCCCGTCCTTCGGACCCCCCTCA
>NZ_RWKW01000135.1 GCF_003970795.1 Aquibium carbonis | reverse complement strand
GGTGCCGTGCGGTCGGGCCACACGTCGATGGACGGCTCGAGATTTCCGAGCAGGTCGTCGAAGGACCTGACGAGCGCGCGCAGCGCCTCCTGGTTCGTCGAGATGTTGTAGAGGTTGCACATGGTCCGCGAGACTAGCCGCGCATCCGGCGTTGGCAAGCAGGCGCCGCCATCGGACTATCGGAAGTTCTTCGCCTGAACCCGCAGGCGATCGATGTGCAGGTCCGGAATGTAGATGTCCCTCGGCTTGGCAGCGCCGCGCGGGTCGGGCGTAGGACTCCCGTGATGGAATTCGTCGCCGCGGCCGTGTGGAAGCGGGAACGGGGCGTCGCGCCGTCCGATGCCCGCCAGCGCCTCCGACATGTCCGTCAGCTGGTGGGCGACGAGGTGCACGACATCTCCTTCGCGCTGGATACGGCCCCGAACAGCGAACATCGTGGAGCCCAGCACCACGCGGCGGAACTTCTCGAACATCTTTGGCCAGACCACGAGGTTCGCGATCCCGCTCTCGTCTTCGATGGTGATGAACATGACGCCCTTGGCGCTACCCGGCCGCTGCCGGACGAGGACGAGTCCTGCAGTCTCCAGCCAGCGGCGGTCCCGCGCGCGCATGGCGTCGGCGCAGGTCACGATGCGCCGCCGCGCCAGATCGGCCCTCAGGAAGGATACGGGATGTTGGCGGAGCGACAGCCCGGTGTGGCCATAGTCGGACACCACCTCGCTGCCCTCGGTCATTCGGCGGAGCGTGGCGGAAGGCTCCACCTGTTCCGACACGGTCACCTGCTCGCGCGCGGAGGCGGCGGCGAAGAGCGGCAGAGGCTCGTCCCGCAATCCCTTGATGGCCCAGAGCGCCTCGCGCCGCGCCATGCCGAGCGAAGGCCGGAAGGCGTCCGCCTCCGCGAGCTGCTCCAGGACGTGGGACGGGACGCCGGCCCGGCGCCACATGTCGTCGACGGAAGCGAAGGATTCATCGGCGCGAACGGCAGCGATGCGGGCAGCATGGCCGTTCGCCAGTCCTCTGACCATGCGCATGCCAAGCCGAACGGCGAACCGGCCGTCGTCCATCTCCTCGAGAGTGCAGTCCCAGCGAGAGGCGTTCACGCACACCGGGCGGACTTCGACGCCGTGCTCGACGGCATCCCGCACAATCTGGGCCGGGGCATAGAAGCCCATGGGCTGCGAATTGAGGAGCGCCGCGCAGAAGATGTCGGGGTGCCAGCACTTGAGCCAGGCCGAGGCGTAGGCAATCAGGGCGAAGGAGGCCGCGTGGCTCTCCGGAAAGCCATAGCTGCCGAATCCTTCCAGCTGGGAAAAGGTCCTCTCGGCAAAGTCGCGCTCGTAGCCGCGCTCGACCATGCCCTCGATCAGCTTGTCCTTGAATCGGCTCACCCCGCCGGTGAACTTGAAGGTCGCCATCGACTTGCGCAGCATGTCGGCCTCACCCGGCGTGAAGCCGGCGCATTCGATGGCTACGCGCATGGCTTGCTCCTGGAAGAGCGGCACGCCGAGCGTCTTGCCCAGCACCTTCTCCAGTTCCGGCTTGGG
>NZ_RWKW01000134.1 GCF_003970795.1 Aquibium carbonis | reverse complement strand
GCGCCCGGCGCGCGGAAGCGGCCCGCGTGGCGCTAGCGGCCTCGGGGGAACGGACGCATCCGGTCGCGGGCCTGTGGCCGGTGGCGCTCCGGGAGGCGTTGCGGCGGGCGCTGGTGGCCGAGGGCCTGCGCAAGATGTCCGACTGGACGGCCAGGCACGAGGTCGCGGTCGCGACATGGCCGGTCGACCCGGTCGACCCGTTCTTCAACGTCAACACGCCGGACGACCTCGTGCACGCGGGGCGATTGAGCCGCCTGGTGCGCGATTGACGCTCCGGTCGCCCGACGGCTTTCGATGCGGTGTTGCCGAAGGGTCGGGCGAGCAGGCATAGAGGGCCGCGATCGTCCTTCGCCGGGCCGCCGCGCCGCGTACGGGACGCGCCGTTCGGTCCCGGCGAACCATCACGGAGTATCCGCATGATCCGGTCCATCGAAGGAACAGCGAGCCGTCTTGCCGCCGTGCTCTCGGCCGCGCTCGCCGTCTGCCTCCTCGCCGGCGCGGCCTGGGCGCTGGAGCCCGTGCGGGTCGGCGTCCTGAAGTTCGGCACCGTCAACTGGGAGCTCGACGCGATGAAGAACGCCGGCTTCGACCATGCCGCCGGCGTCGACGTCGAGATCGTGCCCTTCGCCGGCGAGGACGCCAGCAACGTGGCGCTGCAGGCCGGCACGGTCGACGTCATCGTCTCCGACTGGCTGTGGGTGTCGCGGCTTCGCGCCGACGGCGCCGACTTCACCTTCGTGCCCTATTCCTCGTCGGTCGGCGCCATCATGGTCCCGCAAGGCTCGGCGCTGCGCACGCTGGCCGACCTCAGGGGTCGCAAGCTCGGTGTCGCCGGCGGACCGCTCGACAAGAGCTGGCTCCTGATCCAGGGGCTGGCGCGACGCGATCACGGGCTCGACCTCGCCGCCGAAAACGACGTGGTCTACGGCGCGGCGCCCTTGCTCGCCGAAAAGGCGAGGCAGGGCGAACTCGAGGCCGTGTTGAATTTCTGGCACCACAATGCGCGGCTGGAGGCCAATGGCTTCCGAACGCTCGTCGGCGCCGAGGACGCGGCGGCGGCGCTCGGCGCGTCCGGCCCGGTTTCGGCGCTCGGCTACGTGTTCTCCGAAAAATGGGCGCAGGCCCGTCCGCTCGCCGCGCGGGGTTTCGTGCAGGCCTCCCGCGCAACCAAGGCGCTGCTGTCGTCTTCCGACGCCGAATGGGAGCGTCTGGCGCCGCTGGTGCGCGCCGACGGTGCCGAGCTTCTGGCGCTGCGCGACCGCTATCGCGACGGCATTCCCGCGCGGCCGGCCGCCGAGGACGAGGCGGATGCCGCTCGCCTCCACGCGGTGCTGGCCGAACTCGGCGGCGAGAAGCTCGTCGGCCGGTCCCCCGTGATGGCGCCGGGCACCTATTGGCCGGGCCTCGCCGATGGCTTCTAGACCCCGGTGACGCGCGGGCTTCCCCTTCTCTGGAGTGTCGTCTCCCTGCTTGGCCTGCTGGGGCTCTGGTGGGTGCTGGCGCTTGGCGCCGATCCGCGCGTGTTTCCGGCGCCGCCCGCCGTGCTGGAGGCGCTGCTGCGCGAGGCCGCGTCGGGCGACCTCGCCCGCCATCTCGGTGCGACGCTCGCCCGCGTCGCGGCCGCCTTCGTGCTCGCCCTGACCATCGGCTCGGCCATCGGCATCGCGCTCGGCATGAACCACGGCCTCGACCGCCTGTTCGATCCCTGGGTGGTGCTGTTCCTCAACCTGCCCGCCCTCGTCGTCATCGTGCTCGCCTATGTCTGGTTCGGGCTGAACGAGGTGGCGGCCATCGGCGCGGTGGCGGTCAACAAGATCCCCAACGTCGTCGTCACGCTGCGGGAGGGGGCGCGCGCGCTCGACCGGTCCTATGCCGAGCTCGCCCGCGTCTACCGCTTCTCCTTCGCCAGCCGGATGCGCGACGTGGTGCTGCCGCAGCTGCAGCCCTTTTTCGCCGCGGCGAGCCGGTCCGGCATCGCGCTGATCTGGAAGATCGTGCTGGTGGTGGAACTGCTCGGCCGCTCGAACGGCGTCGGCTTCCAGATCCATCTGCATTTCCAGCTGTTCGACGTGGCGACGATCCTCGCCTATGCGCTGGCCTTCGTGGCGGTGATGCTCCTCGTCGAGACCTTGCTCCTGCGTCCCTACGACCGTTACGCGACGCGGTGGCGGGCTCCCCATGCTTGAGGTCGACATCGCCTCGAAAACCTATCCGGCCGTCGGCGGCCCGCCGCTGCTCGCGATCGAGGGCCTGCGCTTTTCCGTGCCCGACGGCACGTTCGCCTGCCTCGTCGGCCCGTCCGGCTGCGGCAAGACGACATGCCTGCGCATCCTGCTCGGGCTCGAACGCGATTTCGACGGCCGCACCGTCCTGCCGGGCGGCAATCCGCGCATCGGCGTCGCCTTTCAGGAGCCGCGCCTCCTGCCCTGGCGCACCGTCGAGGAGAACGTGCGCCTCGCCCTCCCGAAGGCCATGCGGGCGCGGCCGCTGCACGATCTCTTTGCCCGGCTGGGCCTCGACGGCTTCGAGAATTTCTATCCCGGCGCCCTGTCGCTCGGGCTCGCCCGCCGCGCCGCGCTGGCGCGGGCCTTCGCGGTCGAGCCGGGCCTGCTGCTGCTCGACGAGCCCTTCGTCTCGCTCGACGAGGCGACCGCGCAGGACCTTCGCGCCCTGCTGCTCGACGTCTGGCAGGCGCGGCCGACGACGGCGCTGATGGTCACCCACAATCTGCGCGAGGCCGCCCAGCTCGCCGACCGGATCATCGTGCTGTCGCAACGGCCGGGGCAGGTCCGCGGCGAACACCTGATCGCCGTCGATCGCACCCGGCGCACGCCCGAGGCGGTCAACGCCATCTGCGCGGAGGTGTCGGCGCGGTTCCCCGGGCTGCTCTGAGCGACACCCGGCCCGCGCGGGCGGCGCGTTCTCGACGCGAAAGGCCTCCGGCAACGGGCCGGAGGCCTTCCACACTGAATACGGGCGGGCGGATCCGCAAACGCCCTCCCGCCTTCAATCCCTGTAACTGGCGAGCTTCCCGATCCCGGGCGCGATCCACCTCACGGGCGCCTCGGCCACGGCCGCTCGACGGCAGGCCTTACTGCGCGGGCAGCGGGTCGGGCGCGCCGGCGGGGCTGGCGCCGGTGCCGCCCTGCGGCGCGCCATCTTGCTGGGGCGCGGTCGTGCCATCGCCCGGCGTATGGCCGGGGATGCTCCCCCCGGTCGACGACTGCGGCGTGGGATCGGTGTCTGTCTGCACCTGGTCGCTCGGCACCACGCCGTCGATGATCCTGTCTTCCGACACGTTGGGAAGCGGCGTCGTGGCGGGTGCGTCGGCGGGTGGGTTTTCGCCGCAGGCGGCGAGCGGAAGGGTGAGCGCGAGCAGCACGGTCGCGCCGAGAATGCGGATGTCTGGTCTTTTGGTCACGGTTTTTTCCCGGTGGTGGTTGGTGTTGGGGGCGGGTCGAGGCCGCCGTCAGCGATAGCTCTCCTCGCGATTCCAACGTCGTCGGCAAAGGCATGGTTCCGCCCGGCCGGGGATGCGGCTTCGCGCCGGGCGGCAGGAACCTTCGTCCGTTCGGGCAGTTTTCCGGCGGCACCAACCGAAACACGGAGACGACGAATGACCCATCACGACGATGCGAAACATGTCTGGGACATGATGGAAAAGATCGGGCTGTGCATGCTCGCGACGGCGGACGGGCAGAACATTCGCGCGCGGCCGATGGCGGCCCATGTCGATCACCGCGAACGCATGGTCTATTTCCTGACCGACGCCGCCAGCCACAAGGACGAGGAGATCGCCCGCAATCCGTCCGTCTGCCTCGCCTTCGCCGATCCGTCCGGCAACGACTACGTCTCGGTCAGCGGTCATGCGCAGGTCAGCAACGACCGCGCCAAGATCCGCGATCTGTTCTCGACGCCCGCCAAGGCCTGGTGGGACGATGCCGAGGACCCGTCGATCCGGGTGCTGAAGGTGCAGCCGAGCGAGGCGCAGTACTGGGAAGGCTCCGGGCGCGTCGTCAGCTTCGCCAAGATGCTCGTCGCCGCCGTCAGCGATTCGCGGCCCGACCTCGGCGACAACGCCAAGGTCCGCCTGTAGCGGCCCGGCGTCGGCTTCTCTCGCGCCGTCGATACGCTTCGACGTCGCCCGGCGGGAACCTTCGCCGGGCGTCGGACTTTGTTTCTCTGGCAGGCGCGTTGTCGCCGGCTCGCCACCCAGGCGTCCGATCTTGCAGGAGAAAACGACAGGCATGAACCCCGAGCCCGAGAGCGCCGACCCCCGGCCAGCGGCGGGACGTGTCTGCCACATCCCCGGCTGGCTGGCGGACACGCGCGTCTGGGGCGTCTCGCTGCAGCTCTACGAGCTGCGCTCGCGCCGCAACTGGGGCATCGGCGATTTCGCCGATCTCGCCAGCGTCTGCGACATCGCGGCCGAGGCGGGCGCCGATTTCGTCGGCCTCAATCCGTTGCATGCGCTCTTTCTTGCCGATCCCGATCGATGCAGCCCGTTCTCGCCATCGAGCCGGCGGTTCCTGAACCCCCTCTACATCGCCGTCGACCAGGTCGCGGGCTACGAGCCGTCCGGCCCGGTCGTGGCCAAGGCCCGCGCGCTGTCGGCGCTTCCCACCGTCGACTACCGGCAGGTGGCGGCGTTGAAGATCACGGCGCTGCGGCAGATCTGGGCCAGCGATGCCTGGCGCGCCAGCACGTCGGATGCCGCGGCCTTCGATCTCTACTGCGCCCGGCGCGGCGAAACGCTTCGCCGGCACGCGCTTTTCGAGGCGCTGTCGGAAGAAATGGTCGCGCGCGGCTTCGGCAGCGGCTGGCGCGACTGGCCGCGCGAATATGCGCACCCGCGAACCGCCGAGGTCACCGAATTCGCCCGCGCCAACGCCGACGAAGTGCGCTTCCAGTGCTGGCTGCAATGGCTGTGCGAGACACAGCTGGAAAACGCCGCGTCCAGCGCACGCGGGGCCGGCATGCGGATCGGCCTCTATCTCGATTTCGCGGTCGGCGAAGCGCCCGACGGTTCGGCCACCTGGACCGACCGCGACGCCTATGTCGTGGGCCAGTCCATCGGCGCCCCGCCCGACTATTTCAGCGCCTACGGCCAGGATTGGGGGCTGACGCCGATCGCCCCGGAAACGCTCGAGCGCACCGGCTGCGCCGCGTTCGCCGAGCCCATCGCGGCGTCGATGCGCTTTGCCGGCGCGCTCCGCATCGACCACGTCATGGCGCTGGAGCGGCTGTTCTTCGTGCCGGAGGGCCGGCTGCCCGCCGAAGGCCGCTATGTCGACTATCCGGCCGACGCGCTGATGGACGCGCTCGCCGATCTGTCCGAAACCCACGGGGCGCTCGTCATCGGCGAGGATCTCGGCGTGGTGCCGGAAGGCTTTCGCGAGCGGATGGCCGCGCGCCGCATCCTCTCCTACCGGATCGCCTATTTCGAGAAATCGGGCGAGCGCTTCCGGCCGGCCGAGGAGTATCCGGAACTGGCGATCGCCTGCCTGTCGACGCATGATCTCGCGCCCCTTCGGGCCTGGTGGCGCGGCGACGACATCCGCCTGCGCAGCGGCATCGGCGCCATCGACGCCGACATGGCCGCCACGCAGACGCAGGAGCGCGCGGCCGAGCGCATGGCCCTTGTGGAAACCCTCGGCCGATCGGGCGCGCTCGCACCGGAGGAGGCGAACCGCTACGCCGATGCCGCGGACAAGCCGGGCGAATTCCCGCCGGCCGGCTTCGCGGCGGCCATGCATCGCTTCATCGCGCTGACCCCGAGCAGGCTCGCGGCGGCACGGCTGGCCGATCTCACCGGCGACGACCGCCCCACCAACCTGCCGGGCACCGTCGATGCCTATCCCAACTGGCGTTTCAAGTGCCCGGTGTCGATCGAAGATCTGGCGCATGACGAACGCTTCGAGCGGATCACCGGCATGCTTGCGGCCATCCGCCCCAAATCCTGACGGCCCGAGGCCTTGGAGAGACACCCCGAATGACGCTGCCACGCGCCACCTATCGCCTGCAGTTCCGCAACGGCATGACCTTCGACTGGGCCGCCGAACTCGCGCCCTATCTGGCGCGCCTCGGCATCAGCCACGTCTACGCGTCGCCGGTCTTCTCGGCGCCGCCCGGTTCGACGCATGGCTACGACGTCGCCGATCATGGCGAGATCGACCCCTTGCTGGGCGGTCGACCGGGCTTCGACCGCATGGTCGAGGCGTTCCGTGCCGAAGGCCTGCGGCTGATCCTCGACATCGTCCCCAACCACATGGCGGCCGACCTGGCCAATCCCTGGTGGCGCAGCGTCGTGGAATGGGGCCGGCAGAGCCCCTATGCCGGGCATTTCGACATCGACTGGCGCGAACGGCTCACCCTGCCGCTGCTCGGCCGCCCTTACGCCGAAGCGCTGGCGGGCGGCGACATCCGGCTGGCCTTCGACCGCGCCCGCGGCTTCATCGGCCTTGCGCTCGGCGCCCTCGTCCTGCCGCTGCATCCGGCCAGCTACGAGAGCGTTCTGGCGCGGTTCCGCTCGCCGGCGGCCGGGGAGATCGCCGCCGAGGCAGGCCTCGCCGATCCGGGCGACGCCGCGCGGTTTCATGCGCGGCTGCGGCCCCTTCTCGCCGAGGCCGACGCCCTGGCCGAGGAGATGGAGGCCGCCTCGGCGGATCGGGCCTTCATCGACCGGGTGCACGGCCAGCAGGCCTTCGAGCTCATTCACTGGAAGGAGGCCCGCCGCCACCTCGGCTACCGCCGCTTCTTCGAGATCACCGGCCTGGTGGGCGTGCGCGTCGAGGATGAAGCCGTGTTCGACGACGTGCACCGGCTGGTGCTCGATCTGGTGCGCGACGGCGCCGTCGATGGCCTGCGCATCGACCATGTCGACGGGCTCGCCGATCCCGCCGGATATCTGAAGCAGCTCCGCGCCGAGCTCGGCCCCGACGCCGGCCTCTTCGTGGAGAAGATCCTGGAAGGCGACGAAACGCTGCCCGCCGACTGGCCCGTCGACGGCACGACGGGCTACGAATTCGTCGACAGCCTGGCGGATCTCTTGGTCGACGAGACCCGGATGGCCGAACTCGACGCCACCCACGCGGCTGCGCTGGGGGAAGCCCCGGATCCCGAAGCGCTCATCCGCGCCGCGCGCGAGCGGACGCTCACCCACAATTTCGAGGGTGAACTCGCCTCGCTCGTGCGCCTCGCCTCCGAGGCGTCGCGGCGATCGGGCGCGCCAGAGCCGGAGGAAGCCCTCTGGGAGGCAATCGGGGCGGTGATCGTCGCGATCCCGGTCTACCGCACCTACGGCACGTCCGAGGGTCTGGCCGCGCGGGATCGGGCCATCCTCGAAAAGGCGGCGGCCGCGGCGGTCGAGCGGCTCGGCGCCGATCGAAGCCGGCACGTGGACGTCGTGCTGCGGCTTCTCCTCGGAGAGGTCGCGCCCGACAGCCGCGACATCGCGCAACTGTTTCGCGAGAAGCTGCAGCAATTGTCGGGTCCGGTCATGGCCAAGGCGGTCGAGGACACCGTGTTCTATCGCTTCAACCGTTTGATCGCCGTCAACGAGGTCGGCTGCGACCCGGCCCGGCCGCCGGGCGGCGTGCCGCGCGTCCATGCGCGTCTCGGCAGCGCGGCGCGGCGGGGCGACCG
>NZ_RWKW01000133.1 GCF_003970795.1 Aquibium carbonis | reverse complement strand
CCGCGGCGACCATGGTCGTCGGCTTCGTCTGGGGCGGCTGGGTGACCGGCGGCACGGCGCGCACGGCGGCCACGACCGCGGGCGATGTCGCGCGCGGTGAACTGGCGTCGGCCATCTGCGTGGAACGCTTCAACGCGGCGCCGGACGCGGCGGCGCGGCTCGCCGAGTTCAAGGCAATCACCGATGGCTACAAGAAGCGACAGTTCATCGAGGCGGGCGGCTGGGCGACCATGCCAGGGCAGACGAACCCCGACAGGCGCGGCGTCGAGGCCTGCTCGACCGCTCTCGCCGCATAAGACCGGCTCGAGCCAACCGGCAGTCCGCCGGGGCACAAGTCCCGGCGCGCCACTCTGCCAGCCCTTCAAGGAGCGCGACCAATGATCACCTTCACGAAGAAAACCGACCCGATATCCGCGCCCAAGGAACCCGAGGAGAACCGTTTCGAAACTACCCGCAAGGCCGCCAAGGAACTGCATCGGAAATCCGACACCGATGGCACCAGCCGCCGCAAAGATCAAATGGCAGGAGAAACCAAGTTGATCTGATGGCACGCGCCGGCATTCGCTGGTGCCGCCGCATCAGACGAACTCAGTCCCAGGAGGATCTCGAAATGGCACTTGCCTTTCCGAATCGAAGCCGCAGCTACGACGACGTCCGCCATCGGATCCGCTTCGTCGGACATGACGGCATGATCGAGGTGCCGTTCTTCGTCGAGACCGACGCGCTCCCGCCAGCGACCGGCGGCGAAGCGGGCTTTCTTGCCGCCTTCGACGCTGCGCGGGGCACGATCCACGATGTCGCGCGCGAGATCTACGGAAGCGCCCGCAGGACAATGTACGTCCTGACGGCGGCCGACTTCCGGTGAGCCGCTGTCCTGCGCGCTGGCAGCGGGGCGACCGGGCCCCGGGACGTGGCGCTATGTGGCGAAGATCTCACGGAGCAATGGAACGATGACGACGCTCGGACGCTTCGTCATGACGGGAACCGCGCGGAAGGAACGTTCACATGCAGTATCTCGGTGTTCTTCGGGGGGCAGGCGACCTGAAATGCGAGGACGAGTTCCTTGCGCGCGCGGATTTTGATTTCGAAGGCTTCCTGACCAAGCCGGGCGGCGTGACCGGCGGTGGCGAACTGCGCATGCCGCCGGAGGCGCTGCGGCTGGTGTTCGGTCGCGCGGACCTCCATCTCCTCACCGACGACGGAAGGCGCCTGCGGTTGCGATTCTCCGAGAAGCAGTTGCCGCCATCGAGCGGTTCCGCCCATGTCGATGTCACAGGCGACCTGCCGAGCGCGTCCGAGTGGCGCCACTGACGGCGACATGATCGCCGAGGGGGAGTGATCGGTTCGCTTCGCGGCCCTTGCCTCCTCCTGCCGAGACCTCCTGACAAACCGCCGGTTCCGGCGCAGTCGCATTGGCTGGAAAGGCACGCTTTGACATTGATCCATCGCCTTCTGGGGCTCCGCTCGTCGTCACCGCCGTGGAACGACGGAGCACCGGTACGGGAGGAACTCTTCAGCGAAGAACGCCTCGAGCAGCACGCCGAGAGCCTTGCCGTCGCGCAGTCGGTGACCGACAGGCCGCCGAACGTCCTGTCGCTGCACACGAGGCTCGAGGACAATGCCGCGGTTCTGCTCGCCGCCTACAGGGCAACCGCAACCGAGCTCGAAAGCGGCAGGGGCGTCGTTCCCGCGGCCGAATGGCTGCTGGACAACTATCACCTGGTCGAGGATCAGATCCGCGAGATCAGGGACGACCTTCCCGTGGGCTATTATCGGCAGCTGCCGAAGCTGGCCGAGGGACCGTTGGCGGGTTATCCTCGGGTGCTGGGGATGGCCTGGGCCTTCGTCGCACACACCGACAGCCTCTTCGAACGCGAGAAGCTGCGGACGTTCCTTGTCGCCTACCAGCGGGTGCAGCCGTTGACCATCGGCGAACTCTGGGCGGTGGCGATCACCTTGCGTATCGTTCTCGTCGAAAACCTGCGGCGCCTGGCCGACCAGATGACAGTGGGACGGGCCGCCCGCGCGGATGCCGCGGCCCTGTCGGATCAGCTTCTGCTGTCGGATTCCGGCAAGACCGCGCTCGACACCGACATCGCCTCGCGTTCGCCCGAACCGCTGTCCGAAGTCTTTGCCGCGCATCTGGCCAAGCAGTTGAGGAACCAGGATCCGGCGACGACGCCCGCGCTCGGCTGGCTGGAAGACCGTCTCGCGCTTCAGGGCGTGTCGGTCGAGGACGTCGTGCTTCATGCCCAGCAGAGGCAAGGCGCGTCCAACGTTACGGTGCGAAACATCATCACCAGCTTGCGGCTCATCTCCGACATCGACTGGGCCGAGATGTTCGAGAGCGTCAGCCTTGTCGATGCGCGCTTGCGCGCGCGCAGCGCCTTTGCCGACATGGATTTCCCCACCCGCGACCTCTACAGGAATGCGATCGAGCAGCTGGCACGAGGATCGGCCTTTTCGGAGCTGGAGATTGCGGACCACGCGCTCGACGCCGCGCGCCAGACGGGGGCCGAGACGGGCCGCGCGGACGACGACGGGCGCACCGGCGATCCCGGCTTCCACCTGATCGCCCAGGGCCGCCGGACCCTCGAGCGGGCGATCCGGTTCAAGGCGCCCGCCCGGTTGCGGATCAGCCGCTTCAACACGTGTCTCGGCATCGGCGGCTATGTCGGGTCGATCCTGCTCGTCACGGGTATGCTGCTCGCCGCCGCCCTCTGGCTGCTGTCGCGCACCGGCCTCGATGGCCTCTGGCTCCTGCCGGCGGCTCTGGTCGGCTTCCTGCCCGCGACCGAGGTGGCGACAACGCTCGTCAACCGTGCGATGACCTGGAGCTTCGGCGCCACGATCCTGCCCGGACTTGCGCTCAAGCAAGGCGTTCCGCCGTCGCTGCGCACGCTCGTCGCGGTGCCGACGCTCCTCACCAGCGAAGCCGACCTCCTGGAGCAGGTGGAGCGCCTCGAGGTGCACCACCTGTCCGGCGTGGGCGGCGACCTGGCCTTCGCCCTCCTCACCGACGGTGTGGATGCCGATCGCGAGGAAACGGAGGGCGATGCCCGCCTCCTCGCCGTCGCCGCCGAGGCGATCGACCGCCTCAACGGGCGCCATGAGCCGCTTGCCGGCACGAAGCGCTTCTTCCTGCTGCACCGTCGCCGCGTCTTCAATTCGGCTGAAGGCAAATGGATGGGGTGGGAGCGCAAGCGCGGCAAGCTGCACGAACTCAACAGGCTCCTGCGCGGTGCGGCCGACACCACCTTTCTGCCGGTCGGCGGGGGCCCGCCGCAGGTGCCGGCCGACGTGCGTTTCGTCATCACCCTGGACGCCGACACGCGCCTGCCGCGCGATGCCGCGCACCGCCTGATCGGCAAGATGGCGCATCCGCTCAACCGCCCGCGCTTCAGTGTCGAGGAGCAGCGCGTCGTCGACGGCTATGGCATCCTGCAGCCGCGCGTGACGCCTTCGCTTCCCGTGGGCCGGGAGGGGTCCATCTTCCAGCGCGTCTTCTCCGCCCCGGGCGGCATCGATCCCTACGCGGCGGCCGCGTCGGACGTGTACCAGGACCTGTTCGGCGAAGGCACCTACACAGGCAAGGGCATCTACGACGTCGACGCCTTCGAAGCCGCGCTGTCGGGCCGCGTGCCCGAGAACGCCATGCTCAGCCACGATCTCTTCGAGGGCGTTTTCGCCCGCGCCGGCCTCGCCTCCGACGTCGAGGTGATCGAGGAGTTCCCATCCCGCTACGACGTCGCCGCCAAGCGCCAGCACCGCTGGACGCGCGGCGACTGGCAGCTGCTTCCCTGGGTGACCATGCGGCGTGGCGGAACATCTGCTCTCCCCTCCATCGGCCGGGGGAAGATGCTGGACAACCTGCGGCGATCCCTGCTGGCTCCATCGACGCTTCTGGCACTTGTGCTCACCTGGCTGATGCCGTTGCCGGCCGCGGCGGCCGGAACCCTGCTCGTCCTTGCCGCTATCGCCACGCCGGCCTTCCTGCCGATCCTCTTCACTGCCGTGCCGCACCGCGCCGGCATCCATCTGCGCCACCACGTGGCGACGCTCGGCGCGGACCTGCGGCTCGCCGCCGCGCAGAGTGCACTGTCCATCGTCTTCCTGCCGGACCATGCCTGGCGGATGGCCGATGCCATCGTCAGGACGCTGACCCGGATCTACGTGTCGCGCCGCCATCTCCTTGAATGGACCACCGCCGCACAGTCGAAGGAGAGCCCGCGGCTCGACCTTGCCGGCTTCTACCGCCGCATGGCGGCCGGAACGCTGCTCGCGCTCGCCGCCACCGCCGGGGCCGCGCTCGTCGCGCCGTCGTCCTGGCCGCTGGTCCTGCCCTTCGCTGTGGCATGGCTTGCCGCACCCGCGCTCGCGCGCTGGACGAGTCGGTCGCCGAAGACCGGTACGCGGCTCGCGGCCACCGACCCGGATGCGCGCGACCTTCGCCTGATCGCCCGCAGCACCTGGCGTTTCTTCGAAACCTTCGTGACGCCCGCGGACAACATGCTGCCCCCGGACAACTTCCAGGAGGATCCGAAGCCGGTCGTGGCCCACCGGACCTCGCCCACCAACATCGGGCTCTATCTCATCTCGGCCGTCGCCGCCCGTGACTTCGGCTGGGCCGGAACGGTCGAGACCGTGGAGCGGCTGGAAGCCACGATCGGCACCATGCGCAGGCTACCGCGGCACAAGGGGCATTTTTTCAACTGGTACGCGACGCAGGACCTGCGGGTCCTCGAACCCGCCTACGTCTCGTCGGTCGACAGCGGCAACCTCGCCGGCCATCTGATCGTGCTCGCCAACGCCTGCGAGGCATGGGCGACACGGCCGATCGCGCCGAATGCCCGCATGGGCATGGCAGACGCCATCCTCATGGCGCGTCGGTCGCTCGACGCCGAGCCGGGGCACCGCGCCATTCTCCTGTCGGAGACGTTCGGCGAGATCGAGGCGCTGATAGCCGGTCCGCAGACGCTCGAGGCCCTGTTCCCGGTCCTGTCGCGCCTCGCCGAAAAGGCGGCCGTCACGGCGCGCGCCCTGGTTTCGACGGAGGCGGAGGACGCCGCCACAGACGTCCTCTTCTGGATCGAGACCTTCAAGACAACCATCGCGGCACACGGTCGCGACCGGCGCGCCGGCGACGACCTCGACGTCCGTCTGCGGCGGATTGCCGGCCATGCCCGCGAGATGGCGATGGCGATGGATTTCGCCTTCCTGCTCGATCCGGAGCGCAAGCTGCTCTCGATCGGCTACTCGCTCGCCGACGACAGCCTCGACCCGAGCTGCTACGACCTGCTCGCCTCGGAGGCCCGGCTCGCCAGCCTCTTCGCCATCGCCAAGGGCGACGTCGAGACCCGGCACTGGTTCCGCCTCGGCCGTTCGGCGACACCGCTCGCCAATGCCTCGGCGCTGATCTCGTGGTCCGGCTCGATGTTCGAATACCTAATGCCGTCGCTCGTCCTGCGCGCGCCCGCCGGTAGCCTGCTCGAACAGACCAACCGTCTCGTGGTGCAGCGCCAGCAGTCCTATGCCCGCTCGCTCGGCATTCCCTGGGGGATTTCCGAATCGGCCTACAACGCCCGCGACATGGAACTGACCTACCAGTACTCCAATTTCGGCGTGCCGGGCCTCGGCCTGAAGCGCGGTTTGTCGCAGAACGCGGTGATCGCGCCCTATGCGACAGGGCTCGCCACGATGGTCGACCCCCACGGCGCGCGCGAAAATTATGCCCGCATGGCGAAGATGGGGGCGGTTGGACGCTACGGCTTCTACGAAGCGCTCGACTTCACCCGGTCGCGGCTTCCCGAAGAGAAGGACGTCGCCATCGTGCGCACCTCCATGGCCCACCACCAGGGCATGACCATCGTCGCCGTAGCCAACACCCTGCACGAAGGCGAGATGCGGGCCCGGTTCCATCGCGAGCCGATGATCCAGGCTTGTGAACTGCTGTTGCAGGAGCGCATGCCGCGCGACGTGGTTACCGGCCATCCGAAGGCGGAGGAGGTCAGGGCCTCGCCTGCGACCGCCGATGTGGAAGCACCCGCATCGCGCCGTGTCACCGCCGCTACTGCGGGCCCGCCGGTGACCCACCTCCTGTCCAACGGGCGCTATGCGCTGATGCTGACGGCCGCCGGAGCAGGCTACAGCCGCTGGCGCGACATCTACGTGACGCGCTGGCGCGAGGATTCCACCCGCGACGACTGGGGCTCCTACGTCTTCCTGCGCGATCTCCAGAGCGGCGATGTCTGGTCGGCCGGGTCCCAGCCGCTGTGTGCCGAAGGCGAGACGCGCGAAGTCGTCTTCGACGAGGACCATGCCCGGTTTATCCGCCGCGACGGCGCACTGACGACCACGATGGAGGTCCTCGTCTCCGGCGAGGACGACTGCGAGGTTCGCCGCGTCTCCGTGAGCAATGGCGGGCGCCGCGCGCGCGACGTCGAGATCACGTCCTACGCCGAGATCGTCCTGGCGCCGCTGGCCTCCGACATGGCGCACCCGGCCTTCTCCAAGATGTTCGTCCAGACCGAGCATGTCGCGGAATTCGGGGCGCTGGTCGCCACGCGACGTCCGCGCTCCCACGCAGAGCCGCAGGTCTGGGCGGCCCATCTCGCCGTCGTCGAAGGCGAAGTCGTCGCGGATCCGCAATACGAGACCGACCGCGCCCGTTTCATCGGGCGCGGACGCTCGATCCGCTCGGCACAGACAATGGCGGCGCCCGGTGCGCTGTCGAACACGGTCGGCACCGTTCTCGATCCCATCTTCGCGCTGCGCCAGACCGTGCGAATCGCACCCGGGAAGGTCGCGCGCATCGCCTACTGGACCATCGTTGCCTCGTCGCGGGGCGAACTGATGGACCTGATGGACAGGCACCACGATCGAAGCGCCTTCGAGCGCGCCAGGATGCTGGCGTGGACCCAGGGGCAGGTCCAGCTGCGCCATCTCGGCGTCAACCCCGCGGAGGCAGCGGACTTCCAGCGGCTGGCCGCACCAATCCTCTACGCCGACGCACGCCACCGGTCCCCCGCCGAGGCGATCCTGCGGGGCGCCGGATCGCAGTCAGGCCTCTGGCACCTCGGCATCTCGGGCGACCTGCCGATCGTCCTGCTGCACATCGACGATCCACAAGACATGGCCCAGGTGCGGCAGTTGCTGCGCGCGCACGAGTACTGGCGGATGAAGAGCCTCGCCGTCGATCTGGTGATCGTGAACCAGCGCGCATCGTCCTACACGCAGGATCTGCAGGTCGCCATTGAGACCGCAGTGCGCACCAGCCAGTCGCGACTGCGCTTCGGCGCCGTGCTCGCGCATGGTTCGGCCTACGCGCTGCGCGCCGACCTGATGAGCGCCGAGGCGCGGGGCCTGCTCGGGTCGATCGCCCGCATCGCCTATTCGGCCCGCCGCGGCGCGATCGCCGAGCAGCTCGACCACATGCGCGCCCACCCCCTCGACCACCCGCAAATCCACGCGGCGCGCAAGCCGGTCCAGCCGAAGTCCAGGACGGCCGTTGCGCCTGCGCCGCCGCTCGAGTTCTTCAACGGGCTCGGCGGCTTCGACGAGGACGGACGCGAATACGTCACCATCCTGCGCGATGGCGCCACCACGCCCGCGCCCTGGATCAACGTCGTCGCCAATCCCGGCTTCGGCTTCCAGGTCTCGGCGGAGGGAAGCGGCTATACCTGGGCGCAGAACAGCCGAGAGAACCAGTTGACGCCGTGGTCGAACGACCCCGTGGTCGATCCGGGCGGGGAAGTCTTCTACGTCCGGGACGAGGACACGCGCGACCTCTGGAGCCCGACGGCCCAGCCGATCCGCGACGGCGGCACCTATCTGGCGCGCCACGGCTTCGGCTATAGCCGCTTCGAGCACGAGGCGAACGGCATCGCCCTCGACCTTCTGCAATACGTGCCGCTCTCCGACCCGATCAAGATCTCGCGCATGACCATCCGGAACCTGTCCGGACGGACCCGCCGCCTCTCCGTCACAAGCTATGCCGAACTCGTGCTCGGCACCACGCGCAGCGCCACGGCGCCGTTCCTGGTGACGCAGATCGACCCGGACACGGGCGCCCTCCTGGCGCGCAATCCTTGGAGCATCACTTCCCCGGACCGCACCGCATTCGTCGATCTCGGCGGTCGGCATACCGCATGGACCGGAGACCGGGCCGAGTTTCTCGGCCGCTACGGCAATCCGTCGGCGCCGCGTGCGCTCACCGGCGAGGCCCACCTCTCCGGCAGGACCGGGGCGGGCCTCGACCCTTGCGTGGCCTTGCAACAGACGATCGAGATCGGCGCGGGCGAAACGGCGGAGGTCGTCTGCTTCTTCGGGCAGTGCGGCACGCATGAGGAGGTCCCGGCGCTCGTCGCCCGCTACCGCGCGGCCGATCTCGACGCCGTGCTCCGGGAGGTGACGGATCACTGGACGGATGTTCTGCATGCGGTGCAGGTGAAGACGCCGGACCGCGCTACCGACATCATGCTCAACGGCTGGCTCCTCTACCAGACGCTCGCCTGCCGGATCTGGGCACGCTCGGCCTTCTACCAGTCGAGCGGCGCCTATGGCTTCCGCGACCAGCTCCAGGACGGCATGGCGCTGAGCCTGACGAGACCGAACGAAACGCGAGGCCACCTGCTGCGCGCGGCCGGCCGGCAGTTCGTCGAGGGCGACGTCCAGCACTGGTGGCTGCCGCAATCGGGGCAAGGCGTCCGCACACGGATCTCGGACGACCGCGTCTGGCTGGCCTACGCGGTGGCGACCTACGTGAAGGCGACGGGCGATGCCGCGGTCCTGGACGAGAGCGTTCCGTTCCTCGACGGTCCACTTCTGGCACCCGACGACCACGACGCGTTCTTCCATCCTGCACAATCGGCCGAAGCGGGTTCGCTGTTCGAGCACTGCGCCCGCGGCCTCGACCAGTGCCTGGACCTCACCGGCCCGCTCGGCCTGCCCCTCATGGGCACCGGCGACTGGAACGACGGCATGAACCGCGTGGGCGAGGGCGGCAAGGGCGAGAGCGTCTGGCTAGGCTGGCTGCTCCTGGGCGCCATCGACCTGTTCGCGCGCCTGGCGGATGGCCGGGACCCGCAGCGTGCGGAACGCTGGCGGACGCATGCGGCCATGCTGCGGCAGGCGACCGAGGCGCAGACCTGGGACGGCGAGTGGTACCGCCGCGCGACCTTCGACGACGGCACCTGGCTCGGCTCAAAGGAGAGCGAGGAATGCCGGATCGATTCCATCGCCCAATCCTGGGCCGTGCTGTCCGGCGCCGCCGATCCGAAGCGCGCGGCAACCGCGATGGCGTCGCTCGACAGGCACCTCATCCGCCGAGACGACGCCATGGCCCTGCTGTTCACCCCGCCCTTCGACCAGACGCCGCGCGATCCGGGCTACATCAAGGGCTACCCGCCGGGCCTGCGCGAGAACGGCGGCCAGTACAGCCATGCCGCCATGTGGGCGATCCTCGCCTTCGCGAAGTCGGGTTCGGGCGACAAGGCGCACGAGCTGTTCTCACTTCTCAATCCGATCAACCATGCCCGCACGCCCGCGGCGACGGACCGCTACAAGGTCGAGCCCTATGTCGTCGCCGCCGACGTCTACTCCGTGGCGCCGCATGTCGGCCGCGGCGGCTGGACCTGGTACACCGGCTCCGCCGCCTGGATGTACCGGGCCGGCATCGAGGGCATCCTGGGCATTCGCCGCGAGGGAGACGTCCTCGTCGTCGATCCGTGCCTTCCATCGGCATGGCCGGGCTTCGAGGCCACGCTGCGCGTCGAGGGGACGCGCTGCGACATCCGGGTGGACAATTCGGGACGACCGGGTCCAGGCGGATGGTCCGCGGTCCTGGACGGCTTTCCCCAGCCGCCCTCCGATGCGGCCGCGCGCGTGCCGCTGGACGGACACGAACACAGACTGATCATCGTATCCCGCCAGACCAGATAAGTCCTCGCCAAGGACGCAACGGGGAGTTTGTATGAACGCAATCGAGGGGCGACTCCTGAACCTCCTCCGGGCGTTCGGTTCGGCGCGAGAGGCGCCCGTTGCAACTTTCTATGGGACATCTTGGAGCAGGGCATGGTAGGTTGTCTCGGTCGAGCCTGCCCTTTCCGGCACCTCGCCATTTTGCCGAGCAATGACTCGCTCCGCGAGTCTCCGGTCCCAGAGGGGCCATGTCATGCCAAGATTGCCGATCGTACACTATGAGGCGGCGAGCACTCTTGCCGTGGTGGTCTCGTCCAACGAGCCGCTGCTCTTTCTATCGGAGGATCAAAGAGTGATTGCGGCGAGCGCTTCGTTCTGCCGAGCGTTCGAGGTCGATCCTTCGACGGTCACCGGCAGACCGCTTGGCGAGATCGGCGATGGCGAATGGGACATGCCTAGGCTCGCCTCGCTGTTGCGGGCGACAGCTTCGGGAAGTGCGCGGATCGAAGCCTACGAGATCGACCTCGTTCGGCCGAGCCGCAAGACGCGAAACCTCGTCGTGAACGCCCGCACGCTCGACGACGGCGACATGGATCGCATCCGCCTCCTGCTCGCCATCACGGACGTGACCGACGCGCGCGCCGAGACCCGGCTGAAGGACGACCTCATCCGCGACAAGGCGATCCTGCTTCAGGAGGTGCAGCACCGCGTCGCCAACAGCTTGCAGATCATCGCCAGCGTCCTGATGCAGAGCGCCCGACGCGTCCAGTCGGTCGAAGCGCGCGGGCACCTGCACAACGCCCATCACCGGGTGATGTCGATCGCGGCGCTGCAGCGCCAGCTCTCGACCTCCAGCGGCGGCCGCGTCGAGCTCCGGGCCTACTTCACTCAGCTCTGTCAGAGCCTCGGTGCCTCGATGATCTCCGACCCCAACAGGCTTTCCATAGCGGTGAAGGTGGACGACAGCGTCGTCGAGCCGGATTTTTCCGTCAGCCTGGGGCTCATCGTGACGGAACTCGTCATCAATGCCCTCAAGCACGCCTTCCCCGACGACCGGATCGGAACGATCGCGATCGACTATCGCTCGTCGGGCGAAGACTGGACGCTGTCGATCACCGACGACGGCATCGGCATGCCCATGGGGACCGATGCACCGAAGGCGGGGCTCGGCACCGGCATCGTCGAGGCGCTCGTCCGAAACCTGAACGGCGATATCCGGTTGAACGATGCCGGCCCCGGCACCGCGGTGACAATCAGCCATCGTGAAGGCAGCGGTTTGCCCACCGATGTTTCGAGGGCCGCCTAGGAACCTATTCACGACCCCGGCGCTATACCGATGGCGGCGACGCGGTCCCGCCTTACACATCTCGAGTCTCTCATGAAAAAAGACAAGGCCGTCGTCCTGGTGGTCGAAGACAACACGATCATCCGCATGGGCGCCGTCGATCTGGTCCTGACCGCAGGCTACGAAGCCCTCGAGGCATGCGATGCGGACGAAGCCATCCGGATCCTGGAGGCCCGGTCCGACATTGACCTGGTGTTCACCGACGTCCAGATGCCCGGGACGATGGATGGCCTCAAGCTCTCCCACTACATTCGGAATCGATGGCCGCCCGTGAAACTCATCGTCGCCTCCGGGGCCGCCATCCTCGAGGAAAGCAGCCTTCCCAGCGGTAGCCGGTTCTTCCCCAAGCCTTACGACGAGAACGCCATCACGGACGCGATGGCCAGATTGCTCGCGAGCGAGGATCCGGCCGGCACGGCGGGTTGAACTCTTCGCCGCGGCCGCGCGTGCCGTCACGCCTCTGATCCATCGATCGATCGTGCGGCGCAGGGACGGCGCCGACCGGATCAGGCAGGGCGCTGCGCGATCCGTGTGCGGACGACATGAAGCGCAATCATCCCGGCGAGCATGCCTCCCGCCAGGGCCGGAGCCTTCCAGTCTCCGCCGGCAAGCCTGACGGCGATCAGCACGAGGCAGATGACCGTCCCCAACGCCGGAACGAAGCGCGGCACCTCGAAGCCGCCCTTCGGCTCGCCGGCGCGCGCCTGGAGGATCAGCAGGGCGCCGTTCACGATCGCGAAGACGACCAGGAGCATCAGGACGGAGGCGGCGGCGAGTTCGGCGATGCTGCCGAAGAAGGCGAGCGGGACGAGCAGGAGGAAGAGGACGAGGATCGCGAGACCGGGCGTGCGGGTCCGCGCGCCGATCCTGCCCAATGCTGCGGGCAGAAGGCTCTGGCGCGCCATTCCATAGACCATCCGCGAACTGGTGACGTAGTTGACCAGAGCGGTGTTGGCGACCGCGAAAAGGGTGATGCCCGCGAAGACTGCGACCGGTATCGCAGGCGCCGCCCGGCGCATGACCTCGGTCAACGGGCCCGGTGCGGCGGCGAGTTCCTGCCACGGCACCACAGACACGGAGGTGACGGCGACGGCGACGTAGATCGAGGCGCCGACGACCATGGCGGTGACCAGCGCCACCGGGATCGTCCGCTGCGGGTCGCGGCATTCTTCGGCGACGTTCAGGATGTCCTCGAAGCCGATGAAGGCGAAGAAAGTCAGCACCGCGCCTTGGAAGACCAGCACGATCAGCACGTCTCCGTTTGGGGAACCGGGGGTCTGGAGGAGATCGACGGAGCCCCAGTAGGGAATGCCGACGGCGATCACGAGGAGCAGCCCGCCCGCCTCGATCACCGTGCAGCCGACGTTGACCCACATCGATTCCCGGATGCCGCGCACCACCAGCCCCGTCAGGACGAGCAGGAAGCCGATCGCAATCGTCCAGGCCGGAAGGGCGGCGATCCCTGCGATCGAAGCGAGGTTGACGGCAAAGACCTGGGACTGCGTCGCGATCGATGTCAGCCCGGAGGCGACGACGGCAAGCCCGACCATGAAGCTGAGGAGCGGCATGCGATAGGCGCGCTCGGTGACGTAGGCCGCTCCGCCGGCCCGCGGATAGCGCGATCCGAGCGAGGCGTAGGACAGCGCCGTCAGCAGCGCCGCCACCATGGCGACGAGGAAGGCCAGCCACACCGCGTTTCCGGCGAGGCCGGCTGCCTGTCCGATCAGCCCGTAGATGCCCGAGCCCAGCATGCTGCCGAGGCCGTAGAGCGTGAGCTGGAACGGACCGATCGTCCGGCGCAGCCCAGGCTCGGGTTTGCCGGAGCCCAGTCTAAGGTCGCTCACAGGTCGGGCGGGTTGCAAGGGGTCGCCGCCGTCCTCATCCGGCCGAAAGCGCTCTCTCGACGTCGGCCGGCGAGTGCCCCGTCAGGTCCTTGGCGATCTCGTGCAGCAGGATGGCCGACAGCGCCTTGTGATAGTGCTTGCGCATCTCGCCCAGCGCACGCGGTGCGGCGACGATGACCAGGTTCTCGATCTTGCCGCCCAGCGCCTGCTGGTTGAGGTGCTGGACGATGCCTGCGGCGAACTGGTCCTCCCCGGACTGGCCGTGATCGGGATTGGCGGCACTCGTGTGCCGCCCCGTGCTGGTCCCCGGATCGTCGGCGATGGCCTCGTGCGGCACCGTCACGAGCTTCAAGGCCGCCTCGTCCCCGGCGTTGCGGAACAAGTTGAGTTTCTCGCCGTCTGCGACGGCGACGATCGTACCCTTGGGTAACAGCATTCGAATTCTCCAGATTGAGCGGAACCGCAAATATTGCGGAAGCGCGAAGATGCGACGCGGAGGTCGACCCCGTCAAAGTCCCTCAATGACCTGCTTGAGCATGTCGCGCACGTCCCCCGCGATCGAGGCGAGGGCGGGGTTGCCTACCGCCTGCATCGAAGCGATCGGATCGACGGCGGACACCTCAATGTGATCCTCCTCCGCCTGCCGCAGGACGACGTTGCATGGCAGCATGGTGCCGATATGGCTCTCCTGTCGCAAGGCTTGGTAGGCAAACTCCGGATTGCAGGCGCCAAGGATCACATAGGGCCGGAAGTCGACGTCCAGTTTCTTCTTCAATGTAGCGCCGACGTCGATCGTGGTCAGGACGCCAAAGCCCTTGGCCGCAAGAGCGGCGGTCACATGGTCGATTGCCTTGTCCATCGGCAGGGCGATGATCTTGCTGAAATGGTAGGTCATGAAGTCTCCATGTTTCGGGTTCGGCCGACCGTCGGTCAAAGCGGAACAAGCCTCCGATGGACCGAATTCGGTTGCCCTTCGCTGATCTCGATCAAGCCTCGTTCCGTTGGGCTTGGTCAGCGTCGACGCACTGAGTTTCCGCCATCGATAATGGAATTGATCAGCGCAGCCACCGCGATGTGAAGTTCGGCCTCGCCGTCTTCGCCCGGGTCGTTCTCGTGAGCGGATGCCGCATCGCGCAGAATGCCGACGATCTCCTTCTCCGGCAGGATGTCGCGATCGTTGAGCGCGAGGAGCAGCGACTCGCAGATGGCTAAGGCCGCGTTGCCCGCGACGTCGGAAGTGCAAGTCATGAGGAAACCTCCACGCCGGAGTGGATGAAATCGAGCGGTCTTGAGAGAACGAGCGGTCTTGGGGGAAGTTGCATGTCGCTACATTGCCACGGAACGCGTATAGGAAACTGAGCGAGAGCAGCTTTCGGCCAATTCGTTTGACGGATCGACCGTCTTCTCAGCGACTTCGCCATGGCCGAAGCGGCAGACAGGCCCGAATGACGGCAATCCATGAAAGCCCGATAGCCCTCAAGCTCGGCGCGTTCGTCGCGCTGTCCGACGCGGAGCTGTCGGTCCTAGACGAGTTGCACCGCCGCCGTCGGACCTTCCTTGCCGGACGCGACCTGGTGCTCCAGGGACAGTCAGATCAGTCGGCCTATATTCTGGCCTCGGGGTGGGCCTGTTCCTACAAGCTGCAGGCCAGCGGCAGCCGACAGATCGTCGATTTCCAGGTGCCGGGCGATTTCCTGGGCCTGCGCTCGATCCTGTTTCGCACCGCCGACCACACGATCGAGCCCGTCACCAATGTCGAGGCGTCGGAGGTTCACGCGCGGGATCTGCTCAACGCCTTCAGCCGGACGCCAAAACTTGCGACCGCGGTGCTATGGGCGGCGTCCCGAGACGAGGCGATGGTGGTAGAGCACCTCGTCAATCTGGGCCGCCGCAACGCGCGCGAGCGAACCGCGCATTTCCTGCTGGAACTGGGTGCACGGCTGAAGCTCGTCGGACTCGCAACGAACGCGGGCTATGAGTGTCCGCTCTCGCAGTACATGCTAGCCGACGCGCTCGGGCTGACCGCCGTTCACATCAATCGCGTGCTGCGCGAGTTGCGGGAGGACGGCCTGCTGACCTTCCAGAAAGGCCGCGTCACCTTCGACGATTTCGACAGACTGGTGGCATCCGTCGACTTCGACAAGACCTATCTGGACCAGGACGGGCCGCTGCTCAGGTGACGGGTTGCGGCACTCAGGCAGCCGTCATCCCGCCATCGATCGTGTGGTATGCCCCGTTGACATAGGCTGCATCGTCGGATGCCAGAAACGCCACGACCCCCGCGACTTCCTCCGGCGTGCCGTAGCGCTTCATTGGGATAGTCTGGGCGAAGCCGTCATGCACGGCCTCTGGCGCCTCGGGACTGGCGCCCTTCTCGATCGAGGCCATCATCCGGCTCTCGATAGGCCCGGGGTTGATGCAGTTGACCCGGATTCCCCTCGCGCCCCACTCGACGGCAGCCGTCCTTGTGAGGCCGAGCACGGCGTGCTTGCTGGCGATGTAAGCGCAAAGGCCCGGCGAGCCGGTGAGGCCGGCGACGCTGGACGAGTTTATGATGCTGCCCCGTCCAGCTTTCGCCATGACCGGGATCACCAGCTTCATGCCGAGAAAGACGCCGATCACGTTGATCTCCATGACCTTGCGAAAAATCTCCAGCGGGAAATCCGGGATCGGCGCGACCGCCCCCTCGATGCCGGCATTGTTGAAGAAGATGTCGATGGTGCCGTAGGCCTTGACCGTCGCGCCCACGCATGCCGCAAAGGAAGCCTCGTCGGTCACGTCGGCTTCTATCACCAGCAGACGGCCCGCGTCCGGAATGGCGGCCCGCAGCGGGCCGAAGTCCGCGCCGGCGATATCCGTGGCCGCGATCCGTGCGCCCCGCGCCGACATCAGCTTGGCTGCCGCGAGTCCGAGGGCGCCGGCGGCGCCGGTGATCAGGGCAATCTTGCCTTCGAGCGATTGGTGCATGGTCAGTTCTTTCTGTCGATCTGACGTCAGTGATCGGCCGCGTCGGAGCTATTCGCTCGTCTTGCCGTCGAAATGCTCCTCGGTCACATCGGCCTTGGTCCGATGCACGGTGCCGTGCCTATGCTCCGGCGGTCCGTAGACGGAGTAGAGGCGCAGCGTTTCGCTCCCGGTGTTGCGAAGATTGTGCCGGGCCCCTGCCGGGACGACGATGGCCATGTCGCTTCGAACCGTTCTGACGGCACCGTCGATCACGATCTCGCCCGAGCCAGTTTCGATCCTGAAGAACTGGTCCCTGTCGTCGTGCACCTCCTCGCCGATGTCCTCTCCCGGCTGGAGAGCCATCAGGACGAGCTGAAGGTGATTTGACGTGTACAGGACGCGACGGAAATCGTCGTTGCCCTCCGTCAGCGTCTCGATGTTGTCGACGAAACCCTTCACTGCGGTCACTCCTTGCCTCTGCGATTGCGAAGATCGCTTTCCCGTCATGCCCGTGACGTGGACACCTCGCCTGACCCCGACCGTAGTCGGGTCGATGACGGTCGTATTGATCTGCATCAGTGATGGTCGTCGGAGGGCACAAGGCGCTTCCGGGCAGCAGGCTGATCTGCGTCAAGTCGCGCGATCTTTGGCGTGCTTAGGCTTCATCTCGCGACGGTCACCTTTCGCCAGTCCTGCATTCGGGAGAGTTGAGCCGCCGGCAACCGCCTTCTCCCTCCAAGGTGTATTCATGACAAGTCGAAGGCGCCTCCTCATCGGAGCTGGAACAGCACTTCTCGCGACAGGCGGTACGACCTGGGCCGGAATGCGCGGGATGGGGTCGATGGCAGACCGGGCGGCCGCGGTCGCTGCCATGCGCACGGACTTGTCTCCAATGCCCGACATGTATGCATTGATCCGTTATGCGACGCTGGCCGCCAACAGCCACAACACGCAACCCTGGCTGTTCCGCATCGCAGACAAGAAGACCGAGGTTCTGCCCGACTTCAGCCGGAGAACGCCTGCGGTCGACCCCGACGATCATCATCTTTTCGCCAGCCTGGGCTGCGCCGCCGAAAATCTGTCGATCGCCGCCAATGCACGGGGAATCGGTGGACGGCTGCGTTTCGAGCCGGCGGGCGACGGATCGATCATCTACGACGTTGGGGCGCGGGCCGAGCCGGAAGAGGCTCTGTATCGTGCGATTCCGCGTCGTCAGTCGACGCGGGCGGAGTATGACGGAACACAGGTCGGAGCCGATGACCTCCAAGCGCTGCGACGGGCGGCGAGCATCCCCGGCGTCACGCTGGTGCTGATCAGTGGGCGGGCTCAAATCGACAGGCTGCGCGATCTCGTCGTCGCGGGGAACGAGACGCAGATGGCCGATCAGGCGTTCATGTCGGAACTCAAGACGTGGTTGCGTTTCAGTCCGAGGCGCGCGGTCTCCACCGGCGATGGCCTGTTCGGCGCCTGCAGCGGCAGTCCTGCCCTGCCCGAATGGCTGGGGCCACTCGCGCTCGATCTCTTTTTCACCGCCGAATCCGAAAGCAAGAAATACACGCGCCAAATTGCCTCCTCCGCCGGGATCGCCGTCTTCCTCGCAGATAAGGCAGATCCCGAACATTGGGTTCTCGCTGGTCGCGCGTGCCAACGTTTCGCGCTTCAAGCTACAGCCCTCGGTCTCAAGCACGCCTTTCTGAACCAGCCGGTCGAGGTGCCCGAGTTGCGTCCCGAGCTTGCCGCGCTCGCGGGGCTTCCCGGGCGCCGGCCGGACATCGTCATGCGTTTCGGGCGCAGCTCGGAAATGCCGTACTCGGCGCGAAGGTCAGTGGAAAGTGTGGTCGTGACATGACCGTCATGAACAGGGATTTTGGCAGACTTGCTTCCAGGCGAAGGAATCTTTCGGCAGCGTTAACTTTATTCTTTGTCTGGTGCGCAGCCACCTGGCTCCTTGAGGGGCGGATCGAAACGCTGTTGCGTCCAGACGCCATCGTCGACCGCATCATCTATGCGATCCTTGGTAACCTCGTCCTCGGAGTGATTGCGGCGTTATGTGTGATCCGCTGGCAGCAACATGCAGACGGGATCAGCCCGGAAGAATCCGGATTCGGCCCGCCACGCCGCTCGGCCCTATGGATTCTGGCGGGTGCCGTACTGGGATTCGGACTCTATGCAGGACAAGGTGCGCCTTCGACGGATCCCGTGGTCGTTCTGAACGCCTACGCGCAGGTGTTCGTCGTGTCTGCCGCCGAGGTGCTGGTCTGTTGGGTCGTGCTCGGTTCGACGATCGCGCAGGTCTTGCGTACACGCGGGCGGGTTGTGGCAACCGTTGCTGCCGGCATATCCGTGAGCATCCTTTTTGGCCTCTATCACTTCGCCCACAGCCCGCCATTCAATACAATCGGCATGGTGTCCTTGTTGGCGGTGGTCGGCCTCGGGACAAGCCTGTTCTTCTTTGTTTCACGGGACGTCTACGGGACGATCGTCTTTCACAACTTCCTCGGCACCTATGGCGTTGTTCTAGCGCTGAAGGATGCGGGAATGCTGAACGGCCCGTCTGAACTGCAGGTGCCCCTTCTGGCGACAGCGCTGGCGACCATCGGGGTGATTGTCGTCGCCGACCGTTTCTGGCTGCGCCAAGGATTGGCGTGCGGCGGGCGGTCGGCGACGAACAACTCGCATGAGTAACATAAGTGCTGTGCGGCCACCTGCTGTCCGGGAAGGAAATATCTCGATAACGAAAGTGCTCGCTCCTATGTCTTCGATCGACGATCAATGCACGATTCGCCTGCCCGCCGCCGTCCATGACCTGGCAATGCGCCTTGGGGCGCGGCCGGGGGCTTGTTCAGTGATGCTAACCCAGACGGGGCGCATGAAGCGGAAGATCGAGGTCGATTCGTGGATGTCATTCTCGGCGACACAAACGATCTCGACGCAGGCCTGCGAGTTCGACTGGCGGGCGCGGGCCGGCCCACTTGGCCTTATCTCGGCGAACGATGCATTGAAGGACGATGGGGCGCGGTTCGACATTTTTGCGCTCGGCATCATTCCGATCGCTCGCGCTGAACGTTCAGCGGCGCTCATTCGTGGCGAGTTGATGCGCTACCTTGCGGAACTTGCGTGGGCTCCTGACGCGATCCTCCTCAATCCTGCCCTCAGGTGGCGTGCGGTTGGCGAGGACCTGTTGGTGAGCGCGGGAAGCGGGGACACCGCCGCTGAGGTTCGGCTTTCCCTCGATGAGAATGGCAGGATTGCTGGCGCGTTTGCCCCGGATCGCCCACGTTCGGCCTCTCCACCAAACCTCCCGACTGCCTGGCGAGGGCGCTTCTGGGACTACCGCCGCCATGCCAATAGGTGGCTGCCATTCGCCGCCGAGGTCGCGTGGGACATCAGCGGTAGCGAACGAGTCTACTGGCAAGGAACCATCGGCGCCTGGGAGATCCACTCTCTCCCGAATGCCGGATGCGCCGACCGGGGTGGCTGAAGGTTCGCCGGTTCAGACGCTCATGCGTTCGAATGAATCGACATTGAGGCCGCCGACCCTGATCCCTCACTGATGCAGGTCAAGTCGGACGCGATCGTCTTGCGGCAGTGTCATGATGGAAGGAGCTGCCCAAGCCTTCCGGAGCCTCCGAGAGTTCTTCAGCATGTCCAATCTTCAGATCGAACTGACCGCGACCCCTGAAGGGGCGAACCGGACCAAGCGCGACGGCGCCTCTGGGGCGCTGGTTTCTTCGGGACAGACGGCGTTGGTCGCGCCGCACGCGAAGCCCGGGAACCGGCCGAAGCGCTCGTCGTGGCGACAACGGGGCTTGTGGATCGGACTGGCGGCGGCGGGCGGCATAGGCGGCTGGTTCTTCTATGCCCAGCCTTGGCAGGCCAGTGTACCCGCAGTTTCGGTCGAGATCGTCGCGCCCGGTCCCGTCACGCGAGTCCTGGCCGTCAACGGTCGTATCGCCGCGCTTCGCTCAGTAGCGGTCAAGTCGACCGTCGCGGGGACCCTCGTGGCGGCGCTCGCCGAAGAGGGGAACACGGTTCTCCGAGGGGCTGTTCTCGCGCGCCTTGACGACACCTCCCAGCAGGCGGCGGTGCGACAGGCGACGGCAGCGCTCGATCAACAGCTTTTGGCCGAGGCACAGGCAGGTGCGGCGCTCAAGCGCACCGAAGCATTGGCAGGCAACGTGTCTCGAGTCGCACTGGACGATGCACGCAGCGCCGCGGACCGCGCCGCGCAGGAGGTCGGCAGGCTGCGCGCGCTCGTTGACCAGGCGCAGTTCCAGCTGACGAAATTCAGCATCGTCGCACCAATCGCCGGAACGATCCTGACGCGCGGCGTCGAGCCCGGCCAGGTCGTCGATCTCGCCACGACGCTGTTCACGCTCGGGGACCTCAGCGAGCTGGTGGTTGAGACCGATGTCGACGAATCCTATGCGACCCAGATCAGGACCGGCATGCCGGCCGTCCTGCAACTGACTGGCGACGATCGGAAGCTGGACGGAACGGTGAGCTTCGTCGCTCCCGTCGTCGAACCCGATACAGGCGGCCTGGCGGTGAAGATCGCGTTCGCCGAGGCACAAGCGGCACCTGTCGGCCTGACCGTGACGGCCAACATCATCGTCGACCGGCGTGACGCGGCGATCTCCGCGCCGCGTGTCGCGCTCGTCACTGCCGATGCCGGGCTATCCGTCTTCGTGGTCGAGGGCGAGAAGGCCAAGCGTGTGCCCGTCGAGGTCATCGACTGGCCGGCCGACCGGCTGATCGTGACCGATGGGCTGAAGGCCGGCGACCGCCTCATCACCGATGCCGACAATCTGGCTGACGGGCAGGCCGTCAGGACCGCGGGGCAGTAGCGATGCTCTACGCCCTCAAGATCGCGACCCGCTACCTGACGGCCAACAAGGCCCAGACGTCGCTTCTCGTGTTCGGGGTCGCAGTCGGCGTGTTCATCTTCATTTTCATGAGCGCGCTGATCGGTGGTCTTGCCGAGTTCATCCTCTCGCGCACGGCGGGAGATCTCTCGCATGTGACGATCGAAGCCGAGGCCAGCGACCCGCCCATGCTCCTTGGCGATGTCGGAGGCGTCGTCCTGCTGGTGCAGGAAAAGGACACGAGCCGCGAGGCCCGACTTCCCAATGCGGACGCTTTCATCCCGATCATCGAGAAGCTGCCCGGCGTGACGGCGATATCCCAGCAGATCACGGGAGGCGCCTTCCTTCGGCGCGGGGCGCAGACGGCGCAGGTGAGCATCACCGGCGTCGAGCCCGACAGGGTCTCGGCAATCGTCAACCTGAAGAGTTATCTCGTCCAGGGCACCGTCGAACTCGGCGCCGGCAGGATTCTCATCGGCAAACGCCTGGCGGACGACATGAACTTCCGCCTCGGGCAGACGGTTCGTCTGCAGGCTGACACCGGCATCGACAAGGCGTTCGTGGTGTCCGGCATCTACGAAATCGGATCCGGCGGGCCCGATCGTCGCCAGGCCTATGTCAGCCTTGCCACGGCGCGGACGCTGTTTGCCATGCCGCAGGGCGTGTCCCGCATAGAGATCAAGTTGGCGGATCTCTACCAGGCCGACGCGACGGCTGCACGGATCGAGGCGACGACCGGCCTCCCGGCAACCTCCTGGACCGAAAACGCCCAGCAGCTGCTGGATGCGTTGAAGGCGCAGGCGCAGACCGGCCTGATGCTGAAATCCTTCGCGCTGATCACCATCGTCATCGGGGTGGCATCTGCGCTGATGCTGTCGACCTATCGCAGGCGTCCCGAGATCGGGATCATGCGCGCCATGGGGGCGCCGCGGTCCTTCGTCGTGGTCGTGTTCGTCATGCAGGGCGCCATGATCGGCCTCGTCGGAGGGCTGCTCGGGGCCGGCATCGGCTATGCCGTGCTGCTCGCCTTCCCCACGCGGGAGGAATTCCAGCCGGGCAACCTGCCGATCGACATCGCCCAGGGGGCGTATGACGTCGCGATCCTGCTCACCGTCATCAGCGCCACCCTGGCTGCGATCCTGCCCGCACGCGCCGCCTCGCGCGTCGATCCCGTGACGGCGATCGGCCAATGACGGAACCGCTCCTGCAGGTGCGCGGCCTCTGGAAGATTTTCGGAGAGGGAGGCGCCGAAACGCAAGTGCTGAAGGGGCTCGACCTGACCATGGCGCGCGGCGAGATGTCGGCGTTGCTCGGACCTTCGGGGTCCGGCAAGAGCACGCTGCTGACCATCCTCGGCACGTTGATGCAGCCGACTTCGGGAAGCCACGTGATGCTCGGCGAAGACTTGACGACGGCGAGCGACAAGGACCTGACTGACTTCCGCAACCTGCATATCGGATTCGTCTTCCAATTCCACAATCTCCTGCCGGACTTCACCGCGCTGGAGAACGTCATCTTTCCGACCGCCGTGCGCGACGGACGCGAGACGGCGGCCGCGCGGGACCGGGGTCGCGAACTGCTCGTGCGGATGGGGCTTGCCGACAGGATCGACTATCCGTCGACCAGCCTCTCCGGCGGCCAGAAGCAGCGCGTCGCAGTGGCGCGCGCGCTGATGAACCGGCCGGAATTCGTGCTCGCGGACGAACCGACGGGCAATCTGGACAGGGCGTCGGCGAATCAGGTGATGGAACTGATCGGCGAAATCAACCGCGCCGAAGGAACGACCTTCCTGATCTCGACCCATGACGAGAAGATCGCCGCGCGGTGCCAAAGGCAGATCCTCGTCGGCGACGGTCAGGTGACCGGCTAGCTGCGGGACACGGCTGCCAGCAGTCGGGCGTGTCACGCTTTCGGCAAAGCGGCCTTGACCGCAGTGCCGGGCACGAACGGGTCTTCACCCTCACTCGGATGTCGGCCGCATTGGCTTCGTCGAATGTTTCTCCTTCGGGCCAACGGCAGCTTCTTTCATCAAGGTCATGATAAGCTGACAGGCTCCTATCGGCCCCGCTTAAGCCGAAAAACAGGTGCTGAATGAACGGCAAGTTCCGGGTGCTCCGCAGCCCACCCTGAATGACTGACTTGGCGTCGATCGCAGACCTCTGTGGCGGTTGAAACCTATTGGCTGAGCAAGCCAAGCCAGCACGCAGCTAGAAGCGGGATACGGAGATTCATCGGCATGAAGGTGGTGTGAGACGACGTTCAGACGCTGAACGTTAGCAAATTGGGAATCCTGCTAGAGCTTCAAACAGGATTCCCGCTAAGATCATCTCATATCTATGGATCGTGTCCCACCGCGTGGTGTAGCTGGCGGCCATGGTCGCCGTGCTTTCCGGCATTGCCG
>NZ_RWKW01000132.1 GCF_003970795.1 Aquibium carbonis | reverse complement strand
ACGCCGTCCCCGCGACGGCGACGGCGACGGCGACGCGGCCGCAGCCGAAGGTTCGCGCCTTCGGCCGCCGCGGCCCGGCCCGGTGAGGCCCGTCGTCATGGCGCCACGGATCGTTCCCCCATCTTCCGGTCGAGCGGGCGTCGTCGCCGGTCGCGCCGTCCACGACCGGGACGACCGCCAGCCGGAGCTGCTGGTCGACGAGGTCGGCATCGCCTATGGCCGCTTCGGCGACCTGGTGCTGAAGAGCAGCTACCAGCCGCTCTACGGCGTGGAAGGCGACTGGCTGCAGCCTTTCGGCGTCGAGGCGCTGGTCACGGGCATGCGCGGCCGGGCGAGCGTGCGGCCGGACGAAATCTTCGGCCTCGTCGACGGGACCCGGCGCGCCGCGCTCGAAGAGCTGTGCCGGATGCTGCACGTGCGCAACCATCACAACATGGGGCTGCCGGGCATGCAGCTGTTCTTCAACGTCGATCCCGGCTTCACCGGCGACGACGTGGAACATCTCGCCTGGATGCTCGCGGAGGAGGGCGTCGCGCCCGAACTCGTCACCTGCGAGATCACGGAGCAGGCCGGCAACGACGCACGCCTGCTGGTGCTCGCAAGGGAGCTGCGCGCGATCGGGGTCAGGCTGGCCGTCGACGACTTCGGAGCCGGCCATTCGACGGCCGAGCGCGTCAGGGTTCTGCGTCCCGACACGGTCAAGATCGATGCGGCGTGGTTCCGTGCGGTCGTGGCGCGGCCCACGGCCCTGCGGATGCTGCCGGCGCTGTTTGCGCGCCTTGGCGATCTCGGCTGCGCCATCCTGGTCGAGGGCATCGAGACGCCGCGGCAACTGAGCGCGGCGGTCAATGCGGGGGCCGATCTGCTGCAAGGCTATCTGCTGGCGCGCCCCGCGCTCGCCGGCACGATCATCGACGAATCCTCGCTTCTCATCCGCGACCTGATCGGCGGCGGCGAGCCGGCCGCTCGCCGCTGAGCGGCCTCACCCGGACGGCTTGGCGACCACTCCCGACAATTCGGCGACGATGTCCGACAGCATCGGCACGAAGTCCTCGCCGTGGCCGGTGCCGACGGCGAGCGCGAAGGAATTGCGCACCGCCGCGCCGACGGGATTGGGCGTCTGCGTGGCGTTGGCGAAGGCCGACAGATAGCTCAGGTCCTTCAGGCCGTTGGCGAGCGCGAAGCGATGAGCGTCGCGGTCGCGTTCCAGCACGTATTTGAAGAAGGTCTGGTAGAAGCCGCAATCCATCCGCCCGCCGCTGATCACGCTGTCGAAGACCTGCGCGGTGAGCCCCGCCTTGGCGCCCAGCGCCAGCGCCTCGGCATAGATCGCGGCGTAGCCCAGCGAGAGGAAATTGTTGAGGAGCTTCATCGTGTGACCGGAGCCGACCGGCCCGGTGTGGACGATCTTCTGGGCGAAGGTCGCCAGAACCGGCCGCGCGCGCTCGATGTCGGCCTCGCGACCGCCGGCCATGACGTCGAGCGTGCCAGCCTCCGCCTCCTTCGGCGTGCGCGACAGGGGCGCATCGACGAGAGCCATGCCCTTGGCCGAGAGTTCGGTCGCCAGCCGCACCGTCGACGACGGGTCGGAGGTCGAGCAGTCGATGATCAGGATCGGCCGCCCGGCGCTCGCCAGCCCGTTCGGCCCGTGGATGATGGCCTCGACCTGCGGGCTGCCGGTGACGCAGAGGATGACGATGTCGCAGCGTTCCGCCAGTTCGCGGGCCGAATCCGCTTCGTGCGCGCCGAACGCCACCAGTTCTTCAGCGGCCTCGCGGCGCCGGTGGGCGAGGATGGTGAGATCGTAGCCCTTGGCGAGAATGTTCTTCGCCATGCCGCGCCCCATCAATCCGATGCCGACGAAGCCGATGCGTTCCTGTGCCATGCCGTTCCTCCTCCATGTCGGGCGGCAGGATAGAGGGTTCGGCCGGCGTCGTCACTCGAGCCTTTCGCCGGCCGGTGCGGCGCGTCCGACACACGGGCCGCGCGGCAATGAAAAAGGCGGGGACCAGCCCCGCCTTTCGATCCGCCAGAGGCGGTCTGTCGTTTCGCGACGTCCCGGCCGGTCACCCGGGTCAGGCGTCCGCGCGATCGGTCGCGATCAGGCCGCGGTGATCTTGCCAGCGGCGGACTTGCCGGTGCGACGGTCCTGCTCGATCTCGAAAGAGACCTTCTGGCCTTCGTTGAGGCTGGTCATGCCGGCGCGCTCGACGGCCGAGATGTGGACGAACACGTCAGCGCCGCCATTGTCGGGCTGGATGAAGCCGTAGCCCTTGGTCGCGTTGAACCACTTTACGGTGCCAGTTGCCATGTGGATATTCCTTGCGTTTGCAACTTCGGTTGACCCCCACGAATGGTGGTCGGGGATATCGAGATTTTGGAGATAGAACCGAGCAAACGCGAACTTCGCGGGCAGCCAGATCGATCGGCCGAAAATTTCAACGGTGCCAACATATACGCTGCCGCGATCACAGACAAGATACTGGAAGTGAGAGTTTTTTAGCAGCCGCGCGCCCCGCGCGGCGCTATGCTTCGGCAGGGAACGGAGAGCCGGTTGCGCCGTTCCAGAAACACGGCGAGCGTGGGGCGCTCACGCCCCAACCCCGCCGCAATCCCGGCGCTGTGATTCCCGCCTGTGCGTTTCGGGCCGGCACCAAGGAGGAACCAAGATGAAAGTTCTGTTGATCGCGCTGGCGGCCACCATGCTCGCCGCGCCGGCGCACGCCATTTCCCGCTACAATTCGCAAGGCATGAGCTGCGGCCAGGTCCAGGCCGCGGTGCAGCGCGAGGGGGCGGTCATTCTGCGCTACCGTTCGGCGCGCAATCCGAGCCTGACCCTCTACGACCGCTATGTGAGCGGCGGGCGGTTCTGCTCGGTGGGCGAGGTGGCGGTCGGATCGTCGGTGCCGACCCGGGACGACCGAAGCTGCTACGTTCTCACGTGCAAGTCCTACGACCGGGAGAACGTGTTCCGGTTCCGCGACTAGCCGAAGGCACGGCCGTCTCAAAAGCCGAAGCTCGCCTGCGCGGGATCCGCGGCCTCCAGCCTGATTCCTTCCAGCGCGAGCAGCCGCAGCTTGGTCGCCACGCCGCCCGGCGCCGAAAAGCCGCCGGGCTTGCGGCCGGCGGCCAGCACCCGGTGGCAGGGCACCAGCAGCGGCACGGGATTGGCGCCCATGGCGGTTCCCGTTTCGCGAAAGGCGCCCGCATGGCCGGCGCGCTCGGCCAGTTCGCCATAGGTCAGCACTTCGCCATGGCCGATCCGACGGGCGGCGCGGTAGACGGCGCGGCGGAACTCCGACACATACGGCAGGTCGACCGGGATCGCGGCGAGAGCGACCGGCTCCCCCAGCGCATAGCGGCGCAACAGGGCCACCGCCGCGGCGATCGTCGGCGGCAGGAGCCGCTCCAGCCGCACCCTGGCGTCGGCGGTGCACTCGGGACGCGGAAACCCATTGCGGACGGCCGTCAGCAGACGTTCGGTGTCGGCGGGGTCACGTCCGGGGAGTTGCAGCCGCGTGATGCCGCGCGGCGTCCAGGCGATGCCGACGACGCCGAGCGCGGTTTCGAACAGGAAATGGCCGGATGCGGTTGCTTCCATGGCGGTCCGGGACGTGTCCAATGTCGCATGATCCTATCGGCGAACATGGAACGTAGCAAGAACGAAGCCGCCGCCGGGCGCATTTTCCACTGCCGCGCACTGGCTCGCGACGGTGGACGGAGACGCGCCGGCCTCAGCTCGCCAGCGCCTCGATCGGCGGGCAGGCGCAGACGAGGTTGCGGTCGCCGGCGACGTTGTCGATGCGCGACACCGGCGGCCAGTATTTCATGCCGGCCGCGTCACCGGTGCCGAGCGGAAAGGCGGCGGTGCTGCGCGGATAGGGATGCGACCAGTCGTCGGCCATGGTCTCGGCGGCGGTGTGGGGGGCGTTGACCAGCGGGTTGTCGTCCTTCGGCCACTTGCCCGACGCCACCTTGCCGGCTTCGCTTGCGATCGCGATCATCGCCTCGCAGAAGCGGTCGATCTCGGCCAGCGGCTCCGATTCGGTCGGCTCGACCATCAGCGTGCCCGCCACCGGCCAGGACATGGTCGGCGCGTGAAAACCGTAGTCGATCAGGCGCTTGGCGATGTCCTCGACGCCGATGCCGGCCGTCTCCTTCAGCACGCGCGTGTCGAGAATGCACTCATGCGCCACGCGGCCGTCGCGGCCCGAAAACAGCACGGGATAGTGCTGCTTCAGCCGTTCGGCGACGTAATTGGCCGACAGGATCGCGGTCTCGGTCGCGTGCTTCAGGCCGGCCGCGCCCATCATGCGGATGTACATCCAGGTGATCGGCAGGATCGAGGCGCTGCCATAGGGCGCGCCGGCCACGGCGTGACCGTTGCCCCAGGCGACGTGCCCGGGCAGGTGGGGCGCCAGATGTGCCTTGACGCCGATCGGCCCGACGCCCGGCCCGCCGCCGCCATGCGGGATGCAGAAGGTCTTGTGCAGGTTCATGTGGCAGACGTCGGCGCCGATGTCGCCCGGCCGGGCGAGGCCGACCATGGCGTTCAGGTTGGCGCCGTCGAGATAGACCTGCCCGCCATGCGCGTGGACGATGGCGCAGATTTCCTTGACGCCTTCCTCGAAGACGCCATGCGTGGAGGGATAGGTGATCATCAGCGCCGCGAGCTGGCCGGCGTGCTGGCCGGCCCTGGCGCGCAGATCCTCGACGTCGATGTCGCCTTCGTCGGTGCACTTCACCACGACGACCCGCATCCCGGCCATGGCGGCGCTGGCCGGATTGGTGCCGTGCGCCGACGACGGGATGAGGCAGACGGTGCGATCCGTGTCGCCATTCGCCTCGTGGAAACGGCGGATGGCCAGCAATCCGGCATATTCGCCCTGGCTGCCCGCGTTGGGCTGCAGCGACACGGCGTCGAAGCCGGTGATCTCGGCCAGCCATCGTTCGAGGTCGTCGGTCATCGCCTTGTAGCCGGCGGCATGCGCGGCCGGCGCGAAGGGATGCAAGCCGGCGACGCTGCCCCACGACACGGGCATCATCTCGGCCGCCGCATTCAGCTTCATGGTGCAGGAACCGAGCGGGATCATCGCCCGGTCGAGCGCCAGGTCCTTGTCGGCCAGCCGGCGCAGGAAACGCATCATCTCGGTTTCCGAGCGGCTCTGGTGAAACACCGGCTGCGTCATGAAGCCGCCGAGCGGCCGCAGCGCGGGCAGGGCGGCCTGCGCGGTCGAGGGCACGGCCGCGCCGAACAGCGCGCCCAGTGCCGCAAGCTCGGCCTCCGTCGTCGTTTCGTCGAAACTGACGCCGATGCGGTCGGCATCGAGGACGCGCAGCAGCATGCCTTGCGCCTGCGCCTTCGCGGCGATCGCCTCGGCATCTCCCGTCGTGCGCACGGTCACGGTGTCGAAGAAGCGGTCGCCCGCCGTGCCGAACCCTTCGGACGATACCGCCGCCGAAAAACGCGCGGCGAGGCCATGGATGCGGGTGGCGATGGCGCGCAGGCCCTCCGGCCCGTGCCAGATGGCATAGGCGGCCGCCATGTTGGCCAAAAGCGCCTGCGCGGTGCAGATGTTCGACGTCGCCTTGTCGCGGCGGATGTGCTGCTCGCGGGTCTGCAGCGCCAGCCGGTAGCCGGGGCGGCCATGGCGGTCGACGGACTGGCCGACGAGCCGGCCGGGCATCAGCCGCGTCAGCGGTTCGGAGACCGCGAGATAGGCCGCGTGCGGCCCGCCATAGCCCATCGGTACGCCGAAGCGCTGCATCGAGCCGGCGGCGATGTCGGCGCCGAGACGTGCCGGCGAGGCCGTGATCGTCAGGGCCAGCGGGTCGGCGACGAGAATGACCAGCGCGCCCGCCGCCTTCGCCGCGCGGATCGCGGCCGTGTGATCGCCGTAGACGCCGTTCGTGTCCGGCCAGGGCACGATGAGCGCGGCCGTCGCGTCGTCGGCCTCGCCCGTTTCCACGGTCACGTCGAGCGCGGTCGCGCGGGTCTTCACCACGTCGAGCACCTGCGGGTGCAGCGTCCCGGAAAGCGCGATGCGATGGCGCCTGTCGCGATGATGGCGCAGCGCCACGCCGACGGCTTCGGCCACCGCCGTCGCCTCGTCGAGCAGCGAGGCGGAAGCGACCGGCAGGCCGGTCAGCTCCGTCACCAGGGTCTGGAAGTGGAACAGCAGTTCCAGCCGCCCCTGGCTGATCTCCGACTGGTAAGGCGTATAGGCCGTGTACCAGGCCGGATTCTCGAACAGATTCCGCTGGATCACCGGTGGAACGAAGGTGCCGTGATAGCCCTGGCCGAGAAAGCTGCGGGCCACCGTGTTCTTCGCCATGATGGCGCCGAGCTCGGCCAGCGCCTCGGCCTCCGAAGCCGGCGCGGGCAGGTCGAGCGGCCGGTCGAGGCGAATCGACTGCGGGATCGCCTGGGCGACCAGCGTTTCGCGCGAGGTCAGCCCGAGCGCCTTCAGCATGGTGCGTTCGTCGTCGGGACCGGGGCCGATGTGGCGGTCGGCGAAAGGAAGGATACGGGCGGCGGCGGTCATGGCGGCTCCTAGGCGATGTGCTTGTCGTAGGCGGCGGCGTCCATCAGCCCGTCGAGCTGCGAGGCGTCGGCGAGCTTCATCTTCCACAGCCAGCCGTCGCCGGTGGCCGCCGAATTGACCAGCGCCGGATCGCCCGACAGCGCCTCGTTGACCGCGACGATGTCGCCGTCGCAGGGGGCGTAGACGTCCGACGCGGCCTTGACCGATTCCACCACGACGGCGGCATCGCCCCTGGCGAGCGTGCGGCCGACGTCGGGCAGTTCGACGAAGACCAGGTCGCCGAGCTGTTCCTGGGCGTAGTCGGTGATGCCGACGGTCGCCGTGTCGCCCTCGACGCGGATCCATTCGTGGTCTTCGGTGAAGTAGGTGGCTGCCATGCTGGTCATCCTCTGCGGTAGCGATGCGGCGTGAAGGGAAGCGGGTGGACGGCGAGCGCGATGCGGTTGCCGCGGATTTCGGTGTGGAGCGGGACATCGGCGCCCGCGAGATCGGCGCGGACAAAGCCCATGGCGACCGGGTGTCCGGCCGAGGGGCCGAAGCCGCCCGAGGTGACGATGCCCACCTCCGCGCCGTGGTCGTCGCGGATGATCGCGCCGGCGCGCACCGGCTGGCGGCCGTCCGGCTTCAGCCCGACGCGGCGGCGCACCGGCCCGGATGC
>NZ_RWKW01000131.1 GCF_003970795.1 Aquibium carbonis | reverse complement strand
CTTCGCCATCCGTGAAGGCGGCCGTACCGTCGGGTCCGGCATCGTCGCATCCATCGTCGAGTGATCGGCCGGGGCCGCGGCCCCACATGATCTGAAACCGGAAGGGCGCCCCAGTGGCGCCCTTTCTGCATCTGGTGGCTCCCGTTCCGACGGCGGGGAGGGAGCATGATTCCCGGCCGCGTCGCTGTCGATCTCCGGGTCGGCCGACGCGTCAGAACCGTCGGCCCACGTCCGCGCTGCCAGGAAGACGCGACCCGCAACGATGGTGCGGGTGCCGCGACCATCGGCATGTCCTCGGCGCTGCTGACGATGTCGGCATGGCCTGCAGGGGCGCCTCGATGCGCCGCTCCGATCCATTCGCAATCGAGGCCTCCGCCGGACGTCCTCGCGGCTTTGCCAGACGAGCGCTTCCTGTGCCCGAGGCGCTGGCCGCCGCGTTGACAAAGGTCAAGGACGCGCCGCTCGCGAAGGCCTAAGCGGGTTTCTCTCGCAGAGGTCACTGGTCGCGGAAAGGACCGCGCCGAAACGTCCGGTCCTCCGTCTTCGACAACAATCGCGAAAGAGGGGTTGCGGTCCGACCAACACATGCATAAATGATCATGTGTTAATTCAATTAGGAGATTCCAGCATGACTCTCGATCGTTCCGTCCTCGCCTTTGCCGGCGCCATGGTGCTCCTTTCCGTCGTGCTGACGGTCTGGGTGTCACCGCTTTTCGTCTGGTTCACCGTCTTTATCGGCCTGAACCTTCTCCAGTCCGCCTTCACCGGCTTCTGCCCGGCGGCGTCCATCTTCAAGCGGTTCGGCGTGAAGCCGGGCTGCGCCTTCTGACCACGGGATGTCCGCGATGCGCCTAGCCCTGCTGACCGCGGCCCTGCTCGCCACTGCTCCAGCAGTGGCGGCCGGGTTGACCATCGAGCCGATCACGATCACCGAGTGGAAGGCCGTGTATGGCCGCATCGAGGCGCGCGATCTCGTGCCGGCGCGCTCGCGGATCGGCGGCATCGTCATCGACCTGCTCGTCACCGAAGGCGACGAGGTCAAGGCGGGTGATCGCATCGCGACCGTGCGCGACGACAAGATCGAGTTCCAGATCGCCTCCTATGACGCTCAACTCCGCGCGCTCGAGGCCCAGCTTGCCCGGGCCCAGTCCGAACTCGAGCGGGGCCAGTCGCTGGTCGACAAGGGCATCGCCACGACGCAGCGCCTCGACCAGCTGAGGACCGACGTCGACGTGGCTCTGAACCAGATCGCATCGACCCAGGCCCAGCGTTCGGTCGTCGTCCAGCAGGGGCAGGAAGGCGCCGTGCTTGCACCCGCCGACGGCCGGGTACTGACCGTGCCCGTCACCCGTGGCGCGGTCGTGATGCCAGGAGAACAGATCGCGTCGCTGGGCGGCGGCGGCTTTTTTCTGCGCCTCGCCATCCCAGAACGGCATTCCGCAAGCCTCGTCCAGGGTGCCAGCATCAAGATCACCGGCGACGGGCAGGAATTGACCGGTCGCATGGCGAAGATCTACCCGCAGATCGACAACGGCCGGGTCGTCGCCGACGTCGAGGTGGAGGGGCTGGACAGTGCCTTCGTCGACGCGCGCGTTCTCGTCGAAGTTCCCGTCGGCGAGCGCCAGGGCATCGTCGTTCCGCGCGAAGCGGTGACGACCCGATCCGGCATCGACTTCGTTTCCGTGATGCGCGACGGCCAGCCGGTTGCGCGCGCCGTCGTGCTCGGCGAGCCGCTGGTCGGTGACGCCGGCAAGCTGGAAGTCCTGACCGGTCTGTCCGCCGGAGACGTGGTGGCGCTCCCATGACATCCCCCGAGACACCGGGACCCATGCCGCTCGGCATTGCGGGCGGCCTGACGCGGGCCTTCATCTCCTCGCCGCTGACGCCGCTTTTCCTCATCGCCGCCTTCGCCTTCGGTCTCATCGCGTTGATGACGCTGCCGCGCGAGGAAGAACCGCAGATATCGGTTCCGATGGTCGACATCCGCGTGGATGCTGCCGGCCTGAAGGCCGAGGATGCCGTCAAGCTGGTCACCGAGCCGCTCGAGACCATCGTCAAGGGCATCGACGGCGTCGAGCATGTCTATTCGCAGACGCAGGACGACGGCGTCCTGGTCACCGCGCGCTTCATCGTCGGCACGTCTTCGGATGCGGCGGTCTTGCGGGTCCACGACAAGGTGCGCGCCAATCTGGACCGTATCCCGGTCGGCGTTCCCGAGCCGCTGATCGTCGGTCGCGGCATCGACGACGTGGCGATCGTCTCGCTGACGCTGTCGCCAAGGCCCGAGGCGGCCGACAAGATCACGGCCAACGCCCTGACCCGGATCGCCCGCGAGGTTCGCACCGAGATCGCCAAGATCGACGATGTCGGCCTGACCTACCTTGTCGGCGACCAGGACGAGCGTATTCGCATCGCGCCGAACCCCGAGAAGCTTGCCCTGTTCGGCGTGACGCTGCAGCAGCTGGCCGGCAAGGTGCAGGGCGCCAATCGTGCCTTTCCGACCGGTCGCGTCCGTGACGGCGGCGAGCAGGTCATGCTGGTTGCCGGCGAGACGCTGGGCTCGCCGGCCGCGATCGGCAATCTCCTGCTCACGGCACGTGATGGTCGTCCGGTTTATGTTCGCGACGTGGCCGACATCAGCTTCGCCGAGGATGGCGCCGACACCTATGTCGCCACCGTCACGCGCGGCGAGGGCGGCCTCGTGCGGGTCCCGTCGGTGACGATCGCCGTTGCCAAGCGCGCCGGCTCGAACGCCGTGACCGTCGCCGAGCAGATTCTTCACCGGGTCGAAAGTCTGGAAGGCAGCCTGATCCCCGAAGACATCGCCATCGAGGTGACGCGCGACTATGGCGAGACGGCCAACGAGAAGGCGAACGAGCTCCTCTATCATCTCGGCCTCGCCACCGTATCGATCATCCTGCTCGTCTGGTTCTCGATCGGCCGGCGCGAGGCGATCGTCGTCGCCGTGGTCATCCCGGTCACGATCCTCCTGACGCTGTTTGCCTCCCTCGTGATGGGCTACACGCTGAACCGCGTCTCGCTTTTTGCGCTGATCTTTTCGATCGGCATTCTCGTCGACGATGCCATCGTCGTGATCGAGAACATCGCCCGCCACTGGGGCATGGGCGACGGGCGCGACCGCAAGCAGGCGGCCATCGAGGCGGTCGCCGAGGTCGGCAATCCCACCATCGTCGCGACGCTGACGGTGGTGGCGGCGCTGCTGCCGATGCTGTTCGTGTCGGGAATGATGGGCCCCTACATGAGCCCCATTCCGGCCAACGCCTCGGCGGCCATGATCTTCTCCTTCTTCGTCGCCGTCATCGCGACCCCCTGGCTCATGCTGAAGACGGCTGGAAACGCGCCGATGCCGGCCCATCACGACCATGCCCATGGCGGCATGCTCGGCCGTCTCTATGCCTCCGTGGCGCGGCCGATCCTGGCCTCCAAGGCGCGCAGCTGGCTCTTCCTGGTGGCCGTCGGCGTGTTGACGCTCGGCTCGCTGGCCTTGTTCTACACCAAGGACGTGACCGTGAAGCTCCTGCCCTTCGACAACAAGTCGGAGCTTCAGGTGACGATCGACCTGCCCGAAGGCGCCTCGGTCGAGGCGACCGACGCGGTCGCGCAGGCCGTCGCGGCCAGGGTGCTGGACCTGCCGGAAGTGAAGTCGGTGCAGACTCATGCGGCGACGGCCGCGCCCTTCAACTTCAACGGACTGGTTCGCCATTCCGTCTACAGGACCGAGCCGCAGCAGGGCGAGGTCGCGATCAACCTTCTGCCAAAGGGGGAGAGGTCACGCTCGAGCCATGCCATCGCGCTCGACATTCGCGGGCGGATCGCCGACCTGCCGATGCCGGTCGGCACCAGCCTGAAGGTCGTCGAGCCGCCGCCCGGCCCCCCGGTCATGGCGACGCTGCTGGCTGAGATCTACGGGCCGGACGCCGAGACGCGGCGGCTGGTGGCCGCGAAGGTCGAGGCGGCGTTCCGCTCCGTTCCCTTCATCGTCGACGTCGACAACTCCTACGGCGATCCGGCAAGGAAGCTGCGCCTGACGATCTCCACCGACAATCTCGAATTCTTCGGGGTCGAGGAGGGCGACGTGTTCGACACGATCGGCATCCTGAACGGTGGCCAGACCGTTGGCTATTCGCATCGCGGCGGCGGACGCCAGCCCATCGCGATCCGGCTGGAACGGCCAAGAGGCGAGCGCACGCTCGACGAGCGCTTCCTGACGACGCCGATCCCGGCCAATGTGCTGCCCGGCGCGCGGGGCGTCGTCGAACTCGGCGACGTCGTGGACCTGAAGACCGAGACTGCTTCCTACCCGGTTTTCCGCCACAACGGTCGCGCCGCCGAGATGGTCACGGCCGAACTCGCCGGCGATTTCGAGGCGCCGCTCTACGGCATGCTGGCCGTTCAGGACGCGCTCGACGCTCAGGACTGGACGGGCCTGCCGAAGCCGGTGATCGCGCTGCACGGCCAGCCGCAGGACGATTCGGTCTCGACGCTCCTGTGGGACGGCGAATGGGAGGTCACCTGGGTCACGTTCCGCGACATGGGCGCGGCCTTCATCGTCGCTCTGCTCGGTATCTACATCCTGGTCGTCGCGCAGTTCGGTTCGTTCAAGGTCCCGCTGGTCATCCTGACGCCGATCCCGCTCACCTTCATCGGCATCCTCGGCGGTCACTGGCTCTTTGGTGCGCCGTTCTCCGCCACCTCGATGATCGGCTTCATCGCGCTTGCGGGCATCATCGTGCGCAACTCGATCTTGTTGGTCGACTTCATTCGCCACGCCGACGCCGGGGGTAGGCCGTTGACCGAGATCCTGGTCGAGGCGGGATCGATCCGCTTCAAGCCGATCCTGCTCACCGCGCTGGCCGCGATGATCGGAGCCGCGGTGATCCTGACCGACCCGATCTTCCAGGGGCTGGCGATCTCGCTGTTGTTCGGGCTTGCCTCGTCCACCATCCTGACGGTGCTCGTCATCCCGGCCATCTACCGGGTGCTGCGCACCTGAGCCTCATGCGGCGGACCTGACGCTCGAGCCACGGTCCCCTGGAGAAAGCCCCGCCCGGCGCACGCCGGACGGGGCTTTTTCTCGTTTGGCATCGTGGCTCGGCGACTGGTGTCGTCCGGCCGGCGTCTATTCCGGGAAGACGATGGTGCGCATGCCGTTCATCAGGACCCGATCCTCGAGATGGGCGCGAACGGCGCGCGCGAGAACGCGGCGCTCGATGTCGCGGCCCTTGCGCACCAGTTCCTCCGCGGTGTCGCGATGGCTGACGCGCTCGATGTCCTGCTCGATGATCGGCCCCTCGTCGAGGTCGCTGGTCACATAGTGGGCCGTCGCGCCGATCAGCTTCACACCGCGCTCATGCGCCTGGTGATAGGGCTTGGCGCCCTTGAAACCCGGCAGGAAGGAATGGTGGATGTTGATGCAGCGCCCGGCCAGGTGTTCGGTCATCTCCTCGGACAGGATCTGCATGTAGCGGGCGAGCACCACGAGATCGACATTGCCCGACTTGACGATGTCGAGCAGCTTTGCCTCCTGCTCGGCCTTGGTCTCCTTTGATATCGGCAGGTGGTGGAATGGAATGTCTCCGAAGGCGAGGTTGGGATAGATGTCGCGCGGATAGTTGGAGACGATACCAGCGATCTCCATGTTCAGTTCGCCCATGTGCCAGCGGTAGAGAAGATCGGCCAGGCAGTGGTCGAAGCGCGACACCATGATCAGGACGCGGCGGCGTTCGTTGCGGGCGCGAAGCGACCAGGTCATGTCGAAGGGCGCCAGCACCGGCGCCAGCAGGTCACGCGCCTTCTGCGCTCCGATCGGGGCGGTGGCGCCGGAAAACACCACGCGCGAGAAAAACTGGCCTGTGCCGTGGTCGTCGAACTGCTGCAGGTCGGCGATGTCGCCGCCCATGTCGAAGATGGCCTTCGAGACGGCCGCGACGATGCCCGGCTTGTTGGAACAGGAGGCGGACAGGATGAGAGGTTCGTCAGACAAGGTGATCTCCGTTGGTTCGGGTCGTGTCGGGACGCGGCGGGAGGACCGCGACGCCGAGGCGGGTCAAAAGGCTCCGTCAGTGCTTGCAAGCAGCATTGCCAGCACGGCCGACAGGGTGAAGAGACCGGCCACCGTCGCGAGGATCAAGGCCGCGGCGGCCTTGGTCTCCAGCGCGTAGCGGCGGGCGAGAACGGGGTAGATCGTTAGCATCGATGCGCTCGAAAAGACTATCGCACATGCGGCAAGTCCTGCCGGAACTCCGGGGATCAGGACAAGCATCCCGGTAACCGCCAGCGGGTGGATGACGAGCTTGCCGACCACGATCGGGCCGATGTCCGCCGACATGTCGCCACGGTTGAGCCCTGCGACGACGCCGCCGACGACGAACAGCGCCACCGGCGCGGAGGCTCGCCCGAGCAGGTCGACCGACATCGACAGCAGGTCGGGAATGGCCACGTCGGCAAAGGACAGCGCGGTGCCGGCGAAGATGGCCCAGAGAAGCGGCATGGCCATGAGCCGGCGCGCGGTGCCGGCCAGCAGGCTTGCCACCGTACCGCCTTGGTTGCGGCCGAGTTCCGCCAGTGTCAGTGCCAGCGGGATGATCAGGATGTTTTCGACCAGCATCGTCAGGGGCATCGCCACGAAGGCCGGCGCGCCGATGACTAGGGACGCGACGGGAAAGCCGATGAAGCCGGTGTTGGAGCCCGTGCCGCCGAGCGCGCCGATCGCCGCCGTCGTCAACGGCCGGCTCAGGACCAGGCGCATCAGGGCGAAGACGATGGCGAACGCAATCAGCGACCCGCCGGCATAGGCGGCGAGGTAGGGCAGGTTGATCGTCTCGCTGAGCTTCTGTCCGGTGAAGGTCGAGAAGATGATGGCGGGCAGCGCAAAATTGACGACGAAGCCCGCCAACCCGTCGATCTGACCGTTGGTGGCATAGCCCGTGCGGACCGCGACGAAGCCGAGGCCGATCAGGAACAGGATCGGAAACATCAGCGGAAGGATTGCGGGCATCGGCTGTTCAACGGTTGCGTGTCGGCCGGGCAGGGCATCGGCCAAGAGTGGTGGGCAGGTCGGATGCGGCGTAAAGCCTGCCCGGAGCGCGGGCAAGAGGCGCGATTGCTTTCCGGTCGGCGATGTCTGACAGGCGGAGCACCGTCGAGCCCTCCATCAGCGACGCGCGTGTATGCATAGTGTCGACCCATGTCGGCACTGTCAACCGGGGATCACGCGCAAGAAGCCTGGCGCGACACGTCGTCCGGGGTCCCTGCGCCGTTGCATGGCACGCCGGCGAAACCTCGAAAAAGGCCGTTTTGGCAAGAGCCTTCGCGCGAATCCGGATTCAATCTGCGAACTTGGCAACCGTGCGGCGCACGGAGCGCGTGGCATCAAGGGGAACAGCGACGGCATCAATCGTGTATACAGAGATCGGTTCACACAAGGTCATTGTCCCAGGTCCGGTCACCCCCACTTTCGTCATCCCGGGTCTGCGCCTCCGATGCGCTCCGGCACCGCCCGGGATGACGAAGGCGACGTGGGCGCCGCGGTGACGAAGCGGGCGGATGCGGCGTCCTGTCGCCCCGCATCCCCCTCCGCTTCGTCATCCCGCAACGGAGTCCGAGCGCAGCGCAGGACGACGTATGCGGGATCCATGCCTCCCCATCGATGCACGCGCTCCGGTGCAGGCCGGCGCCGCCGCCCGCCCCATGCCTCCCCGGCGATGCCCCCCGCGCCGGTGCAGCACGGCCCCGCACGCTTCACCTATCCTTCACCGTCTCCATCGCCACGAAGGTCGAGGTCTGCGCCACATGGGGCAGGGCGGAGATGCGCTCGCCCAGCACGCGGCGGTAGCTGGCGATGTCGGTCGTGCGAACCTTCAACAGGTAGTCGAAGCTCGACGCGATCATGTGGCACTGCTCGACTTCCGCGATCGCCATCACTGCCTTGTTGAAAGCATCGAGCGCGGCGGAGCGCGTGTCGGAGAGCTTGACCTGGACGAAGGCGACATGGCCTTCCCCCATCCGCTCCCGATCGATGATCGCCGCATAGCCGCGGATGTACCCGTTCGCCTCCAGCCGCCGCACCCGCGCCTGCACCGGCGTCTTCGACAGGCCCACCTTGGCGGCGAGTTCTGCCATCGACAGACGCCCCTCGCGCGACAGCGCCGAGAGGATGTTGCGATCGATGCGATCCAGTTGATCCGTCATGAACTCTTTCCCGGTACGAATGGCGGGGAAAGCCTATCGTAATTGGGCTGCACGGTCTTCCTCTCTTCGCGGAATGGTCCAGCCGCAGAATTGCGGGAGTGATACAAGAAGACGAGGGCGCGCGGAGGGACCTGATCCGCTCTGTGCCACGACACCTCACGTCCTTGCTCGGGGAAAACAGCATGCTGACACGTCCAGACCTTCGTGAAGCCATTCGTTCCCAAACTCTGCCCGACGAGGACGCGGCGCTCGCAAGACTCGTCGCGTCAGCCGGGCTTTCCGCGGCGCAGCGCGCCGGCATTTCCGCCCGCGCCGCCGACCTCGTGAGCACCGTGCGATCCTCCTCCGACCGGCAGCTGATGGAAGTGTTCCTGTCCGAATACGGCCTGTCGACGCAGGAGGGCGTGGCGCTGATGTGCCTGGCCGAGGCGCTGCTGCGCGTGCCCGACGCCGAGACCATGGACGACCTGATCCGCGACAAGATCGCGCCGCACGACTGGTCGGCGCATTCGGGCGAATCGGCCTCGATGTTCGTCAACGCCTCCACCTGGGCGCTGATGCTGACCGGCCGCGTGCTCGACGAAGGCGAGGGCGCCATCGAGCGCACGCTGCGCTCCATGGTTCGCCGCCTGGGCGAGCCGGTGATCCGCACCGCCGTTTCCGCTGCCATGCGCGAGATGGGCGAACAGTTCGTGCTCGGCCGCACCATCGACGAGGCCGTCCGTCGCGGCCGCGACTTCACCCGCAAGGGCTATCTCTATTCCTACGACATGCTGGGCGAAGCGGCCCGCACCGAGGGCGATGCATTGCGCTACCTTCGCGCCTATGCCGACGCGATCGCCGCGCTGACGAAGACGGCCACCGGCAACGAGGTGCGCCGCAACCCCGGCATCTCGGTGAAGCTGTCGGCCATCCACCCGCGCTACGAGCAGGCGCAGAAGGCGCGCATGCTGCCCGTCATGGTCGAGCGGCTGACGTCGCTCTGCCTCGCCGCACGCGATGCCCGCATGGGGCTCAACATCGACGCCGAGGAGGCCGACCGGCTCGACCTGTCGCTCGACGTGATCGAAGAGACGCTGTCCAATCCCGCGCTCGCTGGCTGGGAAGGATTCGGCGTCGTCGTCCAGGCCTACGGCCCGCGCGCGCCCTTCGTCATCGACTGGCTGCACGCGCTGGCCGAAAGGCTGGACCGGCGCATCATGGTGCGCCTCGTCAAGGGCGCCTACTGGGACACCGAGATCAAGCGCGCCCAGACGATGGGCCTGTCCGGCTATCCCGTCTTCACTCGCAAGCCCAACACCGACGTCTCCTACATCGCCTGCGCGCGAAAGCTTCTCGGCATGACCGACCGCATCTACCCGCAATTCGCCACCCACAATGCCCACACCGTCGCGGCGATCCTGGCGATGGCCGACGACAACCACGCCTTCGAGTTCCAGCGCCTGCACGGCATGGGCGAGGCCCTGCACGAGGCCGTGCGCAAAACCGAGGGCACCCATTGCCGCATCTATGCGCCAGTCGGCGCCCATTCCGACCTGCTCGCCTATCTCGTCCGCCGGCTGCTCGAAAACGGCGCCAACTCCTCCTTCGTCCACCAGATCGTCGACGAGGACGTCAGCGCGGAGGTCATCGCGCGCGATCCCTTCGACGTCGTCGCCTCCCAAGGGCCGGCCCACAATCCGGCGATCCCGATGCCGTCCGCGATCTTCGGCGCGGGGCGGAAAGCCGCCCAAGGCTGGGACATCACCGACCCGGTGACCATTGCCGCCCTCGACGAAGCGCGCGCGCCGTACATGACCGGCTCCGCCTGGACCGCCCGGCCGTTGACACCGGCGGCGGGCGAGGGTGGTCTCGCCCGCGTCATCGTCAACCCGGCCCGGCCCTCGGAAGCCGTCGGAACCGTCGTCGAGGCCGACGCGGCGCTCGCCCGCGACGCCGTCCGGATCGCCGCCGCCGCGCAGCCCGGCTGGGCCGAAACCTCCGTCGCTGACCGCGCGGCGATGCTTCTGCGAGCGGCCGATCTCTACGAGGCGCACGCGCCGGAATTCTTCGCGCTCTGCATCCGCGAGGCGGGCAAGACCTTGGCCGACGGCATCGCCGAACTCCGCGAGGCGGTGGATTTCCTGCGCTACTACGCCGCCGAGGCGGCCAAGGCCGAGGCGGGGACTGAGGCGCGCGGCGTCGTCGTCTGCATCTCGCCCTGGAATTTTCCGCTCGCCATCTTCACCGGCCAGGTGGTGGCGGCGCTGGTCACCGGCAACGCCGTCATCGCCAAGCCGGCCGAGCAGACGCCGCTGATCGCCGCCCGCGCGGTGGCGCTGCTGCACGAGGCCGGCATTCCGGCCGACATCCTCCAGATGCTGCCCGGCGACGGCCCCTCGGTCGGCGCGCCGCTGGTCGCCGACCCGGCCATCGCCGGCGTCTGCTTCACCGGCTCGACCGAGGTCGCCCGCGCGATCGAGCGCCAGCTTGCCGAGACGGCCGCGCCCGACGCCATGCTGATCGCCGAGACCGGTGGCCTCAACGCCATGCTGGTCGATTCCACCGCGCTGCCGGAACAGGCCGTGCGCGACGTGCTGGCATCGGCGTTCCAAAGCGCCGGCCAGCGCTGCTCGGCGCTGCGCATCCTCTACGTCCAGACCGACGTCGAGCATAAGATCATGGAGATGCTGACGGGCGCGATGGACGAACTCGTCGTCGGCGACCCGGCGCAGCTGTCGACCGACGTCGGCCCGGTCATCGACGACGAGGCTCGGGCCTCCATCGAAGCCTACTGCGCCGACATGGAAGCGCGCGGCAAGCTGGTCGCCAGGCTCGACGCGCCGGGCGAGGGCCGTTTCGTGGCCCCTCACATCCTGCGCGTCTCCGGCATCGGCGAGCTGGAGCGCGAGGTCTTCGGCCCGGTCCTCCACGTCGCCACGTTCGAGGCCGACGCGATCGACCGCGTCATCGCCGACATCAACGCCAGGGGTTACGGCCTCACCTTCGGCCTGCACACCCGCATCGAGGCGCGCGTCCAGCGCTTCGTCGACACGGTCCACGTCGGAAACCTCTACGTCAACCGCAACCAGATCGGCGCCGTCGTCGGCTCCCAGCCTTTTGGTGGCGAAGGCCTCTCCGGCACCGGCCCCAAGGCCGGCGGCCCCCACTACCTCCGTCGCTTCCGCAAGGGACCCACGCGCCACGCGGCGGCGGCGGGGATCACCCCGGCGGGCGAGGGCGTCACCGCCGCGATGATCGCCGAGCGCTTCCCCGATGCCGCCGCCAGCGACTGGCCGGCGCGCACCGACCGCATCGG
>NZ_RWKW01000130.1 GCF_003970795.1 Aquibium carbonis | reverse complement strand
GCGAGCAGGCTGGTCCGACGCCTTCGCCAGATCAATCATCGGCCAAATGCGATAGCCCTAGGCCGCCCCTTGCGGCGTATTGATCTCGCGGCCCGGAAATAATATATCCGGGTCTGGCGGTTGCGTCGGCTGATGCCGTCGGCGGCTGGCCGGCATGTATCGGGAGGGCCCCGAAACGAGGGCGTGGTGAATGAGCATGATGCGCGAGGCGTCATCGGTGGTGGTCGAGAGGGTGCGGGACGCGGGGCTGCGGCCGACGCGCCAGCGCGTCGCGCTCGCCAGCCTGCTGTTCGCCAAGGGTGATCGCCACGTCTCCGCCGAGGAGCTGCACGAGGAGGCGCTCACCGCCGACGTGCCGGTGTCGCTCGCCACGGTCTACAACACGCTGCACCAGTTCACCGAGGCCGGAATGCTGCGCATCTTGGCGGTCGAGGGCGCCAAGACCTATTTCGACACCAACACCTCCGACCACCACCATTTCTTCATCGAGGGCGAGAACACCGTGCTCGACATCGACACCGGTTCGGTGACGGTCCACAACCTGCCGGCGCCGCCGGACGGCATGGAGATCGTCAATGTCGACATCGTGGTGCGGCTGCGCCCGAAGCGCTAGGCCGCCATCGATCGGCAATCGGCAATGGCCTTCAGCCGCCTCCGGGCGGCTTTTTCATGCGCGGTCATCGCTCGTCGGTCGGGCGTGGCGCCGACCGCGCCGCGCGTCAGTCGGCCACCTGCTCGCCCGGATAGACGCCCCACACCAGCCCCTGCTCCAGCCAGCCGGTATGGCCGCCGAAGTCCATCCGGCACCATTCGCCGTTGCAGGTCCTCACCGTGCCCATCACGCCGGGCTCCAGCCGCGCCACCGTGCGCGCCTCGGCCGACGGGCTGGCCCGCAGCGCGATCTCCTGCACCCGCCCGCGCTGCCACGGCGCGGCCAGCGCCGTGCGCTTGCCCGACAGCAGCGACTGGTTGATCCAGCCTTCCGATCCCTCCGAATCGCGCACCCGGCGCCAGTTGTCGTATTCCTGGACGATTTCCATCGGCAGGCCGGGCTTCATGTACATCCAGTCGACCGAGTAGTTCAGCCCCGGGCCGATGCGCAGGTTCACCCGCCCCGCCTTGAGGCTGACGAAGCGCGGCAGCGGCAGGCCGCTCGGGCCCACCGGCTGCGCGGCGGCCGCGCCCTG
>NZ_RWKW01000129.1 GCF_003970795.1 Aquibium carbonis | reverse complement strand
CCTGCGCATGGGCATGGAGGCCGCCGCCGACGCCGCCGCGCTGTTTGCCGGCGCCAGCCCGACGGCCGAGATCGCCGATGCGCTCGCCGGCATCGCCGCGCTGCCGGCGGCCTTTCTCGATCACCTCCGGCGCGCGCTCGACGAGGACATGCCGCTTCTCAAGCGGGATGGCGGCTTCGTGCGCAAGGGCTACGACGCCGAGCTGGACGAGGTGCGCGGCCTGCGCGACCAGGCGCGCCGCATCATCGCGGAACTGGAAGCGGGACTGATCGAGGAGACGGGCATCCGCTCGCTCAAGATCCGCCACAACAACATCCTGGGCTACTACATCGAGGTCACCGCCAACCACCAGGCGGTCATGATGGGCACCGACGCCGCCAAGGCCCGCTTCATCCATCGCCAGACCATGGCCAATGCCATGCGCTTCACAACCACGGAACTCGCCGGGCTGGAAACGCGGATCGCCAATGCGGCCGAGCGGGCGCTGGCCATCGAGCTCGCCGTCTTCGACCGGCTGGTGGCGGAAGCCGTCGCTGCGGCCGAAGCCTTGCGCGGCGGTTCGCAGGCGCTGTCCGTGCTCGACGTCTCCGCAGCCCTCGCCACCCTGGCCGAGGAGGAGAACTACTGCCGCCCGACCATCGACCAGTCGCTGGAATTCCGCATCGAGTGCGGCCGCCACCCGGTCGTCGAGCAGGCCTTGCGCCGGCAGGGGGCCGAGCCCTTCGTCGCCAACGACTGCGACCTCTCGCCGGCTCCGCGCGCCAAGGCCGGCGCCATCTGGCTGCTCACCGGCCCCAACATGGGCGGCAAGTCCACCTTCCTGCGCCAGAACGCCTTGATCGCCATCCTGGCGCAGATGGGCAGCCACGTCCCCGCCGACCGCGTCCACATCGGCGTCGTCGACCGGCTGTTTTCCCGCGTCGGCGCGTCGGACGATCTGGCGCGAGGGCGGTCCACCTTCATGGTCGAGATGGTGGAGACGGCGGCGATCCTCAACCAGGCCGGCGAGCGCTCGCTCGTCATCCTCGACGAGATCGGCCGCGGCACCGCCACCTTCGACGGACTGTCCATCGCCTGGGCCGCCGTCGAATATCTGCACGAGCACAACCGCTGCCGCGCGATCTTCGCCACCCATTTCCACGAGATGACGGCGCTCGCCGGCAAGTTGCCGCGCCTGCACAACGTCACCATGCGGGTCAAGGAGTGGGACGGCGACGTCGTCTTCCTGCACGAGGTCGGCAAGGGCGCGGCCGACCGCTCCTACGGCGTGCAGGTGGCGCGGCTGGCCGGCCTGCCCGAACAGGTCGTGGCGCGTGCCCGCGAGGTGCTGGGCCAGCTGGAAGCGGGCGAGGCGTCGGGCGGCAAGGCCGGCAAGCTCATCGACGACCTGCCGCTGTTCTCCGTGGCCCTGCGCCGCGAGGCGCCCAGGCCGGCGCGCCAGGACCCGGTGGTGGACGCCGTCGCGGCGCTGCGCCCGGACGACATGACGCCGAAGGACGCGCTCGACGCGCTCTACCGGCTGAAGGCCCTGCTGCGCCCGGCGTCATGACGCCCTGACGCCGTCACCGGCGCAAAAACATCCTCAGATTGTCCGCGCCTCCTAAGGCAAACTTAAGCAGTGGCCGCTAGCGTCGCCGGCAGAGTGGACGATACGGGGGTTCGTCGGGCTTTGAATGCAGGCGTGAGGTCAAAAGCGAAATCCTGGACTCGGACCTTGGTCCGACCCACTTCCGCGTCCGTCGCCATCATGCTCGGGCTGATCCTGGTGGCGTTCGTCCTCGTCGAGTATCGCACCCGCGCCCAGCATCTCGAGAACCTGCGCGCGGAGGTCTACGCCCGCGCGACCCACATCGGCACCAGGCTCGAAGGCAACGTCAACGGCGACCTGCAACTGGTCCGGGGCCTCGTGGCCGCACTCGCGGCGGATCCGTCGATGTCGCGGGAGCGGTTCTCCGCCTTCGCCGAAAGCCTCATGCAGGCCAGCGAGCGGCTCACGCACATCGCGGCGGCGCCCGGTCTCGTCATCGCCTACGTCCATCCCATGGCCGGCAACGAGCCGGCGATCGGCATCGACTACCTGGCGCAGCCCGCCCAGCGCGACGCCGTGCTCACGGCGCGCGACACCGGCAGGCTCATCCTGGCGGGGCCGGTCGACCTCGTCCAGGGCGGCAAGGGCCTGATCGGGCGTTTCCCGGTGTTCACCGACGTCGATGGCGATCGCCGCTTCTGGGGCATCGTCTCGGCCGTCATCGACCTCGAGGCCCTCCTTGTCGCCAGCGGCCTGGGCGGACAGGATCTCCCCATCGAGGTCGCCATCGTCCCGCGCGACGCGCCGGCCGGCGCGGCCATGGTCTTCGGCTCGCCCGAGCGGCTCGCGCAGGACCCGGTCATCGTCGAGGCGGCTCTGCCGGCCACCTCCTGGCGCATCCATGCCGTTCCCCGGGGCGGCTGGAGCCAGACCCCGCCCTCCATCTGGCAGGCGCGCGGGCTGCTGCTGATCGCCTCTCTGCTGATCCTCGTGCCGATCGTCGCCACCGGTCGCCTGTTCGAGGAACGCCAGCGCCACATCGTCGAACTGTCGCGCCGCGAGAAGCAGCTGTCGCGCCTGTCCAGGCGCCTGCGCCTCGCGCTCGACACCTCCCGTGTCGGCGTCTGGGAGATGGAGATCGAAAGCAAGGATCTGTTCTGGGACGACCGGATGAACGAGCTCTACGGCTATCCGGCCGACGGACGGCTGCGCGACTACACCTTCTGGAGCCGGCGCATCCACCCCGAGGACCTGCCGCGCGCGACGATGGAGTTCCGCGTCGCGATGGAGGAGACCGGCCGCTACCATTCCGAGTACCGGGTGCTGCTGCCGGAGGGCACGATCCGGCACATCCGGGCCATCGGCACGGTCTACCGCGACTTCGGCGAACCCGCCCGCATCGTCGGCGTCAACTGGGACGTCTCGGCCGACATCGCCCTCAACGAGGATCTGAAGCGCACCAAGACGCTGACGGAAGCCCGCAACCACGAGCTGGAATCGGCCAAGGAGCGCATCGAGTTCATCGCCCTCCACGATTCGCTCACCGGGCTGCCCAACCGGCGCTATCTCGACCAGGTGCTCGCCGAGCACGTGGTTCGGTTCGAGATGGGCGCCGAGACCGCCGGTCTGCTGCACATCGATCTCGACCGCTTCAAGCAGATCAACGACACGCTCGGCCATGCCGCCGGCGACGCCATGCTGTCCCACACCGCCCGCATCCTGCGGGAAACCGCGCGACCCGGCGATTTCGTCGCGCGGGTGGGCGGCGACGAATTCGTCGTCCTGTGCCGGCGCCCGCTCGGCAGCGAGGAGGAGGGCACCCCCTATCTCATCGAATTCGCCGACCGGGTCATCGAGCTGATGCACCAGCCCGTCCAGTACGACGGCCACGAATGCCGCATCGGCGTCAGCATCGGCATCGCCAGTAACACCGACGCGATCGCCGATCCCAAGCAGCTGCTCGTGCATGCCGACATCGCGCTCTACCGGGCCAAGAACCGGGGCCGCAACCGCTACCACATCTTCAACGAGGCGCTGCGCCTGGAGATCGTCTCCAACAAGACCACGGCCGACCACATCCTGACCGGCATCGAAAAGGGGCAGTTTCTGGCCCACTACCAGCCGCAGTTCGATGCCGAGACGCTGGAAATCGTCGGCGTCGAGGCGCTGGCGCGCTGGAACCACCCGACCAAGGGTCTCCTGCCGCCCAACGCCTTCATGAAGATCTCGGAAGAGATCAACGTGGTCGACCAGATCGACCGCATCATCCTGGAGCAGGGCCTCGCCGACCTCGCCCGCTGGGACCGCCAGGGCCTGCACGTCCCCAAGGTGTCGGTCAACGTCTCCGCCCGGCGGCTCAACGACGACGAGCTGGTCGAATCCCTGCGGCGTCTGCCGATCGAGGAGGGGCGCATCTCGTTCGAGCTCGTCGAGTCGATCTTCTTCGACGAACAGGACGAGACGATCGCCTGGAACGTCGATCTCATCAAGGAGCTCGGGATCGACATCGAGATCGACGATTTCGGCACCGGCTACGCGTCCATCGTCAGCCTGATGAAGCTCAAGCCCAGCCAGCTCAAGATCGACCGCCAGCTCGTCCTGCCCATCGTCCAGTCGATTGCCCAGCGTCACCTGGTGCAATCCATCATCGACATCGGCAAGTCGCTCGGCATCAAGGTCCTGGCGGAAGGCGTGGAGACGATGGAACACGCCCGCATCCTCAAGACGCTCGGCTGCGACTGCCTGCAGGGCTACGCCTTCGCCAGGCCGATGTCGGCCGAAGAACTCATCCTGTTCTCGCGGGACCGGCGCTGGCGCGAGGCGTCGTAGCGTTCGGCGCCGCCGCATCCCGATCTTGCCTTAACGGGTCAGCAAACATTTCGCCCTAAAACGGTCCTCTGGGGGTTCGGCATGGCGGGTATTGCTGCACTGTTCGTTTCGGCACGCAGCCTGAAGGCGATCGGGCTTGCCGTCTGGCTCGCGTCGTTCGTCCTGCTCGCGGGTCTGGTCTCGTTCGCGGTGACGCTCCAGGGCCGGGAAACGGTCCGGGAAAGCGTCGCCTTCGGCATGGCCGACGTCTATCGCCTGATCGGGAGCCTGGACACGGCCTTCGACGAGATGGCCCGTATGGTCACCGGCACGCCCTGCGGCACCTTCTACATGCGGCAGATGCGGCGCGTGGCCTTCCTCCCCGATGGCCTCAGCGAATTCTTCCACATCGAGGACGGACGGGTGATCTGCACCTTGTCCGCCGAGCATCTCGAGGTCGCCCACGACCTCGGGCCGCCCGACTTCGTCCGCGAGGGCGCCCTCGAAACCCGCTTCTGGCTCGACCGCGATCTCGGCTTCACCGGCCTGCCCGGCACCATCGGCACCATCGCGCAGCGGGGGCCTTTCGGCACCGTCATCCCGCCCGAACGCGTGACGCTCAATCTCCCGCCCTGGATCGTGGCGGAAGCCGTGCTGGTCGCGCCCGACGGGCGCTGGTGGCATCGCGCCGGCAACCGGCATGTCCATCAGGACGTCCTGATCGTCGGTCCGGGCCTCTCCTGGTCGGACGCCGGCGGCCCTGCGGTCCGGCGCACGACCTGCGACCGCGACGGGCACTACTGCATCTCGACGCGGATCCACCTCACCGATTTCGTCGCCCACAGGCCGATCGTAATTGCTTTGGTCGTCATCTTCGCGATCCTCGGCGCGAGCTGGATCGCCCGCGTCGTGCGCGTCCTGATCCGCCGCTACTGGTCGTTCGAGGCGCGCTTCCTGCGCAAGTTCGACGCCGCCTCGCTGCTGTGCGCCTACCAGCCCATCCTGGAGATGAAGACCGGCGCGATCGCGGGCTGCGAAGTCCTCGTGCGCTGGCGCGACGTCGACGACAGCATCGTCTATCCCGATGAATTCCTGCCGATCGTGGCGCGCCATGGCCTGATGCGGCGGCTGACGGCGCTCCTGGTGGCGCGGGCGGCGAGCGAGCTGGGCGAAACGCTCGGTCCCGACGTCCGGCTCCAGGTCAACGTCAACATCTTCCCTTCCGAGCTGGACGCCGCCGGCATCGAGGCGGCCTTCCGGCCGCTGCGGGCGCTGGCCGACCGGTTCACCGTGGCGCTGGAAGTCATCGAGAGCGACGCCCTGCCGCTCGAACGCGTCCAGCGCGAGATCGAGATCCTGCGCCAGGCCGGCTACCGGATCTACCTCGACGATTTCGGCACCGGCTATTCCACCATCCGCCACGTCGCCGCGCTCGACATCGACGGGGTCAAGCTCGACAAGGCGTTCGCCATGGCGCCCGATGGCACCGTGATGGCGGAGATGCTCCAGCATGCGGTCTGCATGGTCCGCTCGGCCGGTCGCAAGATCGTCGTCGAGGGGGTCGAGACGGCGACCCGGCTCGAGCAGCTGCGCGGGCAGGCCGACCGCGTCGACTACGTCCAGGGCTACCATGTCTGCCGGCCTCTCGACATCGCCGGCTTCGCCGCCTTCCTCGAGGAGCGCAGGACCGAGAGCGCTTCCGAGGATCGCCGCGCCGCCTGACACCGTGCCGGGCGTAGGCAGGCGGCGGCAATCGCGCTAAGAGAGCGCTGCAACGACGCGGACCGACTCGGCGCCCATGGCGAAGATACCCCTCAAGCTCGACGAGATGATCGACGGCGACACGCTCCGCCGCGAACTGACGGCGCTGACCGCGCGGACGGATGGCGACGGATCGGGAACCCAGGCGCGCACCGCCGTCCTCCAGACCCTGCGCGAACGGCTCGCCGCCGGACGCAGGCGCGCCGAGGACATGCTGATGCAGGACGGCGGCGGCACCGTCTGCGCGGTTCGCCTGTCGCATCTCATGGACGAGGTGATCCGGGCGCTCTACGACTACGCCGTCACCCATGTCTACCGGTCGAAGAACCCGTCGTCGGGCGAGCGCATGGCCATCGTCGCCGTCGGCGGCTATGGCCGCGGCACGCTGGCGCCCGGCTCCGACATCGATCTCCTGTTCCTGTTGCCCTACAAGCAGACACCCTGGGGCGAGCAGGTCGTCGAATACCTGCTCTACATGCTCTGGGACCTGGGTCTGAAGGTGGGCCACGCCACCCGCAACATCGACGAGTGCATCCGCCTCTCGCGCACCGACATCACCATCCGCACCGCCGTGCTCGAGGCGCGCTATCTCTGGGGCGAGGGAAAGCTCTACGACGAGCTGATGGCGCGGTTCGACCACGAGGTCGTGCGCGCCACGGGCGCCGAATACGTGCAGGCCAAGCTCGCCGAGCGCGACGAGCGCCACCGCAAGGCCGGCGCCAGCCGCTACCTCGTCGAACCGCACGTCAAGGACGGCAAGGGCGGCCTGCGCGACCTCCACACGCTGTTCTGGATCGCGAAATACTTCTATCGCGTGCGCACCGGCGAGGAGCTCGTCGAAAAGGGCGTGTTCACGCGCGAGGAATATCTCCAGTTCGTCAAGGCCGAGGATTTCCTGTGGGCGGTGCGATGCCACCTGCATTTCCAGACCGGCAAGGCCGAGGAGCGGCTGCATTTCGACGTCCAGCGCGACATCGCCGAGCGGCTGGGCTACACCAGCCACCCCGGCCTGTCGGCGGTCGAGCGCTTCATGAAGCACTACTTCCTCGTCGCCAAGGAAGTGGGCGACCTGACCCGCATCTTCTGCGCCGCTCTGGAGGAGGAGCAGGCCAAGCACGTGCCGGGGTTCAACCGGTTCCTGCAGAGCTTCCAGCGCCGCCGCCGCAAGCTCGCCGGCACGTCCGACTTCATCATCGACAATGACCGCATCACGGTCGCCGACGACGCGGTGTTCGAGCGCGATCCGGTCAACCTGCTGCGGCTGTTCTGGTTCGCCGACAAGCACGGCCTCGAGTTTCATCCCGACGCGCTGAAGCTCGTCACGCGGTCCCTGAAGCTCATCGATCGCAATCTGCGGCGCAATCCCGAGGCCAACCAGCTGTTCCTCGACGTCATGACGTCGAACAGGAACCCCGAGCTCAACCTGCGCCGCATGAACGAGGCGGGGGTTCTCGGCAAGCTCATCCCCGACTTCGGCAAGATCGTCGCGATGATGCAGTTCAACATGTATCATCACTACACCGTCGACGAGCATCTCCTGCGCTGCATCGGCGTCATGGCCGAGATCGAGCGCGGCGAGAACGAGAAGCTGCATCCGCTCGCCCACAAGCTCGTTCCGGGCCTGAAGCCGCAGCGCGAGGTGCTCTACGCCGCCATCCTGCTGCACGACATCGCCAAGGGCCGCCCCGAGGATCATTCCGAGGCGGGCGCGCGGATCGCGCGGCGCATCTGCCCGCACATGGGCTTCTCGCCCGCGGAGACCGAAACAATCGCCTGGCTGGTCGAAAACCATCTCGCCATGTCGATGACGGCCCAGACGCGCGACCTCAACGACCGCAAGACCATCGACGATTTCGCCACGGTCGTGCAGTCGGTGGAGCGGCTGAAGATGCTCCTGGTGCTGACGATCTGCGACATTCGCGGCGTCGGGCCGGGCGTCTGGAACGGCTGGAAGGGGCAGTTGCTGCGCACCCTCTACTACGAGACCGAACTCCTGCTCACCGGCGGCTTTTCGGAAGTGTCGCGCGCCAAGCGGGCCGAACAGGCCCGCGAGGAACTGGCCGGCGCGCTCGTCGGCTGGCCGGAAAAGGACCGCAAGCGCATCCTGGCGCTGCACTACGACAACTATCTGCTGATCGTCGACACGAAGGATCAGGTGCGCCACGCGCATCTGATCCGCGAGGCGGACGCGGCGAAGAAGGTCTTCACCACGGCCGTGAACATGCATGCCTTCGAGGCGGTGACCGAGATCACCGTTCTGACGCCCGATCATCCCCGCCTCCTGTCGGTGGTGGCCGGGGCCTGCGCGGCGGCCGGCGCCAACATCGTCGACGCCCAGATCTTCACCACCACCGACGGCCGCGCGCTCGACACGATCCTGATCAACCGCGAATTCGAGCGCGACGAGGACGAGCTGCGCCGCGCCCAGCGCGTCGGCAAGCTCATCGAGGACGTGCTGTCGGGCCGCACGCGCCTTCCCGACATGATCGAGAAGCGCACCAAGCCCAAGCGCGGCCAGAAGGTGTTCCGCATCGAACCGCTCGCCCAGGTGCGCAATTCGCTGTCGAACCGGTTCTCGGTCATCGAGGTCGAGGGGCTCGACCGGCCGGGGCTGCTGTCGGAGATCACCGGCGCCATTTCCGACCTGTCGCTCGACATCGCCTCGGCCCACATCACCACCTTCGGCGAGAAGGTGATCGACACCTTCTACGTCACCGACCTGACCGGGCAGAAGATCGAGAACCCGACCCGCCAGGCGGCCATCCGCGAACGGCTGATCGAAACGCTGTCTGGCGGCCCGGGTCGCGGCCAGAAGCTCAAGGCGGCGGCGGAGTAGGCGTCCTTGGACCCTCTCGCCACCGCCGTCCCGTCCTCCTCCCACCCCACCGGTCCAGCATGAGCCTCGTCGGAAAATTCGCCAGCGTCGGCGGCGCCACCATGGCCAGCCGCGTCTTCGGCTTCGTGCGCGAGGCGCTGATCGGCGCCGCGCTGGGCGCGGGGCCGGTGGCCGACGCCTTCTACGCCGCGTTCCGCTTCCCCAACCTGTTTCGCCGCCTCTTCGCCGAAGGCGCCTTCAACACCGCCTTCATCCCGCTCTTCGCCAAGGAGCTCGAGGGCGATGGAATGGCGGGCGCGCGCCGCTTCGCCGAGGAAGTGCTGTCCGTGCTCGTCGTGGCGCTGCTGGTGCTTTCGGTGCTGGCCATCGTCTTCATGCCCGCGCTCGTCGGCACCATCATCGCGCCGGCCTTCGCCGACACGCCCGAGAAGTTCGACCTCACGGTCCTGATGACCAGGATCATGTTCCCCTATCTGTTCTGCATGTCGCTGGTGGCGATGTTCTCCGGCATCCTCAATTCCATGCGGCGCTATTTCCTCGCCGCCATCGTGCCGGTGCTGCTCAACCTCATCCTGATCGGCGTGCTCGTCGCCGCGCTCTATCTTGGCGTCGAATCGCGCGTCACCGGCCTGTGGCTCGCCTGGGGCGTGTTCGCCTCGGGCATCGCCCAGCTCCTCTTCCTGATGTGGGGCGCGCACCGCGAAGGCTACGCCATGCGCCTGCGCCGCCCGCGCCTGACGCCCGCCGTCCGCCGCTTGCTGGTCCTCATGGGCCCGGCCCTGCTCACCGGCGGCGTCACCCAGATCAACCTGCTCGTCGGGCAGATCATCGCCTCGGCGCAGGACGGCGCCATCGCGCTCCTCAACTATGCCGACCGCATCAACCAGCTGCCGCTCGGCGTCATCGGCATCGCGGTGGGCGTCGTGCTGCTGCCCGAATTGACGCGCTCGCTGAAGGCCGGCGACGAGGCCGACGCCCAGCACCTGCAGAACCGCTCGCTGGAATTTGCGCTCGGCCTCACCTTTCCGGCCGCCGTCGGGCTCGCCGTCATGCCCGCCCCGATCGTCGCCCTGCTCTACGAGCGCGGCGCCTTCACCGCCGAGACGACGGCGCTGACGGCGGCCGCCCTCGCCGCCTTCGCCGTCGGCCTGCCGGCCTACGTGCTGATCAAGGTGTTTTCGCCCGGTTTCTTCGCCCGCGAGGACATGAAGACGCCGATGTGGTTCTCGATGGTGGCGGTCGTGGCCAACATCGTCGGCGCGCTGGCGCTGTTCCCGGTCCTTGGCCATGTCGGGCTGGCGCTCGCCACCTCCATCGCCGCCTGGATCAACCTCCTGCTCCTGGCCGGAACGCTGTGGAGGCGCGCAGCCTTCCGCCCGTCGCCCGCCACGCTCCGGCGCGTCGCGCTGATCGTCGCAGCCGGCCTCGCCATGGGCGGCGTGCTCTGGGCCTTGCAGGGTCTCGCCGCTGGCTGGCTCGCCGGCCCGCTGCTCCTGCGTCTCGTCACCGTGCTCGGCATCATCATGATCGCGGCGGTGGTCTACTTCGCCATCGTCATCGCCACCGGGGCGCTGGACCGCGCCCAGCTGATGGCGATGCTGCGGCGGCGCAAGCGGTCCCCGGGCGAGGGCCGATGATCGACCCCTTCGCGCTCGCCCACGGGCGCGCGATCGGCCTTCGCCGCGCCCGTTCGAGACGCCTGGCCTTCCACGAGCCAGGAATGCGTCGAGCAACGTCCGATCAGGTTGAGCCGGTTTTGTTTGTCAGCTAGCGTGACGATCCATGGGCGGCGTCTCGTTCGCCGTCCACCGTGGATCAGGGAAGGAACGCGCTCTGCTTTCGCTCGACGATTTCGAAGACGACGAACCGTGGCGGGAAACGGTCCCCTTCCTCGATGACGTCGCGGTCGATGACGCCATCGACGGCGTGCGCTTGCAGCGGCTTCGGACATATGCGGATCATCGCGGCGATCTGACCGTGCTCCTGTCGGACCTGCGCGAGACGATCCCGTTGCCGCCGCACGTCTACCTCGTCTCGGCGGCGCCTGGTTCCGTGCGGGCCTGGGTCTATCACAAGCGGCAGTCCGACCGTCTCGCCTTCACCAATGGCGATGTCCGGGTGGTGCTGTATGATCTGCGGAAGGAAAGCCCGACCTGCGGCAGGCTGAACGTCCTCGACGTGGGCGGCGCCAACAAGGTGCTCGTCACGATCCCGCCCCGTGTCGTGCACGGCGTGCAGAACCGGGGCGTTGACGTGGCGACCTTCGTCAACATGCCGACCAAAGCCTACGACCCGGGCAACCCCGACAAGTCGCGGTTGCGGCGGGATCATCCGGGCATTCCCTACCAGTTCGCCTGATGGTGGGGATGTCGGTCATCATGGCGACCTACAACCGGGGTCGCCACATTCTTCCGTCGATCCGGTCGGTGCTCGACCAGAGCCACCGCGATTTCGAGCTGATCGTCGTGGGCGACTGTTGTACCGACGACACGCCCGACATCGTGCGGCCGCTGCTCGACGCGCGCGTGCGCTGGTTCAATCTCGCCGAACGCTGCGGGAGCCAGTCCTTTCCAAACAACGAGGGGATCCGGCGGGCGGAAGGCGATCTCATTGCCTATATCGGCCATGACGACATCTGGGCGCCTGACCATCTGGCGTCGCTGGACGCGCTGTTTGCCGCGGACCCGGATCTGGACGTCGCCGTTGCCGGAACGATCTTCCATGGCCCCGCAGGCAGCGACTTCAGGCAGGTCACCGGCCTGTTCGACGATTCCGCGGCCGCGCGGGAGCACTTCTTCCCCCCCTCCAGCCTGGCGCACCGGCGCGACGTCACCGGGCGCATCGGCCCGTGGCGGCATCCGATGGAGATTGCCGCCCCGGTCGATTGCGATCTGCTCTTGCGCGCCGTCGGCGCCGGCATGCGCTTCGCGTCCACGCGGCGCGTGAGCGTCCACAAGTTCGCGGCCGGCCACAGATATCTCAGCTATCTCCGCCATACCTCCGACGAGCAGGATCATGCGCTCCAGCGTCTCGATGCGCCGGACCATGCGGCTTTCGTCGATGCCGAAGTCGAACGCGCAAGGGCCGAGGGAACGTTCATGGTCGTGCGCCACGGTCGCTACGAGACCTTCGAAAACGGCGCGCTCGCCCGCTCGAACGCCCTCAACAAGGGTATCCTCCGGCCGGACCTGCGTCGGCTTGAAGGTCCTGTGACGATTGCGCAGGATGACTCGCCCCGTGCGCTGGACTGGCAACCGCTCGAGCAGGGGCGCTTCAGGCGGGTCGGCAGAAACCCGAAACCGAAGATCCTCTTGCCCTTCTGCTGCACCGGTCCCGTCGCCATCCGCATCGTGGTCACGCACGCGGATCGTGCCGCCCTGAAGGGCCTGTCCCTCGCGCTGAACGGGGCGGCATTCGACGCGCGGATGTCGCGACCTCGCCAGGTCGAGGACCGCTGGGAGGCCGCGGCGCGGATCGACGCGCGGCTTCTGCCGGACGACTACAGCGTCATGGAGCTTCGACTGACCGAAGCCCAGCGCATGCGGCCGGGGCAGACCGGCATCGGCATCGGCGACATCAGGCTCGCCCGCCGCCGTTTGCGGGACCGGGCCGGCGACGCTCTCGGTTGGATCGGGCGCCGGCTGGGAGCCGGCGGCGGCTGACCCCTTGCGGGCCAAAGCCGCATCGTTCATAAGCCCGCTCGACTTTCGCCGCGCGCGAAACGGCCCTCCACAAGCCACCCCACGAGGATTCCATGTCCACCTTCAAGCCGCTCGTCTTCTCCGGCGTCCAGCCCACCGGAAACCTGCATCTCGGCAATTATCTCGGCGCCATCCGCAAGTTCGTCGCCCTGCAGGAGACGCATGACTGCATCTACTGCGTGGTCGACCTGCATTCGATCACGGCGCAGCTGGTGCACGAGGATCTGGCCGGGCAGACGCGTTCCATCACCGCGGCCTTCCTCGCCTCGGGCATCGATCCGAAGAAGCACATCGTCTTCAACCAGTCGCGGGTACCGCAGCACGCGGAACTGGCCTGGATCTTCAACTGCGTGGCGCGCATCGGCTGGATGAACCGCATGACGCAGTTCAAGGACAAGGCCGGCAAGGACCGCGAGAACGCCTCGCTCGGCCTGCTCGCCTATCCGAGCCTCATGGCGGCCGACATCCTGGTCTACCGCGCCACCCACGTGCCCGTCGGCGACGACCAGAAGCAGCACCTGGAGCTGACGCGCGACATCGCCATCAAGTTCAACAACGACTTCTCCGCCCGGATCGGCGATCTCGGCCTCGGCGTCGAGATGCAGATGGGCGAGGAGGCCGTCAACGGCTTCTTCCCGCTCACCGAGCCGCTGATCGAGGGCCCGGCCACCCGCGTCATGAGCCTGCGCGACGGGTCGAAGAAGATGTCGAAGTCGGACCCGTCCGATCTGTCGCGCATCAACCTGACCGACGACGCCGACACGATCTCGAAGAAGATCCGCAAGGCCAAGACCGATCCGGAGGCCCTGCCGTCCGAGGTCGAGGGGCTGAAGGGCCGGCCTGAGGCCGAAAACCTCGTCGGCATCTACGCCGCGCTCGCCGACTGCCCGCGCGAACAGGTCATCCGCGATTTCGGCGGCCAGCAGTTTTCCGCCTTCAAGCCGGCGCTGGCCGATCTCGCCGTCGACAGGCTCGCCCCGATCGCCGCCGAGATGCGGCGCATCTCGGCCGACCGCGCCTATGTCGATTCCGTCCTGCGCGACGGCGGCGAGCGCGCGGGCCAGCAGGCCGAGGCCACCATGAAGGGCGTGCGCGAGATCATCGGGCTGCTGGCCAATTGAGCGCTTCGCGCCAGCGCCTCCGTCGCCCGGCTTGCGGCCGGACCGCCATGGTGGCAGATTGCGCGCGATCAACGGGGCGTACGGACTGAATGGTCTCGAAACGACTGAGCCGGGAGGCCGGCCATCGGCGCAAGTTCCTTGCGGTGGTGGACGACACGCCCGAATGCGAGCGCGCCGTGGCCTATGCGTCGCGCCGGGCGCTCACCACGGGCGGCGCGCTGGTCCTGCTGTTCGTGATCGAACCCTCCGACTTCCAGCAGTGGATGGGCGTGGAAAAGATCATGCGCGAGGAGGCCAACGCCACCGCCAGCGCCGCCCTCGACCAGTCGGCCGCCAAGGTGCGCGAAAAATCCGGCATCGAGCCGGAGCTCGTCATCCGGGAGGGCGAGGCTTCGGAGGAAATCCGCAAGCTGATCGAGGAGGACCAGGACATCGCCATCCTGATCCTCGCCGCCGGGTCGTCGAAGGAGGGGCCGGGACCGCTCGTCTCCTCGATCTCGGGCAAGGGCACCATCGGCTTCCAGATCCCGGTCACCGTGGTTCCGGCCAACCTGACCGACGAGGACATCGAAGCCCTCGCCTGACGACACGAAAACAGCCGAGCTTTCGCCAGGCAGCCGCTTGATCCGCGGGCTGGCCGAGCCTATTTAGAATTATTCAAAACTGAAACGGCAGGAGATCCCGCCATGTTCATCCAGACAGAAGCCACGCCCAACCCCGCAACGCTCAAGTTCCTGCCGGGCAAGGTGGTCATGAACGAGGGCACGGCCGACTTCCGCGACCCCGACACCGCCGCCGGCTCCTCGGCGCTGGCCGGGCGCCTGTTCGAGGTGCCGGGCGTGACCGGCGTGTTCTTCGGCTATGATTTCATCACCGTCACCAAGGACGGTCCGGAATGGCAGCACCTCAAGCCCGCCATTCTCGGCACCATCATGGAGCATTTCATGTCGGGCGCGCCCGTCATGGTCACGGCCACGTCCGAGGGCGACGCCGAGAGCGGCGAGGAGTTCTACGACAAGGCCGACGAGGAGCTCGTGCTGACGATCAAGGAACTGCTCGACACGCGCGTGCGGCCGGCGGTGGCGCAGGATGGCGGCGACATCACCTTCCGCGGCTTCGAGAACGGCACCGTGTTCCTGCACATGAAGGGCGCCTGCGCCGGCTGCCCCTCGTCCACCGCCACGCTCAAGCATGGCATCCAGAACCTGCTGCGCCACTTCGTGCCGGAGGTCCAGCAGGTCGAGCAGGTCATGTGAGACCGGCGGCGGGCATCCTCGCGATGCCCTGCCGGCCTTCGCCGGCACGACGCCGACGGGGCAGGGCGTCTCCGCATGTCCAGACATCGGACGGCGCATGGACGCGGCCCCATGCAGCCGTCTGACAGATTGATCGCCTCCGCGGGGTCGACTATATAGGAACAGTCGATTTCTATGGAGGACTGGCAGCGATGGCCGTGACGCTCTCCGCCAATGTCGATGACCAGATGGCGCTCAAGGTCCGCAGCGTCGCCGAGAAAGAGCATCGCTCGGTATCCAACGTCGTTTCCAGTGCTCTCGCGGTGTTCACGGGCCTCCCCAAGGACGTGCGCGACACACTGCTCGAATTGCAGTCGCATCAGGACGTGAATGGCATCAGGCGCCTCTCGCGCGAGATGATGGCAGCCGTTTCGCGCCTTCGTCTGGAAACGGCGACCGAACGCCTGACGGCCGAAGGTGTCTTCGGCGGCCCGGACGCCGGGGCGGAGGAGATCGACCTCATGGAAGAGGCGACCCGGCTGAGCGAAGCCGCAGGTCGTGCGAAACCGGATCGGTGACGCTGCCGCTGCGCATTCTGCTGGATGTGAATGTCTGGGTGACGAACCTGATGGCGACCGCCAGGGGCCGACGGGGGACCGCGGCCCAGAGGATCGTTTCCATGGTTGCGAGCGGAAGATGGGGACATGAAGGGCGTGAAGCGCAGCTCGTCATCTCCATCGAAATGCTCGAGACACTCGCTCATGTGCTGACACGCCAAGGAGCATCACCCGATGGCGCGGAAGCCTACATCGAAGCGGTCATGGGCATCATGAAGCATGGGCCGGGTGAACTCGACCCCTATCTCCTGCTCGGCGGACGCGAACAATTCGCGATGGCCGACGCCGAGGATGCCGGCGTGCTGGCCACGGCTTTCGCCTCGAGTGCAGCGCTTCTCGTGACGGACAATCTGAAGGATTTCCAGACGAGGGACGCCATCCGGGTCGACACGCGCCTCGTGCAGGCAGCATCGGGGCAGAGGCAACTCTACGCCCTGCGCCATCGCCGATCCGACGTCGATGTGATCGTTGCGCATCCGCTGGACGTGATCGTCTGGCTGGAGCAGCGCCTGGACTTCGAGCCCGACGCTCTATGGAGCGAGATCTCTCGTCAAGCCGCGAACCGGGTGTGAGCGCGTCCCCTTGTCGATGAGGGCTGCGCGCCACGACCCGGTTTTATCATGCGCGTCCAACATGCCGGATGGACGCGTCAATCCTACATCACGATGACCTTGGCGCCGTTCTCGGCGCGGCTGTAGAGGTCGATGATGTCCTGGTTGATCAGGCGAATGCAGCCCGACGACATGGCGTGGCCGATCGAGTTCCACTCAGGCGTGCCGTGCAGGCGGTAACCGGTGTCGCCGTTCTTGTTGTAGAGATACAGCGCGCGCGCGCCGAGCGGGTTCGACAGGCCGCCGGGCATGCCGCCGCGCCACTTGGCGAGTTCCGGCTGGCGGCCGATCATGGCGGCCGGCGGGGTCCAGACCGGCCATTCCCGCTTCATGGCGATGCGGGCGGTGCCCTTCCACTCGAAGCCTTCGCGGCCGACGCCGATGCCGTAGCGCATCGCCTTGCCTTCGGGCATGACGAAGTAGAGGAACTTCTCGTCCGTGTTGACGATGATGGTGCCCGGCTGTTCCTTGGTCTCGTAGCGCACCACCTGGCGGTGATACTTGGTCGGAACCTTCGCAATCGGGATGGCGGGCAGTTGATACCCGGCATCCTTCGTGGTGCCGTAGCCCGACGAGAACATGGTGACGGAACCGTCCGTGCTACAGCCCGTCAGGGCCATCGTCAGAACCAGTCCGGCGGCGATCAGGTAAGTTCTTGCGTTCATCGTGCCTTCCGAATGTTGCTGGACGTCGCCGTCCGCCTTGTCCGCGACATGCTTAGGTCGAAATCCTTAACGCAGCTTTACCATGACAGGCCAAGCAGAACCGGGCCCGCGCCAGGATCGCGGACAACTTTGCGCCACATTTATTGCAATTCGGCAACAAATCTTCCCGCCAGCGACGAAAGCCGGTGTCAGCATGCCACCGAAGTTGCAGGCCGGCCGGGTTTCGCCCGCCGCGCATTGGTGGCAAGGTCGCCGCCATGCCGATCGTCTCACCGATTCTCGCCAACCCGCTGGCCGATGGACGCCAGTCCGAGCGCGCGCTGGTCATCCGCCGCGGCGTCCAGCGCATGCTGCTGCAGATGAACGCGCACGTGCTGCCCGAACTCGCCCTGGTGGGCGGGCGCCGCGCCGATCTCGTCGCGCTGACGTGCAGCGGCGAGATCTGGATCATCGAGATCAAGTCCTCGGTCGAGGATTTCCGCGTCGACCGCAAATGGCCCGACTACCGGCTGCACTCGGACCGCTTCTTCTTCGCCACGCATCCCGAGGTGCCGGCCGCGATCTTCCCGGCCGAATGCGGCTTCATCCTCTCCGACGGCTACGGCGCCGAGATCCTGCGCGAGGCGCCCGAGCACCGGCTGGCGGCGGCCACCCGCAAGGCCCTGGTGCTGCGGTTCGCCCGCGCCGGCGCGGCGCGGCTGACGGCGGCCGAG
>NZ_RWKW01000013.1 GCF_003970795.1 Aquibium carbonis | reverse complement strand
GTGACCGATCGTGCCGATGTTCACATGAGGCTTGGTGCGCTCGAATTTACCTTTTGCCATGTCTCTTTCCCTGGACGTCCGTTGCCGGCCTGTTGCAGTTGCCGCGCGCTTAGCCGCAACCGGCGGAAAACACAAGAGGCCGGGTCACGCCACAGTCCCGACCGGGATGCGGATCACCGCTTTCGAGGCGGAGCAGGCCATGACGTCACAGATCCGCAAAGCCCCATGACGTCGTCCGATGAGGATCGATCCCGCGCCTCGTGCGTTTGAGACCCGGCAGGGAGCATCCACATGGCAAAGAAGGCACGGCGGGTCGATCTCGACCACCTCAAACAGGCGGTCGACGAGATCGTCGCGCGGATGGACGTCATCGAGGATTTCGGCAAGGCAGCCGATCATCTGGAGGGATTGGGCGACATCGAGACCGACCGCTTCGCCATCACCGTGGCCACGGTCGATGGCGACCTGGTTTCGGGTGGTGACACGGACGTGCCGTTCGCGATCCAGAGCATATCGAAGGTCTTCGCCCTCACGCTCGCCCTGCGCGCCTATGGCGACGAGGTCTGGAAACGCGTCGGCCGCGAACCGTCCGGCGACCCGTTCAACTCCATCGTCGACCTCGAGCGCCACAAGGGCATCCCGCGCAATCCCTTCATCAATCCCGGCGCGCTGGTTGTATGCGACATCGTCCTCGGTCGACCGAAGGATCATGGCGGGCATGCCGATGTCCGCGCCTTCCTCGAACATCATGTCGGAGAGAAGACGCTGGGTCGGCTGAAGGAAATCGTGACCGAGGACGGCAAGAGCGCGGGTTACCTGAACCGAGCGATGGCCAATCTCGCCAAGGCCTTCGACAACCTCCACCATGACGTCGAAGCCGTGATGAAACTCTATGTCGAACAATGCGCCATCGAGTTGACCTGCCGCCAGCTCGCGCTCGCTGGGCGCTACCTGATGCATGACGGCATCGACGGCAATGGCGAGGACCCTGATGTCGACGCCAAGCTTTCGCGACGCCTGAACGCGCTGATGATGACGTGCGGCCAGTATGACGGATCAGGCGAGTTCGCTTATCGCGTCGGCCTGCCGGCCAAGAGCGGGGTTGGCGGCGGCATCCTGGCCATCGCGCCCGACACGGCCTCCATCGCCGTGTGGTCGCCGACGCTCGACGAAAACGGCAACTCGCTTCTCGGCACGCTGGCGCTGGAACAGCTCACCACCCGCATGGGGTGGTCGGTGTTCGGATAGAGCGCGGCCGGCGCGACGCCGGCCCTTCCGGCCATTCGAGGAACTCCCGCGAAAGCGAGCGCGCCAGGCCAGTCGACGGCCCGGCGCACCGCCTCATGCGTGCATTGCCATCGCCTTTGGTGCCGAGGTCGTTCCCAGCGCCTTGTTGACCGCCGGGATGATCTTGTCGCCCCAGGTCTCGATCTGCTTCACCATGGTCTTCTGGTCGAAGTCACCAAGCTGCGTCTGCACGGCGATCTGGTCCGGCTTCAGGATCTCGATCTCTTCGAGCAGGCGGTCGATGACCCGGTTGACGCTGCCGATCGGCAGGTTCTTCTGCATGGTCTCGAAGGACAGGTCCTGCTGGGTCGGTGTCTCCTTGAGCATGTAGCCGTCCTCGCTCTGCTGGCGGCGTTGGTGCAGGGCTTCGGAAAGGCGCCGCTGGAACCGGGCATTCTCCAGGTAGCTGTCGATCTCGGCCTGATTGTCGCTGGCATAGCAGCAGCGAAGCAGCGAAATCCTGGCATCCGTCACCTTCTTGCCTTCCGACGCGGCAGCCTGTTCGAGGGTCTCGCGGAGGGACGTCACGGTTTCCAGCCCGTTGTGGAAGGCGGTGACGAAGAGATTGTGGCCTTCGCGATAGGCCCGGCCCATGCTGCGCGCCGAACCCGCCGCGATCCAGATCGGCGGCGTCGGGCGCTGCACGGTTCGGACGGAGATCGCCGTCGGCGGAATCTTGATGTGGGCCCCGTCATGCTCGAAGATCTTCTGGTTGAGACCTTTCATGATGATGTCGAGATACTCGGAGAACACTGCCGGCGCGTCATCGACATTGACACCGAAGCGTTCGAACTCGAACTGCTGGTAGCCGGAACCGACACCGAGTTCGAGGCGACCGTTGGATACGATGTCGGCGAAACCGATCTCCGAGAGCAGCCGCTGCGGCTGGTAGAGCGGCAGGACGCAGACGGCGGTGCCGAGACGGATGGTCTTCGTCACGCCCGCAAGGTGCGACACCATCATCAGCGGCGACGGCACGAGGCTGTAGTTGTTGAAGTGGTGTTCGGCGAACCAGGCCGTGTCGAAGCCCGCCTGCTCGGAGGTCACCGCCTGCTCGATGGAGTTCCTCAGCACGACGTCCGACGGCTGGTGATAGCCGCGCTGGGCGGCAAGTATGAATGTCCCGAATTCCATGGGTGTCTCCTCGGTCTTTCCTTGGTTCCAGATCGGTGGGCCCGTTCATGCGCCCGTCAGGGCAAGCGCTCGACATGGGCGCGAATGGCGTTGGTGGCGTCGTCGACCCACCCCTTCCCGGCCGCATAGGCGACCATCGCCTGGTAGCCCCGCCGCCAGTCATCGGTATCGGGCGCGCCGGGCAGCGCCGGCACCAGGTCGACGCCGATCAGCACGTTGCCGTCATCGACGAAGCGAACGCCGCCGATGGCCGGGCGGACATCGGCATGGCCGGACAGGCGCAGCTTGAAGCCCTTGAAGTCCTCCGGCTCGAGCAGGCGCAAGCCGTCCCTGGGCGAATGGTCGACGATCATTCGGTTGTCTCCTCGCTTGAACTGCTCGCCACCTCGCTGGCATTGCCGGCATTGCCGAAAGCGGTCCAGCCGCCATCGACGTAGAGGATCGAGCCATTGACGTAGGACGCATCCGGCGAGGCGAAGAACAGGGTCGCGTCGGCGATGTCCTCGGGACGCCCCATCTCGCCCATCGGTATCCGGCGTCCGATGGCGTGCCCATCGATGCGGCCGGCGGCTTCGAGGGCGGCCACGCCTGGCGTGCGGATGTAGCCCGGCGCGATCGTGGCGGTGCGAATGCCCTGCGGGCCCAACTCGGCCGCCATGCAGCGCGTCAGGATGTCGATCCCGGCCTTCGAGGCGCCATAGGCATGGCGCGGCGCGAAAGGCAGGAAGGTGTTGATCGAGCCGACGTTGAGGATCATCGAGCCCGGCCGCATGGCCTTCAGGGCCTCGCGGGTGCACAGGAACGCGCCGGCCAGGTTGACGTCGAGCACCGTTTCCAGGTCGGCCGGGCCCTGGTCGAGGGCCGGCCTGAAGCCATCGGCGACGGCGGCATCGTTCACGAGGACGTCGACGCGGCCGAACTTGCGAGCAATCTCGGCGAAGACGGAAACGACCTGGTCCTCCGAAGCAACGTCGAGGGCGTATCCCGCATGCGGCCCGCCGAGCCCATCCGCGATGGACCGGGCGCCCTCCCCGTCGCGGTCGGCGATGATCACGGTATCGCCATTGGCGGCAAACGCCCTCGCGATTTGCTCTCCGATGCCGCGCGCGGCGCCGGTGATCACGACGATGCGGCCGGACGACGGCAGCGCGGGAGGCGACAATTCGTCCTGCGGAGTGCCGTCCACGGGGGGATGCGCATCGCCCGGCTGGTTGAACGATGCCCATCCGCCATCGACCGCCAGCACCGCGCCGGTCACGTAGCGTGCCCGCGAGGATGCGAGAAAGCGAGCGGCTTGTGCAATCTCGTCTGGCCGCGCCATGCGGCCGACCGGGACGCGCCGACGCACGGCGCCGAGATCGGCCTTCCCAGTTCGCTCGAGTTCGGCGACCATGGGCGTTCGGACATAGCCCGGCGCCACCGCGCTGACCCGGATGCCGCGCGCCGCCCATTCGCAGGCGAGCGATTTCGTCACCGAGATGAGGCCGGCCTTGGAGGCGGCATAGGCATTACGGCGCGGATTGCCGAGCACGCCGGCCAAGGAGGCGATGTTGACGATCGCGCCGCCCGGCTTCATGCGACGCGCGGCTTCGCGCGCCATCACGAACGGGCCGACGAGGTTGATGCCGATCGCCTTGCGGAAGGCATCGAGCCCGGTATCCACCGTTGCCGCCATGGTCGGTCCCATCGCGGCATTGTTGACCAGCACGTCGACACGGCCGTAGCGCTCGTCGATGCGGTCGAACAGCTCCAGGATGTCGGCTTCCGACGATACGTCGCAGGTCACGCCGAGATGACCGCCCCCCAGCCGTTCGGAAAGCGCAACGACGTCGGTTCCGGGTAGATCGACGCACACCACCGCATCGCCGTCGGCAGCAAACAGGCCAGCCAGCGCGCGGCCGATGCCGCCTGCCGCGCCGGTGACCACCACGATCCTGCCGATGTCCCGCATTTCGATCTCCTCCCCTTCTGACGCCCGTCAGGCGATGGGCGCCAAGCGACGGAACGAGCCGTCGCGATAGATCAGCCCTTCCTGGTCGAGCGATGCGGTGGCCACGACCCGCCCGAAATAGATGTTGTGCGTCCCCGACGGGACGCAGTCCTCGACGAGGCAATCAAAGCTTGCGAGCGCACCGTCGAGAACGGGGGCGCCGGTGACCTGCGCCTGCCAGCGACCTTCGGCGAAACGCTCGTCGGGGCTGAGCTTGGACGTGGAAAACAGGCGCGCGACGCGATGCTGTTCCTCGGTGAGGAAGTTGACGGCGAATGACCCGCTTTCGGCGATGATCGCTTCGGCAGAAGCCCCCTTGTTGACGCACACGAGGAGCACAGGCGGGCTTGCCGAAACAGAGCAGACGGCCGTGGCCGTGAGGCCATTGACGAGCTTGCCGGAACGGGCGGTGATGACCGCGACCGAACAGGCGACCTGGCGCATCGCGGTCTTGAACTCGCTTTCGCCGACCCCCGCCGGCACGTCTTTTTCGATGGCCTTCGTCACGCGTTCACTCCTCACCGGAGAAACCTGAAAGGATGCGGGAAAACGGCTCAATGCCTGCGTCACGGCCATGGGATCCTAACTCCGTCACCATCGTGGCCGCGCCTTCGGCAACCACTCCGTCGCCATTGTGAGGAAGAGCCGTTCGCATGCAACACCTTCACGCACTGGATGAATAGTTTCAGACCTGTGAAGTCCCTGCGGCGCGCAACACGGCGTAGATCGGGTCTTCCGGATAGGCGGCGCCGACGGGCCGACGGGCGCCGAAGCGCTCTTCCTCCCCTGCGGAGGGCGGCGTCTGCTCCTCGACCCAGTCGTAGGCGACGACCCGATCCGCGACGCGCCATTCCCCGCCCCGCTTCTCGAACCGGTCGCAATAGCGACCGGCAAGCAGGAACTGGCGCACCACACCCTCCCGGTCCGGTCCTCTTTGAAGGGCGTTGAAATAGCTCTCGACCACCGCCACGCCAGGAGCGGTGAATTCGACCAGGATGTTCGAAACCTGATGCACGTTGCGCGGCCCGGTCTTGAAGACCTCGAGCGCGAGCCCGATGAACCCTTCGGCCGAGCCCCTGTAGGCGCCATGGCAGTCTTGTGCGTCCTGCCAGTAGGATGACCGCAACGCCGCCTCGTCCGCCCGGTCGATGCCGCGGCAGTAGCGATAGATGCAGTCCCGGATCGCCTCGCGGTCGAGGAGTTCCGTCAGTCTGTTCTCGTCCATTCCCCTCACTCCAGTCAGTCCGTCACGCCCGAGGCACGATCAGCGCGTCGAGCGCAACGACACCCTTGCCCGCTTCGAGCACCCGGACGGGATTGAGATCGATGCTCTCGATCGCGGCCGCGTTGGCGGCGGCGAAGCGCGACAGCGCCGACAACATCGCAGCCAGCGCCTGGACGTCGGCGGGGGGCGCGCCGCGCACGCCTTCCAGCATCGAGTATCCCCGGATCTCGCGGATCATGCGGTGGGCCTCGGCCACGTCGAAGGGCGCAGCGCGGAAGGTCACATCCTTCAGGACCTCGACGAAGACGCCGCCCAGTCCGAACATGACCACCGGGCCGAACGCAGGGTCGCTCGACACGCCGGCGATCACCTCGACCCCACCGGAGATCATCGGCGAGACCAGCACGCCGTCGATGCGCGCGTCCGGACGATGCAGGGCGGCCCGTTCGAGAATTTCGGCGGCGGCCTTGCGTGTCTCATCCTCGGCCGCGATACCGACGATCACGCCGCCGATCTCGGTCTTGTGGGCTATGTCGGGCGAAGCGATCTTGACCACGACCGGGAACCCGATTTCCGCTGCCGCCGTGCCGGCATCCTCGCCCGGCCTGACCAGCGCATCCTTTGGAAAGGGAATACCGGCGGCCGACAGGATGCGCTTGGCTTCGTGCTCGCCAATCGCGGCCGTGCCGAGATCGATCGCCTCGGCGACCGGCAGATGCTCGGGGGCCTGCTTCGCACGGTCGAAGCTGCGGCGGAAATGTACCAGCGCGCCCAGCGCGTTCATCAGCGCGGTGCCGTCCTCGTGGATCAGGAAGCCTTTTTCCTCATACGACCGGACGATTTCGGGCGGAGCCGTCATGGTCAGCGTCATGATGGTCTCGCGGGACGCGGCAGAGGCCGTTTCCAGCACTTCGCGCAGGCGGTCGGCGAAGGTCGGGCTTGCCGGACCACTGCCGAAGATGCCGGTGAAGACATCATAGCCCCCCTTCTCCAGCATCGCGGCGATGTAGCTCGTCATCAGCGGCAGATCGGTCAGGGCCTGCGCCGTCGCATCGACGGGATTGCGCGGCGACGCATAGGGCAGCATCGCCTTGAGGTCGGCCTGCGCTTCCTGCGGCATCGGCGCGACGTCGAGACCGGCAGCTTCCGCGTCGTCGGCCATCTGGATGCCGAAGCCCCCGGACAGGGTGAAGATGCCAAGCGTGTTGCCGGCGGGGTATTTTCCGCGGGAGCACGCATAGGCGACGTCGAGCTGTTCGGCCGTGGTCTTCGCGCGCCAGACGCCATACTGCCGGAACACCGCATCGAACACGGCATCCGAGCCGGCGAGCGCGGCGGTGTGAGAACTCACGGCATGGGCGCCGACCTCCGACCGGCCGACCTTCATGAAGACGATCGCCTTCTCGCGCTGCCGCGCCACGTCGAGCGCCTCCACGAAGGTGTCGCGGTTGCGGACCCCTTCCGCGTAGGCCATCACCACGTTGACGTCCGGCTGCTCGACCATCCAGCGCAGAGCCTCCGCGACATCGACGTCGCACTCGTTGCCGGTGGTGATCCAGTGGCCGATGCCGAGACCACGCTGGCGCGCCAGATGGGCGATGTGCGAGCCGTAGGCACCGCTCTGCGACACGACGCCGACCGGTCCGGGCTCGATGAAGGCGCCGTCGAGGATCGCCGAAAACGTGCCGTAATAGCCGATCGTCGAGTTGAAGACCCCGAGGCAGTTCGGTCCAAGCAGTCGCATGCCGCTTTCGCGGGCGATGCCTGTCATCTCCACCTGGATCGCCCTGCCCGCCTCGTCGGTTTCGGCGAAGCCGGCCGAAAACACGATCGCCGCCCTGACCTTGCGCTCGGCGCAGGCACGCACGGCCTCGAGTGTCCCAGCCGCCGGCACGGCAAGGATAGCGACATCCGGCGTTTCGGGCAGATCGGCGATCGAGCCGTAGGCGCGCATGCCCTGGACGGTCTCGCGCTTCGGATTGACCGGGTAGACCGCGCCGCGATAGCCGCCTTCGCGAAGATAGCGCAGTGGGCGTCCGCCGATGCGCTGGGCATCGTCGGAGGCTCCGACCAGCGCGATCGACGATGGCGAAAGCAGCGCGGAGAGGGAGTTCATGCGTGTCAGCATCACGCGGCACCCGCCATCGGCAGGGCCACGGGTGCGCCGAAACGCGCCTCGGGCAGGCCGCGAACGCCAAGCCCTTCGATGGCGAAGAGGCAACCTCCCTGCGGATGGCGAGAGATGGCGCGACCGGAGCCGGAATCCTTGATCGACGTGACATAGAGCGTCGAGAGATCCTCGCCACCAAACGCCACGCAGGAAGGCATGTCGGTCGGCGCGTCGATCAGCCGGTCGAGCTTTCCACCCGGGGTGAAGCGGGCAATCTTGCCCACCTGAACGAGACAGACCCAGATGCAGCCGTCGGCATCGACCGTTGCGCCGTCGGGGCCCGAATCCCATGGATTGGTGTCAGCCAACAGGCGCGGATTGCCGACCGGCGTGTCTGCCGGGCCATAGGAAAACGCCCTGATCGTTCGGTCGAGGCTGTCGGCGAAGTACATGGTCCTGCCATCGGGGCTGAAGCACAGGGAATTGAAGATCCGGATGCCCGTGGCGAAGACCTCTGAACGGCCGTCGCGATCGACGCGCCAGAGTTTGCCCAGCGGATCGGCATGCACGCCCATGGTTCCACAGAGGAAGCGACCGAAGCGGTCGTTCTTGCCGTCGTTGAAGCGGACCTTGGGGTCAGGCTCCGGAATGAACAGGGGACTGAACGCACCGGTTTCGAGATCGAGTTGGTAGATGCCGTCGGCCAGACCCGCCACCAGCGTCCTGCCTTCGCCCAGCGCAACGGAGCCGACCATTGACGGCGTCTTCCATGAACGGAAGCCGCCGGTGGCCGGGTCGTGGGAGCGGATCAGGCGGGACACGCCATCGACCCAGTAGAGCATGCGGTCGCGTGGGTCCCATACCGGGCTCTCGCCCAAAAGGTCCGCGTCCCCGGAGACGAGCTGAAACTTCGGGATCATTGTCTTGCCTTCGATCATCAGGGGTGGCGAAGGGGCAGATGCCCCTTCGCCGGAGCCTTGGGAGGCTTATTGGGTCTTCAGGAGCGGACAGCTGCTTTCCGACGCCGGCCGCCAGACGTCCTCGGCCGGGATCGTCGCGGTAACCGTGTAGTAGTCGTAGGGCTGCTTCACCTCGTCGGGGCTCTTGATGGTGACGGCGTACATCGGCCGCATCACCTGCCCGTCGGCGCGGATCATGACGTCCTTCATCTGGAAGTCGTTGATCGGCATCTCGTGCATCTTGGCGACGACCGCCTCACCCTCGTCGGTGCCGGCTTCCTGGACGGCCTTCAGGTAGTGCGTGATGGCGCTGTAGGTGCCCGACATCGTCTCGTTGGGAATGCGATCCCGGAAGCGCTTCTTGAAGCGGTCGGCGAATTCGCGGGTCTCGTCGTTCAGGTCCCAGTAGCCGGGCGTGACGATCGACATGCCCTGGACGGCCTCCAGGCCGATGCCGTGAACCTGGTTGATCTGGAGTCCCAGCGCCACGACCTGCTGGCCGCCTGCCTGGATGCCGAATTCCTGCGCCTGCTTGACCGCGTTGGCGAAGTCGGAGCCAGAATTGGCAAGCACGATGACGTCCGCGCCGCTCGCCTGCGCCTGCAGCACGTAGGACGAGAAGTCGTTGCTGTTGAGCGGATGCAGCACCGAGCCCAGCACCTTGCCGCCGGCATCCTCGATGAACTTGGTGGCGTCGGCCTGCCACTGCTTGCCGAAGGTGTAGTCGACCGTGATGAAGTAGAAGGACTCGTTGCCGGCAGCGATCATCGACTGGATGACGCCCTTGGCGAGCGAATAGGTATCGAGAACCCATTGGGTGCCCATCGGCGAGCAGGCATCGTTGGTCAGGCCCGAGGAGGCCGTGCCGGCCAGCATGTAGGGCTTCTTCTTCTCGGCCATCATTGCCTGGATCGCGATGGCGATCGAGGAGGCCGAACCACCGACGATGGCGTCGACACCCTCTTCATCGACCCATTTCTGCGCGATCGCCGCACCGATGTCGGGCTTGTTCTGGTCGTCGGCAATCACGAGTTCGATCTTCTTGCCGTTCACCTCGCCGCCGAAATCCTCGATGGCCATGCGCGCCGCCTCGACGGTGCCGGGGCCGCCATTGTCGGCATAGGGACCGGACTGGTCGTTCATGACGCCAATCTTCACCACGTCGCCCGAGATGCCGTCGGCGACGGCTGCCGGCACCAGAAAGGTCGAGGCCAGGAGACCCGCCAAGGCGTATTTCATCGTCTGTGTCTTCATGTCTTTTCCTCCACTTGAGATCTTCGAACTTCCCGAAGGGAGACCTCCGTCCGAAGATGGTTGCATCGGCGGCGAATGCCGCGATGAATTACGAAAACGCGAATGTCATGGCGCCGTCGACGAGCATCATGTCGCCGCTGACCCAGCTGGACTCCGCGCCAGCGAGGAACACAGCGGCATTGGCGATGTCTTCCGGCTCGCCGAGGCGTCCGAGCGGCACCTTCTGGCGCCGCCGCTCCCAGCCTGCCTCGTCGACGACGAGATTGGCGCCATCGGTGCGGGTTGAGCCAGGGGCGATGGCATTGACGCGGATGTTCAAGGGCCCGAACTCGGCGGCCGCCGAGCGCGTCGACGCCTGCACGGCGGCCTTGACGGCGCTGTACATGATGCCGTGCCTGAACGCGATCAGGGCTGCGGGAGACGCGATGTTGATGATCGATCCACCGCCGGCCTCCTCCATCTGGGGAACGACGGCCTGGTAGCCCCAGATCACGCCCTTGAAGCCGACGTCGATCATCAGGCCGATCGTCTTCTCGTCCTGCTCCAGGAGCGAACCGTAGCGATTGAACATCGCGTTGTTGACGAGAATGGTCGTCGGCCCGAACGCGGCCCTGACCTGTTCCGCCGCCTCGAAGACCTCGTCGCGCCGGGCCACGTTGGCGACGAGCCCGATTGCCTTGCCGCCGGAAGCATTGATCTCGTCGGCCGCGGCGCCCGCAATCTCGGGCTTCAGGTCGACGATGCCGACAGACGCCCCTTCACGGGCGAACGCCTCCGAAATCGCGCGGCCAATGCCCCGGCCGCCGCCCGTGACCAGCGCCACACGCCCCTCGAGCCTACCCGTCATCGCCGCTCCTTCCCGCTCATGCACGTGTGTCTTCATTCAACCCACCTTCGCCGCCCTGGCGAAAGTTTCGCGCGACGCCATGGGGATGGCGCCGCCGCGCGTCGGATCGGCATAGGTGCCGCCGGCGCTCGCGTAATCCTTGCCCGACCGCCGCTCGAGCACGATGCCGATGGACTCGACGTTCGGCACCTCGTCGACGCGCAATGCCGCCATCCGCGGCTTGCGGGCGAGCGCCCGTTCTATGAAAGGGGCGAGTTCCTCGTCCTTGCGACGCAAACGCTCGTCCTCGCCATCCTTCAGCGCGGGCATGACCTCGCTGGCGAAGAGTTCCATCGCCTCGCAGATGTGGTCGTGACGATTCATGCCGGACTGCTGGATGAAGATCATCTGGTCGACACCCACGTCGGCATAGCTCTCGAGGTGTTCGCGCACGCTGGCCGGCGTTCCGATCGAACCCGCGCCCGGCGTGTCGCGCATCTCGTCCTTGATCGCCTGGAACCGGTTCCAGAGATTGGTGACGCCTGGCCGGTGCTCGCCGTAGACGGCGTAGTGGGCGATGGAAAAGCCGAAGAAGCGAAATCCGTCCAACCCGCGGCTGATGGCCTCGTCATGGTTCTGGTGCACCATCATGCCGTTCAGTGTCGCGAAATTCGCGTTCACAACATGGCCGATCGGCACGCATTCGTCCGACTTGATGATGGAATAGTATTCGTCGCGCCAGAGCTTGGCCTGGGACGCCTCGACGAAGCCGAAGACCAGGGCCCCGACCCCGTTGCGGGCCGCGCGCAGGATGCTTTCGCGGCGCGAGCACGCCATCCAGATCGGCGGATGCGGCTTCTGCACCGGCTTCGGCACGACGTTGCGCACCGGCATCGAAAAGAACTGACCGTCGAAGCCCGGGTACGGCCGCATGGTCATCATGTTGGCCGTCTGCTCGACGCCTTCGCGCCACATGGCAGTCTTCTGTTCCGGCTCGATCCCGAAGCCGTGCATCTCGATGAGCGAGCCGGATTCACCCGTTCCCCATTCGACGCGGCCACCCGATACGAGATCGAGGGTGGCGAGCCGCTCGGCCACGCGCGCGGGGTGATTGTAGGCGGGCGGAGACAGGCAGATGCCATGCCCGAGACGGATGTTCTTCGTGCGCTGGGAGACGGCACCGAGAAACACCTCGGGCGCGGAAGAATGCGAATACTCCTCGAGAAAATGGTGCTCGACTTCCCACATGTGGTCAAAGCCGAGGCGATCGGCGAGCTCGACCTGTTCGAGCGCCTCGTTGAAGAGCCTCAGTTCGCCATCCTCGCCCCACGGCTGCGGCAACTGGTGCTCATAGAAGACACCGAGCTTCATGGCTCATCTCCTCCCGTCGCGGGCGTCCCTTGCAGGCGCCCGTCTCGTCTCCTCCCGACGTCAGGGCGTGTTCGGCCTTGACGACGGCTACCTTGTCATGCCCAGTGAACCCGAACCAGAAGCAATTCGTACGTGGTGAGCAGTTTCACATCTCTGATACTGCACTGATAGCGGAGGATCGGCCGATGCAGAATTCGCAGGTCAAGTCGGCGACACGCGCCATCGAGATTCTCGAATATTTCAAGCGCATTAGGCAGCCGCGCGCGATGTCGGAAATCGCCGTCGCGCTCGGCTATCCGCAGTCGAGCACGACGGTTCTGCTCAAGACGCTGGTCACGCTCGGCTACCTGAACTTCGATCGAAGCGACCGGCTCTATTTTCCGACGCCCAAGGTCACGTCCCTGGGCGACTGGATTCCCCGTGCCCTGTTCGGCACCAGCCGGGTGCTCGACGCGTTGCGCGACGTGCATGCGGCAACCGGCGAGACCGTTTCCATCGGGACGCGCAACGACGTCTATCTCCAGTACGTCCAGATCATCCAGTCGGTGCACGCCTTGCGGTTCCACGTCGACGAGGGCACGCTGCGGCCTCTGACCCAGTCGGCCGTCGGCTGGATGCTCCTGTCCACCCTGCCCGACGACAAGATCGACAACATCGTGCGCCGCGCCAACATCGCGACCCCGAAAGCCTCCGAGCGTGTCAAGATCGGCGACATGATGGAGCGCGTGCGCGAGATCAGACAGACCGGCTACTGCTGGACCGAGAACGTTCCTTTTCTGGGCGGCGGGACGATCTGCGTGCTTTTGCCGATCAGCATCCAGAACCAGCCGGTCGTGCTGGGGCTCGGTGGCGCGGCCGAACGCATTCGTCTCAACCGCGACCGCTACCTGGCGTCCCTGCAACGGGCGGCCAAGTCGGTACAGCCGAGCGACCCCTTCGACCAGCCGATCGACATCGAGTTCTGAACCCGTCCGGCCAAGAGCGGCTGCCGGCCGCATCCTGCGGCCGGCTGGATCACTGGGCGCCGGCCGGGTTGCTCGCGGCGGCTTTCGGATCCGGCTTGCGACGGTTGGCGATGTAGGTGGCCAGCGCCGAGAGTTCGCCGACGAAGCCGCGCCGGAAGAACACGATGACGATCAGCAGGATCACGCCCTGGCTGATCAGCGCCCACTCGCCGAAACCGGCCAGGTAGTCGTTGAGCCAGATGATGATGCCGGCGCCGAAGATCGGTCCCAGCAGCGTCCCGAGCCCGCCGAGCAGCGTCATCAGGATGACCTCGGCCGAGATCGGCCAGGAGGCGTCGGTCAGGGTCGCGAACTGGTAGACGGTCGCCTTCATGCCGCCGGCCACGCCCGCCATGGCGGCGGAGATGACGAAGGCGAGCAGCTTGATCCGCTCCGGATCGAAGCCGAGCGACTCCACGCGCGGCTGGTTGTCGCGAACCGCCTTCAGGATCTCGCCATAGGGCGAGTGGACGACGCGGTAGTAGACGAAGACGCTGACGAGCGTGAAGGCCAGCACGACATAGTAGTAGGTCAGGTTCTGGCTGACGTCGAACAGGCCGAACAGGGCGTTGCGCGGGATCGCCTGCATGCCGTCCTCGCCGCCGGTGAACGACGACTGGAGGAAGATGAAGTAGAGGAACTGCGAAAAGGCGAGCGTGATCATCGCGAACTGGATGCCCTGGCGGCGGATGGTGAGCAGGCCGATGAGGAGGCCGAGCAATCCGCTGAAGACGCCGCCGGCCAGGATCGCCAGTTCGATGGAGATCGGCGTCGACTTCAGGATGTAGCCCGTCACATAGGCCGCGCCGCCGAAGAACATGGCGTGGCCGAAGCACAGCAGGCCCGAATAGCCGAGAAGCAGGTTGAACGAGCAGGCGAAGATGACGAAGCACATGATCGTCATCAGCGTGACGGAGTAGAAGTGGAAGGGCGCGATGGCCAGCAGCGCGACCGCGACGGCAATAAGGAGAAGTCGGATCATCAGTTCTGCTCCTTGCCGCTGAAGATGCCGGCCGGGCGCAGATAGAGCGCGACCGTCATGAACAGGAAGATCACCACGCTGGCGGCTTCCGGATAGAAGACCTTGGTCAGCCCTTCCACGACGCCGAGCATGTAGCCGGTGGCAACCGCGCCGATGATAGACCCCATGCCGCCGATCACCACGACTGCGAAGACGACGATCATCAGGCTCGATCCCATCGACGGAGACACCTGGTAGATCGGTGCCGCGAGAACGCCGCAAAGGCCGGCGAGGCCGACGCCGAACCCGTAGGTCAGCGTCATCATCTTCGGCACGTTGATGCCGAATGTCTGGACGAGCTGCGGCTTCTCGTTGGCCGCGCGCAGGTAGGAGCCGAGCTTGGTGTGTTCGATGAGGATCCAGGTGCCGAGACAGGTGAACACTGAAAAGGCCACGACCCAGAGGCGGTAGTAGGGCATGAACATGAAGCCCAGATTCACCCCGCCGGGGATGGGGTTCTGATACGGCAGGCCGGTCGAGCCGTACTGATAGCGAACGAGCCCCTCGACGATCAGCGCGACCGCGTATGTGGCCAGCAGGCTGTAGAGATGGTCGAGCCCCGCCAAGGGTCTAAGCAGCACCCTTTCCAGGAACATTCCCGAGATCGCCACGACCACCGGCGCGATCACCAGGGCCGGCCAGTAGCCGATGCCGAGATGGTTGAGCAGGAGCCAGGCCACGAAAGCGCCCAGCATGTACTGTGCGCCATGGGTGAAATTGATGATGTGCATCATGCCGAAGATGATGACGAGCCCCATCGAGAGCATGGCGTAGAACGAGCCGTTGATCAGCCCGATCAGGATCTGCCCCATCAGCAGTTGCGTCGAGATGCCGTCGAACATCGGCTCACACCCCCAGGTAGGATTTGACGCGGCCCATGTCGGCGGCGAGTTCTTCGTTGGTCAGCGTGTCGACGACCGCGCCGTTCTCCACCACCACGTGGCGGTCTGCGACGAGCCTCGCGAAGCGCAGGTTCTGCTCGACCAGGATGATGGTGAAGCCTTGCGTCTTCAGCCTCTTGATGATCTCGCCGATTTCCTTGACGACGACCGGCGCCAGTCCCTCGCTCGGCTCGTCGAGCAGGAGAAGCTTTGCACCGGTGCGCAGGATGCGGGCGATCGCCAGCATCTGCTGCTCGCCGCCCGACAGCTTGGTCCCGGGGCTGTTGGCGCGCGCCTTGAGGTTCGGAAACGTCTCGTAGAGTTGCTCGTCCGTCAGGCCGCCCGGGCGCAGGACGGGCGGGAGGAACAGGTTCTCCTTCACCGAGAGCGAAGCGAAGATGCCGCGCTCCTCCGGGCAGTAGCCGATGCCCATGCGGGCGATCTGGAACGGGCGGCGGGCGATCGTCTCCGCGCCGTCGAAACGGATCGAGCCCGTGCGCTTCTGCATCAGGCCGACGATCGACCGCAGGGTCGTGGTCTTGCCGGCGCCATTGCGGCCGATGAGAGTCAAGAGTTCGCCTTCGCGAAGCTCGAAGCCGATGCCGTGCAGGACGCGCGATTCGGCGTACCAGGCGCTGAGGTCCTTCACCTCGAGGAGCGGCGCGCCGGTCGCGCTGGCGGCCGGCACCGCCGGTTGTGCAAGGCTATTCATCCACGCCTCCCATGTAGGCCTCGACGACCCGCTCGTCGTTGGACACCTGTTCGTAGGTCCCCTCTGCCAACACTTCGCCGTGCTGGAGCACGGTGATGCGGTCGCACAGGTTCGAAACCACCGACAGATTGTGCTCGACGAGCAGGACCGTGCGTCCCACGGCGACCTTCCGGATCAGTTCGGTGATCGGCTCGACGTCCTCATGGCCCATGCCGGCCGTTGGTTCGTCCAGCAGCATCACCTCCGGTTCGAGCGCCAGCGTGGTGGCGATCTCCAAAGCGCGCTTCTTGCCGTAGGACAGTTCGGCCGCCGTGGTGCCGCGGCTCTCGACGATGCCGACCTGTTCCAGCAGTTCCTCGGCGCGCCGGTTGAGCGGCGCGACCGCCCGCAGTGACCGCCAGAAGTGATAACCGGTGCCGTAGGACGCCTGCAGCGCGACGCGGACGTTTTCGAGAACGGTCAGGTTTGGGAAGATGGCCGAGATCTGGAACGAGCGGACAAGGCCGCGACGCGCCACCTCCGCGGTCCGCAGCCTGGAAATGTCCACGCCATTGAGCAGAATCCTGCCCTTCGTCGGCGACAGCGTCTTGGTGAGCAGGTTGAAGCACGTCGTCTTGCCGGCGCCGTTCGGCCCGATCAGCGCGTGGATCGAGCCTCGCCGAACGGCGAGATTCACGTCCTTCACGGCGGCAAAGCCGCCGAAGACCTTGGTCAGGCCTTCGCCGACCAGCGCATAATCCTGGTCGATCGCCGACGCGACCGCGCCCGCCGGAACGGCGGCTTCCATGCTGGCCATGTTCTCCTCCCTCGATCCGCGGAGCTCGCCGCGGCCGTCAATTCAGCTCGGCAGCCGCAGGACCGCCTTCGCCAGGATGTTCTTCTGTATCTCGTTCGATCCGCCGAAGATGGCCGGTGCGCGCGAATCCAGAAACAGGTTCATCGCATCGACCTGATCATTACCGGCTTCGATGTCATCGAAGTAGCGCGCATCCTCCCCTGCCAATGTCAGGGTCTCCTCGGTGATGCGCTGGTAGAGTTCGGTGGTGAAGATCTTCAGCATCGAGACGTCCGCGCCCAGTTCGCCGCCGTCGCGCAACACTTTCGCGAATCGCTCGAAGGCAGAGCCGAGATCATAGAGGTCGAGCCTGTGCCTGGCGTAGCGCGAGCGGAAAGCCGGGTCTTCGAAGGCGCCCCGTGCCCGGGCGAGCTTTTCCAGCCGTTCGATGGCGATCTCGGGGCGGGTCGTCGCGCCGAGGAAGATGCGCTCGTGGCCGAGCACCGACTTGGCCACATCCCAGCCCTGGTCGATCTGCCCGACCACGTTGGCGACCGGTACGCGCACGTCGTCGAAGAACACCTCGCAGAAATCGGTTTCGCCCCGGAGATTGGCGATGGGACGAACCCGAACGCCCGGCGTCGTCATGTCGATCAGCAGAACGGTGATGCCCTTCTGGCGCACCTTCTCGTCGCGGCTGGTGCGAACCAGCGCGAAGATCCAGTTCGCGCAGTGCGCCAGCGTGGTCCAGATTTTCTGGCCGTTGACGACGAACGCGTCTCCGTCGCGCACGGCCGCCGTGCGCAGGCTGGCCAGGTCGGAGCCGGAATTCGGCTCGGAATAGCCCTGGCACCAGACATGCTCGCCGGTGAGGATGCGCGGAAGGTAGTAGGCCTTCTGCTCGTCGGTGCCGTGCTCCAGGAGCAGCGGCCCGATGAGGCCGAGGCCATGGTCCGGGATGCGCGGGCAGCCGAGCCGCCCCCACTCCTCCACATAGATCATGTGCTTGGCCGGCGTCAGCCCCATGCCCCCATGCTCGACCGGCCAGACCGGCGCGAGCCAGCCTTCCTCGGCCAGCGCATGGTACCACACCGAAACCTCGTCGAAGAGCGGCCGCTGCTTGCGTATGAAGCGCAGCTCGGACGGCAGCCTGCGCTCGACGAGATCGCGGAAGGCCTCGCGGAAGGCCTCGTCGGCCAAGGCGTTCCAATCGGTCGCGGACGTCATCAGATCTCGTCCTTGAACACCGCCGGGCGCTTCTCGATGAAGGCGCGCATGGCTTCCTTGGAATCCTCGTGGCGCGTCATCTCGACCGTCAGGTTCTGCTCGAAGCGGTAGCCGTCGCGCAGCGGCATGTTCTCGACCGTGTTGATCGCGCGCTTGGCGAGGCTGAGCGCCTTGGGGCTCTTCGACGCGATGATGCGTGCCATCTTCATGGCCTCGTCCATCAGGTTTTCCAGTGGCACGCAGGCCTCGATGATGCCGCGGCGATAGGCCTCCTCGGCCGGCACGCGGTATCCGGTGAGGATCATCCGGCGGGCGAGCGACTTGGGAAACAGGGACATCGTGTGGCGCGCACCGCCCATGAGGCCGATGTCGATTTCCGGCAGACCGAAAACGGCATTGTCGGAGGCCAGGATGATGTCGGCGGCGATGATCGGCCCCATGCCGGCCCCGAGCGCCGGCCCGTTGACGGCGGCGATGACGGCCTTGCCGCACTCCATGATGCAGTTCGAGACCTCGCGGGTGCGACGCAGATGGCGATAGGTCTCGCCCTTGATGTCGCCGATGGCCTGGCGGTTCTTGATGTCGGCGCCGGCCGAAAAGATTTTCTCGCGGCCAGTAATGACGATGCAGCGAACCTCCGGGGTGTCGTTCAGTTCGTCGAACACCTCGATCATCTCGTCGGAGAAGTCGCGCGAATAGGCATTGACCGGTGCGTTGTCCATCTTCACGACCGCGATGCGGTCCTCGATGGTCACCTTGATGAGATTGTTGCGCACTTTGTCCTCCCGGCCTCAGGCCGCACGTTCCAGATTGACGAATTCGAGCCGCAGATCCTCGGGCTGGCCGAGCGTCGCGTTCAGGCTGATCGCGCGCTTGAGATAGAGCCCGATGTCGCATTCATCGGTGAAGCCCATGGCGCCGTGCAGATGCACCGCGCGGCGGCAGATCGAAACGGCCGCGTCGCCCGCGCGCGCCTTGGCGGCCAGCACGGCCATGCGACCGGCCTGCGCGTCTCCGTCCGCCAGGGTTTCGACTGCGTTGACGACCGCCGCGCAGGCGAACTCGGCGTCCGACCACATGTCGACGAGGCGATGCTGGACGACCTGGAAACTCGCGATCGGCTTGCCGAACTGCACGCGCGCTTTGGTGTAGTCGATCGTGATCTCGACGGCCCGCGAGGCGATGCCGGCGAGCTCCGCCGCGAGCGCGACACGGGCGCTGGTGATCGCCGCATCGAGCAGTTCCGCCTCGCTCGACGCCCTGGCGAGGAGAGCAGCCTGCGGCAGCCAGCACTGGTCGAACCGGACGGTGCCGATTGCGGCGCCATCCACGCCGTGGGCGGTCTCCACGCTTAGACCCACGCCCTTGGCAGGCACGGAGAACAGGCCGAAACCTCCGTCCAGCGCGGCGACCACGAGGAAGTCCGTCGCCGAGACTGCAAGGTCGACGTGACGCTTCTCCCCCGACAGCATGTATCCGCCATCGGCGGCACGCGCCGAGACGCTGCGGCCGATGCCATCCTTCCAGGCCGGCGCCAAGATCAGGCTACCATCGACGAGACCCGCGACGAGACGGCCGCGCTCGACCGATGCGTCCGCCCTGGCCAGAAGGATCGAGGCGAAGACGGCCCCGGTGGCGACCGGTTCGCTGATCAGCGCTCGGCCGAGCGCTTCGCTGACCACGGCCTGCTCGGTCAGCGAAAGGCCTGCGCCGCCCAGGTCCTCGGGAATGAGAATACCGGTCCATCCGGCCTGCGCCATCGCGGTCCACAGGACCTTGTCCATGTCCGCGCCGGCCGCGCGCTTCTGCCGAACCGACGCTGCGCCCGGCTGGCGCGACGCAAGCGTGGCGACGCTGTCGCGCAGCATGGCGAGCATGCCTTCGGAATCGTCGAATATGGATTGCGGCATCTTTCCTCCCCGATGCAGCCTTCACCGTCTGACAATCACGCTATGCGAAGCTTGTCCGGCGTACAAATGAAACAATATGCTGCAGCGTCGTTTCATGAATGTGAAGTCGTGAGATCACCTGCGCCCTAGCTCGGCAGCCGATGATCGCGAAACTGCTCGCGCAGCTTCGTTTTTTGCAGCTTGCCCGTCGCCGTGTGCGGCAGGGTGTCGACGAAGGCGATATCGTCGGGAAGCCACCATTTCGCGACACGACCGGCCAGGAAGTCAAGGAGTTCCTCCCGGGTCGGCGCCGGACCGGCCTTGGGCACCACGATCATTAGGGGTCGTTCCTGCCACTTCGGATGATGGACGCCGATGACGGCGGCTTCCGCGACCCCGGGATGGGCCATGGCGGCGTTTTCCAGGTCGATCGACGAGATCCACTCCCCGCCCGACTTGATCACGTCCTTCGAGCGGTCGGTCAGCTGAACGTAACCATCCGCGTCGATCTTGGCGACGTCGCCCGTCGCAAACCACCCTTCCGCGTCGAGGACGTCTCCCCCCTCGCCCCGGAAATAGCCCGACGCGACCCAGGGACCGCGCACGAGCAGATCGCCGGCGACCGCGCCGTCATGCGCGAGCGCATCGCCGTCCTCGCCGCGGATGCGCAGTTCCACGCCATAGATCGCGCGGCCCTGCTTCGTCTGGACAGCGATCTTGTCGTCGGGAGATGCCGTACGGTGCTTCGGCAGGAGGTTGCCGATGGTAGCGAGCGGGCTCGTCTCGCTCATGCCCCAGGCGTGGATGACGAAGACGCCGAAGTCACGCTGGAAGCGCTCGATGATGGCACGCGGCGCGGCGGAACCGCCGATCACCACGCGTTCGAGCTGCAGCTGCGAAAGATCGATGCCCGGCGTGTCGTCGACATGCTTGAAGAATCCGAGCCAGACGGTGGGTACGCCGAGCGAGAAATTGCAGGCCTCGGCCACAGCGATGTCGAACAGGCTGCGCCCGTCGAGTTGCGGGCCTGGCAGGACGAGCTTGGCGCCGCACATGGCGGCGGCATAGGGAATACCCCAGGCATTGACGTGGAACAGCGGCACCGCGAGCAGAACGCTGTCGGCGCTCGACAGGCGCAGCCCGTCAGCCGCGCAGGCGGTGAAGGAGTGCAGCACGGTGGAGCGGTGGGAATAGAGCACGCCCTTGGGATTGCCGGTCGTCCCGGACGTGTAGCAGAGCGACGAGGCCGTCCTTTCGTCGAACTGCGGCCACTCGAAGACGTCGTCCTCGGTCGCCACCAGATCCTCATAGGCCTCGCAGCCGATCAGGTCGTCGGTCAGATGCGCGGCATCGGTCATCGCAACGAAGCGCTCGACCTTGCCGAGCTTGGCGCGCAGGTCCTTCGCGAGCGCGCCGAAGGTCACGTCGAAGAACAGCACACGGCTCTCGGCGTGATTCAGGATGTAGTCGATCTGCTCTGGGAACAGCCGTGGGTTGACCGTGTGCAGCACCGCGCCGATGCCGGACACGGCGAAATAGAGTTCGAGGTGCCGGTGGGTGTTCCAGGCCAGCGTCGCCACCCTGTCACCCGGCTTGATGCCCATCCGAAGCAATGCCTTGGAGAGCCTTGCCGCCCGCGAACGGACCTCGGCCCAGGTCGTCCGAACGATCGGTCCCTCGCAGGTGCGGCTGACGATCTCGACGTCCGGATGATAGCGGGCGGCATGCTCGATCAATGACGAGATCAACAGTTGCCTGTCCTGCATCAAGCCCAGCATGGGCATTCCTCCCTGGTGTCGAGCCGGCCTCCACCGACGCGGCGGCAAGATCGTCGGCACGACCAGCCAAGTCAATTCGACACGCGGATGCGCAGCAACGTTTCACACTTGTGATACTGGCGGCAGAGGGACCGGCTGGTTTGCGTTATGACCGACGACGTGGTGGAGAGGAATGTCGCATCCGGAGGGAGGAACCAGATGAGCGTCCTGTTCAGCGAAGGCCGTCTCGGCGGCCTCGCACTCGACAATCGGGTGGTGGTGTCGCCGATGTGCCAGTACAGCGCCGTCGACGGCGTCGCGCAGGACTGGCACCTCGTCCACCTCGGCGGCCTGATGATGTCGGGTGCGGGCCTCGTCATCCTCGAGGCGACGGCCGTCGAAGCGGTCGGGCGCGGCACGCATGGCTGCCTTGGTCTCTACGACGATGCCCAGGAAGCCGCGCTCACCCGCCTCGTCGCGGCATTGCGCAAACTGTCTCCGGCAAAAATCGGCCTCCAGCTCACCCATTGCGGTCGAAAGGCTGCGACCCGCACCATTCCCGAGCGCTGGCGCGGCGAGCCGCTGCCCGCCGAGGAAGGCGCCTGGACGCCGGTCGCGCCCTCGCCGATTGCCTATGACGAGGGCTGGCAGGTGCCGGACGAACTCGACGAAGCCGGAATCCAGCGCATCATCGACGCTTTCGCCGACAGCGCCCGCCGGGCCGCCCGGGCGGGTTTCGACCTGCCGGAGCTCCACGGCGCGCATGGCTACCTGATCCACAACTTCCTGTCGCCGATCACCAACCGGCGTACCGACCGCTGGGGCGGCTCGGCCGAAAACCGCAACCGCTTCGCCGTCGAGATCGTCAGGGCCGTCCGCGCGTCATGGCCCAGCGACCGGGCACTCGGCTTCCGGATGAACTCGACCGACTGGACGCCGGAGGGCTCGACGCTCGACGACGCCGTCGATCTCGCGCGCGCGCTGGAGGCGGAGGGGCTCGACTACGTCGTGATGTCGTCCGGCAATGTCAGGCCCGGCATTGCGATCCCGCCGGCGACGCCCGGCCACCAGGTGCCGTTCGCCAGGGCGATCAAGGACCAGACTGGCCTCGCCGCCATGGCTGTGGGCATGATCGTGGAGGCACGGCAGGCCGAGGAGATCGTGTCGTCGGGTGCGGCCGACTTTGTCGCGCTGGCGCGGCCCATGCTCGACAATCCACGCTGGGCGCTTCACGCGGCGGCCGAACTCGGAGCGGACATCCCTTACCCACCGCCCTACCTCCGCGCCCGACCCAACAACTGGCTCGGCTTTCGCCACGTCCATCCATCCGCGAACCCGCCTGCCTCGACGCTTCAGCTCGACCGGCCACGCAGCGTGGCGAGCTGGGACCGGCCGGACGTGGGAGCTGCGAAGGACCGCTGACCGCGGCAACGGGGGCGGCACCGGCCGTCCCCGACTTGATCGGCCAGGCCGCCGGCAAGCGGCGCACATGCCTCGATGTCGTCGCGCGACCCTTGCCGACCGGAACACGAAACGGGGAAGGCGCTGACGCACGCCAGCGGCACGTCTCAGGCGCGCCGTGACCAGCATGATCCCGCTCCTCCATCCGACATGATCAGGGCTGAGTTGACTTTTGTCACCACGCTTGAATAATGTCTAAGCGGGAGGTGACGAGCCATGGCGATCCGCCCAGGCGACCTGATCATACACAAGGCGGCGTGGCTCTATTACACGCACGGCCTGCGCCAGGACGAGGTCGCCCGGCGTCTCGACATTTCGCGCGCATCGGTTGCCATGTATCTGCGCAAGGCGCGCGAGACCGGGATCGTCACCATCTCCACCTCGACGCAGCTCTTTGCCGCCGACGTGCTCGCCCGCAAGATGGAAGATGCCTTCGGTCTCGACAGTGTCTGGGTCGTTCAGGACAATCCCGCCGCGCTGGAATCGACGTCTGAAATCCCTATCGTGGCCGCGAGCGTGTTCCTGTCGCTCGTTTCCAGCGGCCAGAAGATCGGCATCGCTTGGGGACGCACCGTCTACGCCATCGCCGACGCGATGAGCTATGCCGACCTGCAGGACGTGACCGTGGTGCAGCTTTGCGGCAATCTCGGCGCACCCTATTCCTATCGCCCGGACCAATGCACGATGGAGATCGCGCGACGTCTCAACGCCCGGGGACTGAATTTCTATGCACCGCTGGTGTTGTCGACCGAAAGCCTGGCACGCGAGCTGCGGGAGGAGCCGGTGATCCGCGAACAGCTTGCCGGCGTGTCGGATTGCGACCTGGCGCTGTTTTCCGTCGGCGTTGTCGACGATGACGCCCATGTGGTGAAATGCGGCGCTATGACCGCGGCCGAGGTCCATGCGCTGCGCGACGAAGGAGCGGCCGGCGTGATCGCCGGCCAGATGATCGATGCCAGTGGCCGCCTGCTCGACTGCGGCTACAACCGCCGTGTCATATCGGCCGATTTCGCCTCATTGAAAAGCATCCGTCGGCGGATGATGGTCGTGCAGGAAAGCGCCAAGCTCGAACCGCTCCAGGCAGCGCTTGCCGGTGATTTCGCCACGCATCTCGTGCTCTCGGCGGACATGGCGCGCCGGCTTCTGGCGCAGGCCCGCAAGACGGCCGATACGGCCTGAAAACCCGCCCGGCTCAGCCGGGCATCCCACCCTTTCCCCTGCAAGAACACGGACGAGCGATGAAAAACCTCTGGAACGACACGGACGCCGAAGCCCTGGTGGCGCAGTATGCTCGCAAGGGCGTCGATCGCGAGCTGGCGCTGCGGGTTTACACCACGCGTCTGCTCGGCGGCGAGCCACGCCTCGTATTGCATGGCGGCGGCAACACCTCGGTCAAGTCCACGGTGACCGATCTCGTCGGCGACCGCTGGGAGGTCCTGTGCGTCAAGGGCAGCGGCTGGGACATGGCCGTGATCGAGCCGGAGGGACTGCCCGCGGTCAAGCTCGGCGCGCTTCTAAAGGCGCGTGCCTTGGAGAGCCTTTCCGACGAGGACATGGTGGCCTTGCAGCGGGCCAACCTGATCAACCCTTCCTCGCCCAACCCATCGGTGGAGACGCTGCTGCACGCCTTCCTGCCGCACAAGTTCGTCGACCACACGCACTCCACCGCGATCCTCGCCATCGTCGACCAGGGCGAGGACTCCAAGGCGCTCTGCGAGAAGGTGTTCGGCGCGAAAATGGGCTACGTCCCCTACATCAAGCCGGGCTTCGACCTCGCCAAGGCGGCAGCGGAAATCTATGAAAAGGACCCGTCCGTCGAAGGGCTGATCCTCGACAAGCACGGCATCTTCACCTTCGCCGAGACGGCGAAGGAAGCCTATGACCGCATGATCCACTGGGTTACCGTCGCGGAGGATTACGTTGCCGGGAGCGGCCGCGATCCGCTCGTGCCGGCGACGCTGCCGGAAAAGCTGGCGACGCCGGCGGAGATCGCGCCGCTGCTGCGCGGGGCCGTTGCGGCCAGCCTGGGAGAAGGCCGCTTCGACCGCATGGTCGGCGACTTCCGTACCTCGCCGGCCATCCTCGAATTCGTCAACGCCGCGGCTCTCGGCACATGGGCGGCGGCCGGCGTGTCGACGCCCGACCTGTCGATCCGCATCAAGACGGGCCCTATGGTGCTGCCGGCGCCGGAGGGCGATCTGGACAGCTACGCGGCGACGATCCGCGAGCATGTCGCAGCCTATGCGGACGAATATCGGACCTATTTCGACACCAACGACGCGCGAGACGACGTCAAGCGCACCATGCTCGACCCGATGCCGAGACTGACGCTCGTTCCGGGGCTCGGCATGTTCGGCCATGGCCGCACGCTCAAGGACGCCAGGATTGCGTCGGACGTCGGTGAAATGTGGATGGAGGCCGTGAAGGGCGCGGCCGCCATCGGCGATTTCCGCCCGCTGGCCAAGTCGGACCTGTTCGAGCTCGAATACTGGTCGCTCGAACAGGCCAAGCTCGCCGCCAACAAGCCAAAGCCGCTCACCGGCCAGGTGATGCTGGTCACCGGCGGGGCCGGCGCCATCGGGGCCGCAACGGCGAAGCTGTTCGCCCGCGAAGGCGCCCATGTGGTGGTGTTCGATCTCGACGAGGCGCGGGCCGGAGAGGTTGCCGCTTCGGCCGGAAACGGCGCGATCGGCGTGGGCGGCGACGTCACCCGGGCCGAGGATGTGCGCGCGGCCTTCGATCGGGCGGTCGAGGTGTTCGGCGGCGTGGACATCGTCGTCTCGAATGCTGGCGCAGCCTGGGAAGGCGGCATCGGCGAACTCGACGACGCGCTGCTGCGCAAGAGCTTCGAGCTCAACTTCTTCGCGCACCAGACGGTGGCGCAAAACGCAGTGCGCCTGTTCAAGCTCCAGGGCACCGGCGGCTGCCTGCTGTTCAACACCTCGAAGCAGGCGGTCAACCCGGGTCCCAAGTTCGGCGCCTACGGGCTTCCCAAGGCCGCGACCCTGTTCCTGTCGCGGCAATACGCTCTGGAGTATGGCGCGATCGGCGTTCGCTCCAATGCCGTCAATGCCGATCGAATCCGCTCGGGCCTGCTCACCGACGAGATGATCGCCAGCCGCTCGAAGGCGCGGGGCCTGTCGCAGAAGGACTACATGTCGGGCAATCTTCTCGGCCAGGAAGTCACTGCCGAGCACGTGGCGCAGGCCTTCCTCAACCATGCGCTGGCGGAGCGGACGACGGGTGACGTCACGACGGTGGACGGGGGCAACATTCAGGCGGTGTTGAGGTAGCAACCCTCGGGGCCGTTCGCGTAATTCCGCTTGGGGCCGATGTCAGTCGACCAAGGCAAGGACGCAATCAAGCAGACGCCCCCGCCATTCGTCCGCGGCTATGCCAGGTCGGTACGGCTGAAATCGTCGCCCTTGCAGATCAAGGGCACGCCGAACACCTTGGCGCAGCCACAGACGAAGCAGTCACCGAAATTCAGCGCGGCCGGATGACCGACGATCTTGCCGTAGATCGAACTGGCTTCGACGGCCGCATTTCCCCTCTCGGCGGAGATGTCGACGATCGTTGGCGCCCAGCCATTCAGCCAATGCGTCGACGGCCTCGCCGGCTTACGGGACGGTCTCACGACTCGGCCGCATGCCAGCCCCACGCTCTTGGGTCTCGATGCGCGCCAGCGCCGTGACGGTCTCGAACCTGACGAGGGGCGAGACGTCGATTCGATCGACAGGGGTGGCACGAAGACGAAGGGCGGCCCTTGCGGACCGCCCTCCCCGTCCACCGACAGTGCCGGCGACTATTCGTTCGGGTTCGGCATCCAGGCCGGCATGGCCACGTCGGCGTGGGCGAACTGCGGCAGCTTGGCCGAGAGTTCTTCCATGTTCTTGATGTCCTGGCCATTGAGGTCCGCCTGGGTGATCAGGGTCGGCGGCACGATGACGCTGGCGCCCGGCTCCTCGCCGGCCAAAAGCATGGCGAGCGCGCGCACCGAGACCTGGCCGACGACCGCCGGGTTGGTCGCAGCGGTAGCGACCCAGGCGCTGCCCGGTTCGCGCATGGCGGCGATGTCGGCGGTCGAGATGTCGGCGGAATAGATCTTGATGGAGTCCGACAGGCCGGCTTCGTCGACCGCGATCTTCACGCCCTTGGCGAACTCGTCATAGGGGGCAAACATCACCTGGATGTCGGGATTGGCAGTCACGACCGAGCGCGCCTGGTTGGCCACCGAGTTGGCGATCGGATTGTCGAGCGTGCCGAACATGGCCACTTCGTTGATGCCGGGATACTTCGCCTTGAACTCGCGCCAGGTCTCGTCGCGGCGGTCGAGCGGCGCGATGCCGGCAACGTAGACATAGCCGGCCTTCCAGGCTTCGCCATTATCCGCCACCGCCTGCTCAAGGGCCAAGCGTGCCAGGTCGCGATCGGACTGCTCGATCTGCGGGATGGCCGGGTTTTCGACATTGACGTCGAAGGCGACGACCTTGATGCCCGCGTCCACGGCGCGCTGCGCGGCTTCCTTCATCGACTCAGTCAGCCCGTGCTGGATGATGATGCCGTCGACGCCGAGCGCGATCGCCTGATCGACCATGTCGGCCTGGAGAGCCGCGTCCTGACGGCTGTCGAGAACGCGCAGGTCGACGCCGAGCGCCTTGGCCTGTGCCTCCACGCCCGAAAGATAGGCCTGGAAGAAGTCGCCGGTCGACAGGTAGCGAACCAGTGCGATCTTGACCTCGCCCGGATTGTCGAAGGGCGCCGGCATGTCCTGCGCCAGCGCGGGCGCGGCGAAAAGGCCGGCGGCGGCGGCGAGGCCGAGCCGGGAGAAGGTTCTGCGTGTGATGCTCATCGGGTTATCCTCCACTGACTGTTTTGCTGCACGTAACGTCCTAGCGCCTGCTCCGGTTGGAGAGCGCGAAGGTGAAGACGAGCGCGACGACGAGCACCGCGCCCTTGACGAAATCCTGGGTGTAGTAGGGCGCGTTCATCATGGTGAGCCCCTGCAGGAGCACCCCCACGAACAACGCCCCGATCGCCGTGCCAAAGGCATTCGGCTTGGCCGCGCCGAGCACGGCAAAGCCGATCAGCGCCGCCGCGACCGCATCCAGGAGGAGATTGTTACCCGATGCGATGTCGCCGCGTCCAAGCCGGGCGGCCAGCAAAATCCCGCCGATCGAGGCGAAAATTCCGGAGATCACATAGGCCCAGATCTTGTATGCCTTGACCGGCGCTCCGGCGAGTTCGGCCGCCCTCTCGTTGGACCCGACCGCATACATCATCCGGCCGAAACGGGTGTATTCGAGGAAGAACCAGATCAGCAGCGCCAGCACCAGCAGAACCACGACGGACACCGGCAACAGGTTCGGCAGGAAGAAGTCGAAGCGGTGTCGGCCGAGCGCCAGGAAGGCTGGGGAGAAGGTGCCGGCGGCGGTCGACCCGTCGGGCATGGTCATGCCAGCGGCGATCGAACGTCCCTCGGTGGGAATGCGCTGGAGGCCGACCAGCAGGAACATCATGCCGAGCGTCGCCAGGAGATCGGGCACGCGCATGTAGACGATGATGATGCCGTTGACGAGGCCCACCAGCGCGCCGATCGCCAGGCAGAACAGCACCGCCACGAGGGCATTCTGCTCGAGCACCACCATCGCATAGGCGGCGGCCATCATGGAACTCGTCGCGACCGAACCGATCGAGAGATCGAAGCCTCCCACGACGAGGGTCGCGGTCACGCCCAGAGCCAGGATGCCGGTGATCGCCACGGACTGGAAGATGAACACAGCGCTTTGCGGAGACAGGAAACCCGGCGCCGAAACCGAGAAGAACGCGATCAAGCCGGCCAGCAAGGCCAGGAATCCGAAACGAATGGCAGTGTCGGCCATCAGGCGGCGCCCCTCATCGGCTCGCCGGCGACCTGCGCCAGCAGCCGGTCCATGTCGAGGCCTTCATTGCGGTGTTCTCCAACGATGGTGTGTTCGGACATGACGAGGATGCGATCGGCCGTCTCCAGCGCCTCGTCGAGCTCGGTCAGGAAAAGCAGGGTCGTGCGCCCGGCCGCGCTGGCGCGCAGCTTCGAGGCGATGTCGCGCCTTGCGGCGATGTCGACGCCCTGGAAGGGCTCGTCGAGAATGAAGAGCGATGCCGGCTGCGCCATCCAGCGCGCCACCATCACCTTCTGCTGGTTCCCGCCCGAGAGTGTCGACATGTCGTCCCGCTCGCTGCGGCAGACGATCGACAGCCTGTCGATCTGCTCGCGTGCCACCGCGCGTTCGGCACCGCGCCGCGACACGCCGAGCCGGGAAAAACGCTCCAGGAACGGCAGGCTGATGTTCTTGTAGATGTTGAAATCCCCCACGATGCCGCTCTCGGCCCTGTCCTTGGCGACGAGAAAGACACCTTTTTCGATCGCCTCGGCCGTACTGGTCGGCGCATACGCCTCCCCACGCAGGCGCATCGTGCCCGCCAGCGGCCGGCGCAAGCCGAACAGCGTCTCCGCGAGCAGCGTCTTGCCCACGCCGACGAGGCCGGTGACGGCGACGACCTCGCCAGCGCCCAGCACCATCGAAAAGGGACGCGACTGGTCCGACAAGCGAAGGTCGTTGGCCTCGAACACCGGATGTGTGGCCTCTTTGACATCGACGGCCACCAGGTGCATCGCACGGCCGAGCATGGCGTTGACCGCACCTTCATAGTCGAGCGGCTTGGTCTCGAACACGCCGCTGATCGACCCGTCGCGCAGGCTCACGATGCGATCGGCGACACGGCGGATGTCGGACATGCGGTGGGTGATGTAGAGGATGGCGACCCCGTGCTGGCGCAGCCGGTCGATGACGGCGAAGAGCCGGTTGGCTTCCGCACTCGACAGCGAGGACGTCGGCTCGTCGAGGATCATCACCTTCGGCTCATGCGCCATGGCCCGCGCGATCGCCACCATCTGCCGGTCGGCGAGCGACAGGTCCGCGATGCTTGCCCCAAGGTCGATGTCGAGATCGAGCCGCGCCGCGACCGCTTTCGCCTCGCGCCGAACCCGCCGCGGATTATAGAAAAGCGGCGCGCCCTTGCCGCTCAGCCGATCGAGCGTCAGGTTCGCGGCAACGTCCAGCGCGGCGACGACGCCGTCATTGATGTTCTGGTGAACGGTGACGACGCCGGCCCGGATCGCCTCCGCGGGCGAAGCGGGATGATACCGGACGCCACCGAGCGTCATCTCGCCCGCGTCAAGCCGGTGGACGCCGCTCATGATCTTGACGAGGGTGGATTTCCCCGCGCCGTTGGCTCCCATAAGAACAGTCACTTCGCCCGAACACAGGTCGAGCGCAACGTCGTTCAGCACCCGAATGGGCCCAAACGCCTTCCTCAGACCCGTAATGCGGAACGTGGCCTCCATGCGCGGCGAACTCCTCCCTGGAAACCGACGCTACGGCACCATCTCGGCAATTGTCAACATGATTGACAATTGCCAGATGCGTCTCTAGCGTTTTGGAAAGGCGCGAGAATGGAAACCGATGCGCGCCCGACCATGGGGAGGAGATTCATGGAGGCCGCTTCCTACGAGGCGTTGACGGTCGACACGCTGGGTCCGCGCCTCTGCCGGCTTCCGGCGATGCAGGAGCGACTGGGCGCCGACCCATCGGGCTGGCGCATCCGCGAGGTAGGCGACGGCAATCTGAACCTCGTCTTCATCGTCGAGAGCGAAGCGGGCAGCGTCGTGGTCAAGCAGGCGCTGCCCTACGTGCGGCTGGTGGGCGAGAGCTGGCCGCTGCCGTTGAAGCGATCGTTCTTCGAGTACCATGCCCTCACCCGCCAGGCTGCGCGCGATCCGGGGCGCGTACCGGCGGTGCTGCATTTCGACGAGGCGCAGGCCCTGGTCGTGATGGAGTTTCTGTCGCCGCACGTCATCCTGCGCCGCGCCCTGATCGACGGCCGCGAGTTGCCGCACATCGGCCACGACCTTGGCCTGTTCATGGCCCGCACGCTGTTCCGCGGCTCGGACCTTTCGATGAGCGCCGCCGGGCGCAAGGCCGACCTCGCCCTTTTCGCCGGCAATGTCGAGCTTTGCGACATCACCGAGAATCTCGTCTTTTCCGATCCCTATTTCGAGGCCGAACTCAACGCCCATACGACGCCGCAACTCGACCCGCTCGTCGCCGAACTGCGCGCCGACCGCGACATGAAGGTCACCGCGCAGCGCATGAAGCACCTGTTCGCCGCCAAGGCCGAGACGCTGGTGCACGGCGATCTCCACACGGGCTCGATCATGGTCACCGACGACGACACCCGCGTGATCGATCCGGAATTCGCCTTCTACGGGCCGATGGCCTTCGACGTGGGCATGCTCTTCTCCAATTTCTGGATGTCGTATTTCTCGCAGGCCGGTCACGAGCATGGGGGCAGCCGCGACTCCATGCGCGCCTATCTGCTGGGCGTTCTCGACACCTGCTGGACGACCTTCCGCAACGAGTTCGCGCATCTGTGGCGCACCGAGCGGACAGGCATGCTCTACCAGAAAAGCCTGTTCGAGGATCGGGGCGACGCGCTTGGGGCCGAACAGGCACTGGATCACGTGCTGCACGAATTGTGGGTGGATCTGCTCGGCTTCGCCGGGGTCGAGATCCATCGGCGTATCCTCGGTCTTGCCCACAATGCCGATTTCGAGACGATCGAGGATCGCGGCAGGCGCGCGGCCTGCGAAGCCAGGGCCCTGAAGTTCGGGCGCCATATCGCTGTCAACCGGGCCCAGATCCACGGCATGGACGAGGTCAACGCGCTGGCTCGGCGCATCGAAACGGGAGTGGTCGCTTGAACGTCGGGGAACGCCATTTTCGCACCATCTGGCTGGCCGGGGACGGCCGTTCGGTGGAGATCATCGACCAGCGCTGGCTGCCGCACGAATTCCGCGTCGTCACGCTGAAGACGGTCGACGAGATCGCCACCGCGATCCGCGACATGTGGGTGCGCGGCGCCCCCCTGATCGGCGTGACTGCGGCCTATGGCGTGGCAATGCACATGCTCGACGACGCCTCCGACGCGGCGCTCGACAATGTCTGGAGCCACCTGCACGAGACCCGACCGACCGCGATCAACCTGCGCTGGGCGCTCGACGAGATGGCGCGCACGCTGAAGCCGCTTCCGATCGAGGAACGCGCAGCCGCCGCCTATGCCCGCGCCGCCGAGATCGCCGACGAGGACGTGGAGCTCAACCGCGCCATCGGCCGGCACGGCTTGACCCTCATCCGCCAGATCGCCGCGTCGAAGAAGCCGAACGAACCCGTCAACATCCTCACCCACTGCAATGCGGGCTGGCTGGCCACCGTCGACTACGGTACGGCGACCGCGCCGATCTATCTGGCTGCCGAAGAAGGGATTCCCGTCCACGTCTATGTCGACGAGACGCGTCCGCGCAACCAGGGGGCACAGCTGACGGCATGGGAGATGGCGGGCCACGGCGTGCCGCACACGCTGGTGGTCGACAATGCCGGCGGCCACCTCATGCAGCACGGCATGGTCGACATGGTCATCGTCGGCACCGACCGCACCACGGCCCAGGGCGACGTCTGCAACAAGATCGGCACCTATCTCAAGGCGCTGGCCGCGCGCGACAATGCCATCCCGTTCTACGTCGCCCTGCCCTCGCCCACGATCGACTGGACCGTCGGCGATGGGGTGAAGGAAATCCCGATCGAGGAGCGGTCCGGCGACGAGGTATCGCTGGTATGGGGGAAGACGGCCGCTGGCGACGTGGTGCAGGTGCGCATTTCGCCGGACGCGACGCCGGCCGCGAACCCCGCCTTCGACGTCACCCCGGCGCGTCTGGTGACCGGCCTGATCACCGAGCGCGGCGTGGCCGAAGCGTCGGCCGAAGGTCTCAAGGCGTTGTTTCCAGAACGGGCTTGACCCGGCCGGCGCGTATACCGCTTTCACATTCATGACGGTATCCGACACGCCGGGCGGACCAACCCGAGGCGTTGCCGCGCGGCGGACGCATGGAGCAACCGATCACAGGCCTTGAGCCCCTGCGCGACCGATGAGGCGCGCATTCCGGCGCGTTGTTTAAACTTGTCGGGACCAGGCCCACACTTCGTTCAGGGAGCGCCGATATCATCCTGCCGAACGGAGGGTGAAAGATGATCAGGATGGCGATAAAAGTGGCGGTGCTCTTCCTAACCGCCATCGTCCCCATGAAGGCAACCGTGGCAAGCGCATCGTCGTGGCACCCGAACGTCTATACCGTCGGGCACGACACGGGCGGCTACGTCATCGATTACGCGCTCAAGATGCGAAAGATGGAGCGCTCGGGCCGCGCGATCCGCTTTTCCGGTCGCTGTGATTCCGCATGCACCCTGTTTCTGGCGCTCCCCGAGGCGAAGGCCTGCGTTTCCAGAGGCGCTGCCTTCGGCTTTCACCTGCCGTCAGGCTCATCGGCTGGAGACAATCGTCTTGCGGCGAACTTCATGTTGAAGACCTACCCGGCCTGGGTTCGCAGGTGGCTGGCGCAGAACGGCGGACTGACCAGCCAGCTCAAGGTGATGCATTTCGACTATGCGAGCCGATACCTCCCGGAATGCGCTACGGTGAGGAACGTGCGACATCCGTCTTCGGCCGGCAGCCAGTACGCGTTCGCCGACCGCGACTGATCGCCCTTGAGGGAAGACGGGGAAAAGCGCGGCGCCCGTATGTGCCGTGGATTTCCCCGCCGATCGCCTTCCCGACCCCATCGCGCGGACGGGCGCCGGGTCTGATCGATGCGGGACGACACGACGCCTGCCCGCCTCCCTAAGACCCCGATCGTGCCGTGGCCTTGCGGGCGTTCGACGGAAGAGTCCAAACCAGTCCGGCTGAATTAGGTCATCCGAGAAGCCTGCCGGCCATCGCCGGCAGGCCACAGGTCGTCTGGACCTCAGCTTATCGGCCAGGACCGCCGGGGCCACCCGGTCCGCCGGGGCCGCCCGGTCCGCCAGGACCACCGGAACCGCCGGGACCGCCAGGTCCGCCCGGGCCGCCGGGGCCGGCAGCATTGGCGGAATTGCCGGGCGTGCCGTCGGCGTCCGTCCCATCACCGTTGTTGGAAGCGCCCGGGTTGGACGAATCGTTTCCGTCGGGATCATTGCCATGGCCGTTGTTGCCGTTTGCAGTGCCACCTCCGACACCGCCT
>NZ_RWKW01000128.1 GCF_003970795.1 Aquibium carbonis | reverse complement strand
TCGATGATGAAGGCGATCCGGATGAGGTCCCCGTTCCAGCACGAGATCTCGAAGCCGTCGGAACACCAGCGCAGGTTCGAGCGCATGACGATGACCTTGCCATCGTGGACACGGCCAGTCCGGCGGCCCGTGTGCCTGGCCAGCAGCATGCCGTTCTGGCGCATGATGCGGAAGACGCGTTTGTGGTTGACCGGTGGCTCGTCCGCCCTGGCAAGCTCCCTGTTCACCAGGGCCGTGATGCGGCGATAGCCATAGGTCGAGCGCTCGTCGACCAGGCGGCGAACGAACTGCACCAGGGTATCATCCTCCTGCTTGCGATAGGGACCGCGGGGCTTCTTCGCGCGATGCACCTTGTCATGAAGATGAGAACGGGCCACCCCGATCGTCTCGGCAACCGCTTTCATCGGGAACCGTCCCTCGGCTGCGACGAGAGCCGCAAGCTCGGTTTTTTTGACTCCGACTTTGCCAGCGCCTCCTTGAGGATCTCGACCTCCATCGTCTTGCGGCCGAGCAGCCGTTCGAGGTCGCGGACGCGCTCTTCGAGCCGTCGCA
>NZ_RWKW01000127.1 GCF_003970795.1 Aquibium carbonis | reverse complement strand
CCGACGTTTTCGGCCGCCGACATCGCGATGAGCTTTCCGGTCGAGGCGGGGTTGACCCGCATCGCCGAAGGCCAGGACGTGTCGGTGCTGCGCGATTGGATGGTAGCCATTCGTGCCCGCCCGGCCTACCAGCGGGCCATCGAGCGGGGTGGCGACACCTACGGCTACTCGAAGACCTGAGGGATCAGGGCTCGACCACGATCATCACGTTGTCGAGGCCTTCCTTCTTCGCCATGGCAAACAGGATCGCCGCGTTGTCGGGGTGCAGCCGGACGCAGCCCGCCGAGGCCGGCTGGCCGAGCTTCTTGATGCTGGTCGTTCCGTGAACGGCATAATTGCCGTTGTAGAAGATTGAGTAAGGCATCGGAGCATTGTCGTAGATGCTCGACTTGTGGTTCTTCGACAGCCACTTGGCCTTCCAGCTTCCCACCGGCGTCACCTTGCCGCGGCGGGCCGTCGAGACGGTCCAGGTGTGCAGCGTCTGACCGTTATAGCTCACCGTCATCTGCTGCTCGGATATCTTGACGCGCGCGACGACCGTGGCCGCTTGCGCTGCCGCCGTTTCGAGCAACGCGAAACAACCAAAGGTAAGCGCGGCGGCAATCGTGTAACGTTTCATGAGGACCCCTCTTTCGCCCGGTCGATCTACTGATCAGACGACAAAGAGGTTTCGGTCCAGTCAATACCAGTTCACATCTTCGTCAGAAGCCCGCTGTCACTTCCCGCGCAACAAGGAATCGAGGCTCATCGCCATGACCTTGGCGGACTCGACCATGTCGACGATGCCGACCCATTCGTCGGGCGTGTGGGCGAGGTCGAGAATGCCGGGTCCATAGGCCACGCAGTCATGGAGGTGGCCGATTCGCGCGATGTGCTTCTGGTCGTAGGTGCCCGGCGACACGACATAGTCGGGCTCCTTTCCGAGCACCTCGCGGATGCCGGCGGCGATCGCGGCGGCCACCGGCGCGTCGCGCTCGGTCATCAGCGGCAGCACTTCCATCAAGTCCTTGACGACATAATCGAAGCGCGGGCGATCCTTCTTCAGCCGCTCCAGGATCGACATCACCTCGCCCTTCACGGTCTGGATGTTCTCTTCGAGCAGGAAGCGCCGGTCGATGACGATCCGGCAGGAATCCGGCACGTTGGGAGAGGGCAGTCCGGGGAAGAAATCCTCGGTCTGGCCGCCATGGATGGAGTTGATGTTCATGGTCGAGCGCCTCGCGCCTTCCGGCACCACCGGCGTGCGGGTCTGCTTCTGGTCGAGCGCCGGAAACAGTTCCTCTTCGAAGGCATGCAGCACGGCGCCCATGTGGCGCACCGCCGAATCGCCCAGGAACGGCATCGAGCCGTGTGCGATTGTTCCCTTCGTTTCAATCTCGGCCCACCAGACGCCACGATGGCCAAGACAGATCCGGTCCTTGTTGAGGGGTTCGGGAATGATGACGTGGTCGACGCGTGGCTTGGAGAAATAACCGAGCTTGGCAAGGTAGGCGACGCCGCCGAAGCCCCCGGACTCTTCGTCAACCGTGCCGGATACTTCGATCGCGCCGGGGTAGTCGGGATTGACCTCGAGAAACGCCTCCACCGCGATGATGGAGGCGGCTAGCCCGCCTTTCATGTCACAGGCGCCGCGCCCGTACACCCGGCCGTCCTTCACCACGCCGCCGAACGGATCCATGGTCCAGCCTTCGCCGGCCTCCACCACGTCGATGTGCGAATTGAAGTGAACAGTCGGGCCGGGCTTCCCGCCTTCACGCCGGGTGATGACGTTGGTGCGTGGGTAGCGGTCGGAGTCCCCCGGCGCGCCTTCGCCGCGGATCAGCTGCGTCTGGAAGCCAGACCGCCGCATGCGCTCGCCGATAAACTCGGCGCAGGGCGTGTAAGCGTCGCCCGGCGGGTTCACGGTCGGGAAGCGGATCAGGTCCGAGGTGAGAGTGACGAGGTCGTCGGTGCGGGCCTCGATGGCGCGGAAGAGCTGTTCATTCATGATGGGCGAATTGAGCAGTCAGGGCCGGCACAATGCAAGCGCAACGGCACAAAAAACATATGGCCCAGCGGCCGCGGGACGGTGGCGCGGCCGCGTAGACGATGGAGAACGGTTTGGTAACGCCCGATTGCGTCAGTGTAAGACTGTTCACTGACAGTCCACGGGTGGCGTCCTAGCGTCAACCATCAGCAAAAAGCGAGGTTTTCGCCATGAAGAAGTTCGTATTGATGATCTTGGCGGCTGTGGGCATGTTCGGCGTCACCGTCTCTGCAAGTTCGGCCAATGCCGTGGTCGCGAGGATTGACGTCTCGAGCCAGACGATGACGGTCTCCAAGCACGGCCGCGTGCTCTACACCTGGCCCGTATCGACCGCCCGAAAGGGCTTTGTCACACCGCGCGGCCAGTACAGGCCGACGCGCATGCACGAGATGTGGTATTCGCGCAAGTACGACATGTCGCCGATGCCCTATTCGATCTTCTTTCGCGGCGGCTACGCCATCCACGGCACAAACTATGTCAAACAGCTGGGCCGTCCCGCCTCGCATGGCTGCGTTCGCCTGCACACGGCCAACGCCGCTAGGCTCTATGCGCTGGTCAAGGAGGTCGGTCCCGGCAACGCCAGGATCGTCGTAACGAACTGATCGCTTCCTCCCGAAACGGATCAGCGGTCGAGCATGACCTCCGCGCGGCCGGCTTTTCATTGGTCCAGGCGCTGAGCCGGCGATGGCACGAACCGATTCGGCGCGGAGGTCAATTCCCATGCGACATGGTCTTGTATAAGACTCCTCCACATGAGGGCTTTGCATGACCGTTGAACCGCGCCTGGCGCTGTCCGAACCCGTTGGTGACACGGTGCGCAAGACCACCTGCTACATGTGCGCATGCCGATGCGGCATCAACGTCCACCTGAAGGACGGCAAGATTCGCTACATCGAGGGCAATCGCGACCATCCGGTCAATCGCGGCGTCCTCTGCGCCAAGGGGTCGGCCGGCATCATGCAGCACTATGCGCCGGCGCGGCTCGAGGGGCCGATGCTGCGCACCGGTCCGCGCGGCTCGGGGGAGTTCAGGCGCATCGGCTGGGACGAGGCCCTCGATATCGCCACCGGCTGGCTGGGCGAGGTGCGCCGCAGCGATCCGAAGAAGCTCGCCTTCTTCACCGGCCGCGACCAGAGCCAGGCGCTCACCAGTTTCTGGGCGCAGCAGTTCGGCACGCCCAACTATGCCGCCCATGGCGGCTTCTGCTCCGTCAACATGGCCGCCGCCGGCATCATGACCATCGGCGGCGCCTTTTGGGAATTCGGCGCGCCGGACTGGGACCGGACGAAACTCTTCGTGCTCTTCGGCGTCGCGGAGGATCATGATTCGAACCCGCTCAAGATCGGCATCTCCAAGCTGAAGAGCCGGGGGGCCCGCTTCGTTTCGGTCAACCCGGTGCGGACCGGCTATTCCTCCATCGCCGACAACTGGATCGGCGTGCGGCCCGGCACCGACGGACTGCTCATCCTGTCGCTGGTGCATGAGTTGCTGAAGGCCCGGCGCATCGACGTCGACTATCTCGTCCGCTACTCCAACGCCGCCTGGCTGGTGATCGACGCGCCCGACACCGCCGACCACGGGCTCTTCGCCCGCGACGGAGAGGGCCGGGCGCTGGTGTGGGACACGGCCACCGCCTCGCCTGTCGCCGACGGCCCCGGCGTGCGCCCCGCGCTCTCCGGCCGCTTCACGCTGAACGACGGCCGCGCTGTCGTCCCGTCCTTCCAGCTCCTCGCCGAAACCTATCTCGACGAGCGCTATGCGCCCGAGGCCGTCGTCGCGGAGACCGGCGTTGCCGCCGACACGATCCGGGGGCTGGCCAGCGAGATCGGCCGCGTCGCCTTCGACGAGGCGATCACGGTCGAGCAGCAATGGACCGACATGCGCGGCGAAACGCATACGCATTTCGTCGGCCGCCCGGTCTCCTTTCATGCGATGCGCGGCATCTCGGCCCATTCCAACGGCTTCCAGACCGCGCGCGCGCTGCACATGCTGCAGGTGCTGATCGGCGCCGTCGACTGTCCCGGCGGCTTCCGCTTCGAGCCGCCCTATCCAAAACCGATCGAGGCGCATCCGCGTCCGCACGGCAAGGCCGAGCATTTCGGCTCCTCGCAGCCGCTCGCCGGCCCGCATCTCGGCTTTCCGCGCGGCCCGGAGGATCTGCTGGTCGATGCCGAGGGCCGACCGGCGCGCATCGACAAGGCGTTCTCCTGGGATGCGCCGATCTCCGCGCACGGGCTGATGCACATGGTCATCTCCAATGCCCATGCGGGCGACCCGTACCCGATCGATGTGATGTTCCTCTACATGGCCAATATGGCCTGGAACTCGTCGATGAACACCGGCGGTGTCATCAGCATGCTGGAGGACAAGGATCCCGAAACGGGCGAGTACCGCATCCCGAAAATCATCGTCTCGGACGCCTATTCCTCGGAGATGGTCGCCTACGCCGATCTGGTCCTACCGGACACGACCTATCTCGAACGGCACGACTGCATCTCCATGCTCGACCGGCCGATCTCGGAGCCGGATGCGGTGCAGGACGCGATCCGCTGGCCGGTGCTCGAACCCGACCGCGACGTGCGCGGCTTCCAGTCGGTGCTGCTCGACCTCGGCGCGCGGCTCCGGCTGCCGGGCTTCGCCGACAGTCGTGGAACGCCGCTCTACCGCGACTATGCCGACTACATCGTCCGCCACGAGCGTCGTCCCGGCATCGGTCCGCTCGCCGGCTTTCGCGGCGTCGACGGCGATCGCGCCGGGCGAGGGGCCGCCAACCCGAACCAGCTCGATCGCTACATCGAGAACGGCTCGTTCTTCGTCCAGCATCTGCCGGCCGAAGCGTTGTTCTTCAAGCACGCCAACCGCGCCTACCAGGACTTCGCGGTGAAGATGGGCTTCTTCGACACGCCGCAGCCCGTCACCTTCCAGCTCTATCAGGAGACGCTGCAGAAGTTCCGCCTGTCGGCGCAGGGCCTACGCGAGCCGGTGGCGCCGGAGACGCACCGGGCGCGCATCATCGCCGCCTTCTCGCCGCTGCCAGCCTGGTATCGTCCGCTGGAGGAGGCGGCTATCGATCGCGACGCCTTCCCGCTGCACGCCATCACGCAGCGACCCGCAGCGATGTACCACTCTTGGGGCTCGATGAACGCCTGGTTGCGCCAGATCCACACGAGAAACCCGCTCTACGTCCCCGGCGCCGTCTGCGACGAGGCAGGCCTGGCCGATGGCGACTGGGCCTGGGTGATCTCGCCGCACGCCCGGATCAAGGTCGAGGTCGCGCGCATGGAGGCCGTCAACGGCTCGACGCTCTGGACCTGGAACGCCATCGGCAAGCGCAAGGGCGCCTGGGGCCTCAGCGCCGACGCGCCCGAGGCCCGCAAGGGCTTCCTTCTCAACCATCTCATCAACGAACTCCTACCGCCGAAGGGCGATGGACGACGCTGGTCGAATTCCGATCCGATCACCGGGCAGGCGGCCTGGTATGACCTGCGGGTGCGCATCGAAAAGGCGCAAATCGGCGAGGAGACACAGCCGCAGCTTTCTGCCGTCGCCGCGACCTCTGCGGCGCCGGGCGAGCTTCGCTACGGGCAGGAGTGGAGCAAGTGACCGTGACAACTGCGTGCGGCGGACCCCCACCCCTTACCACTCCCCACAAGGGGGAGGGGGGCGTCGACGTCTCAAAATCCCCCTCCCCCCTGTGGGGAGGGGTAAGGGGTGGGGGTATCCCACGCTCATCCTTTGGTAGAGGTCGGGGCACCCCGCCAACCCCGGGTTCCCCCACATGACCTCCCTGCCGTCGCTCCCTGCGCCGAAGAAGATCGGCCTCGTCATCGACCTCGACGTCTGCGTCGGCTGCCACGCCTGCGTGGTGAACTGCAAGGAGTGGAACACCGGCGGTTATGGCGCAGCTCTTTCCGACCAGCAGCCCTACGGTGCCGACGTTTCCGGCGCCTGGCTGAACCGCATCCACACCTTCGAGGTCGTGCCGCAAGGCGGCGAGATCGTCGGCGAAGCGGGCGACGCGCGCATCGTCCATTTCCCCAAGAGCTGCCTGCACTGCGAGGAGGCGCCCTGCGTCACCGTCTGCCCGACCGGCGCCTCCTACAAGCGCGCCGAGGACGGTATCGTTCTGGTCGACGAGGACAAGTGCATCGGCTGCGGCCTCTGCGCCTGGGCCTGTCCCTATGGCGCCCGCGAGATGGACGTGGCGGCTGGCGTCATGAAGAAGTGCACGCTGTGCATCGACCGCATCTACAACGAGACTTTCGAGGAGGTCGACCGCGTGCCGGCCTGCGTGCGTACCTGCCCGGCCAATGCCCGCCACTTCGGCGATTTCGCCGACCCGACGTCCGACGTGTCGCGCATGGTCGTGGCGCGCGGTGGCATCGACCTGATGCCGGAGCAGGGCACGCGCCCGGTCAACAAGTATCTCCCGCCGCGCCCGCGCACGGCGCTGGCCGACATGGCTTCCCTGCCGCTGGCCGAGAACACCGCGGGTGCGAAGGGCTTTTTCGCCTGGCTCGACGGCATGCTGGACAGGATCTGACGTGACCCGCAACGCCGGTTCGAACCCGCGTGCGGCGAAACCCGCTCACTTCGCCCGAGACGCCTGATGCATCCGGCCCCGTCCATTATCCTCTTCACGGTCGCCTCGGGCCTCGGCTACGGACTTGCTATCATGCTGGGCCTCGGCCTGCTCGATCCACAGGCGCTCGCCACCAAGGTCGCGCATGTCCTGTCGCTGGTGCTGATCGGGGGCGGGCTGGTCTCGTCGACGCTGCATCTGGGCAATCCCCGGCGCGCCTGGCGGGCCTTGTCGCAATGGCGGTCCAGTTGGCTGTCGCGCGAGGGCGTCATGGCGCTCGCCACCTTCGTGCCGCTCACGCTCTCCGCCACGCTCGCGCTCTTCGCCGGCCGCCACTCACTGGCGCTCGACCTCGTCGGCGCGGTCATGGCGGTCGCGACCGTCTGGTGCACCGCGATGATCTACGCCTCGCTGCGGACCATCGAAGCGTGGCACACGCCGCTGACGCCCGCCTGCTATGTTGCCTTCTCGCTTGCTGGAGGGGCGCTCCTGGCGGCGTTCTTCGCTGCGCTCGGAGGTGGTGAGCCGCGCGGGCCCGCCCTTGCCGCCCTGCTTCTGCTCGGCATCGCCTGGGCAACGAAACGCGCCTGGAAGCGCCGAGTGACCGCCCTCGTGTCCGCCACCACGCCCGAGACCGCGACAGGTCTCGGGTCGATTGGCAAGGTGCGGCTGCTTGAGCGGCCGCATATGACCGAGAATTATCTGACCCACGAGATGGGCTTCCGCGTCGCGCGCAAGCACGCCGCAAAGCTCTGGTTGATCGCTGTCGGATTCGGCGCCCTTCTCCCGGGCACGGCCCTCGTCGTCCTATTGACGGGACAGGGGGACGCTCTCGTTATCACGGCCGCTGCGCTTGCGTGCCTGGGCTTCGTCCTTGGTCTGCTCGTCGAACGCTGGCTCTTCTTCGCAGAAGCACGTCATACTGTCATGAACTACTATGGCGGATAGTCCGCCGAGGGGAAGACAGCGTGCCACAACGACGCTACCCAATCGCTGCCGGCTGCTTCCTATTCCGGTGGCGATACTTGCCCCGCCTCTCCCAACGGCGGTGGAACCACATCCACTGGCCGGGCTCCTCTCGGATCCAGCCCTCGATGACATCGTTGAGAAGCTGAGCTGTCGCCTTAACGTCGACGGTCCCGTTCGCCGTCCGCGGCAGGTCCAGTTTCTCTTGCAGCTCAAGCCGGAACCGGTTGCCGGGCAGCCGTACGCAGCGCGCCGGATGGACCGGGCAGTCATAGTGACGGGCGAGCTTGGCCAACAGCGGGTTGGTCTGGCAGGGACGGCCGAAGAAGGTCGTTTCGATGCCGCCAGCAAACTTCTGGTCGACCAGCACGCCGATGTTGCCGCCATTGTCCAGGATACGCGCCAGGGTAAACGCCGATCCCCGCCCGGACGCCACGAGATCCCCCATACTTTCGCTGCGCTTCTCCATCAGTTCGGCCGCTAGGAACGGATTGTTCGGCGCCCGAAACAGGGCGCTCATCTCCAGGCCGTAGGCTGCCGCCACCGTCGGCAGGATCTCGAAGTTCCCCAGATGCCCGGTGAAGAAGATGTGCGGCCCCTTCTCCTCTCGCAGGCGCAGGAAGAGGTCCTCGCCGACGATCTCGATATTGGCCGGCAACCCCGTTGCGGGATCGGTGCGCGTTAGTTGCGCCATGTAGACATACTCGCCAACCAGCCGCGACATGTTACTCCACATGTCGAGCGCAATGGCTTTGATCTCGGTCTCGTCCTTCTCCGGATATGCAGCGCGCAGATTGGCCAGCGCAGCGCGATGGCGTCCCATCAACGGACCGATCCGCCGCGCCGTTCGGTCGAGGAAGTTGAGTGACCATGTCGCCGGCAGCAGGCGAAGGATCCGCAGCACCGTCAAAGCAAGTTGCGCGATGATCCAGTAGTTTGCATGCCGCAGCCATCGCAGCGCGCGCGCGACGACGGGTTTGAACGTCCTGGCGGGCCAGGATGGCATCAGGAAGAGACGCGAAGCACGATCTTGCCGAAGATCGAGCGTGCCTCCATGCGTTCGAGCGCGGTGCCGATGCCGTCGAAACCGATCTCGGTATCGATCACCGGATGAACGATACCGCGGGCCATTTTCTGCATCGCGTCGGTCATATTCTCCATGCGGCAGCCAAAGGAACCAAAGATCTTCAGCTGCTGCTGGAACAGCTGCATCAGGTTCATCGAGGTCGACACACCAGAGGTGGAGCCGCACGTCACCAGCCGCCCGCCGCGCTTAAGGCACAGCATCGAGCCCGCCCAGGTGTCAGCGCCGACATGTTCGAAGACCACGTCAACGCCCTTCTTTTTCGTCAACTTGCGCACCACGCCCTCGAAGCGGTCCGACCGGTAGTTGATCACGTGGTCGGCGCCGAGCGCCTTGGCCTTGTCGATCTTGTCGTCTGAGCCGACCGTGGTGATCACCGTGCAGCCCATCCGTTTGGCGAGCTGGATGGCCGCCGTGCCGATGCCCGAACCGCCAGCATGGATCAGAATGGTTTCGCCGGGCTCGAGCTTCGCGTTGTCGAACAGCATGTGTTCCACCGTGCCGAAGGTCACGGGGGCGAGCGCTGCCCCGATATCGTCGACGCCGGGCGGCGCCGGCACCAGCAGGCGCGCGGGCAGGTTCATTCGTTCCTGCGCGAAGCCGTCGAGGTGGAAGCCGTAAACGCCCGACACATTCTCGCAAAGATTGTCACGTTTGGCGCGGCAGTGACGGCAAAGCCCGCAGGTGCGCGCGCCGTAGATTGACACAAGTTGGCCTGGCAGCAGTCCGGGCACGCCTGGCCCCACGGCGTCGATGACGCCGGACGCCTCGGCACCCACCGTCAGCGGCATCTTGCGCTTGGCGAAAGCCATGCCGCGCCAGCCCCATACGTCGATGTGGTTCAGCGCCACGACGCGGATCGCAACGGTCACCTCGCCCAGCCCAGGTGGCGGCGGTGGCGGCAGATCGACGGTCTTGAGGCGGCGCTCTTCGACCAATTGCAATGCGCGCATGAGAATGGCGAACCCTGTTGGAAGGCTGGACCGATTAGACCGGTTCGCGGGTCATGACAAGGCAGGCATTCTGGCCGCCGAAGCCGAATGAGTTCGACAACACGCTCGACACGGCATGATCGCGCTTGACGTTCGGCACCACGTCCAGGTCGATCCCCGGGTCCGGATTGTCATAGTTGATCGTCGGCGGGATGACGCCTTCGCGCATGGTCATGAGCGAAATCGCCGCTTCGATCGCGCCGGCCGCCGAAAGCGTATGGCCGATCATCGACTTGTTCGACGACACCGGAATGGAGCGGATGCGCTCGCCAAACACCGTCGACAGCGACAGATGCTCCATCTTGTCGTTTTCCGGCGTCGAGGTGCCGTGAGCGTTTACGTAGTCGATCTCGTCCTCGGCCATGCCTGCGTCGGCAAGTGCGGCGCGAACCGCCGCGATCGCAGGGGAGCCATCCGGCTTGGAGCGGGTCCGGTGGAAATCGTCGGCCTTCTCGCCACAGCCGCGCATGACGCCGAGGATAGTCGCACCGCGCGCGGTTGCCGCTTCCAGCGATTCCAGCACCAGTGCTGCGGAGCCTTCAGCGAGCACGAATCCGTCCCGGTCCTTCGAAAAGGGCTTCGACGCCTTGTGCGGTGGATCGTTCTGGGTCGACAGAGCCGAAAGCAGAGCGAAACGGATCAGCGCCTCGGCCGTGGCCGAGCCATCCGCGCCGACCGACAGGGCCCGGTCACACTCGCCTCGGCGGATCGCCTCCACGCCGAGCTGGATCGCCGTCGCCCCTGAGGCACAAGCCGTGGACGTGGTGATCGGCAGCCCGCTGGTTCCGAAGGTGTCGGCCAGCCTGTCGACCACCGCGCCGAACTGGGTGTCGTCCTCGAACTCGTCGCTGGCAGTTGCATGGGCAGCGGCAAGGAGGCGCGCGTAGCCATGGCTGTCGGAATCGCCGCGTTTGTAGAGTTCCAGTCGCTGATTCCAGCCGAGTTCAACTGGTGGTGCCGCGAGAAAGAGCGGCCCCCCAAAATTGCCGCCAATACCGGCCTGTCCTGTCGCCTCGCGGCCAGCGAGTTCCGCCATCTCATGTGTCAGCGCGCTGGCGCTGCGGCCGCTCGACCCCAGGAAGTCGACCATGCCCGAAATTCGGGTGTTCAAGTGGTCGGTCGGAAAACGCGTAATCGGGTGGATGCCCGACTTGCCCGCCGTCAGCGCGGCCCAGTTCTCGTCCTTTCCCACACCGAGCGAGGTGACGATGCCGATGCCGGTCACCACGACGACCGGCCGTCCGAAACTGTCTGTCATCTTACGCATGACAATCTCCCTCTCGGTTCCGCCTCGGGTTCAAGCAGCCGATACGAGGGCGGCGCCCTCGAACCGGCGCGAACCTATGGTGGTGACCAGAACACCATCCGTCACCTGTACCGGCGTGTCGAATGTTTCGTCGAACGGCGCCAGCGCAGCGCCATGGCGGACCGCAATCGCCGCCAGCGCCATAGCAAACGGAAACTGCGCTTCCTTCAGGTGTCCGGTCAGCGTGGCGAACCCGCGCACAGCGTCGAGGCCGCGGCTTTCGAGTGCAGACTTTTCCGCCTCAGTGGCGCGGTGTGCGCCCGACGCACCTGAAATCACCGGCACACCTCGCCCGCCAACGGTATCAATCATCGCCCCTATCGCGACCGTGAGATCCTCGCGGCTACGGCGGGCGCGGCCGGAGGCCACCTTGCCCACCGCTGCATAACCTTTCCGGTCGCGGGCAGCCGCGTGGGCGCGGGATTCGATGACCAGAAACGCCGCGCCGGAGCCGCTGACGAGGCCGCCGCCCTGCATCCCTGCCCGCGACCAGATCGGCGCCCATGCGTCCCTGTGTAGCGCGCCTCCGACCTCGAAGCCGAGCAGGTGGTCGGGGTGCTCCGTGTTGAAGGCGGCGCCGACGAGCAAATGGCTCGACTGGCCGGCATGAATTCGCGCCACTGCCGTTGCGATCGCCGAGACGCCGGCCCCTTCTTCGCCCATGAAGGTTCGCGAAGAGCCGGTAACCTTGTGGACGATCGAGATGTTCCCCGCGAGCAGGTTGGATAGCTGGGCCAGGAACAATGTCGGTCGCAGTTCGGTCGTCAGCTTCTCGTTGATCAAGACGTCGCGGTCGTTTCGCTTGAGCGAGTATTCGAGAATGGCGCCGTCGACTGCCACGTCGCGTTCGCCTCCGCCGGCCGCCACGATCATGTCCATGGTCGCTGACAGGTCATCATGGCCTTTCAGGCCGGCGTCGTCCAGCGCCAAGCCTGCCGCATAGGTGCCCAGCCGCTGCCAGGCCTCCATCTGGCGCAGGTCGCCGCGCTTGGCGATCTGGCTGCTCCAGTCGATCTCGGGCAGGGGATGGACGGTGTAAGGTGCAAAGCGTTCGACATCCAGCACCGGCCGGGGATGCTGCGCCGTCAGGGCGGAGAGATGCGCATCGGGGCCTTCGCCGAGCGAAGAGACGATGCCGATGCCGGTGATGATTGCGTCGTGCTGGTTCATGCGCCGATCATGTGACGGCGCGGCTCGCGTGCGTCAAGCCCGACGAGCGCCGACCGTGAAGACGCGGCGAAACTCCTGCTTCGCCAGCTGGCTGCGGACGGATGTCAGGCGGATTTGGCTGCCACCAGCGCGTCGATCTTGGCGCAGAGGTTCTTCATGACGAAGTACTCCTCGGTCGAGGCCTTGCCGTCATTGACCTCCTGCGTCCACTTCTCGAGCGGTATCTTGATGCCGAACTCCTTGTCGATCGCGAAGACGATGTCGAGGAAGTCGAGGCTGTCGATGCCGAGATCGTCGATGGTATGGCTTTCGGGTGTGATGGTGTCGCGGTCCATCTCGCTCGTGTCGGCGATGATGTCGGCCACCTTTTCGAATGTCGTGGACACGGTGTGCGTACCTCAAGCGTGGGGGATGATCTGTCGCGCGTCTCTAGTCCGTTTTTTCCCGATGTCAAAGACCCAATCGAGTTGCACGGCCTCCAAACCGCTCTTCCCGGCGGCCGCCGGTCCCTCATCTCAAAATGGAGCAGTCTTGTAACTTATATAAGACCCGGTATTCTGGTCCAGTCTGCCGCAAAGCGGACCCATGATCCATCGGCTGGCGACATGACCACCATCCTGACCGTCGGGGTTGCCGTAATCGACATCGTGATGTCGGTCGAGGCGTTGCCCCGCATGCCCGAGAAGTACCGTGCCCGCGATGCCGCGATCGTCGGCGGCGGCTGCGCAGCCAATGCCGCGGCCGCAGTGGCCCGCCTCGGCGGCCAGTCGCTGCTCGCAGCGCGGATCGGGCCGGACCAGATCGGCGACATGATCGTGGCCGGCCTTGCAGACGAGGGCGTGGATTGTACACTTGTGCGCCGCGTCGCCGGCGGGCGATCGTCCTTCTCGTCGATCTATGTCGATGCCGCCGGCGAACGACAGATCGTCAACTTCCGTGACGTGGCATTGAGCTTCGATGCCACCTGGCTCGCCGAGGCGCTGCCCGATGGCGTCGATGCGGTTCTGGCCGACTCACGTTGGCCGCAAGGCGCGGCGGTCGCCATGAAGGCCGCGCGCGATCGCGCCATTCCCGGCATCCTCGACGCCGAGGCACCGGTGCGCGAGGCCGGCGAGGCGCTGCGGCATGCCTCCCATGTCGCATTCTCTGCACAGGGCTTGCGTGACCTCACCGGTTTGAACGACCTGGACGCCGCGCTCGACCTCGCCCGGCAGGAGACCGGCGCCTGGGTCTGCGTCACGGATGGGCCGGCCGGCATCAACTTCTTCGAGAACGGCCGGCGCGCCCACGAGCCCGCTTTCGAGGTCGACGTGATCGATACGCTCGGCGCCGGCGACGTCTGGCACGGGGCCTTCGCTCTCGCGCTCGGCGAGGGGCAAGGCGCGCGCGCGGCCATTCGCTTCGCCAGTGCCGTCGCCGCCCTCAAATGCACCCGCTTCGGCGGCCGGACGGGGACGCCGACCCGCGCCGAGGCCGAAGCTTTCCTGAGGAGCAAGACATGATCGAACTTTCGCCCGGCAAGCTCTGGGGGATGCGCCGCATGGCGGATTCCGCCGGTCGCTTCAAGATGACGGCCGTCGATCAGCGCCCGCCGATCAAGAACCCGATTGCACGCCACTACGGTCTCAAGGATGCCCCCTGGGAGGACGTCGCCGGTTTCAAGGCGCTGCTGATCGAGACTCTGCAGGACGAATCCACGGCCATGCTGCTCGACCCGCATTATGCGGTCCCGCGCGGCATCGGCCTGCTGTCGCCGCAGAAGGGGCTGATCGTCACGCTCGAGGATTCGCTGTTTGTGGAAACGCCCGAAGGCCGGCTGTCGTCGGAAATCGATGACTGGTCGGTGGAGAAGATCCGCCGCATGGGCGCGGATGCGGTGAAGGTACTCGCCTGGTACCGGCCGGATGCCGGCGAGAAGGTGAATCAACATCAGAAGGATTTCGTTCGGCGCATCGGCGAGGCCTGCCAACGCTTTGACATTCCTTTCCTCTTCGAGCTCCTCGTCTACCCGCTGGAGAAGGACGCGCACCAGACGAGCGATTATGTCGAGATGCGCGGCAAGAAGGCCGATGACGTGCTGGCCTCCGTCGAGGAGTTTGCCAAGCCCGACTATGGGGTCGACGTGTTCAAGCTGGAAAGCCCCGTGAATGCCAGCGACGCGCCGGGCGTGGGCGGCGAAGGCTGGGAGGCGGTCCAGTCGGTCTTCGACGAGATGGGACGCCTTGCCGGTCGGCCATGGGTGATGCTCTCTGCGGGGGCCGGCAAGGCCGATTTCCGCAACATCCTGACCCATGCCTACCGGGCCGGGGCGTCCGGCTATCTGGCGGGTCGCGCCATCTGGCTCGAAGCCTTCGGCCAGTTCCCCGACTGGCCGGCGATGAGGACCGGGCTGGAAGGCGGGGCGGTCGGATACATGCGCGACCTGAACACACTCACCGATGCCGACGCAGCGCCCTGGTTCAGCCACCCGGCCTACGGACCGGAAGGCGCCCGCTTCAGGCCGGCCGACGCATCCTTCCGGCACGTCTATGGCGGCATGGGACTCTAGATGTCGTTGAAGATCGGGTCCGCTCCGCAAATGGCTGGCGTTCGATGGCCGCGCCACGGCGCGCCCTGGTCAGTTGAAGATGATGCGTGCCTGCACGGCCAGCAGATCCTCACCGGGACGGACGACCAGCGCCTCGCCTTCGCGGGCGCTCCGGCCCGTCAGTGCCTCGATGGTGGGAAGGTCCGTCACCATCACGATGTTGTCGGAACCACGGTAGTTGCGCACGAGGTCGAGTACGGCGATCCGCGATTCGGCATCGTACTCGGCATCTCCGAGCGGCGGATCGAGAGGCGCGAACTCCTCCAGCGGAATTCGCTGGAAGGCGAGTTGCGCGGTATCCAGCGCGCGGCAGAGACGGCTCGCATAGACCCTTTGCACTGGCGCGCCGCGGGCGGCAAAGAGCGCTCCGATCCGGCGCGCCTGTTGCCGGCCACGATCCGACAGGTTGCGCTGCGTGGAACAGTCCTCGAAGTCGAAGGCTTCGGCGTCGGTGGTGCCGAGCGTGTAGGCGTGCCGCATCAGGACGACCTGCCCCCCCTCGCGAAGGAGCGCCCAACCGGCTTCGGTGGCCTGGGCCGGCAGCGCGAGCAGCATCAGCGCTGCGGCAATGAAGATACGGATCATGAAGCCTCCGGTTGGAATCTCTGGATACAGGCAAAGCGCGCCGGACGCAAAGCGGTCACGACAGGCGCGGCCGGAGCCGCGCCTCGCCTAGTCGAAGCGGATGCGCCCGACGACGACGATCTCGTCGCCGGACGGCTCCACCACGATCGCCTCGCCCTGTGCCGGCACGATGCCGGTCAGCGCCGTGATGTTGACCTGGTGCGTCACCATCACCAGCACGCCGTCGCCTTCGAACCCGGCGATCCGCGCCTTCGTCGCCGCTGTCTGCCCCGGCTCGGCCGACCGGTCGCGGAAGAAGGAGTCGAGCGGTTCGAAGGGCTCGACCCGCTCGGCGCCGAACGCAAGCCGCGCCGTGTCCAGCGAGCGGCACCAGCGACCGGACAGCACCGCCTCCACCGTCACGCCCCAGGCGGCGAAGCGTTCGCCAATCCGCCTTGCCTGCGCGCGTCCCGCTTCGGAGAGGTTGCGCTGGGTGGCGCAATCGTTGACGTCGAAATGGGCCGGATCGCCGGTTCCGGGCGCCGTCGCGTGCCTGATCAGCACCGTGCGTCCGCCCTCCGCCAGAAGCGCGCGGTCGGTTTCGTCGGCGCTCGCCGGAGCCGCCATCACGAGCCCCATCCCCACAACCACCCACAACCACCGGACCATCGTCGCCTCCACGCCTCGATGCTGAACCACTTAGGGGATCGCCATGCCGGTTAAAGGAAGCGCGACCATCGGGCGCGTCGGGCTCTTGCCGCTCGGGCGGCCGACCTTCGACGTTCCGTATGCCGAAGAGAAGCTGGCTGCGATGCTCGCCGCGCTCGACCGAACCGGCATCGAGACGGCAGGGTCGCGCTCGCTTCTGTTCGACGCCGACGCCACGCGCGCCGCGATCGGCGCATTGAAGGGCGCCGGCATCGACCGGCTGCTGGTCTTGCAGGTCACCTTTACCGATGCAGGCATGGTGGCGGAGGCGGCGAACGCCTTCGACCGGCCGCTGGCGATCTGGTCGGTGCCCGAACCGCGCACCGGCGGCCGACTGCGGCTGAACGCCTTTTGCGGGCTGAACCTCGCCGCCCATGCGCTGGGGCTCTCGGGCCGCGACTTCGGACACCTCCATGCTGCACCGGACGCGCCCGGCATCGAGGCGACGCTGGCCGAACTCCTTTCCGGCCAACGCCAGGCCATGCCCGTCGAAGCCCGCGCCGCGATCGGCGACGATGCGGACGGGATCGCCGCGGCGGAGGCCATTCGCGGTGCCCGTATCGCCCGGATCGGAAAGCACCCCGACGGATTCCCCACCTGCGCGTACGACAAGGCAAGCATCGCGGCGCTGGCCGGCGCCACGGTGGACGAACTCGACCTTGCCGAACTGTTCGACCGCGCCGGCGCCGTCTCCGCCGAAGCGCTGCGGGAGACCCGCGCGGCCGCCGACGCCGCGCTGGCCGGGCTCGACGACGTCGACCAGGCGCAACTCGACCGGTCGCTCAGGCTGAAGCCCGCCATCGCCGCGTTGCGCGCCGAAGGCAAATACGACGCCTTTGCCATCCGCTGCTGGCCCGAGACCTTCACCGAGTACGGCGGCGCGGTCTGCGGGCCGGTCTCGATGATGGGCGAGGCGCGTGTGCCCTGCGCCTGCGAGGCCGACGTGTACGGTGCGCTGACGACGCTGCTGCTGCAGAAGGTGGCGGATGCGCCGGCCTTCCTGACCGATCTCGTCGACCTCGACGCCGACGACGACACCGGCGTGGTGTGGCACTGTGGCCAGGCGCCGATCTCGATGGCCGATCCGGACGCCGTGGCGCGGGCGACCATCCATACCAACCGCAAGATGCCGCTGCTGTTCGAGTTTCCGCTGAAGCCCGGCCGCGTCACCTTTTTTCGCATCCGCCAGGCGCGCGGCCGGCCGACCGCCGTCATCGGCGGCGGCGAGGTGCTGAAGCGGCCGATGGCCTTCACCGGAACCTCGGGCGTCGTCCGCTTCGACACGCCCGCGAAAATCCTGCTCGACCGCATCATGGGCGCGGCGCTCGAGCATCACATGGCGCTCGCCTATGGAGACCACCGGAATGCTCTCGACGCCGCGGCCCGATCGCTCGGCCTTCCCGTCCTCGACCTCTGACGTGCGGCCGATGACCATCCGCTACGGCATCATCGGTTCGGGCATGATGGGGCGCGAACACATGCGCAACATCGGTCTCCTGGAGGGAACCGAGATCACCGCCGTATCCGACCCGCATGCCGAAAGCCGCGAACAGGCGGCCGGACCCGATGGCGGACGCTGCCGCGCCTTCGCCGACCATCGCGAATTGCTGGCCGCCGGGCTCTGCGACGCGCTTGTGATCGCCAGCCCCAACGACACCCATGCCGACATCCTGCGCGACGTGCTGGCGACCAAACTTCCGGTTCTGGTCGAAAAGCCGCTCTGCGCCACCGTCGAGGATTGCCGTGCGGTTCTGAAGCTCGCCGAGGGCAGGGCGGCGCCGGTGTGGGTGGCGATGGAATATCGCTACATGCCGCCGGTGGAACGCCTGCGGGCCGAACTCGCGGGCGGCACCGCCGGCCGGCTGCGGATGATCTCGATCCGCGAGCACCGCTTTCCCTTCCTCGCCAAGGTCGGTGACTGGAACCGGTTCTCTGCCCGTACCGGGGGCACGCTGGTGGAGAAATGCTGCCATTTCTTCGACCTGATGCGGCTCCTGTCCGGCGCGGAGGCGGTGCGGGTCTACGCCTCGGGGGCGATGGACGTGAACTTCGTCGACGAGCGCTATGACGGCCGCATGCCCGACATCCTCGACAACGCCTTCGTGGTGGTGGATTTCGACAACGGCGTGCGCGCCATGCTGGACCTGTGCATGTTTGCCGAGGGCTCCTGGTGGCAGGAGCAGGTGGCCGTGACGGGCGACAAGGCCCGTATCGAGGCCTTCGTGCCGGGACCGGCGCGGTTTTCGCCCGACGGTCGCGAGCGGATGTCGGAGGTTGTGATCTCGTCCCGCGCCACCAAGCAGCCGGTCCGCGAGGAAATCCACGTCGACGAGACGATTCTGGCGGCCGGCGACCATCATGGCTCGACCTTCTTCCAGCACCGGAAATTCCTCGACCTCGTCCGCCACGGCGGCACGCCCGAAGTCTCTCTCGAGGACGGGCTGAAATCCGTGTTGATCGGCGCGGCAGCCGAGGAAAGCGCGCGGACGGGCCGGGCGGTGGAACTGGGCTGAGAGCCGGGAGGGAGCCGCGGCGGCCCGGAGACGGGCAGGCAAGCCGAAAAAGATCGTCATCTGCCTCGCGCTCGCTCGCGTTGAAGGGAGGAAGAAATGCCACAACTCCCGCCCGTCATGGTGGGGGCGGATCCCATGGCATGCGAACATCCACCCACGCCTTTCCGTGACCGCGCCCTGTTCGGGCCGGATCATGACAGGCAAGTGGG
>NZ_RWKW01000126.1 GCF_003970795.1 Aquibium carbonis | reverse complement strand
GCAGGGCGTCTCCTTCGACATCGACTAGGGATGCGATCGAGCGGCCGGCGCGAGCGCGCCGGTCGGCTAGTCTTCGCCCAGATCGAAGAGGGCGCGCATCATGTCGGAAGCGGTCTCGAAGACCGCGAGGTTGGCGCGGAAGGCGAGGCTCGCCTGCATGAGCCCGGTGACCTCGCCAAGCAGGTCGACGTTCGGTGCGGCGACGAGGCCATTTTCGTCGGCGAAGCTCGCTGACGGCTCGAAGGCGGCGGTGTAGCCGGGAATGAGCGGCCGCACGATGGCGACCGTGCCGCCGCCCAGCGTCGACGCGCTCTCGACCTGAAGCGGCTGGTAGACCGTGGTCGCCCCGGCGGCAGGCTCGAGCGCGCCGGTGGTGCGCGCGTTGGCGATGTTGCCGGCCGCGACGTTCAGGCGCGTGCTCTCCGCGAGCATGCCCGAAAGCGCGATGCCGGCCGCGTTGCCGATCATGACTTGAACCCGATGACGCCCATTCGGCTGTTTTAGCCCCAACCGGTTGCTGGCCGGTTTACGGGACGCGCGGCATTCGAACGAATGCGCCGCGAGGGCCTGGGAGATTTCAGCCCCAGAGCGCGCGGGCGGCATCCAGCAGACCGCGCCGCACCAAAGCGCCACCGTCGAGGACATGGAAGCGGAAGCCGGCGAGGCCGAGCGCGGAGCGATAGAGCTCGGCCTGGGTTCCGCTCGCAACAAGGCCGACCTCGCGACCGATGCCATGCATGGCGCGGGCGGCAGCGACTTCCGCACCGATCAGCAGGCCCGAGAGGCGAGCGCGGGGATGGGGCGCAGCGGCACCGCTGAGCAGGGCAGCCGCGCGTAGCGAAAAGAGTTTGCCGGTGATGGCGGCGCCGTCTTCCAGCATGTCCTCGACGCCCCCGCGAAAGGCCGGATCGTCAGGCTCGAAGCCGCCCTCGCCCAGCGTGTCCTTCAGGATCGAGTGATGGCCAAGCAGCGCGAAAAGCTCGCCGGTCATGAAGGTGGTGAAGGAGACGAGGCGGCCGGCTTCGATCGAGGCCCATTTCGAGTGTGTACCTGGGAGGCAGACGAGGCCATCGGCGAGACCCTGCGCCATCGCGCCGGCGAGCTGCGTCTCCTCTCCGCGCATGACGTCCTCGCGCCCTGGCAGACGCTGGCAGACGCCGGGCAGGATGCGCACGTCGCGCGTCGGGTGGGGCACGACGAAGGCGCCTTTGTGCAGGGCGTCGAGCTCGACCGGCGCGGAAAGATAGGCCGCCTCGCGCCAGCCGCCGCGCGCGCCGGCCATGCCGGCGACGATGACCGGCAGGCCGGACGGGGCGCCGAGATCGGCCAGATGGCCCTCCATGACCGCTTCGAAGCGATCGGGCATGCAGGCCCGCATGCCCTCCCCGCTGGCGCGCTCGCCGAGCACGCCGCCGGCTTGGTCGAGCACCCAAATCCGCAGATTGGTGGTGCCCCAGTCGATCGCCGCGCAGAAGGGAGTGCTCGGGGATGGGCGGGTCATCGATCGTTTCCTAATGCTATCGTGGGTCTGGCGGTCGACGGCGGACTACGGGGCGGGTGATGCATCAGCACCGCGCTCCTGCCGGGCAAACCGCGCCGCGTCGACGGCGTCGCGGGCCATCTCGTACAGGATGCGCGAGGCCGGCGACAAGGCGCGCTGGGCGTGGGTGATCAGTGAATAGGCGGGAACCTTGATGGCCGCGTCGACAGGCAGGACGACGATGCGTCCGTCGAGCCCGTCCTCGCGGCTGTAGAAATCGGCCACAGCCTTCGCGACCATGGAGACCGCGTTGGACTGGCTGATATAGGCCAGCGTCAAGAGCAGCGAAGAGGTGGACAGCACCTTGCCGGGCAGCGGGATCTGGTGGGCCATCAGATGGTTCTCGACCGTGCGGCGCATGAGGTTGCCGCTTGCCTGGAGCACCCAGTCATAGGCGACGCAGTCGGCCAGCGTGACGCTGGCTTGGCGCGTCAACGGATGGCCGCTGCGGGCGATGACGCTGAGCGGCTCCGACCCGATCTCGGTCAAGGCAAACATCTTCGGGTCGACGTCGCCAAGCAGCCGGCCGATGAAGAAATCGACGCGCGAGGCGAGCAGGTCCTCGGCCAGCCGGTCGCTTGTGTCGACCGAGACGGTGATCGAGATCGCGGGATGGGTGACGCGGGCGCGGCGGATGATGGGCAGAACGAGATCGAGTGCGGGTCCGGTGACCGAGCCGATCGACACCGTGCCCTGGTTGCCGCGCTCCATCTCGACCAGTTCGCGGGCGGTGTCGTCAAGGTTCTGAAGCATCATGGCGGCGCGAAGCGCGAAGCGCTCGCCGAAGGGCGTGAGCACGATGCCGCGGGCGTGGCGCTCGTGCAGCGGCATGCCGACGATCGCCTCCATCTCGGCCGCCATGCGCGAGGCAGCGGGCTGCGAGATGGCAAGTTGGGCGGCGGCCGTCCCCATCTGGCCGGTTTCCTTCAGGGCGCAGATCAGTCGCAGATGCGCCAGCCGTAAACCCCGCCGAACGAGATCGTCGCGGCTGGGCAGGGCAGGCGAGCCGCGATTGCGTGCGCTCATGGTCTCTTCACGGCTAGATATATGATTTCTGGTATGACTATCACGCAAGAATGCATTTGACGAGCATGGCTTGAATGATGCCAATCGCCGAGCCGAAGGGAGGAACCGGTTTCTGGGCAACCGGTCCTTTGGCGACGGGAGGAAAATGCGAGGCATCGCGATGCCCGCCATCTCCCCGTGCGATCCATCGAACCGGTCCGGGCAGCCACGCTCCGGCACATTCCGTCATGGGAGGAAGAAACATGAGACTTCTCAACGTTGCGCTGGCAACGACCGCACTGCTGGCGGCCGCCTTCGTGGTGCCGTCCTTCGCGCAGGACAAGGGCACCATCGGCATCGCCATGCCCACCAAGTCGTCGGCCCGCTGGATTTCGGACGGCAACTCGATGGTCGAGCAGTTCCAGGCGGCCGGCTACGGCACCGACCTGCAATATGCCGAGGACGACATTCCGAACCAGCTCGCCCAGATCGAGAACATGATCACCAAGGGCGTCGACGTGCTGGTGATCGCGGCGATCGACGGCACGACGCTGTCGAACGCGCTGGAGAACGCGGCAGCGGCCGGCATCAAGGTCATCGCATACGACCGCCTGATCCGCGACAGCGGCAATGTCGACTATTACGCCACCTTCGACAATTTCAAGGTGGGCGTGCAGCAGGCCGGCTCGCTGATGAAGGGGCTCGAGGAGCGCTTCCCCGACGAGGCGTCGTGGAACGTCGAGCTGTTCGGCGGCTCGCCGGACGACAACAACGCCTACTTTTTCTACAATGGCGCGATGAGCGTGCTGGAGCCCATGATCGATTCCGGCAAGGTGACGATCGTGTCCGGCCAGATGGGCATGGACCGGGTGGGCACGCTGCGCTGGGACGGCGCGGTGGCCCAGGCGCGCATGGACAACCTTTTGTCGGCCCACTACACCGACAAGCAGGTGCACGGCGTGCTGTCGCCCTATGATGGCCTGTCGATCGGCATCCTGTCCTCGCTCAAGGGCGTCGGCTACGGCTCGGGCGACATGAAGATGCCGATCGTGTCGGGCCAGGACGCCGAGGTTCCCTCGGTCAAGTCGATCCTCGCCGGCGAGCAGTACTCGACCGTCTTCAAGGACACCCGCGAACTCGCCCGCGTCACCGTCGGCATGGTCGATGCGGTGCTGGGCGGCGGCGAGCCGGAGATCAACGACACCGAGACCTACGACAACGGCGTCAAGGTGATCCCGTCCTACCTGCTCGAGCCGGTTTCGGTCGACGCGACCAACTGGGAAGAGATCCTGGTGGGCAGCGGCTACTACACCAAGGAACAGGTGCAGTAAGCACGGCAAGCCAAGGGCACTGGCGGGAGGCGAGCTTCGCCTTCCGCCGCATGCAAGGCAATGGACATGACCGCCGACATCCTTCTCGAAATGCGCCAGATCACCAAGGCGTTTCCGGGCGTCAAGGCGCTCGACCGGGTGGACCTGAAGGTGCGCCGGGGCGAGATCCATGCGATCTGCGGCGAAAACGGCGCCGGCAAGTCGACGTTGATGAAGGTGCTGTCGGGCGTCTATCCTGCAGGCAGCTTCGACGGCGAGGTCGTCTATGACGGCCAACCCGCGCGCTTCCGCAACATCGCCGACAGCGAGCATCGCGGCATCATCATCATCCATCAGGAGCTGGCGCTGGTGCCGCAGCTGTCGATCGCCGAGAATATCTTCCTCGGCAACGAGCGCGGCAAGCGTGGCGTGGTAGACTGGCGCGAGACCAACCATCGGACAGAGCAATTGCTGGCGAAGGTGGGCCTTAAAGAACCGCCGACGCGGCTCGTCGACCAGATCGGCGTGGGCAAGCAGCAGCTGGTCGAGATCGCCAAGGCGCTGTCGAAGGACGTCAAGCTGCTGATCCTCGACGAGCCGACAGCGGCGCTGCAGGAGACCGACAGCCGCAAGCTGCTGGACCTGATGCTGGAGCTGAAGGCGCACGGCGTGACCTGCATCCTGATTTCCCACAAGCTCGGCGAAGTGCGCTACGTCGCCGACACGGTGACGGTCATCCGCGACGGCACGACGGTCTCGACGCTCGACGCCAAGGCGGGGCTGTCGGAAAACGAGATCGTGCGCGACATGGTGGGCCGCGACATGACGCACCGCTTCCCGCAGCACGAGCGCACGCCTGGCGAGGTGCTGATGGAGGTGGAGGACTGGAGCGTCTGGCACCCGGAGCGGGCCGAGCGCAAGGTCATCAAGAACGCCAGCTTCAACGTGCGCGCCGGAGAGGTGGTGGGCATCGCCGGGCTGATGGGCTCGGGACGCACGGAACTGGCCTTGTCGATCTTCGGCCGCTCGTGGGGCCGCGACATTTCCGGCACCGTGAAGCTGAAAGGCCAGCCGGTCGACGTGTCGACGGTCCAGCGTGCGATCGCGGCGGGCATCTCCTACGTCACCGAGGATCGCAAGTCGCTGGGGCTGGTGCTGGACGAGACGATCCGCTTCAACACCACGCTCGCCAACCTCGAAGGCGTGTCGTCGCGCGGGGTGCTGAAGCGCAACGAGGAGACGCGGGTCGCGGAACGCTACCGCGAGGCGCTGGCAACGCGCACGCCCACCGTCTTCCAGAAGGTGGTGAACCTGTCGGGCGGCAACCAGCAGAAGGTGGTGCTGGCCAAGTGGCTGTTCACCTCGCCGGAAGTGCTGATCCTCGACGAGCCGACGCGCGGCATCGACGTCGGCGCCAAGTATGAAATCTACACGATCGTCAACGAACTGGCCGCCCAGGGCAAGGGCGTGGTCATTATCTCGTCGGAGATGCCGGAACTGCTCGGCATGTGCGACCGGATCTACGTGATGAGCGAAGGCGCGCTGGTGGGCGAGCTTCCGGCGGCCGAGGCCAGCCAGGAGCGCATCATGTCGCTCATCGTCAACGACTAAGGAGAAGAGGATGGCTCTGGCCGAAGGCGTCAACAAGGCGGGCGAGACGGGTTCCGGCAAGGGAATCGGCGCCTATCTGGCATCGCACCTGCGCGAATACGGGCTGCTGCTCGCGCTGATCGTCGTCATGATCTTCTTCCAGATCGTAACCGATGGGACGCTGCTGAGGGCGGTCAACGTGACCAACCTGCTCCTGCAGAACAGCTACATCGTCATCATGGCGCTCGGCATGCTGGTGGTCATCGTGTCGGGCAACATCGACCTGTCGGTGGGCTCGGTGATGGGCTTCATCGGCGCGCTGGCCGCCGTGATGATGGTCAACCACGGGCAGTCGATGTTCGTCACCATCATCGTGTGCCTCGTCGTCGGCGGGTTGATCGGCGCGGCGCAGGGCTATTGGGTCGCCTACTGGAAGATCCCGTCCTTCATCGTGACACTGGCCGGCATGCTGGTGTTTCGCGGACTGTCGCTGTGGCTGCTCGAAGGGCAGTCGGTAGGCCCCTTCCCGCGCGAGTTCCAGGTGATCGCCAACGGCTTCGTGCCGGATCTCTTCCCCGCCGGCATCGGCGAGACGCTCGCGGGCTTCTTCGACGTGCGGCAGGTGAACGTTCTGGCGCTGGCGGCCGGCATCGTCACGGCCGCGGCGATCGTCTGGATGGGACTGACGCAGCGGGCGCGCAACCGCGCCTACGGCATCGACGACGAGCCCTTCGCCTTCTTCGTGGCGCGCAACGCGATCGTGGCGGCGGCGCTCGTCTTCATCACCTACAAGCTGTCGACCTTCCGCGGCCTGCCCAACGTCCTGATCACCATGGGCGTGCTGACCGTCATCTACGCCTTCATCACCTCCAACACGGTGGTCGGCCGGCGCATCTACGCGCTCGGCGGCAACCAGAAGGCGGCCAAGCTGTCGGGCATCAACACCGAGCGGCTGACCTTCCTGGCCTTCACCAACATGGGCGTGCTGGCGGCGGCGGCCGGCCTCGTCTTCGCCGCGCGGCTGAACACCGCCACGCCGAAGGCGGGCTTCGCGTTGGAACTCGACGTGATCGCAGCCGTGTTCATCGGCGGCGCCTCGATGTCGGGCGGCGTGGGCACCATCATCGGCGCGGTGGTGGGCGCCTTCCTGATGGGGGTGCTCAACAACGGCATGTCGATCATGGGCATCGGCATCGACTACCAGCAAATGATCAAGGGCCTGGTGCTGCTCGCGGCCGTGATCTTCGACGTCTACAACAAGAACAAGGGCTGATGGCCATGCTGCTTTCCCAGATCAGGACTCCGGCGGGCGACCTCAAGGTCATCGCACGGGATGGAACCGAGGCGTTCGAGGTGCAGGGCGCGACGAGCGTGCATGCGCTGGCGCTCGACTGCGCCCGAGACGGCGAGAAGATCACCGACCGGATCGGCAAGCTGGGCTTCGGCCCGGCGGTCGACCTGGCCAAGGCCTACGAGGAAGGCAGACTGGTGTCGCCCATCCTGCATCCCGACCCCGCGCACCTGCACCTGACCGGCACCGGCCTGACGCATCTCGGCTCGGCCGCGACGCGCGACAGCATGCACCAGAAGACGCTGAAGGCGGACGAGGAGACGCTGACGGATTCGATGCGAATGTTCCGCATGGGCGTGGAAGGCGGCAAACCGGGCAACGGCAAGCCCGGCGTGCAGCCGGAATGGTTCTACAAGGGGAACGGCACCATGGTGACGGCGCCTGGCGCGGCACTCGCCTCCCCCGCCTTCGCCGACGACGGCGGCGAGGAACCGGAGATCGCCGGCATCTACGTGATCGGGGCGGACGGCCAGCCCTTCCGGGTCGGTTTCGCGCTGGCCAACGAGTTTTCCGACCACGTGATGGAGCGGGTGAACTATCTCTACCTCGCCCATTCCAAGCTCAGGCCCGCCTCCTTCGGCCCCGAGATCCTGGTGGGCGACCTGCCGCAGGACGTGCGCGGCGTCTCGCGCATCAAGCGCGGCCGGGCGACGATCTTCGAGAAGCCGTTCCTCTCGGGCGAGGCGAACATGTCGCACACCATCGCCAACCTGGAGCATCACCACTTCAAGTACGGCGTGTTCCGCCAGCCGGGCGACGTGCATGTCCACATGTTCGGCACTGCGACGCTGTCGTTCGCCGACGGCATCCGCACCGAGCCGGGCGACGTGTTCGAGATCGAGGCGCCGCCCTTCGGCATGCCGCTGCGCAATGCCTGGACGATCACCCCGCAGCCGGGCCGGGACGAGGTCGTGCGCGTCAGCGCCTTGTGAGATTGGATCAACCGATGAGCTTTACCAAGGCGGCCTGGCCGCGCAGATTGCGCTCGCAGGAATGGTATGGCGGCGAAAGCCGCGACGCGATCTACCACCGGTCCTGGATGAAGAACCAGGGCCTGCCGGCCGACCTGTTCGACGGGCGCCCGGTGGTGGGCATCTGCAACACCTGGTCGGAGCTGACGCCCTGCAACGCGCATCTGCGCGACCTCGCCGAACGAGTGAAGCACGGCATCTACGAGGCGGGCGGCCTGCCGGTGGAGTTTCCGGTGTTCTCGCCGGGCGAATCCTCGCTGCGCCCGACCGCGATGATGTATCGCAACCTGTGCGCCATGGACGTGGAGGAGGCGCTGCGCGCCAACCCGCTCGACGGCGTCGTGCTGCTCGCCGGCTGCGACAAGACCACGCCGGCGCTGCTGATGGGCGCGGCCAGCGTCGACATTCCGGCGATCCTCGTGTCGGGCGGGCCGATGCTGAACGGCTGGTTCCGCGGCGAGCGGGTCGGCTCCGGCACGGCGCTCTGGCAGATGTCGGAAGACATCAAGGCCGGCAAGATGAGCCGCGCCGACTTTCTGGAGGCCGAGCAGTCGATGTCGCGCTCGCCGGGCTCGTGCAACACCATGGGCACGGCCTCGACGATGGCGTCGATGGCCGAGGCGCTGGGCATGGCGCTGTCGGGCAACGCGGCGATTCCCGCCGTCGATTCGCGCCGTCGCGTGATGGCGCACCTCACGGGGCGGCGCATCGTCGAGATGGTGAAGGACGATCTGAAGCCCTCGGACGTGCTGACGCTCAAGGCATTCGAGAACGCGATCTGCGCTAATGGCGCGATCGGCGGCTCGACCAACGCGGTGATCCACCTTCTGGCCATCGCCGGCCGCGTCGGCATCGAGCTTTCGCTCGACGACTGGGACCGCTGCGGCCGCGACATACCTACCATCGTCGACCTGATGCCGTCGGGACGGTTCCTGATGGAGGAGTTCTTCTATGCCGGCGGGCTACCGGTGGTGCTGAAGATGCTGCTTGACGGCGGCAAGCTGCATGGCGACGCGCTGACCGTCTCGGGTTCCACCATGGCCGAGGAGATCGCCGAGGTGCGCAACTGGAACGAGGAGGTGATCCGCCCGGTCGATCGCGCGCTGACGCAACAGGGCGGCATCGCCGTGCTGCGCGGCAACCTGGCGCCGAACGGCGCCGTCATCAAGCCGTCGGCGGCGAGCCGGCACCTGATGAAGCATCGCGGCCGGGCCGTCGTGTTCGAGGACATCGACCACTACAAGGCACGCATCGAGGACGAGAACCTCGACATCGACGAGAATTCGGTGATGGTGCTGAAGAACTGCGGCCCGCGCGGCTATCCGGGCATGGCGGAGGTGGGCAACATGGGCCTACCGCCGAAGGTGCTGAGAAGGGGCATCACCGACATGGTGCGCATCTCCGATGCGCGCATGTCGGGCACCGCCTACGGGACGGTGATCCTGCACACCTCGCCCGAGGCCGCGAGGGGGGGACCGCTCGCCATCGTGCAGGACGGCGACATGATCGAGGTCGACGTCGCGGAACGGCGCATCCATCTCGACGTGCCCGAGGAGACGATCAGGGCGCGGCTCGAATCCTGGAAGCCGACGGCGCGAGAACCCGCGAGCGGCTATGCGAAGCTGTTCCACCGGCATGTTGGCGGTGCCGACACCGGAGCGGATTTCGACTTCCTCGTCGGTTCGCGCGGACACGAGGTGCCTCGTGAAAGCCACTGAACCGACCCGGATCGCGATCGTCGGGCTGGGCAAGATCGCGCACGACCAGCACATCCCCGCGATCGGCCGGCATCCCGGCTTCTCGCTGTCGGCGATCGTGACGCGCGGCGCGGGGCTGCCGGGCTTCGACCATTTCACGCAACTGGACGCGATGCTGGCCGCGCGGCCGGACGTGACGGCGGTGGCGCTGTGCGTGCCGCCGCAGGTGCGCTTCGGCATGGCGTGGGCCGCCCTTTCGGCCGGGCGCGACGTGCTTTTGGAAAAGCCGCCGGGCGCGACCGTAGCGGAGGTTCACGCGCTGACCGACCTTGCCAGGGCGAATGGCCGCACGCTGTTCGCCACATGGCATTCGCGCTTCGCGCCCGCCGTGGCGCCGGCGAAGGCATGGCTGGGCGATCGAACGGTGACGCGGGCGGACATCGTCTGGCGCGAGGACGTGCGCAAGTGGCATCCGGGCCAGGCCTGGATCTGGCAGGCGGGCGGGATGGGCGTGTTCGACCCCGGCATCAACGCGCTGTCGATCGTGACGGAAATCATGCCGCGGCCCCTGCACATCACCTCGGCCGAGCTTGAGTTTCCCGAGAACCGCGACACGCCGATCGCGGCGCGGCTCGCCTTCGCGGATACGACCAGCGCGCCGGTGACGGCCGATTTCGACTGGCGCCAGACCGGGCCGCAGACCTGGGACATAAGGGTCGAGACGACCGAAGGCGCGCTGACGCTCTCGGCCGGTGGCGCGAAGCTGGAAATTGACGGGCGAACGGTCGACCAGCCAGCCGAAGCCGAGTATGACGGCATCTATGCCCGTTTCGCCGAGCTTCTCGCGACGGGTATGAGCGACGTGGACGCCTCTCCCCTGGTCCATGTCGCCGATGCCTTCATGCTGGGCCGGCGCATCGTGACGGATCCCTTTCACGACTAGCACCGACCGCCGGACAGCCAGACACAGACGGAAAGGAAGACCATGACCGACAGCTATCAGCCGGGCGGAAAGCACCTCATTGCGGGCGAATGGGTCGCGGGCGACGCGACGTTCGAATCGCAGCCGGCGACCGGCGCGCCGCACCGCTTTGCAGCGGGCACCGCCGCGCATGTCGATCGCGCGGCGAAAGCCGCCGAAGAGGCGTTCTGGAGCTATGGCTATTCATCCCGCGCCGAGCGCGCGGCGTTCCTCAACGCCATCGCCGACGCCATCGAGGCGCGCGGGCCGCAGATCACCCAGATCGGAACCGCCGAGACGGGCCTGCCCGCCGCAAGGCTGGAAGGCGAGCGCGGCCGCACGGCCGGCCAGTTGCGGCTGTTTGCCAGCCATATCCAGAAGGGCGACTTTCTCGACCGTCGGCATGACGCCGCGATGCCCGACCGCAAGCCGGCGGCGCGCCCCGACATCCGCCTGGTGCAGCGCGCGCTCGGCCCGGCGGGGGTGTTCGGCGCGTCGAACTTCCCGCTCGCCTTCTCGACGGCTGGCGGCGACACGGCATCGGCGCTCGCCGCCGGCTGCCCGGTGGTCGTGAAGGGGCATCCCGGACATCCGGGCACAGCCGAAATCATCGCCGAGGCGATCCTCGAGGCCATCGGTAAGTGCGGCGTACATCCGGGCGTGTTCTCGCTGGTGCAGTCCAACACGCGCGAGGCCGGCGAGTCGCTGGTGCAGCATCCGCTGATCAAGGCGATTGGCTTCACCGGATCGCTGAAGGGCGGACGGGCGCTGTTCGACCTGGCCTGCTCGCGGCCAGAGCCGATACCTTTCTTCGGCGAACTGGGATCGGTGAACCCGATGTTCCTGCTGCCGCATGCCTTGAAGGCGCGCGGCGCGGAGATCGCCGCCGGCTGGGCGGGCTCGCTGACGATGGGGGTGGGCCAGTTCTGCACCAATCCAGGGCTCGGCATCTTGATCGACGGGCCGGAGGCGGCCGCCTTCGAGGCGACGATGGCTGACGTGATGGGCAAGATCGCGGCACAGACGATGCTGTCGGACGGCATCGCCAGCGCCTTCCAGGCGGGGCAGTGCCGCATCCGCGACACGAACGGCGTGCGCGAATTGGTGGCGACCAGTGTCGAGGGGCGCAATGTCGGGCCGTGGCTCTACGCTGTTTCCGGCGAGACCTTCCTTGCAAACCCGGCGCTGGCCGAAGAGGTGTTCGGCCCGCTCGGCGTTTTGGTGAAGGTGCGCGACAAGAACGAGATGATGGCCGTGGCGCATGGGCTGGAAGGCCAGCTCACCTGCTCGCTGCATCTCGATCAGGCTGACACGGCGCTGGCTTCGACGCTGGTGCCGGTGCTGGAGCGCAAGGCCGGCCGGCTGCTCGCCAACGGTTTCCCGACGGGGGTCGAGGTGGTGGATTCGATGATGCACGGCGGCCCCTATCCTGCGAGCACGAACGTTTCGACGACGTCGGTTGGAACGCTGGCCATCCGCCGTTTCCTTCGGCCGGTGGCCTACCAGAACATGCCGGCGGAACTGCTGCCGGAGGACATCCGCTCGATCTGAACTATCCCTTAAGAAAGGGGACCAGAACCTCGGCCAGCCGCGCGGGCTGGCTGACTTGGGGCGCATGGCCGGCATCGAGCGTCATCCGCGCCGCACCGGGCACGAGCGCCTGCATGCGGCGCTGCACGGTCATCAGGACGGAGCGGTCGTCGGCGCATTCAACGTAGAGGCGCGGCAGCGTTCCGAACCGCCCCGGCGTCCACGCGGTGGAAATCGCGCGACCGCCCTCGCCCTGCGGCGTGAGACCTTCGGCGAGGCGCAGCGCCTCGTCGCGCGGCACGTCGTTCAGGAAGACGTCGGCAGCAGCCTCGTCCGGTACGGACGAGACGCTTCTATCCGGCGACCAGACGAGATGCGGCCCGATGCCGAGCAGGCCATTCTCCGCCGCCCTCACGTCGCGCAGGACATCGCCGAAGCCCATGCCAGGCGGCAGCATCATGCCGGCGATGTAGGCGACACGCTCGACACTTTCGCGAAAGCGCTCGGCCGCGGCCGTTGCGACCACGCCGCCGCCAGAGTGGCCGACCAGCGCGATCGGGCCGGAGGCTGCCGCGATGATGTGTCCGACATGCTCGACGTAGCGGGCGAGCGAGGCCTGTTCCGGCGGCACGGCGTCCGCGCCGTTTCCGGGCAGGTCGACGGCGATGACCCGCAGATCGGCATCTTCGAGAAGCGGCGTCAGTCGCGACCAAACCCAGCTTCCCTGCCAGGCGCCGTGAATGAGGATGACGGTGGCGGCCATCGACTATGTCCGGTTGGCTTGCGCGCGGGACGGGTCAGGCCGCCGCATAGGTCTTGCGGTACATGGCCTGGAGATGATCCTCGACCTTGATGGGTAGGTATTTCGGCTTTTCGCCCGGTTCAAGGCAGGTGGGGATGCAGGCGACCTCGAAATCCGGGTTGCCGGTGAAGAAAAACGGCACGGAATAGCGCTCGCGGCCGGACGCGTTGACGACGCGATGCAGCGTCGAGCGGTAGCGGTCGTTGGTCCAGCGGGCGATCATGTCGCCGAGATTGATGACGAAGGCGCCGGGGATCGGCTGCGCGACGATCCAGCCGCCGCTGTCGTTGTCGAAAACCTGGAGGCCACCGACGTCGTCCTGGAGGAGGAGCGTCAGGCCGCCGAAATCGGTGTGCGCACCGGCGCCGAAATCGTCGGCGACGGTCTCGGCCGGCTGCGGCGGATAGTGCAGCAGGCGCAGGATCGCCAGCGGATCGCGCACGAAGCCGGCGAAGTGGTTCTCGTCGAGGTCGAGCGACAGCGCCATGCCGCGCATCAGCCGCTCGGCGAGATCGAGCATGGCGGCGTGGTAGGCGCGCATGGCCGGGCGGAAGCCGGGAAGGTCTTGCGGCCACTGGTTGGGACCATGGTTGAACTTGCGGGCGACGACACGGGCGTCGTCCTCCGGCAGTTCGAGGCCGATGTAGTAGCCTTCCTTGCGGTCGGGACGCGCGCCGGCCTGCAGGGTCTGGCCACCGAGCGTCTCGTAGCCGCGGTTGGCGAAGGACTTCGCCTTGTCGACCGCGAGCTTCGCCTCCATCGGCAGATCGAAGAAGCTCTTCGTTTCGGCGAAGACGGCCTCGACGAGGCCGGCCGGGATGCCGTGCCCGACGCAATAGAAGAACCCCTTGTCGAGGCAGGCCTCGTGCAAGGCCGTGCCGACGGCGCGGCGCTTTTCCGGATCGGAGCACGACAGGCCCGAAACGTCGACGATCGGAAGTCCGATTGCGGCTGAACTTGCACTCATGGTGGTTCCTCGATCCGGATTGTTCCGGATACCCAGCAAGCACCATGCCAGACGAGTAAGCACGATATCCGCCATCACGCTCGCCCGACACGACGGAATGCCCTGCAAATCGGCAGCGCATCGCTCATATCGCAGGCAAGTCGACTGTTCATCCGCTCCATATGGCTTCACGCGCCGCCGCCGCCATCGTAACAGGGAGCGGCACGGAGGATGACCATGCTCGAACAGAACCAGACGACGGCGGGCGCAGCGATATTCACGCGACTGAAGGTGCTGGGCGTCGACTACGTCTTCGCCAATTCCGGCACCGATTTTCCGCCGATCATCGAAGGGCTGGCGGAAGCGCAGGCCAAGGGCCTGGAGCTGCCGGAGGCGCTGGTGATCCCGCACGAGCACGCCGCCATGGGCATGGCGCATGGCTATTACCTGATCTCGGGCCGGCCGCAGGCGGTAATGCTGCACACGAACGTCGGGCTCTCGAACGGCGCGACCGGCGCAATCAACGCCGCCTGCGAGCACGTGCCGATGCTGATCATGTCGGGGCGCACGCCGATCACCGAGAAGGACCGGTTCGGCGCGCGTACGGTGCCGATCGGCTGGGGCCAGGAGATGCGCGACCAGGCGGCGCTGGTGCGCGAGGCCTGCAAGTGGGACTACGAGCTGCGCTTTCCCGAGCAGATCGTGGAACTGCTCGACCGCGCCGCGGCGATCGCCGAATCGACGCCGAAGGGACCCGTCTACCTGTCGCTGCCGCGCGAGACGCTATGCGAGCCGCTGCCGGCGGGCGCGATCGACGGGCCGCGATCGATAACGCCCGTGACCAGCGCGCCGAACCCGGCCGCCGTGCGGATGGGGGCGGAGCTGATCGCGGGCGCCGAGCGGCCGCTGGTGATCGCACAGCGCGGCGCGGGCGACGAGGCGAGCTTTGCCGCCTTCGGCGCCTGGGCCGAGCTCTGGGGCATCGCCGTATCGTCATGGTGGGCGACGCACCTGGCGATCTCGACGGAGCATCCCTGCCATGTCGGCTGGGATCCGGGGGCGGCGCTGGCCGAGGCCGACGTCGTGGTCATACTGGACAGCTTGGCGCCCTGGTGGCCGGACAGGCATGAGCTTCGCGAGGACGCCAAGGTGATCAACATCGGTCCCGACCCGCTGTTCAGCCGGTTCCCGGTGCGCAACTTCCGCTCGGACGTCACCATCGCGGGCGAAAGCGCGCTGACGCTGCCGGCGCTTTTCGAGGCGATGGAGGTGCTGCCGTTCGACGACGCGGCGATTTCGGCACGGCGCGCGCGGCTGGCCGAAACCTCCGACCGGACGCGGCGGACGCTGCGCGAGAATGCGGCGGAGACGGGCCGCGGCATCACCAAGCACTATGTCAGCCTGTGTCTCGGGCAGGCGCTGGAGGGCATCCGCTCCAGCGTGTTTTCCGAACTCGGCGCGCAGCTCGGGATCATCAGCCGCACAGAACGCAATTCCTGGTTCCAGGAGCCTCATTCGGGCGGGCTGGGCTGGAGTTTTCCCTGTGCGATGGGGGCGCAGATGGCCGACCCGGAGCTGGTCTGCGTGGCGGTGATGGGCGACGGATCATACATATTCGCCAACCCGACCGCGTGCCACCAGATTGCCGAGGCGATGTCGCTGCCGGTGCTGGTCATCATCGTCAACAACGAGGAATGGGGCGCGGTGCGCGCCTCGGTGACGGGGCTTTATCCGAACGGCTTCGCCTCCCGTTCCAACCGGATGCCGCTGACGGCGCTGAAACCCTCGCCAAGCTTCACGAAGACCGCGGAAGCGAGCCGTTGCTGGAGCCGACGGGTGACCGATCCGGCGGACCTGCCCGGCGCGATCGCCAGCGCTCTGAACGTGGTTCGCTTCCAGAAACGTCCCGCGCTGCTCGACGTCGCGGTCTTGCCGGACTAGGATTTGTCGAGGATCGATACCGAGGTCCGACCCCGCCACAAAGCTCCTTCGAGACCGCCGCCATGCCGCTTCGCGCCATAATCCTGCTGCCCGCCCTCGCCCTCGCCGCATGCACAAGCATGGCGCCGGCCCTTGACGAGGAAATCATCTCGTCGATGACCTATGACTCGACGCCCTGCGCCGAACTCGTCGCACGGCGGGACGCGCTCGCGTCCTATCATCGGATCGGAGCCGACGGCGCGCTCCTGGTGCCGGGCAAGAGGCCGTTCTATGTGGCCTCCGGCGCCGGGCCGTTCCTGCCCGATACGCGCCTGCCATGGACCAGAGACAGAAGCCGCGCGATCGGGGTGATCGCCGCGATGGACGGCTCGATCAAGCGGAGGCAATGCCGAGCTGCGTGAGGCGGACGGCATGCCGCAAGAGGCTTCTCCCAACCGTCCGATCACGCGTCGACCATGGGTTGATCGGAGCGCGGGATGTTTGTAGAACATTTCATGAACAAATGGAGGGAACCATGAGGACCACCGGCAAGCTCGACTACATCGAAATGCCCGCCAAGGGAGGAACGATCGACGGCGTGAAATCCTTCTATGCGGCGGCCTTCGGCTGGACCTTCACCGACTACGGGCCGGGCTATTCGGCTTTCGAGGAGGGGCTCGACGGCGGCTTCGACGCCGATCCCGGGGCCGTTTCCAAGCCCTTACCGGTGCTTTATTCCGACGAGATCGAGGAGACCCTGATGCAGGTGCAAGCGGCGGGCGGCACGATCATCCGCGAGATCTTCACGTTTCCCGGCGGCCGGCGCTTCCACTTCACTGACCCGGCCGGCAACGAACTGGCGGTGTGGGGGCCGGCCGCCGCCGACTGATCAGGTTCGCCCCGCCAGCACCTTGCGCAGACGGCCGGTAGCAAGGCCGACGTCAGGCTCCCTCTGGATGGCCATCAGATGGCGCAGGCGAAAGGTCTCGTCAGGCTCGAGCTTGCCTTCGCCGAGAAAGGCGCGGGCTTCCTCGCGCAGGGCGTCCATCTGGCCCGGCTCGGCGAAGGTGCCGTCGTCCCTGTGCTGGTCGATCCGGGCGATCAGTTCCGGGACGCCCTTCATCCAGGCGAAGCGCGGTTCGCCGATCAGCGCGAAGAGCTTCGTGTAGGGGCTGTCATAGGCCGGATCGCCGCCGATCTCGGCGTGCAATAGGGCGCGGTGGAAGGCCTGGAGGGCCAGCGACAGTTCAGAAGCGCGGGCGGCGTGGTCGTCGGTCATGATCGTGTCCCGTGAGAATGGTCCGGCCATATATGGTTTGCCGCGTGCCATTTTACCAAAACCGGCGCACACTTTCGGGGGACATGCTCAGCCTACCTCGCGGATTCGCTCGGCGGTCTGGAGATCGACGGAGACGAGTTGGCTGACGCCCTGCTCGGCCATGGTGACGCCGAACAGCCGGTCCATGCGCGCCATGGTAATGGGATTGTGGGTGATGATGACGAAGCGGGTCTGTGTCGTACGCGCCATTTCGTCCATCAGGTTGCAGAAGCGTTCCACATTGTGATCGTCAAGCGGCGCGTCGACCTCGTCGAGCACGCAGATCGGCGCGGGATTGGTGAGGAAGACGGCGAAGATCAGCGCCATGGCCGTCAGCGCCTGCTCGCCGCCCGAGAGAAGCGTCATGGTTTGCGGCTTCTTGCCTGGCGGACGGGCGAGGATTTCTAGGCCGGCCTCGAGCGGATCGTCGGATTCGATGAGCTGGAGTTCAGCCGTACCGCCGCCAAAGAGATGGGTGAAGAGCCTCTGGAACTGGCCGTTGACCGCGTCGAAGGCGGCAAGCAGCCGCTCGCGGCCCTCGCGATTCAGGCTCTGGATGGCCTGGCGCAGCTTCTTGATCGCTTCGACGACGTCCTCGCGCTCCGAGACGATCAGTTCCAGCCGCCCCGAGAGTTCGCGCTGTTCCTCGTCGGCCCGCAGGTTGACCGCGCCGAGGCGCTCACGCTCGATCTTCAGACGATCGACACGGTGTTCGACCTCGGCCATGTCGGGCGCGGGATCGCCCGGCTGGAGGCCTGCATGGCGGATGACGAGA
>NZ_RWKW01000125.1 GCF_003970795.1 Aquibium carbonis | reverse complement strand
CTGTCGGCCGTCCGCGACTACTTCCGGGTCGAGGACGAGGCGGGCGAGCGCTACTGGGTCTATCGCGCCGGCGACGGGGAAGATCCGCAGACTGGATCGCACCGGTGGTTCCTGCATGGCATCTTCGGCTGAGGTTCGGAACGGAACCGGAAGTGGCCGATCCGCCTTTGCAGACCATGTCCAGGCGACCCTCATATCTCGACTTCGACAGATCCCGCTATGCGTGGAAGCCGGACGTTGACTACCGCGCCCACCCCGAGCTCTACCGAGTCGGGCGGGGTGAGCAGGGCGTGCTGATCTGTCAGCCCTACAAGGACGATCTCGTGCAGCTGTGGCGATTCAAGACGCCGGGCGAGGCGGAGACGAGCAGCGCGGCGATCGAGGTGAAGTTCAAGGAATACCTCGACGCGGGCGATTTCGTCGGCGCCGACCTGGCGCGAAAGTTCCTGCAGATGGGTTTCACCCGCGCCCGTCGCTACGCGAACTATCGCGGCGGCCGGAAATATGCTGGGGACGACCATCACGAGCTTCCTCGCGGCACGGGCGACCCGGAAATGGCCAGGTCCGCTGAAATCTTCCACGCGAGGTGGAAGGCAGCCGAGGCGAACGAAGACTACGCCGCTCGCAAGAAGGATTGGAAGGAGAG
>NZ_RWKW01000124.1 GCF_003970795.1 Aquibium carbonis | reverse complement strand
GGCGCCGGCGAGGCGGCAGGCGGCGTGGCGGCCAGCGTCACCGTCGCCCGGCAGTCGCCGCCGGCCGTGGCCGCCTTCGCCCTCGCCAAGTCCCAGGCTCCTGCGCACGTGTAACATCGATTCGTCGACATCTCGGCACCCGTTCATGAAAAGGTGAACGGCGTCGCGCGGGGATCGTGTTAGCATTCACCTCATGTCACGGCATCCGATCCTCTTCGCTGCCGCATGCTTGGTCGGCGCGTTCCTCGTGGCCGCGCCGCTGGCGGCACAGACCCACCCCGAAGACGACGAGGTCGTCGACGTCGAACTGGTGCTGGCCGTCGATGTCTCGCTCTCCATGTCGCCGATGGAACTCGAGCTCCAGCGCGACGGGTATGCCGCCGCGCTCGTGCACGATCAGGTGATGCGGGCGATCAAGGACGGCGTCCACGGCAAGATCGCGGTCGTCTATTTCGAGTGGGCCGGCGACTTCATGCAGCATGTGGTCGTGCCCTGGACCCGCATATCCAGCGAGGCCGAGGCGCAGGCCTTCGTGGCGCAGATGACGGCCAGCCCGCCGCGCAGCGCCCGGCGCACGTCGATCTCGGGCGCGCTTCTCTATGCCGACAGGCTCTTCGACAACAGCGGCTATCGCGGGCTGAAGCGCGTCATCGACGTGTCGGGCGACGGACCCAACAACCAGGGCGAACCGGTGGCCGAGACCCGCGATGCCATCACCGCCAAAGGCATCACCATCAACGGCCTGCCGCTGATGACCAGCGGCGGCTTCGCGTCGAGCTTCGACGTCAACGACCTCGATGTCTACTACCAGAACTGCGTCATCGGCGGACCGGGCGCCTTCGTCATCCCCGTCAACGACTGGTCGCAGTTTCCCGAGGCGATCCGGCGAAAGCTCGTGCTCGAACTGGCGATGGACCAGCCCGCATGGCCGGCGCCGACGCTTGGCCCGGTCAAGGGGCCGCCGGTCGTGCTGGCGCAGTCCACGCCGGGATACGACTGCCTGATCGGCGAACGAATCTGGCAGAATCGCCAGCGCTACTGGGAGAACTGAACCCGAAGCCTCAGGCCGCCAGCATGTGCTTGCGGTCGGCGCGCTCCTGCTGCGGCGAGCGGGCATAGAGCTCGCGATAGCATTTCGAAAAATGCGACGCCGAGACGAAGCCGCAGGCGACCGCGACTTCCACCACCGGCAGCGACGACTGCACAAGGAGGTGGCGGGCGCGATCGAGCCGGATCTCTAGATAGTAGCGGGCGGGCGAACGGCCCATCTCCTGCCGGAACAGCCGTTCGATCTGCCGCCGCGACAGGCCGACGGCGTCGGCGATCTCGACCAGCGACAGCGGTTCGGCCAGGTGAGCCTCCATCAGTTCGATGATGGCCAGCACCTTGGCGTTCTGCACGCCGAGGCGCGCGCGAAGCGGCAGCCGCTGGCGGTCGGTCGGGCTGCGAACGCGGTCGGTCAGCATCTGCTCGCAGATCCGGTTGACGGTGGTCTCGTCGAAATCGTCGCCGATCAGCTTCAGCATCATGTCGAGCGAAGCGGTGCCGCCGGCGCAGGTGAAGACGTTCTGGTCGACCTCGAAAAGGTCGGCGAAGACGTTGGCCTTGGGGTATTTCTCCGAGAACCCCGGCAGGTTTTCCCAGTGAATCGCGCAGCGCTTGTTGGACAGCAGCCCGGCCGACGCCAGGACATGGGCGCCGGTGCACAATCCGCCCACGGCCACGCCGCGATTGTATTCCTCGCGCAGCCAGGCAAACACCGACTTGTTGGCATAGCTCTCGATGTTCATGCCGGAGCAGACGACGACCATGGATGGCCGGTCAGGACCGGCGAGCTTCCGGCGCTCGTCGTCCAGCGAGGTGTCGACGGCGCATTCCACGCTGTTCGACGCCTTCACGGGGCGTCCATCGGCGCTCGCCAGCCGCCAGCGATAGGCTTCGAATCCCAGCATCCGGTTGGCGATCCGCAACGGTTCGATGGCCGTGGCGAAGGCCACCATGGTGAAGTCGGGAACCAGGAAGAAGACGATCGATCGCTTTACGGATGCTTTCGCGTTCACGTGCATGCCCCACGCTAATGGCTGTGTTCTTGTTGTCGGACCGTCATGCCATCATTGCGAAAGTGTCATCCGGATGCAGGCCCCGTGTCAACGGGATCGACCGCCGGACAACGAGAATTTACCGCTTCTCTGTCCCTCTCGCACAGGCGCCCGCAGGGCAGGGCCATGCGGGCGCGATGCGAGGCGTGACGAGTGGCGGGAAGCCCCCGCGCGCGGCTCTCAGCCGAGCGAATGTCCTAGGCGGGCGGCAGCGAGCGCGCCGGTCTGGCCGGGCATGGTGCGCTGCAGGCGCTGGCGCTCCAGAGCGGTCGTCAGGTTGGAAGGGCGGCGGGCAAACATGCGAACGAGAAACTTCATCGGGGTAACTCCATGCTGTTGGACGGCTCTGCCTTCGCGCATTGGAGTGGGGCGGCGCGTATTGCCCTCCATATAGGCTTCGCTGCTCGCTTCGGAGGCAGGAAATGCGAAGCGCAAAGCACAAAATGCGACATGCGCAAAGTAAGCCGCTTCGACGAAAAACCTCAAAAAAACAGGGAGATGACAGTAAAAACGGCCGCGTTATGCTTTCCGTTCAATTGCGGCATGCAAAAACGCCGCGTCGCTGGCGCGACAGGGCGGGCGCCGAAAAGACGCCGACCCTGTGCCGCCGCCATGAATCAGCGGCCGAAATGGTCGTCGGCGGGATGCCGGCCGATCTCGGCGGTATACCGGGCCGGCCATCCGATGTCCTTGCGAATGTCGAAGGGCAGGGCTCCTACGGCCCGCTCGGTACGGGTGGCGAGCCGCCAATGGCGCCAGGTTTGGGCGATGCTGCCAAGGCTTGTCAGGATCGACATGTCCGAAGTCTCCTTTTCCGTTGTTCCCGGGGGTCGACGGCTTGACTATCGGCGCTGCCTTGAGTTCAATCAAACGAAATGGAATGACGCTTACAGTCAGAGAAATTGAACGGAGGACGATCGGTGACCGCGCCCCTCAATCATCCCCTGCCGCTGCTGGAACTGGATGTGCTGCGCACCTTCGTGGCGATCGCCGATACCGGCTCCTTCACCCTCGCGGCTAACGCGGTGTTCCGCACCCCGTCGGCGGTGTCCATGCAGATCAAGAAGCTGGAAGAGCAGCTGGGCCGCACGCTGTTCAACCGCGACGCGCGCTCGGTGTCGCTGACGACCGACGGTGAAGTGCTGCTCGGCTATGCGCGGCGGCTCCTGGCGATCAATCGCGAGGCGGTGGCGAAATTCGTCGTCCCCGACATCACCGGCGTCGTCCGGCTGGGCTCGCCCGACGATTTCGGCGAGCGCGTGCTGCCGATCGTCCTGAAGCGCTTCGCGCAGTCGCATCCATCGATCGCCGTCGACGTGGTGATCGACCAGAGTTCGAACCTGCGTCGCCGGATGGAGGACCGTCGGCTCGACATCACGCTGATGACGTGCTCGCACAAGTCGCGGGTTCCGGAGGCCGAGGTTCTGCTGACGGAGCCCATCGTCTGGGGCGGAGCCAAGGGGGGAAGCGCGCATCTGCGCGAGCCCTTGCCGGTGTCGCTCTGGGAGGAGGGGTGTGCCTGGCGCTCGAGCGCGCTGGAGACGCTGGGCCGCATCGGCCGCAACTACCGCGTCGCCTACATGAGCGCTCACACGGCCGGACAGCGCTCCGCCATCCTCGCCGATCTCGCGGTCGCGCCGTTGCCTCGCTCCTTCGTCGGCGGCGACGTGGTGGTGCTTGGCCCCGACAGCGGCCTGCCGGAGATGGGCACCTACGACATCGCCATGCTGGTCACGCCGGATGCGACGGCTCCGGTGCTCGCCGCCGCCGATCACATCCGCGCGACATTCGAGGTTTTTCGCGAGACCGGCCGGTTCTGACCGGTCGCGCCGGTCAGCGGGCGGCGATCCTTGTGTCGTCAGCCTTGTCCGACGCCAACGCAAAGTCGCGGATGAACGCTACCATCCTGTCCCGGGCCCGATACGCCTCGGGCATGTCGAGCAGGGGCCAGACGTTGAACAGCCCCGGTTCTTCCAGAACCTCCACCGGCACGCCGGCCGCCCGGGCCCGGGCGGCGAAGAGATGCGTGTCGGGATTGAGCAGGTCGCGCGTGCCGGTCAGCAACAGCATCGGCGACAGCACCGACAGGTCGCCGTAGAGCGGGCTGATGCGCCAGTCGGCATGGTCGATGCCGTCGGCATAAAGCCGCGTAGCCTCCTCGGCGCCGGGCACGCCCAGCCAGGGATCAAACTTCTCCACGTCGTGGATGGCGGAATTGGCTAGCGACAGGTCCGTCGGCGGCGAGATCAGCACCAGGCCGGCCGGCTTCGGCAAGCCGTCCCGCGCCGCCATCATGGACACCACCAGCGCCATGTTGGCGCCTGCCGAATCCCCCATCAGCACCAGTGTGTCGGCGGCGGCTTGGGCAACCACGTCGCGGTACAGCGCCATGCCGGCGCCGAGGATGCGTTCGGCTTTCGCCTCCGGGGCCAGCGGGTAGATCGGCACCGTCACCTGCGCGGACAGCCGCTCCGCCATTTCCGCGATCAGCTTCCAGTGGTGGGCGGTGATCTCGAACAGGTAGGCCCCGCCATGGAGGTAGACGATCCGCAGGCCCGTCGCGCCCGCCTTCGGCCGCACGTCGTAGACCGTCATGCCGTCGACCCTGCGCTCGGCGATGTCCATCCGCTGGGCGATCTTGTGCGGCGGACGGAAATCCTCCGTCGCGCGCGCAGCCTTCAGGCGGGCGTGCATGCCCTCCACGGAGGCGAAGGATTTCTTGCGCGTGTGCTTCAGCACGAAGGCGAAGAGGTGGCTCTTGAAACTCGGCATGTCTCGTCCCCGGCGCGATCCGCGACAACCCTTGCGGGCGCGGCGGGGGAGACTTGCCGCGACGGGAGGTCCCGGTCAACCGGGGAGCGTCGGTCCAGGGCGGGTTCCGACAGGCGCGGCGACGACCGCCTTTCCGCGGCTGCGCGGCTGTGTCACCGGCGTGCCTCGTTGCAGGAAGGCGACGATGTGGTCGCGGGCGCGGCGCGCCTCGATCGTCTCGATCAGCGGCCAGACATGGTACATGCCTTCCTCGACGAAGAGCTCGACGTCCACCCCCGCCGCGCGCGCGCCTTCGACGAAGCCCAGCGTGCCGGAATGCAGGAGATCGCGGGTCGAGGAGAAGACCAGGGTCCTCGGCAGCACCGACAGGTCGCCATGGCGGGGGCTGATGCGCCAGTCGGCGACATCCAGGCCGGCGCAATAGAGGCGGATCGCCTCCATGCCGCCCGGCACGTCGAGCCATGGATCGTCGAGGGCCGCCTCCACCATCGCGTCCCTGGCGGTCATGTCGAGGCCGGGCGAAATCAGCACGTGGCGGCCGGGCAGGGGCAGGCGCCTCTGCGCCGCCAGCATGGTCAACACCACGGCCATGTTGCCGCCGGCCGAATCCCCCATGAACACGACCTGGCTTGCCGGGGTTTCGCCCAGCACCGCGCGGTAGGTCTCCATCGCCATCCGGAACATGGCGTGGAAGTCGTGCTCGGGCGCCAGCGGGTAGATCGGCACCGTGACGCGGGCGCCGGTGCGGCGGGCGACGTCCGCGATCAGCTGCCAGTGGTAGCGCGTGATCTCGAAGCAGAAGGCGCCGCCATGGAAATAGATCACATGACCCGCGCCCCGCGTCCGCGCCGGAATTTCGTAGACGGGACAGCCGTCGATCACGCGCTGCTCGATCGAGTGGCGCAGGGCGATGGCCGGCGGCGGGCGGTGATCGCGCCGTAGCCGGTCGCGGGCGATCCAGCGATGCAGTTCCTCGGCGCTCGAGAACGCCTTCTTGCGCGTGAGCTTCAGGTAGAGGCCGACAAGTCTGCTTTTCAGGCTCGGCATGGGCTTTCGATCCCTCCGGTTCCCAGTGAAGGACCGTCCGGGCCGGTCGTCAAGGGCCCTGCAGGGAGCATCTTGCTGGCGAGGCCGGGATGGCTCCCGGCAACGCGTCGCCTCAGTTTCGGTTCCGCCGTGCGTCTCGTTCCTCGCGCGAGCGGCGGCGCGGCGTCGAATCGCCCGTTGCGCCGTCCACCGTGGTGGCGCGGGCTGGCAGGGTGACGGCGGCGGCAAGGTGCGGAAAGGCGTCGACCTTGTTGGGCAGCGCCATGGCGTTGACGAAATGCTGCTGGAAGCGCGGCTCCAGCGCCGTCTCGATCTTCTCGATGCGATGCACCGTCTTTTCGATCTCGCGGCGATAGTCGCGGTTGAGCAGCGCCATCAGCGCGCCGGTGCCGGCCGCGTTGCCGACCGCCTTGACTTCCGAAAGGTCGCAGTCGGGGATGAGGCCGAGCACCATGGCGTATTTCGGATCGATGAACGACCCGAACGCGCCGGCCAGGCTGATCGTGTCGACATGGTCGACGCCGAGCTTTTCCATCAAGAGCTTCACGCCGGCATAGAGCGCCGACTTGGCGAGCTGGATGGCGCGCACGTCGTTCTGGGTGACGGAGATCTCCTGCTTGCCCTGGTGCAGCAGATAGGAATGCGTCCGGCCCGTCTGGCGGATGCGCGGGCTGCGCGCGGCGAGCGCGCCATCGATGACGCCATCCTCCGAAATGATGCCGGAGAGGAACATCTCCGCGACGACCTCGATGATGGCCGAGCCGCAGATGCCGGTGATGCCGAGCGTTTCGGCGTCGGCGTCGAAGCCCGGCTCGTCCGACCACAGGTCCGAGCCGATGATCTTGAAGCGCGGCTCCAGCGTCGCGGGATCGATCCGCACGCGCTCGATCGCACCGGGCGCGGCGCGCTGGCCGGCGGAAATCTCGGCGCCCTCGAAGGCCGGGCCGGTCGGCGAGGAGGCGGCCACGATGCGGTTCCGGTTGCCGAGCACGATTTCGGCATTGGTGCCGACGTCGACGAGCAGCATCATGCGGTCCTGCCGGTGCGGGCCTTCCGACAGCGTCGCGCCGGCTGCGTCCGCGCCGACATGGCCGGCAATGCAGGGCAGCATGTAGATGCGCGCGCCGGTGTTGATGCCGAGCCCGAGATCGCTCGCCCAGGTGTGGACCGAGCCGGAGACGGCGAGCGCGAAGGGCGCCTGGCCGAGTTCGGTCGGGTCGATGCCCAGGAAAAGGTGGTGCATGATCGGATTGCCGACGATCACCGCGTCGAGAACGTTGTTGGGATCGACGCCGCCTTCGGCGCAGACCTTGCGCGTCAGCTCCGTGACCGCGTCGCGCACCGCCTTGGTCAGCTGGGCGCGGCCGTCGGGGTTCATCATCACGTAGGAGACGCGGCTCATCAGGTCTTCGCCGAAGCGGATCTGCGGGTTCTGCATGCCCGACGAGGCGACGATGCGTCCCGACAGGAGCGACACCAGATGCATGGCGATGGTGGTGGAGCCGATGTCGCAGGCAATCCCGTAGGCTTCGTTGTGCAGGCCGGGCCACAGCGCGATGATGTTGGGCCTCGAGGCTTCCAGGTCGCGATGGATCGCCGCCGTCACGGCCCAGCTGCCCTTGCGCAGGATGCCCTGAACCTGGGGTATGAGATACTGCGAGACAAGCAGGTTGTCGAAGCCCCAGTCGCGGTCGAGCATGACCTTGAGGCGGTCGAGATCGCCCAGCGGCTTGTGCATGTCTGGCTCGTCGACCTCGACATAGCAGAGCTGGACCGCCGGGTTGCGCTCGATGATCCGGTCGATCGCCGACTTGCGCACCACTTGCGCGTTGACCACCGTGTCCTGCGGCACGTCGATGACCAGGTCGCCCTGGATGGTGGCCGAGCAGGACAGGCGGCGGCCCTCCGGCAGGCCGCGCACGCGGTCGTAGCGCTCTTCCTTGGCGCCGCGGGCCGAGATGTGGTCGTTGGACGACACGATCTTGTGCTTGGCGAAATGGCCTTCCTGCACCTCCACCTGGCAGCGGCCGCAGGTCGCCCGTCCGCCGCACACGCTTTCCACATAGACGCCGAGCGAACGCGCGGCGTCGAGCACCGGCGTGCCGACCGGGAACCGGCCGCGCTTGCCCGAGGGCATGAACAGGACGAGGGGATCGGTGGGTGTGGTCAACTCAGTGCGTCCTTCGAGGCTCGCTTCGCTCGCACCACCAGTCCCGTCACCCCCGCGCCATCCGCGCTTCGCGTCCGCCCCGACGGCGTCCGCCGCCAGCGCTGCCGTCGCCGGGCGCGTTGACCTGCACGGGCGCGGGCGCGGCGTGCTCGCCGGGCTTGTAGTCCTTGTAGGTGCGGATCCAGTTGGTGCAGTCCTTGTCGGTGCCGTTCAGCACGTTGGCGCCGCGAACGGCCTCCATCTCCTGCGGACGGCAGGGGTTCATGATCGCCGAGGTCATGCCCGCGCCGATCACCATCGGGATGAAGGCGGCGTTGATGCCGTGGCGGTGCGGCAGGCCGAAGGAGACGTTCGATAGCCCGCAGGTGGTGTTGACCTTCAGTTCCTCGCGCAGGCGCCGCAACAGCGCAAACACCTGTCGGCCCGCATCTCCCAGCGCGCCGATCGGCATCACCAGCGGGTCGACCACCACGTCCTCCGGCTTGATGCCGTGGTCCATGGCGCGCTCGACGATCTTCTTGGCGACCGCGAAGCGCACGTCGGGGTTCATCGAAATGCCGGTCTCGTCGTTGGAGATCGCCACGACCGGCACGTCGTATTTGCGGCAGAGCGGCAGGATGGCCTCGAGCTTGTCTTCCTCGCCGGTGACGGAGTTGACCAGGGGGCGGCCCTTGGCGACTTTCAGAGCGGCCTCGATGGCCGCCGTCACGGAGCTGTCGATCGAGAGTGGCAGGTCCACCAGGCCCTGCACGATCTGCAGGGTCTGGACGAGAAGCTCGGGCTCGGTCGCGTTCGGGTCGACGGCGGTGACGCCGGCATTGACGTCCAGCATGGTGGCGCCGGCGGCGGCCTGCTCCAGAGCATCCTTGATGACCGTCTCGAAATTGCCGGCCACCATCTCGGCGGCGAGCTTCTTGCGCCCGGTCGGGTTGATCCGCTCGCCGATGACGCAGAAGGGCTGGTCGAAGCCGATGATGATTTCCCGGGACGCCGAGGCAACGATGGTGCGGGTCATGTCTGAGTTCTCCGGGCGTCCGTGACGCGATGGAAGGTCTGGATGGGATGCGGTCGGGGGCAGACGGGGAGCGGCGTGCCCGATCGCCGTAATCAGCCGCCCTCGCGGCCGCCGGCTTTGGCGAGAGCGACGAGCCTGTCGCGGTCGTAGTCGGTCTCGATGGCGCTCGCCGCCTTGTCGGCCTCGGCTTCCAGGTCGTCGCCGACGGGCACGGGGGCGGCCTTGCGCCACTCCTCGAGATAGGCGCCGCTTTCGGCCGCGCCCGACCGCATCGCCGCCATGTCGATGGCTTCGGTGAAGCGAAGCGACAATTCGCGCTTTGCCGTGGCCCGGCCCTTCTTGACGATGATCTGGGCGGGGATGTCCCGCCAGTAGACGACGATCAGTTCGGCCATTGGCCTTGCTCCACAGGATCTACGACGAGATGTGCCGGAACATGGCGATCCCCGCTTCTCATGCGGCGACGTGGGGGCCTTCAAAAGCGACGTCGCAAGACGGACAGGAATGCGCCGGCGTCAGAACCAGTGGTGCATGCCGGCGGTTTCCCACAGCAGGTTCAGCACCGCGCCGGCCGAAACCACCACCGCCACGATGATGGCGATGGAGGTGATGCCGATTCCGACCGCGATGCCGAAGAGAATCCCGTCCCGTTCCGAGAGCGCGAGGCCGACGAGCGCCGAGGCGAAGGCGGGAAGCCAGTTGCCGAGGGGCACCGGCAGCACGACGGCGATGCCGAGGATCAGGGCGATGATGCCGATGACGCGGTCGCCCTGGTATCGCCAGAACGGCCAGTAGCGCGGGCGCACCAGCCGTTCCAGCCGCTGGAGCAGCGGCACGACCCGCGCCGAGCCGGCACGGAACCGCTCGAGCGTGATCGACTTCGACAGGAGCGAAGCCGGCAGCCATGCGGTGTCGTAGCCGAGCACCATCTGTGCTGCGACGATGACGATGGGGATGCCGAGGAAGATCGACGTGCCGGGTGGCAGGGGCAGGAGATTGAGCGAGGAAAAGAACACGAGCAGCGTGGCGAAGGAGCGGTCGCCGAGCGCATCGCGGATCGTTCCGACCGTGATCGGTCCTTCGGCTTCTTTCGACAGCTGGGCAAACAGGTCGGAGAGGCGCCGGGGCTGGCGCCGGCCCGCCAGTTCCGGCGTGCACGTCTCGTCGTGTCCGTCCATGTCTCGTCCCCGCGCCGGCATCAAAGTCATGCGCTTGCGCCTTGCCCCGGCCGCATATGCAACAATGGCCGTTAATCCTTGATGACAGCTTGCGCCAGCGGAAAACGCCCGCGTCGAGCCATCGGCTGTCGCACCGGTGGATGAGTGCCGACGCATCCGGGCAGAATGCGCGCGGGCAAGCAGAAGCTTCACCCCGGATTCGGGCTTATTCGTGGAATGTCGGCAGGCGCCGGGAAGGCTCAGCGAGGACCGGCCGCCGCACGGGCGAGCGCCGGTTCGAGATCGCCATAGCCGGTTCTGCGCTTCTCGTAGGCAAGCCCCAGCATGCCGGCCGCGCGGACCGCGACCTCTTCCAGGTCCGGCGCGTCGGTCTGGGCGAGATAGACCAGCTTTTCATAATGCCCAAAATAATCCTTCGCCAGTTCCGGGTGCCGGTCGAGGCCGAGCGGCTTCATGAAGAAGGCGTCGAACTGCCGGCACAGGAAGTCGGTCATGTAGAAGGTGGTCATGTCGGAATCGCCGATCGCCTCGAAGGCGGCCATGCCCTGGTAGAAAGCGAAACAGTGCGGTCCGTCGATGCGTTCGACGCCGTGCTTCTCGCAGACCCGGTCGAGCAGCCCGCCGGTGCCGCAATCGGCATAGCCAACGAAAATGTTTTCGTGGCCGTCCGACTTCGCCTTGGCGATGGCCGCGTCCATGGCCGGCGCTATGCGATCGGGATGGAAATGAAATTCGGCCGGCAGGCAGGTCAGTTCGAGATGGGCCAGGCCGAGCCGCTCCTTCACCGCCAGAACTTCGCGGGCGATCATGCCGCAGGCGATGACGAGAACCTTATCGGCATCGGCGCGTTGACCTTGGCTCGGTATCGAGCCAACCCTCTCCAGGAGACCTCCCAAAATGTCCGCCTCCCTGATTTCGCGCCTTGCCCTGCTGGCGGTGATGGCGCTTGCCACGACCGGCTGCGCCAACACCATTCGCGGCATTGGTCGCGACACTGCGAACACGGTCGACGCCACCCAGAATGCCGGCGCAAACGTCGTAAAAGCGGCGAACTGACCGGCCGCAGCGCGCCGGCTCAGGCGTTGGCGCGCTGGTTGTGCTTGCGGCGCATGTATTCCTTGGCGGTTTCGACCGCCACCGCCGCGTCGCGGCAATAGGCGTCCGCGCCGACCGCCTTGCCGAATTCCTCGTTCAGCGGCGCTCCGCCGACGAGGACGACATAGTCGTCGCGGATGCCCTTTTCCTTCAGCGTGTCGATCACGACCTTCATGTAGGGCATGGTCGTGGTCAGCAGCGCCGACATGCCGAGAATGTCCGGCTTCTCACGCTCGATGGCGTCCAGATACTTCTCGACCGGATTGTTGATGCCGAGGTCGACGACGTCGAAGCCGGCGCCTTCCATCATCATGCCGACGAGGTTCTTGCCGATGTCGTGGATGTCGCCCTTGACGGTGCCGATCACCATCTTGCCTTGCTTGGGCGCGCCGGTGGCGGCCAGCAGCGGGCGCAGGATGAACATGCCCGCCTTCATGGCGTTGGCCGACAGCAGCACCTCCGGCACGAAGAGAATTCCGTCGCGGAAATCCTCGCCGACGATCCGCATGCCTTCCACCAGCGCCTCGGTCAGCACCTTGTAGGGCGCCCAGCCGCGCTCGAGCAGGATGTTGGTTCCCTCCTCGATCTCCTCCTTGAGGCCATCGTAGAGATCGTCGTGCATCTGCTGGACGAGTTCGTCGTCGGACAGTTCGGAAAGGATGATTTCGTCGTCGGACATCTTGGGCTCCAGAGGATGCTTCGGGGCATGTGATGACGCCCCTGGACAATGGCCAATGTGTATTCGGCAAGGGCAGGGCAGGCATAGTCGATTTGCGACTTGCGACGCGACGAAAGCGACTGGAAATCATCATGCGATGGTGTCGATTTTGCGACAGTCCTTGGCGTTGCCGGGACGGTTCGCCGATGGCCCATCACTACGATCCGGGCCAATGGCCGGAAACCGGCCTGAACTCATGTCGGGAAGCGAACCCATGGACGAGAATCTGGCGGTCGACCAAGCGGCTGGAACGGCGCGGCGCGGGCGTGGCGATCGCGGCGGCGCGTCGGCGCGGCGTGCGGCGCGGTCCGGCG
>NZ_RWKW01000123.1 GCF_003970795.1 Aquibium carbonis | reverse complement strand
CGACCGGGTTCGTGTCCGGGGTGATGTCCTGCCCGTGCAGGCAGAGCCCGGCCTCGAGCCGCAGCGAATCGCGCGCCGCGAGCCCGATCCAGGCCACAGCCTGGTCGGCGAGAAGCGTCTCGACCAGCGCGCGCGCGTCCGCCTCCGGCAGGCCGATCTCGAAGCCGTCCTCGCCGGTGTAGCCCGAGCGCGACAGGAACCAGTCTGCGCGCGGCTCGATGCCCTGCATGAAGACGAAGCCGTCGACGGGCAGGCCGGCGCGGAACGCCACCGCTTCGGCGGCCGGGCCTTGCAAGGCGAGAAAGACGCGGTCGAGCGGCTCGATGGTGACGTCGAGCCCTTCGGCGCGCGCCCTGAGTTCGGCTTCGTCCGCTTCCGCGTTGCCCGCATTGGCCACCACCATGAAGGCGTCCGGCCCGAGGCGGGTGACGATCAGGTCGTCGAGGATGCCGGCGTCCTCGTCGAGCAGCAGCGTGTATTTCGAGCGGTTCTGCGCGATCGCGGCAGGGTCGAGCGGGCAGGCGCGGGCGAGCGCCGTGCCGGCATCCGGGCCCGTCAGCCGGAACAGCTTCATGTGCGAGATGTCGAACAGCCCGGCCTGCTCGCGGGTGTGAAGATGCTCCTTCATCACGCCGAGCGGATAGGTGATCGGCATCGACCAGCCGGCGAAGCCGCCGAAGCGCGCACCCGCCTTCTCGTGCAGGTCACGAAGCGGCAGACCGCGAAGGGGGAAGGAGTTCAGCTCGTCCGGACCGGTCATGACTTCTCCAAAGGCGCACGTCCTCGACCGCCGCGAAGCGGTCCATTTCGTGCCCCTCTGTCTGAAGCCTGAGAGACTCGCGCGGCCGAGACCTGGCGGCTGCGCTTACACCTTCGGCGCGGGGTTGCCCCCGACTTTCCAGAGTGTCCTTCCGGCAAGCGGTTCTTTTGCCTGAGAGATTTCGGGCGATTTCCCCTTCGGCGACCCTTTCGGGCTCTCTCCCGCGAACCGGTGGGCGATTGAGCCCCGGACGAGTCGGACCCTAGCGCAGGGGATCGGCTTTGTCACGGGTGGGGGGGGCGAACCGAGTCTTTCGCTGCGACGCAGCCACAAAAAACGTCCGCACGGAGTGGGTAAGATGGTGGGCGCGACAGGGATTGAACCTGTGACCCTTCGCGTGTGAAGCGAATGCTCTCCCGCTGAGCTACGCGCCCGCCGGGGGCGTTGGCCGCCCCGGACAGTGGCGGCGATATACGTTCGGGTCCGGGGCAAAGTCAAGGACCGTCATGCCGTCGTTCGCACGACGTGTCGGCCGTCGCGTCTCAAGGCTTCGATGGTCTCGTATGGCGTCGCCCGCTAGCCCTGCGCCGCGCGTATCAGCCGCTCCGCCAGATCCGGCGTCAGTTCGTCGAGATGGTCGATGACGACGCTTGGTCCCAGGTCCTTCACCGGCACGTCGGAATAGCCGAATGTGACGGCGACGACGGGAATGCCGGCGTTGCGGGCGGTGTCGACGTCGGTGCGGGAATCGCCCACCATCAGCGCATGCCCGGGGTCGCCGCCGGCGCGCCGGATCGTCCCGGTCAGGTGGCGCGGGTCGGGCTTGCGGTAGGGGAAGGCGTCGGCGCCGCAGATCGAGGCGAAGCGTGGCAAAAGCCCCAGCGCGGCGATCAGCCTGTCGGCGAAGGCCTGCGGCTTGTTGGTGCAGATGGCGAGCCGCGCGCCGATCGAAGCGAAGCGGTCGAGCGCCGCCAGCGCGCCGTCGTAGGGTTTCGACACGCCGGGAATGGTGTCGGCATAATGGTCGAGGAACAGCGCCACCAGCCGGTCGGTGGTCTGCGGCGTCAGGAGGCGCCGCTCGAGCGAAAAGACGCGCTCGATCATCGCCCGCCCGCCATGGCCGGCATAGGGCCGCAGCCAGGCCGGGTCGACCGGGCGCATGCCTTCGTCGGCCAGCGCATGGTTGATCGAGGCGATCAGGTCGTCGGCGGTGTCGACCAGCGTGCCGTCGAGGTCGAAGACGATGGTCGGCGTGGTTCCCGGCATGCGCGTTGTCCGTCCGTGGTGGCCCGTCCTGCGGCGATAGGCTTTCGCGTGCGACGCCGCAAGCCACCTTCGCCCGGCGAGAAAGCCTTTGCCGTGCGGGCCAGAAATGATAGGAGCAGCCGCAAAATCACCGATGCGAGACGAGGGGAGGCCGACGGGTCGTTCATGGATGCCAGGCTGCTGAAGATCGAGGCCGCGCGCGCCGCGCTTTCCCATGTCGAGAGCGGCACGGTGATCGGCATCGGCACGGGATCGACCGCCGAGGAGTTCGTCCGGCTCCTGGCGGCGGCCGTGGCCGACGGCATGGCGATCACCGGCGTGCCGACGTCGGAGCGCACGGCCACGCTCTGCCGCGAGCTGGGCATTCCGCTGACCACGCTGGACGAGAGCCCCCATCTCGCCGTCACCATCGACGGCGCCGACGAGGTCGATCCGGACCTGGCGCTGATCAAGGGCGGCGGCGGCGCGCTGCTGCGGGAGAAGATCGTCGCCTCGGCGTCGGACCGCATGATCGTGATCGCGGACGAGACCAAGCTGGTCGGGTCGCTCGGCCGTTTTCCGCTGCCGATCGAGGTCAACCGGTTCGGTCTCGCGGCCACGCAGCGCGCCATCGCCGCGGCCGCGCGCGGGCTCGGCCTCGAGGACAGACTGGTGCTGCGGAAAGCCGGCGAAGAACCGTTCCTGACCGACGGCAGCCACTACATCATCGATGCATCTTTTGGCCTCATTCCCGATCCAAGAGCACTCTCGAATGCGCTCCATGCGATTCCAGGCGTGGTGGAGCACGGACTATTCCTCGATCTCGCGAGCATTGCGATCATTGCCGGGAAGACCGGCATCAAGACGCTCGCCGTCACCCGATAGAAGGGAGTTTTCTCGCATGATCCTCATCCCGACCGCGCGGCGTCTCATGACGGCCATCGCCATGGCGGCCTTCGTGGCCGGCGCATCCTCCGCCTATGCCCAGACGGTTTCCGACACCCACCTTCGGGCGGCGCGCGATGCGATCGCAGCCCTGAAGGCGACCGAGCAGTACGACAACATCCTGCTGGGCGCGGGCGCTGCGTTGAAGAACGAGCTGATCCAGAAGGACCCGCACCTGCAGGACCTCATCAACGAGATCGTCGACGAGAAGTCGCTGGAGTTCGCCAGCCGCCGCGGCGACCTCGAGCGCGAAGCCGCGCTGGCCTATGCCCGCAGCTTCTCCGAAGAGGACCTGAAGGCCATCGCCGCCTTCTACACCTCGTCGGCGGGCATGGCCCTGCTGGCGAACGGATCCAACATCATCCGCGAGGTGGCCCAGGCCGCCGAGATCTGGCAGCGCGGTCTCGCGCGCGATCTCGCGCAGGCGGTGGGCGAGGCGATCCAGGCGAGGGTGGCCGCGAACCCGGCTCCAGCACCCGCGCAGTAGCGCAACACGCCCTCAATTCACCGTGAGAGCCCGGCCCGCGCCGGGCTTTTTTTCGTCTCGATACCGGATCAGGGCCATTCTGTGCGTTTCGCGCCGGGCGGGCTTGTTCTATGGAGAAGCCGCGCCGGCGAGGGCGCGAACAGATCCAGCAGGCAGGACGGGAACCGGTGACATGGCGCAATTCGACTACGACCTCTTCGTCATCGGCGGCGGTTCGGGCGGGGTGCGCGCGGGCCGGCTGACGGCGTCGATGGGCAAGAAGGTCGGCATCGCCGAGGAGCATCGCTACGGCGGCACCTGCGTCATCCGCGGCTGCGTGCCCAAGAAGCTCTTGGTCTACGCCTCGCAGTTTCCCGAGCATTTCGAGGACGCGGCCGGCTATGGCTGGACGGTTCCGGAGGCCGCCTTCGACTGGCGAACGCTCCTGGCCAACAAGGACCTCGAGATCGCCCGGCTGGAAGGACTTTACCGTCGCGGGCTGGAAAATGCCGGCGCCGACCTGTTCGACTGCCGCGCCGAGCTGGTCGACCGCCACACGATCCGCCTCGTCGGGCAGGACCGCACCGTCACCGCCGACAAGATCCTGATCGCCACCGGCGGCCGGCCGAACCCGCATGCGGCGCTTCCCGGCCACGAGCTGTGCATTTCCTCCAACGAGGCCTTCTATCTCGACGACCTGCCGGATTCGATCGTGATCGCGGGGGGCGGCTACATCGCGGTCGAATTCGCCAACATCTTCCACGGTCTCGGCGTCAAGACCACGCTGGTCTATCGCGGCCGCGAAATTCTCGGACGCTTCGACATGGACCTCCGGCGCCAGCTGCACGACACCATGGAGAAGAAGGGCATCAGCATCCTCTGCCACACCATCTTCGAGAAGATCGAGAAGCGCGCCGACGGACGCCTCGACGCGCATCTCTCGGATGGCAGCGTGGTGGTGACAGACCATGTGATGCTGGCGCTCGGCCGCGACCCCAACACCGAGGGGCTCGGCCTCGAAGCCGCCGGCGTGGACCTCGGCCCGAGGGGCGAGATCCTGGTCGACGACTACTCCCGCACCAATGTCGACAACATCTATGCCGTCGGCGACGTGACCGACCGCGTCGCGCTGACGCCGGTGGCGATCCACGAGGCGATGTGCTTCGTGGAGACCGCGTTCAGGGACAATCCCACGGTGCCCGATCACGACTGCGTGGCGACCGCCGTGTTCTCGCAACCCGAGATCGGCACGGTCGGCCTGTCCGAGGACGATGCCGCGAAGCGCTATTCCGAGGTCGAGATCTACCGCGCCCTGTTCCGTCCGATGCGGCACACGCTGTCGGGTCGCGACGAGAAGATGCTGATGAAGCTGGTCGTCGACGGGCAGTCGAAGCGCGTGGTCGGCGCGCACATCCTCGGCCCCGACGCGGGCGAGATGGCGCAGCTGCTCGGCATCGCCGTCAAGGCGAAGCTGACCAAGGCCGACTTCGACCGCACCATGGCCGTCCACCCGAGCGCGGCCGAGGAACTCGTCACCATGTATCAGCCGTCCTACCGCCTGAAGGACGGCGAGAGGGTGGGCTGACGACGGCCGGGGCCGGGGAGGCTGGAGATGCCGGCGCCGGGCGACCTCGCCAACCTCCATGCGCGCGGCGAGATCGTCGCCTATTTCGGCTACGGCTCGTTGGTGAACCGTGCGACGCACCGCACCGCGATCCTGCATGCGGTGCCGGCGCGGCTGACGGGCTGGCGGCGGACATGGCGGCCGCGGCCGGACATGCCGGGCTTTCCCGCCGCGCTGCTCAGCATCCGGCCGGAGCCGCGGGCCGCCTGCGACGGGCTGATCGTCTTCGACCGGGCCGAAAACCTCGCCGCGGTCGATGCGCGGGAGGCGCGATACCAGCGCCTGACACTCGACATCGGCAGCGTGGAAACGGACTTGCCGCTGCCGGGCGGACTGCCGCTCCACGTCTACGTGGCGCAGACCGACGTTCCGCCGCATCCCGAGCCGCCCAAGATCCTGCGCTCCTATCTCGACGCGGTGCTGCAGGGCTTTCTCGCCGAGCATGGCGAGGCGGGGGTGCGCCGATTCCTCGAAGACACCGAGGGTTTCGGGACGCCGATCCACGACGACCGCGATCGACCGGTCTATCCGCGCGCCGTCGAGCTCAGCGGGCGCGAACAGGCGCTGTTCGAGACGCTGCTTGCCAAACCGCGGCAGCCGGACGCCGCGTCCTGAGCCGTTCGCAACCCGAACAGGGTAGAATCAGCCCCCTTGTTCCTGTATAGGACCGCATCCCGGGCGTACCGGGGGCGAAATCGCGAGATATCCGCGATCCATCATTGGGTGCTGTCATGTCGAAGAAGTGGTCACCGAATTCCTGGCGCAACCTGCCGATCAGCCAGGTCCCGGCTTTTCCGGATCCGGCTGCCGTGGTGGCCGTCGAAAAGCAGCTCGCAAGCTTTCCGCCGCTGGTTTTTGCAGGTGAGGCGCGCAAGCTGAAGAAGCAGCTCGCCACGGTCGCCGAGGGCAAGGCGTTCCTGCTTCAGGGCGGCGACTGCGCCGAGAGCTTCGCCGAACACGGCGCCGACAACATCCGCGACTTCTTCCGCGTGTTCCTGCAGATGTCGGTGGTGCTCACCTTCGCCGGCTCGCAGCCGGTGGTGAAGGTCGGCCGCATCGCCGGCCAGTTCGCCAAGCCGCGCTCGTCCGATTTCGAGACCAAGGACGGCGTGACGCTGCCCAGCTATCGCGGCGACATCATCAACGGCATCGAATTCGAGGAGAAGGCGCGGCTGCCCGATCCGGCGCGCCAGGAGATGGCCTATCGCCAGTCGGCGGCGACCCTCAACCTTCTGCGCGCCTTCGCGCAGGGCGGCTACGCGTCGCTGGAAAACGTGCACAAGTGGATGCTGGGCTTCGTTTCCGACAGCCCGCAGGCCGAGCGCTACGAGGCGCTGGCCAACCGCATCACCGAGACGATGGACTTCATGCGCGCCGTGGGCATCACCTCGGACACGCATTACGCGCTGCGCGAGACCGATTTCTACACCAGCCACGAGGCTCTGCTGCTCGGCTACGAGGAGGCACTGACCCGCGTCGATTCCACCTCCGGCGACTGGTACGCGACCTCGGGCCACATGATCTGGATCGGCGATCGCACGCGCCAGCCCGACCATGCGCATATCGAGTATTGCCGCGGCATCAAGAATCCGCTCGGCCTGAAATGCGGTCCCTCGCTGACCGCCGACGGGCTGTTGAACCTGATCGACCTGCTCAACCCGGACAACGAGCCCGGCCGCCTGACGCTGATCGCCCGTTTCGGGGCCGAGAAGGTGGGCGACCACCTGCCCGCGCTGGTGCGCGCCGTCGAGAAGGAAGGCCGCAAGGTCGTGTGGTCCTGCGATCCCATGCATGGCAACACCATCACCGCCGCCGGCTACAAGACGCGCCCCTTCGACCGGATCCTCAAGGAGGTGCAGAGCTTCTTCGACATCCACCGCGCCGAGGGAACGCATCCGGGCGGCATCCACATCGAGATGACGGGCAAGAACGTCACCGAATGCACGGGCGGCGCCCGCGCCATCCGCGACGACGAGTTGCAGGATCGCTACCACACGCATTGCGACCCGCGGCTCAACGCCGACCAGGCGATCGAGCTGGCGTTCCTGGTCAGCGAGCTGCTGAAGAACAGCAGCACCGGCGGCGCACGCAAGCAGGTGGTCAACGGCTGATACGCCGCTTTCGGCGACGCATCGACGGACGAGACGGGCCCGGCCTTCCAAGCGAAGCGCCGGGCCTTTCGTTTTGCCGGCTTTCGAGCGTCGAATTGCGGCTTGGCCGTTAACCGCGCATTTGCCTTGCTCGCGTCCGGTTTCCCCGAAGGTCAGCCATGGCAATCGGGTATTAAGCACCTTGGTGCGATGGTTGGCCCAGCAAGAACACGGGGAACCGAGTGGCGAGCAGGGCGACATTGTGGACGGTGCCACGTCTTTCGACGGAGCAGGTCCGGACGTGGTCCGGTTACCTGCTCGCGGCAAGCCTTTCCCTGTGGCTTTCGGGTGGCGCGGAGGCGCCGTCCGCCATCTGGCTGGCGAACGCGTTCGCCGTCGTCCAGTTCGCGCGGATGGGGTCGCGCGGCCTCGCTCCCTTTGCCTCCGTCCTTTCCGCCGCCTTGGTGTCGCTGCTGCTGTTCGGCATGCAGCCGCTGGCGGCGCTGGTGCTGGCGCTCACCCACGCCGCCCAGGTTTCCGCCACGGTCCGCGTGATGCGAATCTGGCTCGGCCCGGGCCTGCCCGATGCCCATTCGCCAGAACGCCAGATCCAGCTTTTCGCCATCGTGGCGCTGGCGATGCCGATGCTGTTCGGGCTGGCCGCCGGCCCGGCCGTCGCGCTGGCGGCCGGCTGGGACATCGTCGGCACGATCCACGAATTCATGACGGGACAGCTGCTGGGGGCAGCGATCACCATGCCGCTCGCCATCTGCGGCGGCATGGCCTTTGCGCGGCTCAAGGCGGACCGGGCCGCGCGCACCGCCTTCGCGCAGGCGGCGATCGGCCTTGCGGTGGCGAGCAGCATCGCCATGACGACGCTGTCCCATCCGCTCGCCCTGATCGGGCTCAGCCTCCTCGTCGTCGCCTTCGTGCGGCCGCTCGACGAGACCGGCGTCATCGCCTCGATCTGCGGCGTGCTCGCCGTGACCATCGCTTCTTTCGGGCTGGTGCCGGGCTTTCCCTCGGTGGGCGCTCCCTTTCCGCCGCGCCTGCAGCCGTCGCTGTCGCTGGCCCTCGTCGTGCCGCTCTTCTTCGCCATCGTCCGCGCCCGCGCGGCTCTCGACCGCCGGGGCCGCGAGGAGAGCGACGCCGTCTTCCGGCGTTCGATGGAGGATTCGGCGGTCGGCATGGCCATCACCGACGTCCGGGGCAACATCCAGAAGGTCAACAAGGCTTTGGCCGACATGCTGGGCTATTCGATCGAGGAACTCGATGGCCGGGTGCTCGCCGATTTCGTTCACGACGAGGACCGTCCCATCGCCATCGGACAGACGCGCAAGGCGATCAAGGAGCGGCAGACCGCCGCGCGCATCGAGAAGCGCTACCTGCGCAAGGACGGCAGCCATCTGTGGGGGCAGGGCTCCATTTCCGCCGTCTTCGACGCGCAGACGGACAGGGCCACCCACCTCATCTGCCACATCGAGAACATCGACGAGCGTCGCCGGTCGATGGAGGCGGTCGCGGAGGCCGAAAGTCGCTGGAACTTCGCGCTGACGAGCGCCCGGCAGGGCGTGTGGGAGTTCGACCTGCGCAAGAACAAGGTCTACCACTCCGCCATCTGGATGGAGATGCTGGGCTATGGCGAGGAAGAACTCGACGATGCCGCCGACCAGTGGCTGGAACTGATCCATCCCGACGACCTGCAGATCGCAATCGGCATGGATCGCGCCAATGGCGAAAGCTCGCAGGCCTTCTTCGAGGCGGAGTTCCGGATGCGCCACAAGGACGGGCACTGGGTCTGGGTGCTGGACCGCGGCAAGGTGATCGAACGCGACCGGGACGGCTCGATCGTGCGGGCGATCGGCACGCACACCGACATCAGCCGGCAGAAGGAAGCGCAGGAACGCCTGACCGAATCGGCGCGGGCGCTGCAGGCCGAGAAGGACCGCCTGCGCGTGATGCTGCGCTCGATCGGCGACGCGGTCATCTGCACCGACGGCAATGGCTGCATCGCGTTCATGAATCCCGTTGCCGAGGCTTTGACCGGCCACAGGCTGGAGACGGCGATCGGCATGCCGCTCGACCGGGTTCACGCGCCGCTGGACGAGGAAACCCGGCTGCCGATCCCCACCAGCTTCCGGGGCGCGCGCGTCGAGAGCGATTCCGTCCAGCACCGTGCGATGCTCCTGCGCCCGGACGGCACGCGCAGCTTCATCCGGCAGGTGGCATCGCCGATCCTCTCGGCGGAGGGCGACTACGAGGGAACGGTGATCGTCTTCCAGGACGTCTCGGACGCGCGGGCCCTCCAGCGCCAGCTCGCGCATGCGGCAAGCCACGATTCGCTGACCGGGCTCGCCAACCGGGCGCGGTTCATGGATGCGCTGGAAGAGCTGACCTCCGGCCAGGACCGGCTGTTCGGCGACGAGAACCACCTGCTGTTCATCGATCTCGACCGGTTCAAGCTCGTCAACGACACCGCCGGCCACGTCGCGGGCGACGCGCTCCTGAAGCGCATCGCCTCGGCCATGCAGGACTGCGTGCGCGCCACCGACATCGTGGCGCGTCTGGGCGGCGACGAATTCGCCGTCATCCTGCGCGGCTGCAGGCTGTCGGAGGCCGAGGCCATCGCCCGGCTGGTGGTCGAGGCGATCGGGCGGCTCGCCTTCGACTGGGAAGGACAGGAGCACCGGGTGGGCGCCTCCGTCGGCATCGCCGCCATCACCATCGGCCTGGAGCCGGCCGAGATCGTGGCCGACGCCGACAAGGGCTGCTATGCCGCCAAAGCCCAGGGGCGAGGGACCGTACGCGTCCATTCGCGCGAGACCGAGCCGTTGCCGCTCAGCGCGTGAGGGCGGGCTCTCGGGAGCGCATCCGGTAAACGTCCTTCTTCGACGCGTTCGTCTTTATCGAACGATGAGTCTCGGCTTCGCATGCTGCCCAAAAGCGCCTCGCGGCCTTATGTTGGCGGCAAGGAGATTGCCGATGTCCACGCTTCCCTCGCTCTTCATCTCGCATGGCGGACCCAACATCGTTCTCGACGACATGCCGGCGCGGCATTTCCTCGAGGGCCTGTCGTCGCTGGTGGCGCGGCCGAAGGCCATCATCATCATGTCGGCGCATTTCGAAACGCATGGCGTGACGGTGGTGACCGATCCGAAGCCGGAGATGATCTACGATTTCGGCGGCTTCTCGCCCGAACTCTACCGCATGGTCTATGCGGCGCCCGGCGAGCCGCAACTGGCCGAGCGCGTCATCGCGCTGCTCGAGAAGGCGGGCCTGTCGCCCTCGCGGCTCGGCCGGCGCGGCTACGACCATGGCACCTGGACGCCGCTGAAGCTCGCCTTTCCGAAAGGCGACATCCCCGTGGTGCAGATTTCGATCGACCCGAACCGGGACGCACGCTGGCACCATGGCATCGGCCGGGCACTGGCGCCGTTGCGCGAGGAGGGCATTCTCCTGATCGGGTCGGGCCACATCACGCACAATCTGCGCGCCGTCATCGGGGCCATGCGCTCGGGCGGCAGCGTGCCGCCGGCGCTCGGCGCCCGGTTCGACGCCTTCGTCGACTGGTTCGCCGACAAGATGGCGAAGAACGACGTCGAGGCGCTGCTCGACTGGCGCGAGCGCGCGCCCTTCGTGGCCGACAACCACCCGACCGACGAGCACCTGATGCCGATCTTCTTCGCCCTGGGCGCTGCCGGCGACGGCGGTCATGGCGAGCGCGTCCACGCCTCGCGCGAGATGGGCTTCTTCGCCTACGACTCCTACGTCTTCCATTGAGGTCGGTATCGTCGGCGAAACCGGGGCTCGTTCGCGTGCCTTCTTTCGCCGTGACCCTGAGGTCCTATATACGGCCCGCGAAAGGACCTTCGACATGACCGACAGACCCGAGTTCGACCTGACCCTGCGTTCCGGCCTGCCGGCCGATTTGCGGTTCCTGGTGGACAGATATCCGCGCGGCGACTGGAGCGGGCACGACAATCTCCAGGGCATGGCGTCCTTCTGGCTGCAGCGCCACGACATGTTCCGCGAGGTCGGCGCCATGCTGACCGCCGGCATCGGCGACTACCGCGAGGGCCGGACGACCGCGCCGGAGTTCGCGCAATGGTTCGCGCCGCGGCTGAACTTCTTCCTCGGCAATCTCGACGGGCATCACAAGGTCGAGGACCAGCACTATTTTCCGGTCTTCGCGCAGGCGGAGGCGCGGCTCAAGCGCGGCTTCGACATCCTCGACGCCGACCACCACCAGATCCACGACGCGCTGGCGCTCAATGCCGAGACGGCGAACTTCTTCCTGCGCGCGCTGCGCGAGAGCGAGGACCGCCAGCGCTTCGCGGCGGACGCCTATGCCGACGCCAACCAGTCGCTGGTGGCGATGCTGGCGCGCCATCTCGACGACGAGGAAGACCTGATCATCCCGC
>NZ_RWKW01000122.1 GCF_003970795.1 Aquibium carbonis | reverse complement strand
GCCCTCGCCCGACGCCGCGCGATCCGGCGCCGCGCCCAACGCCGCCAGCAGCGCCGCGACCGCCCGGCCCGCGTCTGCGACGATGCCGATGTCGCAGGCGTGGCGGGCGATCTGTGCGGCGTCGAGGTCGATGCGCACGAGACCCCTCAGCGCCGGGAAACCGCCGACGACGTACATGTCGTAGTCGGTCGGGCCGAATTCGGTGCCGAGCGCCAGCACCGCGTCGCTGTCGGCCAGAAGCGCGCGCACGGCCTTCAGGCTCGGGCTCGCCGGCACGCCGAGCGGGTGTGCGTGGAGGATGCCGCGACCGTTGGCGGTCATCACCACCGGCGCGTCGAGGCGTTCGGCAAGCCGGGCGACGAGCTCAGCTGCGCGCTTCGCGCCGCCGCCGACGAGGATCGCCGGGCGTTTTGCGCGCGAAAGCAGGATCGTGGCGCGTCCGATCGCGTCCGCGTCCGGTCGCGGAGGTTCGGCGGGCAATGCCGCATCACCGGAACCGTCCTCGTACGCCAGCGCCATCACGTCGGTCGGGATTTCGATGTGCACAGGCCCCGGCCGACCGGAGGAAAACAGCGAAAAGGCCCGGTCGAGCGCCGGTCCGAGATCCCGAGGATGCTCCACCCGCTCGGACGACAGGCATATGCTCGCCATCGTCGCGCGCTGGTCGGGCAGTTCGTGCAGGCAGCCGAGCCCTTTGCCGAGCGTGGCGCGGGCATTGACGCCCGAGATCGCCAGCACCGGCACGGAATCGGCGCGTGCCTGGGCCAGCGCCGTGATGGCGTTGGTGAGGCCGGGGCCGGTGATCAGGAAGACGACGCCGGGCTTGCCGGTCGCCCGCGCGTAGCCATCGGCCATGAAGCCGGCCGACTGTTCGTGGCGCGGCGTGACATGGCGGATCGTCGATCCCGCCAGCCCGCGATAGAGCTCGATCGTGTGGACGCCGGGAATGCCGAACACCAGTTCGACGCCCCGCGCTTCCAGCATGTCCACCAGCCGTTCGCCCACCGTCGTCATGCGCCAGCTCCCTCAAGCTCGATCCCGAGAACCCGTCCGACGGTTTCGATGCCGATCTGCGCCAGTTCGCCGGTCTCGAACAGATCGCCGGCCATGCACCCCTCGATCCACAGTCCGTCGATGATGGCGTTGACGGCGATGGCATGCCGCCGCAGCGCGCCAGCGTTCTGCGGGCGGTTCGCCGAAGCGAAGGTCTCGGCAAGCAGGTACTCGAGCTGGTCGCGGAAGCCGAGATAGCCTTCGCGGTGCACCGCCGAGAGCGCCGGATCGGCATGGGCCCGGCCGATGAACCCGGCCCAGAGCGAGAACACCTTCGCATCGGCGATCGGCAGCGTGAGATTGGCCGCGACGAAGGCGGCGAGGCGCAAGCGAGGCGTGGTTGCGCCGTCATCGAGAAAGTCGAATGCCTGCTGCGTCATGCGCTCCACGATCGTCGCATAGGCGGCCTGCAGCAGTTCCTCCTTGCCCGGGAAGTAGTGCCGGATCAGGCCGGCCGTCACCCCGGCCCTGAGCGCGATCGCGCGCAGCGTCGCGCCCTCGATGCCGTGCTCGGCCACGCAGTCGAGCGTCGCCTCGATCAGGTCCTGGCGGCGCCGCTCCTCCCCCTCGCGGCGGAATTTTCGGCGCTCGGCCATCTCAGCGCCGCAGGATGGGCCGGGTCAGGCAGGTCGGTCCGCCTTCGCAGGCGATGCACAGCGCGTCGGCCTCGAAGGTCTGGACGGTGCAGCCGGCCGCTTCCATCGCCGCCTTGGTCTTCGGGAAACCGGCGACCATGATCACGTCGCGCGGCGCCGTCGGCAGAACGTTGAGCGACAGGCCGTGGCTTGCCGCGAACTCTTGCCCGTCGCCCTCGACGAGCGTGATGCCGCGCGCGCGCAGCATCTGCCAGAAGGGCGCCGGGAGCAGCGGCGAATGAGCCAGCGCCAGATCGTCGGCAAGCGGGCTGATCACCGACATCAGGTGCAGGCACGCCTCCTCGCCCTGCCAGAGCGGCAGGTCGAAACCGAAGACGGTGACGCCGATCGGTCCCAGGATGTTGGCGAGTTGCTGGATGCCGTCCTGGTTGGTGCGCACGCCGCGGCCGACGACGAGCGTGGTGCGGTCGAGCCAGACGCAATCGCCGCCCTCGACCTGCCCGTCGCCATCGATGCGGCCGAGGATGGGGATGCCGAGCCGCGCGTAGGTCGCTTCGTGCAGCGCGGGTTCGGCGCGACGGAGCGCCTTGCCCATCGACAGGATGACCGCGCCGGCATCGGTCATCAGCGAGGGGTCATGGGTGAAGACGGAATCGGCCAGGCCGTCGTCGACGTCGTCCAGCCATTCGACCGCCGCACCGGAGGCCGCGACCAGACGGGCGAAGTGGGCATGCTGGGCGGCCGCCTTTTCGGCATCGAAGCTCGGGCCGTAGTGCCATCGGGCCGGGTCCGCGCCGCGCATGGCGCCCCGCGCTGAGCGCATGAGCACGCGCTTCAGCGGGGCGGCCATCGACTGCGATCCGAATGCTGCGTCCACGCGCGACCTCCCGAAAACCATGCCGGCCCTGCGGCGAGCCGTATTTATACGCTTGCATAACAAGCCGGCAAGTGCGGTAATGCGGCCGCGATGCGCCAGTTGACGGGTCCGGTGGGGCCAGTCCATTCTGGCGGCACAAAGGGGAATGACGAGCGTGAACACACGCCCGCAAGAGGTTCGGATCACGTCCTTATCGGCGGAACCGTCGCGATGACGGGAACGGCATCCGTCGATCACACGTCCGTTGCCGCGAGCGCGCCTGCCGAAGCCATCCACATCGAGAACCTGCATAAGACATTCGGCCAGTTGCATGTGCTGAAGGGTGTATCGCTGTCGGCGCGCGACGGCGAGGTCGTGGCCATCATCGGCGGCAGCGGTTCCGGGAAGTCGACGCTGCTGCGCTGCATCAACTGCCTGGAGAATCCGACAAGCGGCACGATCCGGGTCAATGGCGAGGAGATCCGGCTCAAGCCAGACGGCGAAGGCGGGCTGATGCCGGCCGACCGGCGCCAGATCGAACGCATCCGCTCGCGGCTCGGCATGGTGTTCCAGAGCTTCAACCTGTGGAGCCACCGCACGCTGATCGAGAACGTCATCGAGGTGCCGGTGCATGTGCTCGGCGTCCCGCGCGCCGAGGCGGTCGCCACCGCCGAGCGCCTGCTCGAGCGCGTGGGGCTGGCCGAGAAGCGCGACGTCTATCCGGCCTTCCTGTCCGGCGGCCAGCAGCAGCGGGCGGCCATCGCCCGGGCGCTCGCCATCCAGCCGCGCGTGATGCTGTTCGACGAGCCGACCTCGGCGCTGGACCCGGAACTCGTCGGCGAGGTTCTGAAGGTCATCGGCGACCTCGCGACCGAGGGCCGGACGATGGTTCTCGTGACCCACGAGATGAAGTTCGCCCGCGAGGTGGCGAGCCACGTCGTCTACCTCTGGAACGGCCTCGTCGAGGAGGAAGGCCCGCCTGAGCAGATTTTCGGCGCACCGCGATCGGAGCGCCTGCAGCAGTTCCTCCGCACGGTCTCCTGACCGGCGGAGCGAGGGGAAGTCCAACGACAAGAACGGGAGTACCAAGATGAAGACGATCCTGAAATTGGCAGCCGGCGCGCTGATCGTGACCGCCACCGCATTCGCCGCACAGGCCCAGACCGTGAAGGTGGGCATCGCCGCCGAGCCCTATCCGCCGTTTGCCTCGCCGTCTGCTTCCGGCGCGTGGGAAGGCTGGGAGGTGGAGATCGCCATGGCGATCTGCGCGGAAGCCAAGCTCGACTGCGAGATCACGCCGGTATCGTGGGACGGCATCATCCCCGCCCTCACGACCAAGCGGATCGACTTCATCGCCGCCTCGATGTCGATCACCGAGGAGCGGATGCAGACGATCGACTTCTCCGACAAGTACTACAACACGCCCACCGTCGTGGTCGGCGCCAAGGGCGTGGCGATGGATGCGACGCCGGAGGGCCTGAAGGGCAAGATCCTCGGCGTGCAGGTGTCCACCGTACACGAGAACTACGCCAAGAAGCACTTCGGCGCGACCGCCGCCGAGATCAAGGAATACCAGACCCAGGACGAGGCCAACCAGGACCTGGCAGCGGGCCGGATCGACGCCACGCAGGCCGATTCCATCGCGCTCGACGCCTTCCTCGACACCGACCAGGGCAAGGCCTGCTGCGAGGTGAAGGGTACGGTCGCCGACGATCCGGACGTGCTCGGCCTGGGCGTCGGCTTCGGCGTGCGCAAGGAGGATACGGAGCTCAAGGAGAAGCTGAACGCGGCGATCAAGGGGATCCGCGAGAACGGCACCTTCGAGGCGATCTCCAAGCCCTGGTTCGACTTCGACATCTACGGCGGCTGACCCTTTTCGAGCTGACGTCGAGCCTGCCGGCGGCGCGTGCGCGTGCCGCCGGCATGGCCCACCTTGCCGGAGCTTGCGCCGATCGAAACGCTCCTCTCCCTCTTCGCCCAGGCGAGCCTGTTCGAACTCTTGGCCCCCTCGCCGCCGGGCTGGGGCGGTACGTTGCTGCGCGGGCTGGCGAATTCGGTCCAGATCGCGCTCGGCGCCTTCGGGATCGGGCTTTTGATCGGCACAGCCGGAGCCTACGGAAAGCTCTATGGCGGACCGGTCATTCGGGACCTGATGGAGGTCTACACGACGGTCGTCCGAGCCGTGCCGGAACTGGTTCTGATCCTGCTGCTCTATTATGCCGGCACCGACCTGATCAACCGCATGCTCGAGGCCATGGGCCAGCCGCGCATCGACATTTCCGGCCTCGTCGCCGGCATCGCCGTTCTCGGTTTCGTGCAAGGGGCCTACGCCACCGAAGTCATCCGCGGCGCCATCCTGTCGATCCCGCAGGGACAGATCGAGGCCGCGCGCGCCTATGGCATGTCGCCGTTGCTGCTGCTGCGCCGCATCACGCTTCCCGCCATGCTGCCCTTCGCCATCCCCGGCCTCGCCAACCTCTGGCTGATCGCCACCAAGGACACGGCCCTGCTCGCGGTCGTGGGCTTCAACGAGCTGACGCTGGCGACGCGCCAGGCGGCGGGCGCGACGAAAGCCTACTTCACCTTCTTCGTGGCGGCCGGCGCGCTCTACCTGCTGCTGACCCTGTTCTCCAACGTCATCATCGGCTGGGTGGAAAAACGGGCGCGTCGCGGCATTCCCGCCGTGGGAGGGGCGAACTGATGGCGAATGCCTTCGAGGTCACGTCCGCCCCGGCGCCGCCCTTGCGGGCCTGGTTCAAGCCGCACCGGATCGTGCTGATCGCGATCGCCGTCGGCCTCGTCGTGCTCGCCGCCACGACAATGCGCTGGGACTGGATCGTCCGGTACTGGCCGCTGGCCTTGCAGGGCCTGTGGCGCACGATCTGGCTTCTCGTCCTCACCTGCACGCTCGGCTTCATGCTGGCCGTCCCGCTCGGACTGGCCCAGGCCGCCGGGCCGCGATGGCTGGCCATGCCCGCCAGCGCCTTCTGCACGGTCATCCGCGGCACGCCGCTGCTCTTGCAATTGTGGCTGCTCTATTTCGGCCTCGGATCGCTGTTTCCCCAGTTCCCCTGGATCCGCGAGTCGGAGCTGTGGCCCTATCTGCGCCAGGCCTGGCCCTATGCGGTGCTCGGGCTGACGCTGTCCTTCGCCGGCTACGAGGGCGAGGTGATGCGCGGCGCCTTCGCCGGCGTGCCGCGTGGCCAGCTGGAAGCCGCCCGCGCCTTCGGCATGAGCCGGACGAAGGTCTTTCGCCGCATCTGGCTGCCGCAGGCGATCCAGCGCGCGCTGCCGACGCTGGCCGGCGAAACCGTGCTCCAGCTGAAGGCGACGCCGCTGGTCGCCACCATCACGGTCGTCGACATCTACGCGGTGGCGGGCCGCGTGCGGCAAGACACCTTCATCGTCTACGAACCGCTGCTTTTGCTAGCGCTGATCTACCTGATGATCACCGGCGTGATCGTCTTCGCCTTCCGCAGGCTCGAATCGCGCATCCCGTCGCGCCTCGGCTGAAAACAAAGCTGCGGAGAACCCTGCAACAAGCTTGTGCAGAGCGATTGCCGTGCCCAAAAATATCGCCTACCGTTGACCAAACGATAAAAAATCTCGCCGCCGACCCAATGGCGGCGTCCCTGAGCCAACAAGAGGTGGACCCATGACGTACGACTTCAGGAAGCCGATGCTTGCCGGCGTTTCGCGCCGCACTCTCATCAAGGCGGCCGGCGCCGGAGCCGCCCTCGCCGCGGCCGGAACGCTGCCGACCAGGCTGTTCGCACAGGAGAAGCTGAAGGTCGCCGCGATCTACACCGTGCCCTTCGAGCAGCAGTGGGTGTCGCGCATCCATCAGGCGGCGCTCAAGGCGCAGGAGCGTGGAGACATCGAGTACACCGCGACCGAAAACGTCTCCAACACCGACTACGAGCGGGTGATGCGCGAATATGCCGAGGCCGGCAACCAGCTGATCGTCGGCGAGGTGTTCGGCGTCGAGGACGCGGCGCGCGAGGTGGCGGCGGACTATCCCGACACCGCCTTCCTGATGGGTTCCAGCTTCAAGCCGGACGACGCCCATCCCAACTTCGCGGTGTTCGACAACTACATCCAGGACGCCTCCTATCTGACCGGCATCATCGCCGGCGCCATGAGCACATCGAAGAACTTCGGCATGGTCGGCGGCTTCCCGATCCCCGAGGTCAACCGCCTCATGCACGCCTTCATGGCCGGCGTGAAGGAGACCGCCCCCGACGCGAAGTTCCAGGTGGCCTTCATCGGCTCGTGGTTCGATCCGCCCAAGGCCAAGGAGACGGCTTTCGCCCAGGTCGAGGGCGGCGCGGACGTGCTCTATGCCGAGCGCTTCGGCGTTTCGGACGCGGCCAAGGAAAAGGGCGTGCTCGCCATCGGCAACGTCATCGACACGCAGTCCGACTATCCGGAGACCGTCGTCGCCTCGGCGCTGTGGCACTTCGAGCCGACGCTCGACAAGGCGATCGCCGAGGTCAAGGCCGGCACCTTCACCGCGGCCGACTACGGCGTCTACTCCTTCATGAAGGAAGGCGGATGCTCGATCGCACCGCTCGGCACCTTCGAGGGCAAGGTTCCGGCCGAAGCCATGGCGCTGGTCGCGGAGAAGGAAGCCGCGATCAAGGACGGCTCCTTCACGGTCGAGATCAACGACGACGAGCCGAAGTCGAGCTGAGCTGACTGCGTCGCGCATGACACCCCCACCCCTTACCCCTCCCCACAAGGAGGAGGGTAAACTGCGACCATCGGCGCGCCCCTCTCCCTCGTGGGGAGGGGTACGAGGTGGGGGTTCATGACGTCCGCGCACGCCCCCGTCCTGCGCCTTGCCTCCATCACCAAGCGCTTCGGACCGCTGACGGCGAACGATTCGATCTCGTTCGACCTGGCGGCCGGCGAGGTGATTGCGCTTCTGGGCGAGAACGGCGCCGGCAAGACGACGCTGATGAACATCCTGTTCGGGCACTACGTGGCCGACGAGGGGACAGTGGAGGTGTTCGGCACGGCGCTGCCGCCCGGCGATCCGCGCGCTGCACTGGATGCCGGCGTGGGCATGGTGCACCAGCATTTCACGCTCGCCGACAACATGACGGTGCTGGAAAACATCGCGCTCGGCACCGAGAGCCCGTGGCGGCTGTCCTTCGACCGGCGCAGGGCCACCGCCCGCATTCGCGCCCTCGCCACCGATTTCGGGCTCGAGGTCGACCCCGCCGCCACGATCGCCGCGCTGACGGTGGGCGAACGGCAGCGCGTCGAGATCCTGAAGGCGCTCTACCGCGACGCGCGCATCCTGATCCTCGACGAGCCGACGGCCGTGCTCACCCCCATCGAGACGGAGGCCCTGTTTGCCACGCTGCGGAAACTCGTCGCCAAGGGGCTATCGATCATCTTCATTTCCCACAAGCTGAACGAGGTGCTGGCCATCTCCGACCGCGTTCTCGTCCTGCGCTCGGGCAAGCTTTCGGGCGAGCGTCGCACGGCCGGCGCCACGCGCCAGGAGCTTGCAGCGCTGATGGTGGGCCAGGAGGTCAATCCGCCCGCCGTGCCCGAAGTCGCTCGGGGACCAGTCCTGTTGAAACTCTACGGCGTTTCGACCGGCCGCAACGGCACGCGCCAGCGGCTGGACGACGTGTCGCTCAAGCTCATCGGCGGCGAGATCACGGGGCTTGCCGGGGTGTCCGGCAACGGCCAGGCCGCGCTTGCCGACCTGATCGCCGGACTGGAGAAGCCGGTTGCAGGCACGGTGGAGATCGCCGACCAGACGGTCGACGACTGGTCGCCGCGCACCGCGCTTTCCGCCGGCATCGCGCGGATTCCCGAAGACCGCCACGCCGTCGGCACCATCGGCGACATGAGCGTGGCCGAAAACGTCGTGATCGAGCAGTACCGCTCGCCGAGTTTTTCGAAGCGCGGTTTTCTCGACTGGAAGGCGGCGCGGTCCTTCGCCGAGGAGCTGATCCGCGACTACGACGTCAAGTGCCCCTCGCCCGAGGCGCGAATCCGGCTGCTGTCCGGGGGCAACATGCAAAAGCTGATCCTCGGCCGCGCGCTCGATCCGGATCCATCGGTCATCCTGGCCAACCAGCCGACGCGCGGCCTCGACGTCGGCGCGATTTCCTACGTGCACGGACGACTGCTGGCCGCCCGCCAGCGAGGAGCCGCGATCCTGCTGATTTCGGAAGACCTCGAGGAGATCATGGCCCTGTCGGACCGCATCATCGTCATGTCCAAGGGGCGGCTTTCCGTGCCATCGGCGCGCGGCGAACGGTCCGTGCGCGACATCGCCGAACTGATGGCGGGCCACGGCTGATGCGGCTCGAACCCCGCCCTGCCCCCGGCCTGCCGATCCTGCTCGCGCTGCCGGTCGGCGCCATTCTCGTCACCGTCGTCATTGCCTCGCTGCTGGTTCTGGCGGCGGGCGCATCGCCCCTCGCGGTCTTCGGGCTCGTGCTGAAGGGGGCGGCCGGCACGCAGTTCGCGCTCCTCGAGACGCTGACGCGCGCCACGCCGCTGATCTTCACCGGACTGGCGGTCGCCGTCGCGTTCCGCGCGAAACTCTGGAACATCGGCGCGGAGGCCCAGCTCTATGCCGGCGCGGTGGCGACCGTGGTGCTCGGCACCGGCGCATTGCCCTTTCCCGCGCCAGTCCTGATCCCGCTGCTGATCATCGCGGCGGTGATGGCCGGCGCGCTGCTCCTGCTCGGCCCCGCCATCCTGAAAACCCGCTTCGGCGTCGATGAGGTGGTGACGACGCTGCTGCTCAACTTCATCATGCTGCTCTTCGTCTCCATGCTGCTCGAGGGCGTGCTGAAAGACCCGATGGGTCTCGGCTGGCCGCAGTCGCAGAAGCTGATCGCCGAGGCGCGGCTGCCGCGCATCATCACCGGCAAGCGGCTGCACTACGGCTTCGTGCTCGCCATCGTCTCGGCCGTCGTGGTCTGGATCATCATGAAGAAGACGGCGCTCGGCTACGAGATGCGCGCCGTCGGCCACAACCCGACCGCCGCCCGCTTCGCCGGCATCCCGGTCAACCTCGTGCTTCTGAAGACCGCCATCCTGTCGGGCGGTCTCGCCGCGCTGGCCGGGTTTTCGGAAGTCGCCGGGCTGAAGGGCAACCTCACCCTCGACCTGTCGCCGGGCTTCGGCTACTCGGGCATCGTGGTCGCCATGCTCGCCATGCTCAATCCGCTCGGCGTCGTGGCGGCCGCTATCTTCGTGGCCGGCATCTTCGTCGGCGCCGATGCCATGAGCCGGACGGCCGGCGTTCCCTCCTACATCGCCAACGTAATGGTCGCGACCGCGCTTCTGACCATGGTCACCGCGATCATGCTGACGCGGTTCAAGGTAAGGTGGAGGTGATGACCGAAGCCTTCGAGATCCTTTTCACCGCCTCTTTCTGGGTCGCCGCGATCCGCATCGCCTCGCCGCTGATCTTCGCCACCATGGGCGAGCTGATCTGCGAGCGGGCCGGCGTGCTCAACCTCGGGATCGAGGGCATCATGGCCGCCGGCGCTTTCGCCGGCTGGTTCACGGTCTATTCGGGCGGCGATCTGTGGACCGGCGTCGCCGTGGCGGCGGCGACCGGCGCCGCCTTCGGCCTGCTGCACGCCACGCTGACCGTGCCGCTCGGCCTGTCGCAGCACGTGGTCGGCATCGGTGTGACGCTGCTTGCCACCTCGCTGACCTATTTCACCTATCGCCTGGTGCTGCCCGAAGTCACCTCGCCGCCTAAGATCGAACCGTTCCAGCCGCTGCCGATCCCCTATCTCTCCGACATCCCGATCCTCGGTCAGGCGCTGTTTTCACAGACGCCGCTCACCTATCTCGCCTTCGTCACCGTCGCCGTCGTCGCCTGGGGGCTCTACCGCACGCCGCTCGGGCTCGCCGTGCGCGCAGCGGGCGAGAACCCGGCAGCGGTCGAATCGCAGGGCCTGTCCGTCACCGCCATCCGCATCGGCGCGGTGATGACCGGCAGCGCGCTGATGGCCATCGGCGGCGCCTTCCTGACCATGTCGGCCTTCAACTCGTTCTTCTTCGAGATGATCAACGGCCGCGGCTGGATCTGCATCGCGCTGGTCGTCTTCGGCTCCTGGCGGCCGGGCAAGGCGCTGGTCGGCGCCATCCTGTTCGCCGCCTTCGACGCCTACCAGATCCGCCTGCAGCAGGTGACGGGCGGCGTGGTGCCCTACCAGCTGTTCCTGATGCTGCCCTACGTGCTGTCGATCCTCGCGCTGGTGCTCGTCGCCCGCCGCGCGACCTATCCCAAGGCGCTGATGGTGCCGTACCAGAAGGGGGAGCGGTAGAGACATGCGATGCGCGCCGTCATTCGTTCTCGAGACGCTGCCGTCATCCTCGGGCTTGTCCCGAGGACCTACTGCCGCCGCAGAACTCGCGCCACTGTCCCCGCACACCCGCAACCGCCGGCAGATCCTCGGGACAAGCCCGAGGATGACGTCGAGCCGATAGAGGCCTCTCCATGACCTTCGACCTCCTCATCAAGGGCGGCACCCTTCCCGACGGCAGCGTCGCCGACATCGGCATTTCGGGCGAGACCATCGCCGCCATCGCGCCGTCGCTCGACGCCGAGGCCGGGCGGGTGATCGACGCCGGCGGCAACCTGGTCGCGCCGCCCTTCGTCGATCCGCATTTCCACATGGACGCGACGCTGTCCTACGGCATCCCGCGCATCAACGCGTCGGGCACGCTGCTGGAAGGCATCGCGCTGTGGGGCGAATTGAAGCCGATGCTGACGCATGACGCCGTGAAGAGCCGCGCCCTCGCCTATTGCGACTGGGCCGTCTCGATGGGCCTGCTCGCGATCCGCACCCATGTCGACGTCTGCGACGACCGGCTGCTGGCGGTCGAGGCGCTGCTCGAGGTGAAGAAGGAGATCGCACCCTACATCGATCTGCAGCTCGTCGCCTTCCCGCAGGACGGGCTGTACCGCTCGCCGACGGCCCGCGAAAACACGATCCGCGCGCTCGACATGGGCGTCGACGTCGTCGGCGGCATTCCGCATTTCGAGCGCACCATGGCCGACGGCACCCGCTCGGTGACGGACCTCTGCGAGATCGCCGCCGAACGCGGCCTGATGGTCGACATGCATTGCGACGAGACCGACGACCCGCAGTCGCGCCACATCGAGCAGCTTGCCTACGAGACGCAGCGGCTGGGGCTGCAGGGCCGCGTCGCCGGCTCGCATCTCACCTCCATGCACTCGATGGACAATTACTACGTCTCCAAGCTCCTGCCGCTGATCGCCGAGGCGCAAGTGTCGGCGATCCCCAGTCCGCTGATCAACATCATGCTGCAGGGCCGCCACGACACCTTCCCCAAGCGCCGCGGCATGACGCGGGTGAAGGAGATGCTGGCGATGGGCATCCGCGTCGGCTTCGGCCAGGACTGCTGCCTCGACCCGTGGTACTCGCTCGGCACCGCCGACATGCTCGACGTCGCCTTCATGGGCCTGCACGTGGCGCAGATGTCGCATCCGGCCGAGATGCGCAAATGCTTCGACATGGTGACCGTCGACAGCGCCGCCATCATGGGTCTCGAACACTACGGGCTCCAGGTCGGCAAGCGCGCGAGCCTCGTCGTGCTCGATGCCGGCAACCCGACCGAAGCCGTGCGGCTGCGCGCGGAGCGGCTCTGCGTCGTTGCGCGCGGCAAGGTCGTCGCCGAGCGAACGCAGCAGAAGACGCGGCTCGCCCTGCCCGGCCGACCCGGTTCCGTCGACAGGCGCCATCGACCGGCCGGCTGACCGCCCGGCCCCGTCTTCGCCGCACCCCAGCCATCGAAAAAACGCCGTTCAGCCGCCGTTCAGGCGGGACGGATGATTGTGGGATGGCAAACCGCTGGTGCGCGCCTGAAACAATTCCCGGCTGGCGTCGCACTTCACGGAGATGTGAAAAGCTTCATGGACCCCCTTGGCAGCGCGTGACAAAAGTCGCCGCATCCAAGGTGGCGCCCGCGATGCGGTGCCCAGAGGAGGAACCAGGCATGGCTACCATCGACACGTCCGTCCCGACTGCTTCGGGCCGCAGACGAATGGCATTCGTTTCAGCCCTACTTCTCGCATCGTCGGCGCTGGTTGCGCCGGCCCTTGCCCAGCAGGCTCCCGCCGTCGGCGAGGCCTTCGCGACCCGGTTCTCCGGGACCACCGAAATCACGCTCGGCGACGGCTCGCGGCTGGTGCTGATCGACGAGGATGGCGTGGTTGCGAGCGCCATCGACATCCGCAACCCCGGCTTCACCGCCGACGGCCGCCACTGGGCCAACGAGCCCCAGCATCTGGCCGTCACCGCAGCGGAGGTCGGCCAGGTGTTCGGCATCGCCATTTCCGACGATGACGAGCCCTCCATCTACCTGACAGCCACGTCCGCCTTCGGCCTCCACCGCTTCGAGGACGGCAGCGACTGGCTGCCGGGCCAGTTCGGCGAGGGTGGCTCGGGTGCGGTGTACGTGCTCAACCCCGACAATGGCTACGCGCCGGAAATCTTCACGATCATCGAACTCGACGGACGCGAGAACAGCGGCGCGGCGCTCGGCAACATCGCCTTCGACCGCGCCTTCGGACAGCTGTTCGTCTCCGATCTCGAGACCGGGATGATCCATCGCGTGGCGCTCGACGGCACGCAGATCGACCGCTTCGATCATGGCACGCAGGGCCGCATCTCGTTCCTGGACGTTGCCAGCGGCGCGAACCAGGCGCTGGCCGCGATCGCCTTCGATCCCGACAGCACGGCAGCCCTGTTCGACTGCGCCGACGGCGCAGGCGCTCCGGCCGATTTCTCGCTCACGCCAGCCTGCTGGAACGTGGCCGACTTCCGCCGCCGGGTCTGGGGCCTGGCGGTCCACACCGATCCGGTCACCGACGAAACCCGCCTTCATTACTCCGTCTCGGGCGGCGACCCGCTCGGCGCGGCGGACTGGGCGACCGCGGGCGATGACGCGAAGAACGCCATCTGGTCGATCGGTCTCGACGCCAATGGCGGTTTCGATGCCACGGACGTGCGGCGCGAGTTCATCCTGCCGGCCTTCGGAACGGCGACCGAAGGTGCGCGCGTCGTGCCCGACATCGCGATTTCGCCCGAAGGCGATATGCTGGTCGCCGAACGTGGGGGCATGCGCAATCTCGGCCTCGACAAGCCGCAGCCCTTCGCCCAGCCCAACGCGGCGCGCGTGCTGAGCTACGTCCACGCCGAGAACGGGTCATGGGCGCCGCAAGGCCGCTATGACGTCGGCTTCGACGATCGCCGCAATGTCGGCGCGCCCTGGCTGCGGGCGAACGCGGCCGGTGGCGTCGATTTCGGCCATGGCTATGACGGCACGGGCGCCGTCGACCCGGACCGTCCCTACGACACGGCCTGGATGAGCGGCGACTTCCTCTGTTCGCCGTCGGGCGCCTGCGTCGATCCGGCCACGGGCCAGCGGACCAACACCGACGAGGTGCACGGCCTTCAGGGCACCCGCGTCGCCGAGACGAGCGAGATACTGCCCGGCGGCGCGACCGGACCCTACCCCGCGAGCGGCGACCCGTATCCCGCCAACGGTCCGCTCGCCTCCTATCTCATCGACCTCGACACCAACGTGACGCAGGCCGGCGCGGCGATCCGCCTCCAGGCGCTGAAGCACGACGCCAGCAAGATCGGCGACGTCGAAGTCGTGCGCGGCGGCGGCACGCCGACCCCGAGCGTCCCGCAGCCACAGGGCTATGATCTGGACATCGACAAGTCCGGTCCGCTCCAGTGCCTGGGCGGCACGCGCTGCGACTTCACCATCACGCTAACCAATCGCGGTCCGGGCGCCTTTACGGGGCCGGTCTATCTCTGGGACTTCATGCAGCCGAACCAGGCGCCGCTGTCCGGCGCGACGGGCGGCAACTGGTCCTGCTATGATCTCGGAACCGGCATCCAGTGTCTCAATCCGGGACTGTCGCTCGGCGTCGGCCAGTCCACGTCCTTCACGCTCAGCGTCAACATCCCGTCGCGTTATCCGTCCGACGTGATGACCAACTGCATCGCCATCCAGTGGCTCTATGACGAGACGGGCGCGATCGACGAACTGGCGATCCAGTCGGCACTGACGCTGCTCGGCTATGATCTCGGGACCGTCGACGGCGTCTTTGGTCCCCGTTCCCGCGCCGCGCTTACACAGTTCCAGCAAGACAACGGCTTGCCGGCGACGGGCGAGATCGATGAGAGCACGATCGCGCTGCTCTATCCCGGCATGATCGGTATTGCCGGCGATCTCGATGCCTCCAACGACGAGGACTGCCACGATGTCACGACCGACCGTCCGCAGCCGGTCCATTCGAAGTGGAACTCGCATCTCAAGGTGGGGTCGCCACATAACAAGGTGCAGTCGCACCTCAAGATCGGATCGCCGCACAACAAGGTCCAGTCGCACCTCAAGGTCGGATCGCCGCACAACAAGGTCCAGTCGCATCTCAAGGTCGGCTCGCCCCACAACAAGGTCCAGTCGCACCTCAAGGTCGGGTCGCCGCACAACAAGGTCCAGTCACACCTGAAGGCCGGGTCGATCATTCACAACAAGAACGAGTCGCACCTCAAGGTCGGCTCGCCGCACAACAAGATACAGTCGCATCAGAAGGCCGGGTCGATCATTCACAACAAGAACGAGTCGCATCTCAAGACCGGATCGCCCCACAACAAGATCCAGTCCCACAACAAGCAGGGCTCCACGATCCACGAGAAGAACGCCTCGCACCTCAAGACC
>NZ_RWKW01000121.1 GCF_003970795.1 Aquibium carbonis | reverse complement strand
GGTTGCGCGCGGCGCTTCGCCGGCTGGCGCCTGCTCCTCGGCGGGCGCACGCTCGCCGCTCGGCGCAGCTTCCGGCACGGGGGCCGTCTCCGGCTCGGGATCCTGCGGTGCAGTTTCCGGGGCGGGCGCCGAACGCTCGGCCGGAGCGGGTTCGGGGGTCTGCGCCGGCTCTGCAGCCTCCGGCTCAGGCTCGGGTTCGGGGGCTTCGGCCTCGGGAGCCTGTTCGGCAGCGGCCGGCGGTTCCACCGCAGGAGGAGCCTCTTCTTCCTCGGCAGCCTCGGCCTCTTCGGCGGCCTGTCTTGCAGCTTCTTCCTCCTCCAGCCGCTCGCGCGCCTCGGCGTCGTCGGCCTGGGCAAACAGCAGAGGCGCAGGCGCGGGCGCCTCCGCGAACGACGGCGACGACGCCATCAGCAAGCCGAGCGCCGTGCCGGCAAGGATGTTGACGGGATTTTTCATGAAATGCCTTCTCCGGTCGAAAATTGACCCTTCGACGACAAGAACCATCGAAGGACGGGTTGGTTCCGCCCAACCGCGCTGTACGCGCGGTCAGGGGCTAGGAAAAACGCCGCCGCACGCTTGACGGCGGTCGCGCCGGGCGCGAGATGCACGGCATGGAAAAGCCGTTCTGGAAGACCACGCCGCTGGAGGCCATGACCGAGGCCCAGTGGGAATCCCTGTGCGACGGCTGCGGAAAATGCTGTCTCGCCAAGCTGGAGGACGAGGACACCGGCGATATCCACTGGACGAGCGTCGGCTGCCGCCTTTTCGACGCCCGGCTCTGCGCCTGCAGCGACTACGCCAACCGCCTGGCCAAGGTGTCCGATTGCGTCAAGCTGACGCCGGCCAACGTGCGCACCATCGCCTGGCTGCCGTCGACCTGCGGCTACAGGCTGGTCGCCGAGGGCAGGGACCTCGCCGACTGGCATCCGCTTGTATCCGGCAGCCGCGAGACCGTCCACGCCGCTGGCATCTCGGTCCGCGGCCGCGTCACCGCGTCCGAGGAGGACCTGACGGATGTGGACGAGTATCTCGACCACATCCTCGACGCGGAACTGTGACACCGATCCGCCTCCCGGCCCGCCTGCGTCACTGCGCGATGGCGAAGCTCATCGTCACCTCGACGCGATAGCTGTTCTCGCCCGCTTCGACCGGAACCGTATCGGCCGCTTCCGCTCGCACCTTCATGGCCATCTGGGGCATCGGGTGCGGCCGCGACGTCATCTCGAAAATCTCCATGATGGGACCGAGCTCCACGCCGGCAGCCTGCGCCAGTGTGCGGGCCTTGGCGATCGCGTTCTCCACGGCCTCGCGCCGTGCCGCCTCGATGGCCGCCGCCGGATCGGTGTTGGTGAAGGAGATGCCGCCACCCTGGTTGACGCCGAGCGACACCACCTTGTCGAGGATGGCGCCGGTCTTCTGCACGTCGCGCACGCGCACCGTCAGCGTGTTCGACACCTCGTAGCCGGTCAGTTCCTGGCGCTGCCTGCCGTCGGGGCCGGTCGGATAGTCGTAGCGTGGGTTGATCTGGATGCCGGCGGTCTGGAGGTCGCGGTCATCGACGCCGTCCGCCTTGAGCGCGGCGATCACCTGCGCCATCGCCTCGTTGTTGGCGCTCAGCGCCTCTCGCGCCGTCTCGGCCTGGCGCATGACCGAGAACGACAGCAGCGCCATGTCGGGCCGCAGCGACTCCTCGCCTTCGCCGGTGACGGAAATCCGCGGCTTCTGCTCGGGCAGGCCCTGGGCGGCGGCGGGAAGCAACGCGACCGCGAGAATGGAGGCGGCGAGAAAGGGAAGGGCGCGCGACATGGAGGTCTCTCTGATTGGTTGCTCTCGGGACGAAGCGGCAAGCCTCGTCTCCTTGCCAAGCGCTAGGCCGCGATTGTGTATGGATTGCGGCACACTGCTTGTCTGGCGCCGCGAAAGCCACTATTGCAGGCGGCGTGGGGCCTGTAGCTCAATGGTTAGAGCCGGCGGCTCATAACCGCTTGGTTGCAGGTTCGAGTCCTGCCGGGCCCACCATGCTCTCCACATTGCTGATGTGACCTGCCGCCGTAATGGCCGCTGGGCTGCCCGAACGCGCGTCCACGTTGCGCCTGGCTCCTCCCGATTACGCGCCCAAAAACATCCGTCGATCCTGCCTCCTGCGCCTGACCTCCGCACCGCTGTTCGGGGTGCGGCTTGAACCATGGAAATGACTTGGCCGCGGCAGCAAAACCACCGGGAATACTCGCGATCGGGGATGCCGGCGACGGGTTTCCAGCTCGCCAAAACCCTGGAAAAAGCCAAGGTAAATATAGCGGTGATCATTGGTTAAATTAACTAAAAGAACGGAATCCGGGAATTCTGAAGGGGGAATAGCTTGCAAGAAGTGAATAGTTAATTATTTATTAAGGCGCTCGGGAAGGGTACGGGCATTCAGTTTTCTACCCTGAGGTGTATCTCATGTTCAAGTACAAGAGTGTCCTGACAACATTGATCGCTGCATCGGCAATTGGATTTTCGGTGAACAGCGCCTCAAGTCAGTTGTTCGCAAGCCCGGACTGGAAAGCGCGCGCCGATCGGGAATGCGAGAAAGTTCTGGCGCGCGGTACGATCGAAGCGTTTGAAGAATACCTTCGGGTCTATCGCCGGGCGCGCAATGCCTGTCGCACGATCGCGTCCACAACCACGGACAGCAGGGATGCAGGCGCATCCGAAGCATCTTTTAGCGGTGGTGGCGGCAACGGCGGTGGCGGCAACGGCGGTGGTGGCGGCAACGGCGGCGGTGGCGGCGGCGGCGGCGGTGGCGGCGGTGGCG
>NZ_RWKW01000120.1 GCF_003970795.1 Aquibium carbonis | reverse complement strand
TGTACGACTCGGAGACATGGGTGACAGTTTGTACCTAAGACATGGGTGACAACCTCGTGCCGAACGGGTTGTCGATGGTCTGCAAGGTCCTCTGTTCCAGGTCGATATATCCCAGATCATAGTGCATGAAGGAGACGAGCCAAATGCCGTCGTCGACTTCGGTGATACCCAGTTTCTGACCGGCGAGCACGGTCGATACGTTGATCTTCTTGCGGTGCATGCAGATGCGGCCGCAGGCTGTGACGAGAATGTCCTTGTCGTGGAAGGGGTACTCCAGTTCCGGCAGGCCCTGATAGGCTCTTGGGGATGCTTTGTAGACCTCGGCGGGTGTCTTCATGCCGAGGGCTTCGTGCGGTCGTTCCTCGTTGAATTCGCTGATGAAATCGTCGAACCGGCTCTGTTGCTGGAGCGCGTTCATGCCCGGCGGACGCGCCGTCTCCTGCTTCAGGGTCCGGTGCATGCGCTCATGGCGACCGTTCTGCTGCGGATGGCCCGGCTTGATGCGCTCGATGGCGATACCGAGCCTGAGCCAGAATACGGACAGCTTCGAGAGGTTGTAGAGCCCGTTGGGTGAAGCGAAGGGCAGCCCGTTGTCGCTCCTGATGGCGGCCGGCAAGCCCCGATGCCTGAACAGGCGAAGGAAGGTCTCGATGACGGGCGTCTCCTTCGTGCTCTCGAGGGCTTCGCAGCAAAGGATCATGCGCGAGGCCTGGTCGGTCACCGTCAGGGGGTAACAGTATCGGCCGTCGCCGGTCTTGAACTCGCCCTTGAAGTCCGCGCACCACAGATCGTTTGGATACGCGGCACGCGACAGTTCCGTGCCCTTGGCCTTGTTCGCCGCTCGCCTCTTGCGGGCGCGGCTCACGAGGCCGTGGCGGTCGAGCACTGCATGGACCGTCGACCTGGCCGGAATGCGCACGTCGCCCGCCAGCTTGCGCACGAGCAGCTCGCGTATCTTCCTGGCCCCCCAATGCGGCTTCTCCCGCTTGGTCTCCACGATCAGCCGCTCGATCTGGAAGGCCAACTGGTTGGCGTAGCGCACCGGCCGCCGCGAGCGGTCCGTCAGCGCCTCGAGGCCCTCCTGCCGATAGCGGTCCCAGATCTTGTAGCCGGTCTTGCGCGAGATGCCGAACGCCCGGCAAACCTCACTCATACCTTCGCCGTCCAGAAGACGGCCAACGAAGCGAACGCGCTCGTCCATAACCGAACACTCCTTCCACGGCATCAACACCTCCCAAAAACGGAAAGTGTTACCCATGTGTCCGGTACGTTCCGTCACCTATGTCTCGGGTCGCTCA
>NZ_RWKW01000012.1 GCF_003970795.1 Aquibium carbonis | reverse complement strand
CCAGACCCCACGCCGCTCTTGGCGGAAGGCCCCCAATCTCAAAACTCACGGACAACCTCCGTGACAACGACACCTAGTTCGCACCGACGGTCGAACAATCCACATCGATCTTACGTCGCAAGGGAGCGATCTCGCTGAGAAGCTGATTGAATCGCCCGGATTCTCGCGGGTTTACGAGCGGGCTATCCTGTTGAGGAAGCATCTCAACCTGAAAGCGCGCGCGTTGATGGAATTTATCTATGAACAGTTCCCCGAATTGACCTCTTTGGAGTTCAACGAGGGGATTGCGTTTACAGGGAAAGTCCGATGAAGCTGTTGATGGAATCCCTTGTCCTGCTGTGCAAGCAGAGCGAGGAACGTATCCGTTTTGGCCGCCGGCTTTCATTTTTTCACGGCGAGATGTCCACGGGCAAGTCCACGATCGCAGAGCTGATCGACTATTGCCTTGGCGGCTCGCTGCAAAAGACGCCCGCTATTCAAAGCGAACTTGTCGGGGTTCAGCTTCAGGCAACGGTCGACGACACTGCCCTGCTGATAGAGCGCACCCCCAATACCACCACCTCGATTGAGGTGAGCTGGGAACGTGACGGCGACACCGGGCGCGAGAACCTGCCCCTTGCGGCCGGCGAAGTCCCCGTTGTCGGTGATGAAATTTACAATTACAGCGACTTCCTCCTGCGCACTCTCGGCATGCCGGTGCTGAAAGTCCGCAAGCGCAAGGGCGACCCGGAGTCGGCGCTCCAGCGCTTGAGCTTCAGGGATTTCTACAAGTTCTGCTATCTCGATCAGCCCGATTTGGATTCCAGCTTCTTCCTGCTCGATCAGCCTATTCGGCAGGAAAAATCCAAGGATGTGCTGCGATACGTTTTGGGATTTCATAGCGACAGACTGAATGAATTGCAGGCCGAGCTTTCCGAAACCCGGCAAGAACAGCGCACGATGCGCGAAGCGGCCAAGCAGCTCGACGAGTTTCTCCATCGGTACGGCTTTGCGTCGAAAGCAACGATCGAGGCCGAGATCGACAAGCTCAACGACGAGGAGGAAAAACTCGATCGGGAGATTGAGAATCAGGGCAGTGACGATCTCCCCGCTTCGACCGTCGCAGAAGAGGACCAGACGCTGATCGCAGCGCTTTCCGATGCCATAGCATCTAAAACGGCGGCGATCGCCGATATCGAGCAGCGCCTGAAGGAGCAGGAGTCGCTCATCGCGGAATTTCTCGCAATGAAGTTCAAGATCGCCCGATCCTCAACCGCGTCCGAGTTGCTCAAGGGCGCGGCGTTTCACGCCTGTCCCGCCTGCGGTACGGAGGTCAGCCGCAAGAGCGATGGCGCGCATTGCGTGCTGTGCAAGTCAGACCTCGCGGAAGCGCCAGGGGGCTTTGAAAGCGACAGCGCCGTAATGGAGCGCGATCTTTCTGACCGCATCGACGACCTGAGACGGTCCGTACACCGCCTCAAGAAATCGCACGACCGGCAGAACGAGGAACTGGGTGTTCTCACAACCAAGCGCGCCGATGCGCAGCGGCGCGTGGATTATGCCCGCAGGCAGATCGAATCCGAATATATGAAACGCGCTCGGCGGCTTGAGAGCCGACGGGGCGAGATCAGGGAACGACGGCGCCTGCTGGTGCGCATCATGGGCATGCCGGGCGAAGTCGAAGCCAAGATGAAGGAGGCTGACGCGCTGTCACGCGGATCAGCGAGCTTGAACGGAACATCCAGACCGAACAGGGCCGCTTCGAGGCGGGACGGCAGAATGTCCATACGCTGGAAAAGAACTTCTATGCGTTGCTTCGTGCCATCCACTTTCCTGAAATCAAGGCGGACGACAAGGTATTCCTGAACCAGCGCACCTAGTTCCCTTATGTTCATCCGAAAGGCGATGAGTCCCTTGCCTGGACGTTCAGCGACGCCGGCTCCGGCGGGAAAATGGTGCTCTTCAAAATATGCTTCGCACTTGCGCTGCACCAGACAGCGGCGCAACGGCATCTGCCGTTACCAAGGTTTATATTCATCGACTCACCGATGAAGAATATCACCCCGGACATCAAACCGGAGATATTCCAGAATTTTTACACCGAGCTTTATCGGCTGTTAGATACCGATCTTAAGTCTTGGCAATGCATCATGATTGACCAGACGCATTTCGAGCCGCCAGCAACGCTCGGCGACCATCTGGAGCGCAGGCTGACCCAAAATGACCCAAACTACCCGCCGCTAATAAGCTACTATCACGGTCATTGACGGCATAGTGATCAAATCTAGTCGCGTCTGAACCCACCTCGCACTGCGTCTTCTGGAGCGCTCCGGCAGAACGGCCGCTCTCTTCAGTCACAGGCTGAAACCGGAGCTTCCGGAAACGGCCCCCAAGCCGGCGTTCGCACTAAGTTCATCGGTCAGGCGTGCTACGGCCACGCGGCCATCGCGGAATCCACAATCCCCAACAGCTTGTTGCGGCCTGCACCGTCCTTCGCAAGCGTCGACATGCCCTGAACCACCGCGAATAGATGGCCGGCCATCATCTCGGCGTCTGATCCGGATGGCAACAGGCCCTCGTGGATGTCCCGCTCGATCCGGGCTCGCAAGGCTGCCTCGATCCGACGGCGGGTCGCTGCCAGCGTCTCCCGCACGGCTTCGGCATCCGGGGAACTCGTGACCAGCGAACTGGCGAGAAGGCAGCCGGGCGGGGTGTCGTCGCCAGTGTCGCCGAGCGCGGCGGCCACCAGCAGGTCGCGAGCTGCATCCCGCGCGCTCGCCGCGCCCGCGATTCCATGTTCGATGGCCTCGATGCCTCCGAGATAGCGATCGACCGCCTCCAGGAACAGCCGGCGCTTGTCTCCGAAAGCGGCGTAGAGGCTGGGCGGCGTGATGCCCATTGCCCGTGTCAGGTCGGCAACGGAGGTCGCCTCGTAGCCGTGGCGCCAGAAGAGATGCATGGCGGTGACGAGAGCCGCGTCCCGGTCGAAGGAGAGCGGCCGTCCCGTGCGTCGCGCGACCTGAGCAGGCGAGGATTCCATATCGTTCGCTATAGAACGCTTGACCCGGCTGATCAAGCTCGCTAGACGACTTCCATAGTGATCACTAGGAAACGATCTCATGTCGATGAACACATATCGCACGCTCGGCCGATCCGGCCTCGTCGTCAGTGCGTTGTCTCTAGGGACGATGACCTTCGGGGTCGGTCGGTGGGGCATGGAACGAACCGATGCCGAGGCTGTCTTCGATGCCTATGTGGAGGCTGGCGGCAATCTCGTCGACACGGCCGACGTCTATGCGGGTGGCCGCGGCGAGGAGATGCTCGGGGCCATGATCGCCGATCGCGGGCTTCGCGACAGTCTGGTCGTTGCGACCAAATCCGGCTTCTCCGCTGGCAAGGGTCCCCATGCCGGCGGCAACGGCGCCAGGCATATCCATGCTGCGCTGGACGGATCGCTGCGCCGGCTCGCCACCGACTACATCGACCTCTACTGGGTCCATGTCTGGGACTCGGTGACCCCTGCCGAGGAGTTGCTGGAAACGATGGCGGGCCTCGTGCGGGCGGGCAAGATCCGCTACTGGGGGCTTTCCAACGCACCGGCCTGGTATGTGGCGAAGATCGCGACGCTTGCCTCGGTCCATGCGATGCCGGGCCCGATCGCTCTTCAATATTTCTATTCTCTCGTCAGTCGCGAGGTGGAAGCTGAGCACCTGCCGCTGGCACGCGATATGGGCCTCGGGATGATGCCCTGGAGCCCGCTCGCCTACGGCCTGCTGACCGGCAAATACGATCGCGCCACGGTCGAAGCGGGCGCGCCGCGTGCCGGGGGCCTTCCCAGCGACGCCGGGACCGGCGCCGCCCGACCGGAAGGCGACAAGCGTCTCGACGGAAGCAATCCTTTTGGCGACACGCTCTTCACGGATCGCAACTGGCGGATTGTCGATGCGCTTCGCGGTGTCGCCGTCGAGATCGGCGAGACGCCGGCCCGCGTGGCGCTGGCTTGGGTTCTCTCGAAGCCCGGCGTCGACACGGCCCTCATGGGCGTGAGCCGGGTCTCGCAGGTGCATGACAACGTCGCGGCGACCAAGCTTTGCCTGCCGCCAGAGCAGATCGCGGCCCTCGACGAGGCCAGCAGTCCGGAGGGGGCGATGATCTACGGCCTCTTCACGCCGGCGGCGCGCCAGAACCTGGTCTTTGGAGGGACCGCCGTCGTCGACCGCATTTAGAAGATCTCTGGAGGCCGCTATCGCGAGCGGGCAGATGCGAAGTCCGCTTCGCTCTCATGCCATATTGTACCGACCCTCCACGCGCCTCTTCAGGGCTTGATTGAACCCGTCATACCCGTTGGCGCAGGGTTTCGCGCCCTTTCTGAAAAGCGGCTGGAACGGCCAGACGACCATGCCGGAAAAGGTCTTGACATTGGCGAGATGCGTCGCGCGGTGGGCGTGAGCATGAAGGTGTGCCGTCCCTCGAAGAGGCTGGCGCTGACGATCCGGGCGGCCCATTCGAGCTTCTGGCCGGGCAAGGCGGAGCGGGTTCGTTCGGCGGCCCGGTTGTCGCCGTTCGAACTGGTCGGTGCCACGGTCAAACATTGCCCAGCTTCACCGCTGCCCGGTTCTAAGGGTTCTTGCCCGGCCGTCGCCCTTTGGTTCGACGGGCCTTGGCGAGGCGATGGAAGTCGAGACCCTCGAACATCGAGTAGTCGACTTCGGGTTGAGTTTCGCGTGAGCAAGTTCCCGCGCACGCACTTCGCTGATCGACTTGAAGCCGTAGAGGTCATGCTCTTCCTCCAGCTTGTGTCCGGCCTGCAGCCGACGATCGCGAGGGTCCACCTTGTTGTCCCGCATCAGTTCGATGTGGCCACCTCGCAGCGAGTGGAACACCTCCCGTCGCTGTCCTGCGATGCCGGCCTTGCGGAAAAGGCGCTGCATGTAAGTGCTTGCCTGCTTGCTTGGGTCCTTGAGACTGGTCAGGGCAGGAAAGAGAAACGCGTCACCTTGGGCGCTCGCCCAGTCGATGAAGCCGATCTTGAGGAGCAGATCATGGAGCACGAAGAAGGTCGTGCTCTGATACGTCTTGATCGGCACGCGCTTCCACAGGCCCTCTGGCGAGAGGACGATTCCCGACGTCTGCGCGACCCACACGCCGGGATATTTCTCGCGCAGGTCGTTGCCCGTCAGATGCACCAACAGGCCAAGGCGCCTACCTGTCAGATTGCCGAGAAGGGGAAGCAACGCTTCGTCGAGCAGGCCGCCGTCCACTCCGGCGCGAAAGACGTCCGTCAACTGGCGCGTGCTGAGCGGCTCGGTGGCTTGTGCCGGCGCGGCCGTGTCGGGATAGCGGACCTTTACGCCGAGCAGGGGATTGTCGTAGCCGTACTCGATCGTTCTCGACCCGATCACCGTCTTGGCGATCGACACGTAGCCGTCTTCCAGGGCGGAGCGCTTCAGCGGCCTGTGTCTGAGATCGGCGTTCGCGGCCAGGATTTCCCAGGGCGACAGCCCGGCCGGGCGATGTCGCGCAAGTGCTGGCCAATGCGTCATGAGTGCGATGTAGGCCTGCAGATCGGCCCCGGAATAGGTATCCACGGGGTGATCGCCGATCAGTTCGATGAACAAAGCGAGGCGGTTGCGCGCCGTCAGTAGATCCTTGTTGTTCTTGCCGACCTTGATCGCGCGGGCGTCGAAATACTCGTCCGCGATCTCGCTCAGCAGCGGCAGGCGCGAGGGCCTGCGTTCGACTGTCCTGCGATCGAGCCTGTGGGCGGGAATGATCTTGCCATCGGCGTCGCGATGGAGGCGCAGATGCGAGCCGGGTCCGGCGGGCTCCGACGACGCAGCTACGGCAAAGGCGATCGGTGTCGGGGTGAGTGGGCCTTCAAGATGCGCGACCTGAGCAGCGTCCGGCACGACTGAGGCGGCGATGTCGTCGGCCGATGGTGCGATTGTGTGGCTGTTGGTATCACCTGCCTGGTCAGGTGCATTCAGGGCTTGTTCGTCCGATGGTCCGGTCGTGGCTGACCGTGGCGCCCCCGGCGCTGCCTGTTGAACGGGAGTTCGATCAGGTTGCTCGTCCGCAGGGGTTCGCCGGCCATCCTGGTTGTCGCCGCCAACTGCGCGTCGGGCCTCGGTGAGCGGGGCCGCTGCGGGACGGCTGCGATCGATGTTGTCGAGCGTTTCCGAGACGCGCCCGATAGCCATTTGCTTGAGACCTTCGGCATTGCCGACGATCAAGGGGTTGGCGCCTGGACCCTTGCTCAGTTCGCGGTTCAGCAGGACGAGGTCGCGAAGGCCGGAGAAGGCTGGCAGCTGATGCGGGGCGGTCGGCGGTGCGGGCTGAGACAGCATTGCCTGGACGGCCTTAAGATAGCCCTTCACTTCGGCAGCAGTCAGTTCGGGCGTCTCGCCCTCGAATGTGGGGACGCCCTGGGCCGGATCGGCATCGCTCTGGTTCATCTGCCTCGCTTTCACCCGGTCGAAGCACTCACGTGCCAGCGCGGCAAGGAGCTCGGCCCTCGCCCTCGCCTGGCTTGATGTCATAGCGCCGAGCCCGATCCGCAGGATGCGGGTTGCGGTGCCGCCGACGATGGCCTGCGGCACTCTCATCTGAAAAAGACAAACGGAGCCTGACCGGACGAGATATTTTCCGGGGCCCGGCGCGCGGGCCCGCCTCGGGGTCTTCTGGATGCCAGGACGGGGAGCGGGCCCCGATCGTGGCGCTACGTCCAGCGATACATCGGACGATACACCCGCTTGCATATGCATTTCGAACTCCCTTGCAGGAGCCGTGAAACTGCGACTTTGCGGGCAGGCGGACGTTCAGCGAAATTGGGGAAGAGTCCCTCGAGGACTGGCGGAGAGGGGGGGACTCTCTCCCAATTAAGCACAAAATCGACCTGTTCCGCGGGTTTTCCCCACAGCGAGCCATCGACGATATTGTTCGCGATACTTAGCACGACTGATTCGGCTTGGGAGCCCAGAATTTCTCCCCATAGATAACTATGCTGCCACAGCAGCGGACCGAACAGCAGGCGGCTGTCCTCGAACAGGCTTCCGCCGCGCTCGAGCAGATCACCGCCACCGTCCGCTCGTTATCCGAGAAGATCCGGCAGACGCGTGCCCAGGCGAGCGATGCCCGGGAAGCCCCGCTCGCATCGCAGAAGGTGGTAGGCAACGCCGTCGAGGCCTGCACCGCATCGAAGCGGGGTCGCAGAAGATCGCCACGGTCGTGTCGGTCATCGACGATTCCGCCCCAACCCGACAGGCGGTTATCGGGCCGGACGAACGCATCCATTTCAAACCATTGGAACGATTGCCCGACTTCGTAGTTCGGCAATGATCTCGTTCATAATGGCCTATCGAGAATCGCATGATTGACCCAGGCATGCCCGTCGTCGTGGTTCCCGCCCGGAACGAGGAAGCCCTGCTTCCGAAGCTGTTGCGTGCCCTTTCCCGCCAGACGATCCTGACGCGCTTTCGCGAGCCGCTCGAGATCGTCGTGGTTCTCAACAACACCGATGATGGTTCCGGGCTGGCCGCGCGACACGCCGTGGCGGGCTTGCCGCAGCTGCGCCTGACCATGGTGGACGTTCACTTTCCCGCCGGGCAGGCCCATGTCGGTTCTGCACGAAGCTTGGCTATGGGCATCGGCAGCGCGATGATTGGAGACCGTGCGGGAGTGATCCTGACGACCGATGCGGATGCCGTGCCCCGCGATGACTGGATCGACGGCAATCTGCGCGCAATTGCAGCCGGGGCCGACCTCGTCGGCGGACGGATCGTCGGCGACCCCGAGGAAGAAGACCTGCTGGGGCCGGAGTTCCTTCGGCGCGCTGCTATGCACGCTCGGTATGCCGCCCTGCGCGACCAGCTGGCGGCGGCGATCGATCCGCTTGATTATGACCCCTGGCCGCGGCATCATGATCATACGGGTGCAAGTTTGGCCGTTCGAAACAACGTCTATCGGGATGTCGGCGGTCTCGATCCGCTGCCATTCCGCGAGGATCTCGCGTTCGTGGCAAAAGTGCAGGCGGCGGGTTTCCGCCTGAGGCATGCCCCCGAGGTCTCGGTGACAGTGTCCGCCAGGACGGTGGGGCGCGCTGCCGGCGGCATGGCCGAATGCCTGCGCAACTGGATCAGGGAAGAGCTGTCCGGAGCGCCGATCCTAGTCGAATGCCCCCGTTCCGTCCAAGCTAGACTGATCCTGCGCCGACGGTTGCGAGTGCTTCAGGGCCGTCCGCCCTCGCTCCTTCGTCCCTGCCTGGATCGTCTGGGACTTCCGGAGACGTCCTATCGATCGACGGTGCCCGGACTGATCGCGCGATTTGCCGCCGACGACCCCGATGCAGTTGGAACCATGCCGGCCGCTCTGGCCATCGCGCAGCTGGAACAGATGATCGCGACATCGGGGGCGCTAGCCAATGCTGCTTGAACCAGACAGCCAGGACGGGCTGGACGAGCTATTCCGCCAGATCGCCGAAGGCGCTCCGGCGCGCGACGTCGACGGCGCGTTTCCGAAAGCCGCCTTCGACGTGTTGAGGCATGCGAACCTGCTTGCGAACCCTCCCGTCAGACCGGGCGAGATGAAGGCGTTGCTGCGCCTTCTCGCCGCTGTTGGTCGCGGAGACCTGAGCGTCGGACGACTCTTCGAAGGCCACGTGAATGCCTTCTTTCTCATGGATCGCTACGGCACAGACACACAGCGGCGGAGCTACGCAACCATTGCTGCCAGTGGGGGCGCTTTCGGAGTCTGGAACACCGATGTCCCGGAGGATCCGCTGCGGCTGGAGGGCGGGCGGCTTTTCGGCAAGAAGAATTTCGCGTCGGGTGTGGATGGGCTGTCGCACGCCATCGTGACAGTCACCATCGATGCCGGCCGGCAGATGATCGTCGTTCCGGTGAGCGAGTTAACAGTCGACCGCGCATGGTGGCGTCCGGTCGGCATGCGAGCATCGGGAAGCCACATCGCGGATTTGACCGGGCTTGAGCCCAGCCAGGACTGGCTGCTGGGAGAACCGGACGACTACATCGCCCAACCTTGGTTCTCTGCGGGCGCGATTCGCTTCGTCGCCGTTCAGGTGGGCGGGATGCATACGATCCTCGACACCGTCGTCAGCCACTTGAACCGAACGAACCGCGCCGCCAATCCTTACCAGTCGCATCGGCTCGCCCGCCTCGGCGCCCATGTCGAGACGGGCTATCTCTGGCTCGACCGCCTCGCGGAAGCCTGGATCGTGGCGGCCTCCAACCCGTATGCGACGGAGCTCCAGGCCTACCTCATGGCTAGCGCGAACGCGGCCCGCATGGTGGTCGAAGAGGGCGCCCTGTGCGTGTTGCAGGAGGCGGAGCAAGCCATTGGCGCGGCCGGGATGATCTCGCCGCATCCGTTCGAACGTCTCATGCGCGACCTGCGGACCTATCTGCGCCAACCCAATCCGGACGGGGCGTTCGCCGCGTTCGGTGAGGCGATCGCATGTGCGCGCTGGAGCCCGGCTGGCTACCGCAACTTGAGCGGCGGGAGGAATGGGTGAGGACCGCCAGGTTCCCGCCGCGCGGGCCGATCCTCGTCGTCGCGCCCCATCCCGACGACGAGTCGCTTGGATGCGGCGGTCTGATCGCGGCGGCTGTTCGCAGGGGCGAACGGGTTCACACCGTGTTCGTCACCGATGGAGGGGCGTCTCATCGCAATTCCGCATCATGGACGAGGACCCGACTGGCTGCGCGTCGGGAGGCGGAGGCGATCGAGGCCTTGAAACGGCTGGGAGCGGAGCAATCGCCACGGAGCTTTCTTGGATTGCCGGATGCCGACATGCCGTCGCCGAACAGTTCTGCCTACAGGATCGCGAAGGCTCACATGGTATCCATCCTGCGTTACCTGTCGCCCGCGTTCGCAATCATTCCCTGGCGCCGCGATCCGCATTGCGATCACAGGGATTCATGGTCGCTGGTGATGGATTCTCTTTCGGCGGCCGACCATTCCTGCGAAGTTCTGGAATACGCCATCTGGCTCGACGAGCTCGGCTTGCCGGAGGACCGACCGCGACCGATCGAAATGGAGATCCTGAGGTTCGACATTTCCGACGTGGTGGACGCCAAAAAGCATGCGGTCAGGGCCCATCGATCCCAGCTTGGCCAACTCATCTTGGATGATCCGTCTGCTTTCGTCCTGAGCGACCGCACGATCGAACGTCTGACGGGGCCGGAGGAAGTGTATTGGCGCCCATGCGTGCGCGAGTGATCCAAGCCGCCGGCTTCGAGGCCAAGTTCCGGCAAGAGATCGACCCGTGGAACTATACCCGTTCCCCGTTCGAGGCGCACAAGCGTGGCATCCTGCTGCGCGCAGCCGGGGATCGCAACTATGGGCGAGGGTTCGAACTGGCATGCGCGATCGGCGAGACGACGAAACGACTGGCACCGCGATGTCTGCGCCTGACAGCGCAGGACGCGTCGCCAACCGCGCTGCGGGAAGCGAAGCGAAGGATCGGGTCGAATGACCGCGTGTTGCTGGCCGCCGGGGTTCTGCCCGCCGATATGCCCAGCGGCCCTTTCGATTTGATCGTGGCATCGGAAATTCTCTACTATTTGCATCCCAACGATCTTCGAAGATTGCTCGGCCAGATGCTGCGCGCGACGGCGCGGGGCGGACGCATCGTCAGCTTGCATCATTTGCGCAACTTCGATGATGCGGCGATCCTTCCCCGTCTTGCCCAGAAGGCTGCCCGGGACCACTTCCGTCGACACATGCGCCTCGTCTATCGCCACGATGAGTTCCGATTCCAGTGCGTAGCCTTTGCCAAAGCCGGCTAACGGACGTATGTCGCGGAAGTCGTCGATCTGTTCTCCAGGCGTGTCGTGGGCTGGGCGATGAGGCTGAGATGACGGCCCTGCTCGTCACCGACGCCCTCATCGTGGCGATCTGGCGCAGGGGCCGCCGCAATTCAACCGTCGCCCCTGGATCTACGACAGGAAAAAAGAAGCCAAAGCTCGACGCTGAAGTCGCCATGCGTCGTCCAAGGCCCCCCAGTCGCCCGGCACGCCGGGATTGTTGCGGTAGGAAAGGCAGTTTTCGCAAGCGCCTTAACCCCCAAAGCTCGCGCAATGCTCATACCCCCAAAGTTCGCGCAATGCTCATAAAGGAATCAGATGGCAATGCTGCAGGGCTCCTACCTCCGGATGCACCCTTCCAGCACCAGGCTGACAGGCCACCCTCCATGTGAGCTCAGTTGGGAAATGGCGCGGTGAGCATTCCGGTAATCGATGCGATCAAGTTTTCCAGTGCGTCTGGAGAAGACCACAATTTCCCTCCCCCGACGTCGGCTTCGAAAGCTGCTTCGCGGGCGGCGAGGGCGGTCGTCAAAAGGATGTACATAAAGATCAGTCGCTGGTTGACGATGTGCGGAGGCAAATTGGGAAGGAGCTTCCGGATATGGGCGATGCAACGCAGGTATCCGGTGTTCTGCACGCCATCGAGCGCTTCGCCGAGCATCGCTCGATGGTTGATTTGTAGGGCGACGATAAATCGCATGTGACCAAACCCGACACTCGGACCCGCTTCGGGTTCGTTTCGTCCCCCGGTCTCTACGTCGATCAAGATACGAACGACATCGGTCACGGTCACTGGTCCACCTGCGCGTTCCAGTTCCTCAAGCGCGCGTCGACGCGCCGAATCCGATCGTCGCGCCCCATCCACAACCAACTCCCGTAAAAGACCCTCCTTGGACCCGAAGTAATAGTGGAGCGATGCTCCGTTGCGCAGCCCGGCCGCAGCGACGATGTCGCGCACGGAGACACCATCGATGCCGCGTGCGGAAAAAAGCCGCTGTGCGGCAGCCTTGATCTTTTCGCGAGTGGGGTCCGGTGCGGCCTGATCTTGATTGGCGACAGTGGTGTTGGAACGATTCATTCACAGGCTTTCGAGCGTCTATCGACGGAGAGACGGGAGGCGGTCTAGCCGAAAACGGCGGGAAGGAACAGGATCAGCTCGGGCATCGCAACGAACAGCACCACGAGGAACAGGTCCATCACCAGGAACCAGACGATTCCGCGGAAGATGGCCGACGTGCTGACGGTGTCGCCTACGACGCTCTTGATGACGAACACGTTCATGCCCACCGGTGGCGTGATCATACCGATCTCGAGCAGCTTGCACAAAAGGATGCCGAACCAGACGAGCGAGTAGCCGGTCTCGGCAATGATCGGCAGCACGATCGGCAGCGTCAGCAGCATGGCGCCGATCGGCTCTAGGAACATGCCGAGCAGGAGGTAGAGCAGCACGATGCCGGCGATTATCACCAGCGGCTCGGCGCCGAGCGACAGCACGGCTCCGCTCAGCCAGTCGCCCGTGCCTGACAGCGCGAGGAAGCGCGTCAGCAGGCTCGCCCCGATGCCGATGATGATCAGCGAGGACGTGGTGGTGACGGTCTCCAGGATCGCGTCGACGAAGGCCCGTACGGTGAGCGTGCGCTTGGCCGCTGCGATCAGCGTGGCGAGCGCCGCACCGACCGCGCCCGCTTCGGTCGGCGTGAACACGCCCGAGAACAACCCGCCGAAGATGCCGATGACCAGCAGGATCACCGGCCAGGTCTCCTTCAGCGCGGCGACCTTCTCCGCCATCGTCGCCTTATCCGCGATGGAGGGGGCGAGCGAGGGATCGCGGATGACGCGAATGAAGATGACGACGATGTAGCCAGCCGCCGTGATCAGCCCTGCCGCGATGCCGCTGAGGAACAGGTCGGTGATCGGCACCTGCGCGATGATGCCGTAGAGGATCAGGATGATCGATGGCGGGATCAGGGCGCCGATCGTGCCGGCGGCGGCGAGCGTGCCGGTCGCTAGTTCGGGATGGTAGCGGGCCTTCAGCATTTCCGGGATGGCGATGCGCCCCATGGTGGCCGAGCAGGCGACGGACGATCCCGAGACCGCGGCGAAGCCCGAGGCGCCGAAGACGGCGGCGATCGCCAGCCCTCCCGGCAGGCCTGACAGCCAGAGCCGAGCGGCATCGAACAATCCCTGCGTCAGCCGCGTGTGGAAGCAGATGAAGCCCAGGAGCAGGAACATCGGCACCGAGCTGAGGATCCAGTTGGCCGAGAACTGATAGGGGATGACGCCGAGCGAGCCCCAGGCGACGCGCCAGCCCATCAGCGCCCACAGCCCGACGAAGGAAACGCCGAGCAGCGCCGGCCCGATCGGCATGCGCAGCGCGATCAGCGTCAGGAGGCCGGCGAGCGCGGCCAGTCCAAGCTCGACCCCGGTCATTGCTCGGCCCGTTCCATGTGGGCCATCTGCCCGGTCAAGTAGGCCAGGAAGCGCAGCATCAGCAGCAGAGCCATCAGCCCCGCCCCGAATGGCAGGGCGAAATAGGCCGGCCACACTGCGATCGTCTCCGAGCCCTGCACCTGCGAGGCGCCGAGCGTCATTGCCTTCACCGCCTCGTTCCAGGCTCTCCAGGCAAGGAGGGTCAGCACCGCGCCGGTGGCCAGGTACATCCAGCCCTGCAGGTGATGGCGTAGACGCGCGCCCATCATCTCTGTCACCACCTCGACGGAGATGTGGGCGTTCTTGTGCTCGGCATGTGCGAGCGGTACGAAGGTGGCGATGATCATGTAGTAGTAGGTCACCATGGTGAGGGTGCCTGGCAGCGGGCTGTTGAGGACGTGGCGGAAGAAGACGTCCAGACTGACGTGCACCATCATCAGCGCAATGGCCACGCCGCCGAGAATGGTTCCGATCCGGGCGACGCCGGTCGCCGCGCGCCAGAGCATGTGCATTCGCGTGTCCTCGGGATGGGAGCGGGGCCGCGAAGCGCGGCCCCGCCTCGTATCAGATACCGTGCTTGCTGACGTCGACCTTTGAGTACAGCTCGGTCCAGTAGAGGTCGGCCAAGGCCTCCGCGCTACCGACGTCCTTGACTAGCCCGACCCACTTCGACAGCAGGCCCTCGAAGTCGGCGAGCATCTCGGCGCCGCGCGACACGCCCTTCTCGGAATAGGCGCCGACGAGACCGGCGAGATCGCTCTCGACGAAGGAAGCCGTCGCCGCGGCGACGCCGGGATCTGCCTGATGCACCTCGACGCCGCTCGCCTTGACCTTCTCGAGAACCTCGGCCTCGCCGGACTGGTAGGCCCAGGTCGCGGTCGCACTGGCCTTGGCCACGCCCTTCATGAACGCGGTCCGCTGCGCCTCGGACAGTTCAGTCCAGGTGTCCTTGTTGACGTTCGTCAGCGAGGCGACGTATACGCCGCCCGGAGCGCCGAGCGTGATGTGCTTGACGGAGGCGCCCATGCCGAAGTTCTGCACGTCCGGCACCGACAGGATGATGCAGTCGAGCACGCCTTGGGCAAGTGCTTCGAGCATCTCATTGCCCGACATCGTTACCGGAGTCGCGCCGACGGCCTGCGACCAGCGTGCCCAGTTCGCGCCGCCGATCCTCAGCCGCGCACCCGACAGGTCGGCCATTGTTACGACGGGCTTGGTACAATTGAGGGCATAGCCGGGTGTCCCCGCCGCGCCGGTGTAGACTTGGTTCTGGGTATCGAACTCAGCGTTGCATTCCGGACATTTGGTTAGGATGAACTCGGCCATCGCCGCCGCGTAGGCGAGACCCTCGACCCCCCGGGAGGAATCGCCCATCGTGTTGAGGAGCATCGACGCGTCGAGGATCAGGTTGGTGTGCGGGTACTCGGCGTTGAAGTAGGTCGACATCACAGTGCCGATGTCGGCCAGCCCCTCGCGCAGCCCGGCCGAGGTCTCGGCCATGTTGAGGAGCGACATCGGGAACACCTTGGCGGTGAGATCGCCACCGGTCTCGGTAGATACTGTGGCGGCGAAATCCTCGCCGCCCTTGATGAGATAGGAGCCTGGCGGGTGGCCGATGGCGAAGGTCAGTTCGCGCGCTTGGGCCCCAGCGCCGAACAACAATGCGGCGGCGCAACCCAGAAGTGCCGATTTCATAAGTTTCATCTATTCCTCCCTTACGTGGTGAATGGTGTGGTCAGCGCGCCCAGAAGCCGGGCGCGGTCGTGCGATAGCCGAGGCAGCGATAGGTCGAATCGACCAGTGACTGGCCTCGGCGGTTGAGCAGCAGCCCGGCCCCGAGCCGGTTCATGCTGTAGCCGAAGGCCAGGCCGGCCTCCGGGTCGGCGAAGCCAAGCGAGCCGCCCATTCCGACGTGTCCGAAAGCGGATCGTCCAATGATCAGGCCTTCGCCGCCGCGCCCGGCGTGACGATTGTCCATACTCAGCATGAAGCCTGGGCCGAACCGGGTGGGGACGCGCAGGACCTCGTCTCTATGCGTCACAGCGGATGCAGTCGAGAAGCCCGCCACGATGTCTCGATTCAGGCCGATCCGGCCGCCTCCGTCGAGGAGCGCGGCAAACATTGACGCCAGCGCGCGACCGTTGGCGATGCCCCCGGCCGCACCGATCTCGGCCTCTCGCCCGCCGCGAGTGTTGACTGCGCGGGAAGCCCAATCGCCCGAATTGAACACAAAAAGATTGGTCGCCATCCCCGGCGTCTTGGCGGCCGCCATGAAGGCGCTGTCCGGCTCGCCTTTGGCGGGACGATACGGAAACACCGGCGCCACCCGCCGCTCCGCCGCTTCCGGCAGGCCGATGTGGAAGTCGAGCCCGAGAGGCGTGGCGATCTCGTCGCGGAAGAAGGCGCCGAGGCTTCGGCCCGAAACACGCGCGACGACCTCGCCCAGAAGGAAGCCGAACGTCAGAGCGTGATAGCCTTGGCGTGACCCAGGCTCCCAGAAGGGTTCCTCGCGCTCCAGCCTTGCGATCATGTAGGAAGCGTCGGTTACTGCGTCGGGCTTTACCGGCTCACGCAGCGCCGGCAGGCCGATCGTATGGTCCAGCATCATCCGGATGGTGCCGCCCTCCTGCGCCGCACGAAGTTCGGGCCACATCGTGGTCAGCGGCGCATCGAGATCGACCGCGCCTCGCGCCGCCAGCAGATGCACACAGAGCGCCGTCGCCGCCTTTGTGCAGGAGTAAACAACATTCAGAGTGTCGCGCGTCCAGGCGCTGCCGCCCGGCGCGGTGACGCCGCCCCAGACGTCGACGACGGCGGCACCCTTGGCGATTACCGTGAGCGATGCGCCGATCTCGTCCATCCTGCGGAAGTTTTCCGCAAAGGCTTCGACCACCGGCGCGAAATCCGCATGCCAGTGACCATGGACATCAGCCACCGCAAGCTCGGCCAATGCCGGGGCTGCTTGATCGGGCACGTGCAGTCTCCTCCCTGAGCACCGCTTCTCCTCGCAGTGCCGTCGCTTGCCTTCACCCGGGCCGTTCGTCCGAAACCTGCTTGACAGCTGGGAACGAGTGGCTAAATCCTATGTATAAAGCGATTGTTTAAAACGGTAGCTTCATCGTTCGCCCTGGTCAAGAGGCAGGTGGGGAGAGCGAAGGGATGGAAGCGGCGCGCTAGCGTCGCCTGCCGCGGCGCCGGAGGCGTCCGCGAGAGGGAGGACTGCATGACGATGAAAACCGCCGGGCCAGCAAAGGCCAGCAATCGTGCTCGGCTTGCGGAAGGTATCGCCATCGCCAACATCCCCACGCTGCTCATGGTGCTGGTTCATCTGACGGGGAATCTCGAATGGCTGGAGGCGCCATGGCGACCGACCCGGGGCAGGGGGCTTGACGACAATGACTCGGGCGGACTGCCGAGTGACGTCCAGGCGAAGGTTCGTGCCGCCGCACTCGACGCGATCTGTGCCTGGCGCGACGGACGCGCCCCTGCGCTCCCCGAACCGTCGCCCGAACTCCTGGCTCGGATGCTCTCCGTCTCGATGGGGGAGCAGGTGCCAGAGAACTACGGCGAGAACATCGCTGCCGGACTCGGCTTCGGCCCCGACGCCCGCCGGCCCGTGGGTCTCGACGCTCCCGAGGGCTTCCGCGTGCTCATCGTCGGCGCGGGCGTTTCGGGAATCTGCGCAGGGATCCGGCTGAAGGAAGCGGGCATTGCCTTCGAGATCCTCGAGAAGGATAAATCCGTTGGCGGAACCTGGTTCGAGAACCAGTATCCCGGTTGCGGCGTCGACACGCCCAACCATCTGTATTCCTTCAGTTTCGCCCCCCATGACTGGACCCATTACTTTGCCCTGCGCGACGAGCTCTATGCCTATTTCCGCGGCGTGGCCGAACTGTACGGACTGATGCCGCACATCCGCCTGAGGACCAAGGTCGCCTCTTGCGCCTGGGACGAAGCGGCCGGCGAGTGGGAACTGACCACCGTCAACGCCGAGGGGAACCGTGAAACGCGGCGCGCCAACGTTGTGATCTCGGGCGTCGGTGTCCTCAATATCCCTCATATCCCCGACATTCCGGGCGTCGAGACTTTTCCAGGCCCGGTGTTCCATACGTCGGCCTGGCCGCGCGACCTCGATCTTGCCGGGAAGCGGGTCGCGATCGTCGGCAATGGCGCCACGGCGATGCAGGTCGTTCCGGCTATCGCCGAAACGACCGCGCACCTGACTGTCTTCGCCCGGTCGAAGCAGTGGGCAGCGCCCTTTCCGCAGTTCCGTGCCGAAGTCCCGGCGCCGATCCGCTACCTGCTGAGCGAGGTGCCGCTCTACCAGGCCTGGTATCGCCAGAGGCTCGCCTGGACCTTCAACGATCGCATCCACCCCTCGCTGCAGAAGGATCCGGACTGGCCGCATCCGGAGCGTTCGCTCAACGCGATCAATGAAAGCCATCGTCGCCAGTTCACCGACTACATGAAGGACGAACTTGGCGAGCGGCAGGATCTCCTCAACAAGGTGCTTCCGGACTACCCTCCTTTTGGTAAGCGCATGCTCTTGGACAATGGCTGGTACCGGACCGTCGCGCGCCCCGACGTCACCCTCGTGGCAGAACGCCTCGCCGAGGTGCGCAGCGGCACGCTCATCGCCGGCGACGGGAGCCTGCACGAGGCCGACGTCCTTGTGCTCGCTACCGGCTTCAAGGCGTCCGAAGTACTCTCGTCGATGGATGTTGTCGGCCGCGGCGGCCGCCGCCTGCGCGACGTCTGGAACGGTGACGACGCCCGCGCCTATCTCGGAACCGCTATTCCGGGCTACCCGAACTTCTTTACCCTGCTCGGTCCTAATGTCGGCCTCGGCCATGGCGGCAGCATCATCGCGCCAATCGAAAACCAGATGGATTACGTTATGAGCCTCCTGTCGACGATGCTTTCCCAGCACGCAGCGACGGTCGAGGTTCGCCAAGACGTCCACGACGCCTACAACGAGCGGGTCGATGCCGCGCACGAGCGGATGGTGTGGACCCATGCCGGGATGGAGAACTGGTACCGCAATAAGCGTGGCCGGGTTGTGGCTATCACGCCCTGGCGCAACGACGACTTCTGGCGGATGACCCGTCGAGCCGACCCGCGCGACTACACGATCGCTCCGCCTGCCACGATGAGCGACGCTGTGGCCTGACGGGGCCGCGGGCCTATCTGCCGAACGAGGCGGCGCGCGAGCGACAGGGTAAGGAGGCCCCGCTCGGACGCCCGAAGCAACACAGGGAGGACTTCATGTTCACGGTTTGCGAAAGCCCGACGACGCCCGAGACGACCGACGCTCGCGTTCCGCGCCGCGATCGGGTGGTAACACGCTATCTCATCGATCGCCTCGCTCGGGAGCAACCCGAAGTCACGCTTGTCAAGTATGACGACGATGGCGAAGAGTGGAGCTACGCGGCGTTTCGCGATCTGGTCGTCCAGACCGGCATCGGCCTCCAGTCGCTCGGGGTGAAACAGGGCGACCACGTCCTGGTCTTCGCGCCCAACAGCCGCGAGCAGGTGCGCATCTTCTTTGCCATCAACTACATCGGCGCCGTCTATGTGCCTATCAACACCGCCTACAAGGGTCATCTACTGGAGCACGTGATCAACGTCTCCGATGCAAGGCTTGCTGTGGTGCATTCGGCTCTCGTCGAGCGTCTCAACGGCATCGCGCTGCACCGCCTCGAAAGCCTGGTAGTGGTCGGCGGGAATGCGCCGTCCGCGCCCTTGCCGGCCGTCAGCTATGAGGACGCGTTGCTGCCGTCGTCGGGCACGCTCGCCGCGCTGGATCATCCCATCGAACCTTGGGATGCAATGTCTATCATCTTCACCTCGGGCACGACCGGACCCTCGAAGGGCGTATTGTCGTCCTACCTGCACCTGTGGACGAACGCCGGCCCCGAAACCTGGACCTTCGTTCGGAGCGATGACCGCTATCTGATCAACTCTCCGATGTTCCACATTGGCGGCATGGGGCCTATGTTCTGCATGCTGGCGCGCGGCGCGTCCTTCGCCGTGGTTGAGCGCTTCGATACGGCGACCTACTGGCAATCGGTTCGCAAAACCGGCTGCACGGTCGGGTTCCTGCTTGGCGTGATGGCGACCTTCCTCGAAAAGCAGCCGCCGCGCGATGACGATACGGACAATCCGCTGAGATTGGCACTTATGGTCCCCCTCGCCGCCAATTCGGAGAGCTTCTCCAAGCGCTTCGGCGTCGACGTCTTCACGATATTCAACATGACGGAGATATCGACGCCGATCATCTCCGAACCCAATCCTGCGATCCGCGGTACCTGCGGAAAGGCCCGTTCCGGGGTGGATGTCCGCCTCGTCGATGAGAACGACTGCGAGGTGCCTGTCGGTAAGGTGGGCGAAATGCTCGTCCGGACGGATCGTCCATGGGGCATGAACTCGGGCTACTACAAGAACCCCGAAGCGACCGCGAAAGCCTGGCGCAATGGCTGGTTCCATACTGGCGACGCCTTCATCCGCGACGCTGACGGAAACTACTTCTTCGTCGACCGGATGAAAGATGCGATCCGCCGTCGCGGGGAGAACATTTCGAGCTTCGAGGTCGAAGCCGAGGTCGTCACGCATCCTGACGTATCTGAGGTGGCCGCGGTCGCCGTACCCTCCGAACTGGGCGAGGACGAGGTGATGGTGATCGTAGCGCCCGTGGCCGGCCGCACGATCGATCCAGCCGAACTGATCGAGTTCTTGCGCGGGAGGATGGCCTATTTCATGATTCCACGTTTTGTACGGGTGCTTCCGGCCTTACCCAAGACACCATCGGCAAAGGTGCTCAAGCACGAGTTGCGCGCTGAAGGAGTTACCGGCACCACCTGGGATAGGGAAGCAGCGGGTATCCGCATTAAGGGCGAGCGTTTGACAGCGTCCTCGTAAGCGACGGTGCGTCGGGTTCGGTACCGGCTATAAGGGACACGAGCAGAATAGCCCATCCGACTGTCGTCGGTCGTCTCAAGATCGTGTCCCATGGCGTGGGATAGTTGGACGGTGGCAACGCCGCTCGCGAGCACCCACGCGATGGGCTGTGGCGTGTAGTCGACGTTGCGCTGGTCATCGGAACTTCCGGTAGGGTGTGGTTGTCGACATCAAGCCGAGCGCGGAAGCAAAGCCATGCTGGGCCAGGTGGACGCCAAGCCGGGCGCCGTGCCGGACGATGGCGGCGTGGCAGGCTTCAGGGCACGGATCGCTGAGCGGACCGCGATCGAGGTCGCCCAAGTCCTCGACGAGGCTGAGGCGTTGCTCACGCTGACGCTGGTGACACTGGAGCCGCACCGCCGGGGCAAGCGCATCGTGGTGAAGGATGATCGCCGCACTCTCGCCGTCTGATCGATCACGAATGCCACCTAGATGAGGCTGAGGAGGAACAACCAGACCATATCGGTCGTTCAGCCAGTCTTCTCGGCATGAAGCTGATTTGATGAAAGCTCGCTGGAGGCGATGCCTTGGTTGATAATGCTCAATTCTCACCCCAGGGGCTATCCTCGTCCTACCGCTGGGCTGGCTATACGCTGGGGTTTTCGATCGGCGGCTTCTTCGATGGCATCCTCCTGCATCAGGTGCTGCAGTGGCACCACTTGCTTGCAGGCCTCGAGGGGGGACGTTTCGACGACCTTCGTTTTCAGATTCTCGCGGACGGGCTCTTCCACGTCATCATGTATGTCGTCGGCGGCGTGGGCCTGTGGTTGCTTTGGCGCTCTCGCGGCGAGTTCGGCCTTCCGAAGGCAGACCGGCTGCTTGTGGCGAACGCGCTTGTCGGATTCGGCGCCTGGCACATGCTCGACGGCGTCGCTTCGCACTGGGTCCTCCAAATACATTGGATCAAGATGGATTCCGACGTACCTCTGGTCTGGGACATCTTTTGGTTCGTCGTCTTTGGGGTCGCATTCGTGGCCTGGGGATGGCTGCTGAAGCCAAAGGGGCCGACTCATGGAACGAAGATCCCTGTTGCGCCTGCAGCGGTGGCGGCCCTTGCGTTGCTGACAGGCACGGGGGCACTGTTCCCGCCGAACCGATTGAACGATGCTGCGACGGTCGTCGTCTTCGCGCCTGGGATCACGCCCGCACAAGCAATGACGGCGACGATAGAAGCTGGCGGCAAGCTGATCTGGTCGGACAAGAACGACGGTGTATGGGCCATCGAACTTCCCGACGGCGCGGACAGGATGGCGCTCTACCGTGGCGGCGCGCTGCTTGTGAGCGACACGCTGTTGCCCGTCGGTTGCCTCAACTGGATGGAGAAGCCGTCCAATCCTGGCCAGGAGGCGTGAAGCTGATGCCCAGGTTTGTCAGCCGCGCCAACTGATCCGCCGCACCAAGCTCAAATGCGTCCCGGTAGGAGGTGATCATGATCAGGATGTCGACCGTGCCCTTGGCCTCGAAAGCCGTCGACAGTTCCTCGGCCATCCGCTGGGTGTCCGGCTTGGTGATCTTGGCCTGGACTTCAACCGCGAAAAGGTTTGTTCGGTCGGTCGCCGGGGAAATGATCGAAGGAATGGGCATCGGACTGCGTGGTGGTGTCCGTCGCACCTGATGAAACGTCGACGTGACGCCGCGCAGCGAAGCCAACCTGTTCCAGCCCGACGCCCTCACGTGATCATTCCGCCGTGATGCGCACCGGGACCGATTTAGCTGCCGGCGTCTTGCTTTCCTCGGCGTACTGCCAAAGCGGGATCAGTGCGTTGCACTCCGGGTAGTACGCTGCGATCGTTCCGCTTGGGACGTCATAGTCGACCGCCTGGAACCCTCCCATGCTGCGGATGATGCCGTCGTCCGTCGACGTCGTCAGGCGCATGGAGCCGCCTTCGGCTATGCCCAAGCGCGCGCGATCTTCCCGATTGATCATGACCACCATTCGGGAACCGTGAATCCCTCTCAGACGATCGGCGTAACCGTATACGGTGGTGTTGAACTGGTCGTTCGAGCGTAGCGTGATGAGCCGGAAGATCTCCGGATCGGTGCCATCGTCGAAACCGGCAAACAAAGCCTTCGGCAGCTTGAAATTGGCCTTGCCCGTATCTGTTTCCCACCTGCGCTGGCGTGCCGCAACGGGGCGGGGAAAGCCGCCAGGGATATCCAGGCGCGCGTTGAAGTCGTGGAAGTCATCCGGGAAGGTTTCAGCGATCGCGTCGCGAACCAGGGTGTAATCGGCCACCCACGCGTCCCACGGCACCCTGGGATTGGGCGGAAGTGTCGCCTTGGCGAGCTCGGCTACGATCCTCGGTTCGGAAAGCAGGTGCTCACTCGCCGGCCGGTGCTTGCCGCGCGAGGCGTGGATGCAGGTGGTCGAATCCTCCATCGTCACGATCTGTGGCCCGGTTGCCTGCATGTCGATCTCGGAGCGAACCAGCGTCGGCAAGAGCCAGGTCGACCGCGCCGTGATCAGGTGCGAGCGATTGAGCTTTGTCGCGATCTGGACCGAGAGGCCGAGGTCGCGCCACTTCCTTTCCATCAGTTCGCGCTCTGGAATGGCGCGCACGAAGTTGCCGCCAAGCCCGATGAAGGCCTTGATCCTGCCGGCGACGATCGCCTCGCAGGTTTCGACCGTGTTCAACCCGTCCTCGCGCGGCGGTTCGAACCCGAATTGCTCGGCCAGCTTGTCGAGCGGGACCAGATCCGTCTTCTCCGCGATACCGACGGTGCGCTGCCCCTGGACATTGGAGTGGCCGCGCACCGGGCAGATGCCCGCACCGGGTCTGCCGATGTTGCCGCGCATCAGGAGAAGGTTGATCAGCATCTGCACATTATCGACGCCGAGCCGATGCTGGGTCAGGCCCATGCCGTAGATGGCGATGACCGAGCGGGCCCGTGCATAGGTAGTTGCGGCGGATTCGAGGGCTGCGCGCGGGAGGCCGCTCGTCAGCTCGATCTCGGCCCATCCGGTTTGGCGCACCATGGCTTCGAAAGCCTCGAAACCATGGGTGTGCTCGGCGATGAAGGCCTCGTCGAGAACCCGCGCGGCGCCAGCACGCCTCGCCTCGTCATCAAGCGCCAGGACAGCCTTGGCGATGCCCATCATGGCGGCAATGTCGGCGCCGGCCCGGACCTGGTGGTATTCCGTCGCGATTTGCGTGGGCGTGTTCGTCAGCATCTGGCCCGGCCGCTGTGGGTTGACGAAGCTTTCCCAGCCACGCTCGCGCAACGGATTGAACACGATGATCGGCACGTCTCGCTCGCGGACCTCCTGGAGGCTGTGCAGCAGGCGGGGCGAGTTGGTGCCGATATTCTGGCCGAAGGACAGGATGCAGTCGGTCTTGCCGAAATCCTCCAGAAGAACGGTTCCAACCGGCGTGCCGATGCTCTGCGGCAGCGCGACCGAAGTGGTCTCGTGGCACATGTTGGAGCTGTCAGGCAGGTTGTTGTTGCCGTAGAGCCGCGCCAGCAGCTGGTACATGTAGGAGGTTTCGAGCGAGGCACGGCCGGAGGCGTAGAACACGGTGCTCTTGGGATCGTAACCCTGGAGCTTGCTCCCGATCGCCGCGAAGGCTTCCTCCCAGCCGACCGGGACGTATCTGTCGCCATCCGCATCGTAGCGCATCGGGTGCGTCAGCCGGCCTTCGTTCTCGAGGTCATGGTCGGACCAGCCCATCAACTCGGTCACGGTATGGCGCGCGAAGAAGTCGGGCGTGGTTCGCTTTGCCGTCAGATCCCAGAAGGTCGCCTTGGCGCCGTTCTCGCAGAACTCCGCGAGGTGCGGTCGGGCCGGCTTCGCCCAGGCGCAACTGGTGCACATGTAGCCGCCGGTCTTGTTGTGATCGCGCAGCAACGACGCCGTACCCGAGACCGCCTTCTGCTGCGTCGAATGCTTGACCAGCGACTTGACCGAACCCCAGCCGCCCGTGGGCTGGTCATACGGCTCATGCCAAACGCGGCGGGTCATTTCGCGCCAGGATAGCTGGATGCCCCGAGGACGCGCGCCAGATGGGCGGCGTTCGAGGGGGCCATGTCGATGGTCTCCTGGACCGCCGCCGGCACGGACTTCAGGTCGACGTAATTTACGTCGCTCATCGCCTCTCCGACCCAGTAGACGCCAGCATTGGCGGGGATGGTGAACCCGACGTCGTTGAGCGCCTGAAACATCGCCGCGTGGCAATGATGGGCACCATCCTCGTTGCCGACCACGGCGACGATCGCCACCTTGCCCGACGGTGGCATGCGACCCTCGTCGTCCGCTTCGGACAGGAAGGCGTCCATCCGCTCGACGACCCGCTTGGCGACGCTCGATGGCTGTCCGAGCCAGATCGGCGTGCCGAGGATGAAGATGTCGGCAGCAAGGATCTTTTCGCGCAGGCCAGGCCACTCGTCACCATCGCCCTCGTCGGACAGGACACCCGGCTTGATGTCGAAGTCCGTCGCCCGTTCGACCTCGCCGGAAACGCCATGCTTTTGGAGGGCCGAAAACAGGTCCTCGATCATCTTGTCGGTCGAACTCTTCTCGGATGCTCTCGTCGGCTTGAGCGAACAGTTGAGCGCGAAGGCGCTGAGATGCTTGTCCCCAGCCATTGCTATCGTACCCTGTGTTCCGCGTTTCGCTTGCGCGTCGCCGCGGCCTTCCTCGCGCTGGCGGAGCGTTCCTCGGCGGATCGGGAGGCTGACGCTTCGCCGCCCTTTTCACCGCCCTTGTGCGCGGCCGGATGGCCGGTGTGCTTGCCACGACCAGACCCGGACTTCTTGCCGCCGCCGTCATCCTTGTTGACGGTTGCCCAGGCGCGGCGTTCGGCTTCCTGTTCGGAGACGCCCTTCTTCTCGTAGCCCTCGGCGATATGATCCGCCTTTCGCTCCTGCTTGGCGGTGTATTTCGATTTGTCGCCGCGCGGCATGGCTGGCCTCCATCGTTGAGAACGAAGGCTAACGACGAAAACCATCGCCATGTTCCCAATGGTGGGGCGTAGTGGTCGTCTGGCCCACGCGAGATGTGCTCGCGCACAATAGCGGGAAGCCCCAGGATCCGCGCTCTTAACTCTTAAGATATGTCACGGTAATCACCCCGATTTCGAAACCGAACCGGGAGACAGAGGCACGAGCCATCATCAGCTTGGGTTCCTGCAGATAGAAGCAGTCGTCGAACGCCATGCGGGTCTTTCCGCCGCCTGCCTGCGGAAAGCGACAACGACGGCCTCGTCTTCCAGCGACAGAACCGTGGAGTGCGCCTCCTTCGGACCGGTCGGAACATCAGCGACCGATGTCCGCTTCTTCCACTTCGCCACAGTCTTCTGGTTGATGCCGTAGCGTTTGGCGAGGGCCCTCAGGCTCTCTTGACTATGTTGTATCGCTCGACGGACCGCCTCTGTCGTCGAAGCGCTCCTGCTGTTGAAGGACGTTGAACGAGGCCGGCTTGGTGGCCTCCTGCTTGAGCGTCAGGTGCATGCGCGCGTGACGGCCGTCGTCACAGGTTCACGAGAGCCGGGAAGCAGGCCACCACCAAGACCAACACGATCGCCTGCGAACTTGCCGGCTTCGTCTGACCATCGCAGCGCAAGGACCGCGACCGACGACCCGACCACCGGACAATGAACCAGAGGCAACAGCGGAGGAGCAGACAGTCTGAGTCTAGGAATTCCACATGCCGGCATCGACATTGATCGTCTGTCCGGTCATGTATGCCGAGGCTTCGCCGCAGAGGAACGTGACGACGCCGGCGACGTCCTCGGGACGCCCGAAGCGTTTCAGAGGGATCGTGGCGAGATACTGCTCGCCCCGCGCTTCCACGATCGTCGCAGACATGGGGGTGTGGATGAGCCCCGGCGCAACCGCATTCACCAGCGTATGCGGCGCGAACTCACGGGACAGCGCACGCACCATGCCAACGATGCCCGCCTTGGCGGATGAGTAGGGCACATGGCCCGGGGTACCTCGCCTGAAAGCCAGCGAACTGCACATGACGATCCGTCCCACCACATCGGCATCCCGATGGCGCTGATAGGCGACCGCGAGATGATAGGCATTCGTCAGGTTCGCCGCCAGGCTTCGATCCCACACCGACGTGTCGTCGGGATCGAGCGGGTCGTGTTCGAGCAGCCCTGCCATGTTGACGAGGCCATGGACCGGACGCCCCGCAGCCCCGAGGGCCGCATCGGCCTCGGACGCATTTTCAATGCGCGACACGACCGAGATCACGCGGTCGTCATGCCCCAGTTCGGACTTGGCCTGCACCAGCCGATCGTCGTCAACGTCGACGAGCGTGACCTGCGCCCCGCGCAAGAGGAGATCGTGAGCACAGGCTTTGCCGATCGCACCTGCCCCTCCCGTTATGACGAAATGCCGGTCGTCGAACTCACCCATCGGCCACGCTCCTGCTTCAGTGCCGTCTTTTCAGTGTTTGCGTCTGCGGCTACCTGCCGGGCGAACCAGTCGACCGGCACGGCAACTCCTCGATGCGTGGAATCAGATTTCAAACAAGGCGGCCGCGCCCATGCCACCGCCGACGCACATGGTGGTGACGACGTATCGAACGCCCCGCCGCCGACCTTCGATCAACGAGTGCCCCACGACGCGACTGCCGGTCATTCCATAGGGGTGTCCGATGGAGATCGCGCCTCCGTTCACGTTGTAGATGTCCGGGTCGATGCCGAGCGTGTCGCGGCAGTAGATCGCCTGGCATGCGAACGCCTCGTTCAGTTCCCACAGGCCGATGTCGGACACCATCAACCCGTGCTGCTTCAGCAACTTCGGAACGGCCAACACCGGGCCGATCCCCATCTCTTCCGGCGCAAGTCCCGCGACGGCCATGCCCCGGTAGACGCCCATCGGCGTGAGGCCACGGCGCTCGGCTTCCGAACGCTCCATGAGGACGCAGGCGCTGGCGCCATCTGACAACTGGCTGGCGTTACCGGCCGTCACGACGCCGCCCTCGAGAACGGGTGCCAGGGACTGTAGCGAGCCCAGCGTCGTCGAGGGTCGGTTGCCCTCGTCCCGATCCAGCCGCACCTGCCGGATCGAGACCTCGCCGGTGTCCTTGTCCTTGACCTGCATGAGCGCGTCGAAGGGAGCGATTTCCTGGTCGAAACGCCCGGCCTCCTGCGCAGCCGCCGTGCGGCGCTGCGATTCGAGCGCGTACGCGTCCTGCGCCTCGCGCGAGATCGAATATCGTTCGGCGACGATCTCGGCTGTCTTCAGCATCGGCATGTAGGCATGTCGGGACATTTCGACGACGCTCGGATCCTTCTCCTTCATCGCCCAGTCGAAATAGGCTCCCTGCACGGCGGATATGTTGTCCTGTCCGCCCGCGACCACGATGCTCTGGCCGTCGACGATGATCTGCTTGGCGGCCGTCGCGATGGCCATCAGTCCCGATGCGCACTGCCGGTCGATCGTCTGGGCCGCCACGCTGTCCGGCAATCCGGCGGCGAGGACGGAGTTGCGCGCGACATTGAGGCCGGCGGTGCCGGCGGCAAGCACGGTGCCGATGACCGCGTCGTCGATCTCCCGGCCATGGACACCAGCGCGCTCGACCGCATGGCGGATCGCATGCCCCATCATCGTGGGCGATTTCGTGTTGTTCAACGCGCCCCGAAACGCACGCCCGATCCCGGTGCGCGCGGTTGAGACGATGACTGCTTCTCTCATTGGACTGGGTTCCGTATTCGAGGTCTGATCAGAAGAACTTCGGAATGAAGGTGATGATGTCCGGCGCCGCGATCAGCAGTGCCAGCAGCGCGATATCGGCGACGAAGAACCAGAGCACGCCCCTGAAGACCACGGCCGTCGGCGCAAGTTTGCCCACTGTCGAACTCAAGACGAAGACGTTGAGCCCGATCGGCGGCGTGATCATGCCGACCTCCAGGAGTTTTGCCACGAAGACGCCGAACCAGATCGGATCGATGCCGGCCTGGAGGATCAGCGGCAGAAAGATGGGAAGCGTGATCAGCATCGCCCCGATCGGCTCGAGGAACATGCCGAGGATGAGGTAGACCACCGCAATGGCCACCAGGAGCACGATTGGCCCGGCATCGAACGCCAGGACCGCGTCGGAGATCTCCCAGCCGATGCCCGACAGGGTCAGGAACCGGGTGAGCATGGACGCGCCGATGGTGATAATGAAGAGGCTGCCGCAAGTCACGAGCGTCTCGACCACAGCCTTGCGCAGCACGCCGAAACTCAAGGTTCTCTTGAAGGCCGCCACGACGATGGACAGCAGCGCACCCACCGCGCCCGCCTGGGTCGCCGTGAACAGCCCGGCGAAAAGTCCTCCGAGCACCCCGACCACGAGGAGCACGATCGGCAGCGTCTCGCGCAGGGCGGCAAGTTTTTCCCGCAAAGAGACGACTTCCGTCACGCGGGGCGCAAGGGAGGGATTGAGCTTCACGCGCACAAGAATGACGAGGATGTAGGATATCGCCGTCGCAATACCCGCGCCGATACCCCCAAGGAACAGATCCGTTATGGAGACCTGCGCCACCACACCGAACACGATCAAGAGGATAGAGGGCGGGATCAATGCGCCTACGGTTCCGGCGGCGGCGACGGTGCCGGTCGCCAGGCTGGCGTCGTATCTGTGACGTAGCATCTCGGGCACCGCGACCTTGCCCATCGCCGCGGCACAGGCGACCGAGGAGCCGGTCACGGCCGCGAAGCCGGAACAGCCGAACACGGATGCGATCGCGAGCCCGCCCGGCAGACGCGACAGCCAGAGCCGGGCAGCGTCGAAGAGCCCGCTCGTCAGGTTGGCGTGGTAGCATATATAGCCCATCAGCACGAACATCGGGACCGAACTCAGCGTCCAGTTCGAGATGAAAGAGAAGGGTACGACCTGCAGCATTCCCCAGGCGGCAGGCTCACCCACGAGCGCCCAGAGACCGAGATAGGAAACGAGGATCAGCGCGATCCCGATTTGCATGTTGGCGGCGATCAGGCCCAGGAGGGCGATGATGCCGACAAGACCGATCATGATCTCAGACATTCTTCGCCCCCGGGGTAATGGAGAGAACCTCGGGCTCCGGTACAGTCGGTGGCTGCTGGCCGGTCGCGCGCAGGACGATCTTCAGAGCGAGGAAGAACGTCATCGCCCCGAGTGCTACGGGGACGATGAAGTAGGCCGGCCAGATGATGATCCGGGTCGTCTGCTCGACGACGAAGGCGCCGGCGGCATATTTGTCCGACGCCTCCCGCCACGATTGCAGTGTCAGCAGTAGATAGACCACGGCGGTCGCCACTGCGACCAACACCTCGATCCACCGACGCACTCCAACCGGGAGCACGTCGGTGATCAGCGAGACACCGATATGGGCGCCGCGATACTCGGCGATCATGATCGGCAGAAACGCAACCGCGATCATGTAGTAGTTCGTCACGATCGCGGAGGTGATCGCAATCGGGGCGTTGAAGATCCGGCTCGACAGAATGTCGATGCCGACATGCAGCATCATGGCGAGCAATCCCACCGCCCCGATCACCAGGAGGATCCGGTCAACGCCTCTGACGAGGCGTTCTGCCAAGTGGTGAGACGTTGACATGTTGGACCTCAAAGACCGTAGGACGTTTCGTCGAGCTTGGAGAAGATTTCCGATCGGTATACCTCGGCGATCTCTTCCGGGCTCCATTGGCGGTCGAGCGGCAGGAGTCCTCCCCACTTCGTGACGAGATCCTGGAACCGGGCGATCTTCTCTTCGGCGCCTTCGATCTTGTGCGTGTCGGTCGTGATCTGGATGATGTTGGCCAGATCGGCCTGTATCGCCTCATCGGATCTGGCCTTCGCCTCCGCCGAGGCTTCAGAGATCGTGATGCCTTTCTCGGTCGCCATCTTGAGGTTCGAAGCGACGTCGGCGGCGAACTTCCAGGTCGTGGCGGCATTGGCGAGCGCGGCCGCATCCATGTAGGCGCGCCGCTGTTCATTGTTCAGGCCGCGCCAGAAGTCGCGATTGACGCTCATCAGGTCGAGGCCATGCACCGTGCCGCCGGGCATGTTGGTCGTCACGTGCGTGGCAACGTCGATCAGGCGGATCGACGTCAGCTCGGACGGCGCGTTCATGGCGCCGTCGATCGTGCCCTGGCTGACCGCCTCGAAGATTTCGTTCCCCGACAGGCTGACGCCGACGGCTCCCATCGCGGCTGCCCATCGCGACCAGGCGCCACCTGCGGCACGCAGCTTCTTGCCCTGAAGCTCCGCCTCGGTCGTCATCGGCGAAGTTCCGAGGATGGCATAGGTGCCGGTCGAGGCATTGCCGAGCGGTACCATGTTGGCCGAGAGCCGCTCCTGGATGCAGGGCTCGCAGGTGAGAATGTACTCGCTCATGGCGCCTGCCATGGCGTAGGAATTGCGGCCGAGCATGGCCAGTTCGATGGGCAGCTGTGCTTCGGGAAGCTCGCCAGGGAACAGGTTCAGCACCATGTAGCCGCTGTCGACGACCCGGTCGCGGATACCGCCAAACGTCTGCCGGAGATCGAGCAGGGACGACGGGAAGACCCGAACCCTCAGATCGCCATTCGTTCTCTCCCCGAGATCCTTCGTGAAGGCCTCCACGCCGTAATGGACGGCCGATCCTTCACCCACGCCGATGACGATCCGGACCGTCTCGGCGGCATGGGCATTCACGACAGTCAGGCTTAGCGCCGTCGCCGCGGCATAGGCAAATAATGCTCTTTTCAGTTTCATGCTTTCCTCCCAGGGTTTGCCGTTTCCGGCTACACGACCGCCACGACGGCGGTCTTCAATCGCTTCCGGTCGACCAGACCGGATCGCGTTTCTCGGCGAACGCAGCCGCTCCCTCGCGCGCGTCCCTTGAATTGATGATGTCCTCCAGCAGTTCGTCCTGCCGCTGCCAGAGCGTCTCCTCCGGCCAGCGTCCGGCGCGCGCCACGATGCGCTTGCTCGCAATCAGCGCGGCTGGAGCGCTCAGGCATATCTCCGCAGCCAGCGCCAAGGCGCCGGCCACGGCCTCGCCCGTTTCGACGAGCCGGTTCACCAGCCCCCAGCGCAACGCCTCGTCCGCTTCGATCATCCGCCCGGTCATTGCGCATTCCATCGCGATCTGCCTCGGCATGCGCTCCGGGAGCCGGATCAGACCACCCGAACCGGCGATCAGACCGCGCCGTGCCTCGGGCAAGCCGAAACGGGCCGAATGCGACGCGACGATGAGGTCGCAGGCCAGCGCGATCTCGAAGCCACCGGCGAGCGCATAGCCCTCGACCGCGGCAATCAGCGGCTTTTCCGGCGGCGTCTTGATGATGCCGGCCAGGCCGCGGCCCGGCAGTTCCACCCGTTCCCCTGCAAGGAAGGCCTTGAGGTCCATGCCCGTCGAGAAGTTGCCGCCGGCGCCGGTGAGGATACCCACCCGCAGCGAGTCGTCCGCATCGAGTTGGTCCATCGCATCTGCGATTGCTTCCGAGGTCGCGCGGTCGATGGCATTGCGGCGCTCCGGCCGGTCGATGCTGACGACGAGAACGCCGTCGGAGATGTCGCGCCGTATGCTCATTGGAGCCCCCTGAGTCGGCCAGCGAGCCCCATGCGGTCGCGGATGACGCGGCCGGACACGATGCGGTCGTTTTCGACCGTCAGCAGGCCATTGACGTCGAAGAACGCGCTCGCAGACGCTTCCTCCTCGATCCCCGACCGATAGACGCCATGCTGTCGCACCGAGAAGGCAACGCGGTTTCCCGCCGACAGCATCTCTCGCGTTTCGATGGTTTCGACGTCGAACGCGATGGGGTCGCCGGTCAGATGTTCATCGTCGCATGGAACGGCGCCATCTTTCGGCCAGCGTCCCTCGAGCCATGCCGCAACGGCAGCCTCGTTTGCGCGATTTGGTTCTTGCGCAGCCGTGTCCCAAGGCGCCGCGCAGGGCCGATCGACGAGGTCAGCTTCGCCGCCCTTCAGTTGCCGGCGTCGGGTCATGTAGTCTTCCTGCGCGATGCAACCCGTGAGGATGCCCCCGGCTTCACGGTAGATCGCCACGCCCGACCAGACGGCACTGCTCTGGCCACGCTGGCCGTGCTCGCTGAACCAGACCGCGGCCCATCCGGGCCCGGTGAGGGTCTCGTGCACGGTCATCGTCAGACCCGGATAGTCCCGCATCTGTCGGTCGACGGCCGGCAGCCAGACGTCGTCGCGGCCGCTCAGGACGACATCGCCGATCTTGAGCGTGTAGTCCGCCGCGCAGAACCGTCGCGCCGCCTCGGCGTCGTGACGGTTGAAATAGTCCGACACCCAGCGTCTCGTGAGCGCGAGAGCGACCGTCATCCTGAAACCCCATGCAGACGTCGAAGTTCGGGCTTCAGAAGCTTGCCCGTCGCATTGCGGGGAAGGGTCTCGACGAGCTTGATGGTGCTCGGGCACTTGTAGGTGGCGAGGTTTCGCCGCGTATAGGCAATCAGGTCCTCGGGCGTGGCCGAGCGTCCGGGCCTGAGGACGACGAATGCAAGCGGGGTCTCGCCCCATTTCTCGTGCGGCACGCCAATCACAGCCACCTGCGCAACCGCTTCATGGCCGTTCAAGACATTCTCGATCTCCGCCGGGTAGATGTTTTCGCCACCCGAGATGATCATGTCCTTGAACCGGTCGAAGAGATAGATGTAGCCGTCCTCGTCGAGATAGGCGGCGTCGCCGGTGCGGAACCAGCCGTCTTCGGCGAAGACCTCGCGCGTCGCGGCCGGGTTGTTCCAGTACCCCTTCATGATCATGGCCGTCTTCAGCCAGATCTCTCCGACCTTGCCCAACGCTGCGTCACGTCCCGTTGCCGGGTCGATGATGCGCAGGCTCACCCACGGCAACGGCTTGCCGCAGGACTTCAGCAACTCCGGACGGGGGCCATCCGGATCGTGCATGTCGGGGGGGAGGATCACGACGGTGCCGGCGCTTTCGGTCATGCCGTAGGCGTGCATGAAGTTGCAGCCCAGAACGTCGATCGCCCGGCGCAGCAGAACATCGCCCATCGGCGACGCGCCGTACATCAGAAGCTCGAGGCTCGACAGGTCGGCATTCCTCACCGCGTCGGAGTTCAGCATCATCTGCACGACCGCGGGAACGAGGAACGTGTGGGTCACGCCATGTTTGGGCACGAGGTCGAGGATGTCGCCGACGTCCACCTCGGAGATGAGCACCGTGTGCCCGCCGGCCATGAAGGTCGAGGAGCCATAGCCGCAACCGCCGATATGGAAGAGAGGCATCGCCACCAGGTTGACGCTGGAGGACGTCATCCCCCAGGCCTCGGCAAGCCGAGCCGTGTAGGACATGGCCTCGTTGGTCAGCATGACGCCTTTGGGTAGGCCGGTGGTGCCGGAGGTATAGAGAATGAGAGCGATCTCGTCCGGCAGGCCGCGATGTTCCGGATCACGCTCCGGCATCGCGTCGCGAGCGGCGGCGTAGCCGGCGCCGAATGCCAGCATTTCCCAGCCGTGTTCGGCCGGCAGAAGCTGCGCGCCGCGTTCGTCGTGGAACAGCAGTTTCGGATCTGCGTCCGCGAGGATTTCTGCCATCTCTCGGGGCGAAAGCCGCCAGTTCAGTCCGACGACGGTCGCGCCGATCTTCGAGGCGCCGACAAGCACCTCGAAATAGGCCGCGCAATTCTTGGCAAGCACCGCGACGCGGTCGCCGGCAGCCACGCCTCTGGAAAGCATGAGGTTTGCGGCGCGGCTGCTCGAAGCATCCAGTTCCGCGAAAGACTGGGTTTGCCCGCCGAAGCTGAGCGCAGGCGCAGCGGGCCGAGCGCGGGCATGGCGTCGAAGGGTGCTGGCGAATGTGTCCACGGCTACGTCCTCCCTGACATCGCCTCCGGCCCTAGTAGCTTTTCGGCAAACCCAGGGAATGTTGCGCGAAGTAGTTCAGCACCATCTCCCGACTGACCGGCGCGGTCTTGTGGAGACGGGCGATGAACCAGAGATCTGCCAGGCCGTACTCGATCGCGAGCCCATTGCCGCCATGGACCTGGATCGCCTGGTCGAGCGCCTTCAGCGACGAGTCGGCGGCGGCGAACTTCGCCATGTTTGCAACCTCGCCCGCCTCGTGCGACCCCTCGTCGTAAAGCTGCGCGGCCCGCGCCGTCATCAGGCGCGCCTGCTGCACGCCGACATAGGCTTCGGCAAGCGGGTGAGCCACGCCCTGGTGGCTGCCGATCGGCGTTCCCCACACCGAACGTTCACCGGCGTACTGGGCGCCCTTCTCGATTGCGTACCGCGCGATGCCGTTGTTGATGGCCGCCGCGCAGATGCGCTCGGGATTCAGCCCGGCGAACAGGTGCTTCAACCCGTTGCCCTCCTCGCCGACGATCGCATCGGCCGGGATCACGACCTCGTCGAACCACAGCATGAACTGCGTTTCAGGGACATGCAGGACGGTCTCGATCGGCGTCCTGCGGATGCCGGGGGTGTCAACCGGCACGAGGAAGAGAGACAGCCGCCCGCGCCCGCGCTCGTCGAGTTCTTCTCCACGCGCCACGACCATGATCGCATCGACCTCGTCGACGGCCGAGGTCCAGTACTTCTGGCCGTTCAGTCGCCACCCACGGCCCTCCCGTCGAGCGATCGTCGTGACCTTGTGCGTGTTCGAACCGGCGTTCGGCTCGGTGATGGCGAAGGCGAGACGCTTGTCGCCGGACGCCAGACCGGGCAGCCAGGCCTTTTTCACCTCATCGCTAGCATGGCTCTGGATGATGGGCGCGCAGATCGACCCGATAACCAGACTGAGGATCGGGCAGCCTTGCGCCGCGGTCTCCTCGACGATGACGTTGTAGTCGGCCATGCCGCCACCGCCGCCGCCATATTCTTCCGCCACGTGAACACCAAGGAAGCCCGCCTGGCCGAGAGCCGACCAGAGTTCGTCAGGCTTTGCGTTGCGCTTGACGACGTCCTGGAAATACTTGCGGCCGAAGCCCGCAACCAGCTTGCCCACGTTCTCGCGCAGCATCGAATGATGCTCTTCCGTGTCGACCAGCGTCGTGTTGAAGACCGATCCCATGACTTGTGATGTCCTGTTCTAGAAGTCCGTGCTTCCGGACCAGTCGTAGAAACCCCTGCCGGACTTGCGGCCGAGGTCGCCGCGCGCGACCATCTCCTGAAGCAACCTTGGTGGTGAAAAATGCGGGCCGAGTGCCTTTTCGAGGTGCCGCGCGATGTCGAGCCTGACATCGAGCCCGACGACGTCGGACAGTCGCAGCGGACCCATCGGGTGGCGATACGCCGTCGTCACGGCCCGATCGATGTCCTCGGGCGTCGAAACGCCAGCCTCGACCATCCGGATCGCTTCCAGGGCGAGCACGAGATCGAGACGGCTGGTGGCGAAGCCGGGATGATCAGCGACCACGGCCGTCTTCTTGCCGATCGCCGTCGCAAAGCCTTTGGACGCCTCGATCGCCGCGTCCGTCGTCGCATCGCCGCGGACGATCTCGACGAGCATGAGCGACCAGACGGGATTGAAGAAGTGCATCCCGACGAACCGGCCCGGATCCGACACCGAAGCGCTGAGATCGTCGATGCTGAGCGAACTCGTGTTGGTGGCGATCAGACCGGGAGAGCGTCGGTCGATCTGCGAAAGGACCGCCCGCTTGATTTCGAGCCGTTCGGGTACGCTCTCGATGGCGAGTCCGAGCCCGGCTGGCAGGTCATCCACGCTTGCGGTGAGCGTCACCGCGCCGAGCCTCCGGCGCACGAGATCCTCATCGGCCTTGCCGCGCCTGACCGCGTCCGCGCCGGCCTTCGCCATCACCTGGACCGCGCTTCTCGAGCGCGCGGCATCCGGCTCCACAAGATGCACGTCGAAGCCCGCCATCGCGAAGACATAGGCTATGCCGGCGCCCATGGTGCCCGCACCGACCACCGCGACGCCGATCGGTTCAGTGGTCATGGGCGACCTCCACGGCCTTAGGCACCGGGCGAAGTTCGAAGCCGGTGTAGCCGTTGGTCGCCGCGGCCTGGAGGAGGCGACGGTAGTTTCGGACCCCGCCGGAGTACGGCATGAAGACCCGCGGCTTTCCGGGCAGTTCGCCACCATTGTAGAAACTGTCGGCGGTCATGTAGAGGGTCTCGCGCGCCCGCTCCTGGACATGCGCCGTCCATTCCTGCTCGGCAGCCTCGGTAACCTCGACCTCCCCGACACCGCACTCGCGCAGATGACAAAGGAATGCGACGAACCAGTCGACCTGCTCCTCGATCGAAACCATCACGTTCGACAGGACCGAGGGGCTGCCCGGCCCGCCGACGATCAGCATGTTCGGGAAGCCTGACGTCCCGATGCCGAAATGGGTCAGCGGTCCGCCTGCCCACTTGTCGCGCAGGCGCAAGCCGCCGCGTCCGCGGATATCGGGCTTCAGGATCGATCCGGTCAGCGCGTCGAAGCCGGTCGCATAGATCACGACGTCCAGTTCATGGTGCTTGATGTCGGTGATGATGCCGTCTTGCGTGAAGCTGACGATCGGATGGGCGCGAATGTCGGCAAGCTCGACGTTGTCGCGGCTGAACGCCTCGTAGTAACCGCTGTCGACCGACGGACGGCGCGTTCCGAAGCGATGGTTGTCCGGCACGAGCTTGCGGCGAAGATCGGGATCGCTGACCCGCTCGCCGATCTTCCGCTTGAGGAATTCGGTGGCGGCGTCGTTGGCCTTCTCGTCGAGGAGAATGTCCGGATAGGCCAGGGCGAAACCGAAGCCGAGGCGATGATAGGCTTTCTCGAAAACGGCCTCGCGCTCCTCTTCCGGAACGTCGAGCGTCTTCGTCTTGCCCGGCAGGAAGCCCAGTCCCGTCGGCGAGTTGCGCATCAGATCGCGACGCGCCGCGTAGTTGGCCTTGACCTGCCGGTCCTCCTCATCGTCGAGCGGCGCGTTGGCGGCGGGGACGGAGTAGTTCGCAGTGCGCTGGAAGACGGTGACGTGGGCCGCCGTCTGCGCGATGACGGGCGTCATCTGCATGCCGGACGAGCCGGTGCCGAGGATGCCGACGCGTTTGCCGGTGAAGTCGACGCCGCGGTCCTTGGGCCAGGTCGCGCTGACGATCGTCTCCCCTGCAAAGCTGTCCTGGCCGGGGTAATGCGGCAGCTTCGGCGCCGAAAGCTGGCCGAGGCACAGCACCAGGAACCGGCAGCGGAAGCGCCGGCCGTCCTGCACCTCGACCTCCCAGGTCGCGGTCGCCTCGTCGAAGCGCGCGACGTCCACCCGTGCCTGGAACTCGATGTCCTGGCGCAGAGCGAAGCGGTCGGCGACGTGATTGATGTAGCGCAGGATTTCCGGCTGTGTCGGATATCGTTCCGTCCAGCGCCACTCCTGCTCGAGCTCCTTCGAGAAGCTGTAGGAATAGTCGTAGCTCTCCACGTCGCAGCGGGCGCCGGGATAGCGGTTGTGGTTCCAGACGCCACCGACCTCGTCGGACGCCTCGAGGACGAGAGTCTCGAAGCCCTCCGCACGGAAGCCATACAGGGCCCTCAGCCCGGCCAGCCCCGCCCCGACGACGAGTACCTCCACATCACGCATTCCGTCCTCCCGGTCGCGTCGATCTACCGTGATTAGCATAATTCTACTCGTGAGTAGAGTTCAAGAGGGAATGGTATTTTTGTTCAGATCCTTGACCGGCACTACGCTCGCGAACTGCGAGCAGGATGGGTTCAGGCGTCTTCAACGGCCTTGGAAACCGTACGCGTATGCGTGAGGTTGAGGATGGTCGCGGTCATGCGGGCCGAAATCTCGTCGATCGACAGCGGGCCGGCTGGGTGGAACCAGAACGTCGTCCAGCTGACGGCCCCCACGAGGGCGAAGGCCGCGACGCGCGTGTCGGGTACGCGGATTTCGCCGCTTTCCACGCCGCGCGAGAGCAGGGTTTCGATCTTCCCCATGAACTGCTGACGAAGGGCGGCAAGCCGCGCCGCATCCACCGGATCGAGGTTCTTCTCCTCGCGGATGTTGATGGCGATGCTCTTCTGTGACCTGAGAATCGCGGTGACGTAGTCCGGCACGAAACGCGCCAGCATCTCGCCGGGGGAACCATCCATGGCGATGGCCTGGTCGATCGCCTCGAGCGCACGCTGTACGCCCTGCGAGCTGATCTCGCCGAGAAGGGCGCTCTTGGAACCGACATGCGAGTAGATGAACGGCTTCGTCACCCCGAGCTGTTCGGCGACCTGGTCCAGCGTCGTGTTGGTAAAACCCAGATCGTAGAAAAGGTCCGTCGCGGCTTCGAGAATGCGTCGTCGCTTGAGGTCGGCGACCGCTTCTCTGATCTTCTTTCGCTCCGGTTTGGGTGGGTTCACGGCGAGGCGTCCTTTCAGCAATCTGGAAATCCTACTGACAAGTATACATTTCTACTGTATTTTGACAGCATGAATCTGCACCCCGCCATCGAAGCACTGGTCGCCGATCCCCGGATGACGGTGCGAGTCCCGCCCGCCCATATCCCGCTCGATCGCATCCGCAACGCGGCCAATGCCGCAATGACCGTCGGGCCTGCGCCGAAGATGGCGGCTGTGCAGGATCTCAGGCTCGGCAGTGACGGAGAGACCGTTCCCGTGAGGGTGTATCGGCCCACAGCCGCACTGCCGAACCAGGCGATCGTGTTCTGCCACGGCGGCGGCTTCGTCTGGGGTTCGCTGGACACACATGACGGTCTGTGCCGCCGTATGGCTGACCGAACACGGTCGACAATCGTCTCGGTCGACTACCGCCTGTCGCCCGACGCGCCATTCCCGGCCGCGGAAACCGACGTCCTCCTGGCCGCAACCGCCGTGCTGGAAGGCAAGATCGCCGGCCTTGACCGCGGCTGCGCGGTCTCGCTGTGCGGTGACAGCGCGGGCGGCTACCTTGCCTGCGATGCCACATCGAGACTGGTGTCAAAAGGTTTGCGACCCCACCGCCTCGTGCTCATCTATCCGGCCCTCGATCCGGACTGCGGGACGGACAGCCACGAACGGAACGGAGCCGGACCGGTTTTAACGAGCGAAGCCATGCGATGGTTCTGGGCGGCCCACGGCATTCCAGCAGGCCGTCACTTTCGTGACCTTGGAAATCTCCCGGATTTCCCTCCGGCGTTCCTGCTCAACGCTGACCGAGATCCTCTGTGCGACGAAGGCCAGATGCTCCTCACGGACCTCAAGGCGGCCGGGGTCGATGCCGTGGGAACGACCGCTGTAGGCATGGTGCACGGCTTCCTGTCGCTCCCCCTGCCGGAAGACGTCCGCAGCCGGTGGGAAAACGAAGCATTCGATTACCTGGCGTGAATGACGCATATGGTGGTCACAGACACCAGCATCACCAGTCAGCAAAGCATCGTGCCCCACCGCGTGGTGTAGCTGGCGGTGGGACACCATCTCGATCCGGAAATCAGATGGACTGGCCGCAAACGCCCCTTTGGCGAGGAAGCTCGAACTCACGAGATCGGAAGACGTCCTGCGGGGCGTCTTTGCCCGACAGACTTCGCAGATCGGGGCCTCGTGGCGTCGTCCGTCAGCCGGCTTTGGCAAAGGCTACGCATTGGAACCGCAACCCGTCGTGCCGGCAGACGAGGCGCATATGGCGCCCGCAATGGTCCCGGCCGGCCTTCCGGGCAAGATGGGGAAGGATCGCTGCATCATCGAAACTGCGCAAATGATGCAAGGCGACGATCCGTGCGCCCCGCGCCGCCGCGCGCAGCATCTGGCCGCGTAGTCTTCGAAGTCGCGATTTCAGTCCCGCAGCGGCGGCCAGCCGCGCTGTCGGAGCGGAGCATCGCCCGCATATCGGTAGACGCCCGAATGACCGGCCGCGGAACGGCGATGGATCTCGGCGAAGTAGGGCTCGAGGAACCGGTTCTTCTCCTCGATCTCGCCATGCGCGGCCAGATAGGCCGGAACGCGGGCGCGGATCTCGGCGAACATCGCATCCTCGTCGAAGCGCGTCATGCGGCGATCGCGCATCACCACTTCGCCCGCGACGATCGCCGTCTTCACGTTCGAGCCGCTGGCGGCATAGACCAGATGCCGCGCGATGTCGTTCAACGGCGTGAAGGCGCAGTCGTCGAGATCGAGCAGGATCAGGTCGGCCGCCTTGCCGGGCTCCAGCGAGCCGCAGACGTGCTCCATCATGGCGCTGCGCGCGCCGCCCAACGTCGCCGCCCGCAGGAGTTCTGCCGCCGAGAGCCAGGTGTCGGCATCGGGCCCGCTTGCGCCGTGCAGCAGTCCCGCGACGCGCATGACGTCGAAGATGCTGGCCGTGTCGTTGGACGATATGCCGTCGGTGCCGAGCGCGAGGGTGACCCCGGCATCCATCAGCCGGCGCACCGGCGCCACGCCCGCGCCGAGCTTGAGATTGGAGACCGCGTTGTGGACGACGCTGACGCCGGCGCGGCCCATCAGAGCCATGTCGGCGTCGTCCACCCAGACCGAATGCGCCATGGTGGTGTTTCGCCCGAGCACGCCGAGATCGTCCATGTAGCGGACCAGGCTGCGGCCGTGGAGTTCGGGACCTGTCACGGCCTGCGTGATCGTCTCCAGCACGTGGCAGTGGAACGGCAGGCCGTGCTGGACGGCCAGGTCGAAGCAGCCGGTCAGGAGATCGGCCGTGCAGCGTTGCGGCGCGGACGGCGCGATCTGGAAGTTCAACCGCCCGGCACGGCCGTGGAAGGCCGCGATGGCGGCCCGGCAGAAGTCTAGATAGGCCTGGGCGCCGATCATCGGGCCGACATCGAGCATGCGCTGGATATCTGGCGGGAAGACCTCGCCGGCAAAGGGCAGCGCCGCGAGCGTCGGGATGTTCATCACGTCGCTCGACACGGTCGCCCGGATGCCGGCGAGTTCATAGGCGGAAAAGACCGTCCCCAGCCGGTCGAGATCGTGGTGCGGCGGATCGAAGAAGCAGTCCGTCATCGCGGTGACGCCGGCCTTCAGCGATTCCGTCGCCAGCAGGAGCGAACGCAGGCGCAGCAGATCCCTGTCGATGACCGGCCCCATCAGCAAGGGATAGGCATAGAGCAGCCAGACCTCGAGCGGCATCTTCTCGTAGCGGCCGCGAAAGAAGGTCTCGCTCGAATGCGTGTGCGCATTGACGAGACCCGGCATGACCAGCTTGCCGCGCCCGTCGATCACCTCGACGTCCGGTCCCGCGTCGAGACCCGCCCCGATGGCCGCGATCCGCGTGCCGTCGATGAGCACGTCGCCGCTGATCGGCTCGGTCCCGTGCACGGGGTCGAGAGTCAGGATGGTCGCGCCGCGAATGAGGATGCCGGTCATGGCAGCTGTCCCAGGCACTCGAGCAGCAACGCAAAATAGCGATCGGCGTCGCCGTCGCGCACCCAGAAGGCGTTTCTCGGCCGGTCCGTGATCCCCCACCAGTCCGCGACCGTCATGCCTTGCGTCAGCGTTCCGGCGAGTTCGACCGAGACATTGACGTGCCGGCCCGAAAAGATCGTCGGATCGAGCATGTAGGCCGGCACGCAGGGGCCGTGCAGCGGCGCGCCGTCCCAACCGTACTTCCCCAGATCGAAGCTCTCGGAGAATTCGAGCATCTCGGCGGTGGCGACGCCGCAGCGGTTGCCGAGCGCGCGCATGGCGTCGAGCCGCGCCCGCGTCGACAGCATCTCGTGGGTGACGTCGAGCGGCAGCAGCGTGGTCGGGATGCCGGCATCGAGCACGATGCGCGCCGCCTCCGGATCGACATAGACGTTGAACTCGGCCGAGGGCGTGATGTTGCCGACCTCGAAATAGGCCCCGGCCATGGCGACGATCTCGTGGACCCGCGGCGCGATGTCGGGCGCCTTGACCAGGGCCATCGCGAGGTTCGTCAGTGGCGACAGCGAGCAGATCGTCACTGTTCCAGGCTCGGCCTTGCGCAAGGTGTCGATGATGAAGTCGACGCCGTGGACGGGCGATGCCTCGATGACCGGCTCGGGAAGATCGGGGCCGTCGAGCCCGGTCGGGCCATGCACGTGGACGGCGGTGACGAGGTCCCGCGTCAATGGCCTCGGGCATCCCGCAAAGACGGGAATGTCGGGCCGGTCGGCCAGTTCCAGCAGCTTCAGGCAGTTTGCCACGGTGTGGCGCAGGTCGATATTGCCCGCGGTGGCGACGAGGCCCAGCACCTCGAACGCGGCCGGCGCGCCGAGAATCATCAGGATCGCGGCGGCCTGGTCCTGGCCGGGATCGGTCAGGATGATGAGCTTTCTCGTCATCGTTCAGGAATCCCGCAATTCGCCGAAGCCGCCCGTCGCGGATTTGGCGCCGCCGCGCAACCGCGCCGAGAGCCAGACGCCGAAGATGGTGGCGATGTAGGGCAGGCCGAGAAGCAGATCATGGGGGACGCGGTCGCCGAAAACGAGCTGGGCGCGAATGCCGAGCGCCCCGACCACCGCGAAGAAAAGGGCGGCGAGCGTCGCCCAGAGCGGATGGCCGGCGCCGAAGATGACGGCGGCGAAGCCCATGAAGCCGCGCCCGGCGGTCATGTTCTGCGAGAAGATCTGCAGGCTGCCGGCGGCGAGTTCCGCCCCGGCCAGCGCGCAGAGCGCGCCGCCGATCACGAGGGCGGCGAGCCGCATGGCGGACGGGTCGACGCCCACGCTCCGCGCGGCGAACGGATGCTCGCCGGACGCCGCCAGCCGGAGCCCGAAGCGGGTTCGGCACAGGAGCACCCAACACAGGAACACGACGACAGGCATCACGAGCACCAGCACCGACAGCACGCCATAGGCGCCGAAGGCCGCGCCAAGCCGCGGCAGCCCAAACGGAGCGCTGATGGCCGCCTGGCTGCCGAAGATCGACTGGATCGCGAGCGAGGTGCCGCCGAGACCGAGACCGGTCAGGCCGAGACCCGCGATGATCTGGTTGGCCTTCAGCTTTTCGACGACGAACCAGAACAGCACCGAGCCCGCGATGCAGATCAGCACGGCGACCAGCAGCGCAAACACGACCGAGCCGGTGAGCACGATGCCGACGATGGTGGCGCAGGCGCCGGTGATCATCAGGCCTTCGAGGCCGAGATGCCACACCCCTGCCCGCTGCGCGATGACGCCGGCCAGCGTGACATAGACGAGCGGCGTACCCGACCGCAGGATGGCGATCACGACGTCTTCCATGGTCGCCTCCAGGCCTTGGTGAGTGTGTCGACGAGGCGCGACCGCGCGGTGATGAAAAGCGCGATCGACGCATTGACGATGTCGATGGCCGCGGATGGCAGGCCAGCCATGACGGGAAGATAGAGCGCTGCCGACGCCAGTCCGCCGAAGAAGAAGGCGGCGATGGCCGCGCCGGTGATCGACAATCCGGCCACGAGCGCGATCAGAACGGCGGTGAACCCGTGCGCGGGGAGGAAGCCGCCCGCCAGCCGCCCGTTCGGTCCCATGAGCTCGATGGTCCCCGCCAGGCCCGCGAGCGCGCCGCTGATCAGGAAGCTGGCCAGCCCGATCTTCCAGGTGCTGGCGCCTTGCCACTGCACCATGGTCGGGTTTCGCCCGCCAAGCCCCGACAGGACGCCGAAGGCGGTGCGGTTGACGAGCCACCACATGGCGAGCCCGACGAGGATCGCGATGCCGATGATGGTCGGCGAGACGCCGTTCGAGGTGCTGATCCGGTAGGCCGCCTCCAGCGGACGGCTGGACGCCTGCTGGCCGGAACCGGACGGATCCTTGAGCGGCCCCGCCGTCACGTAGACCAGGAGCAGCCCGGCGAGGAAATTGCCCATCAACGTGGTGATCACCTCGTCGGCGCCCGACCGTAGCCGCAAGAGGCCCGGCCAGAGCGCCCAGAGTGCCCCGCCCGTCATGCCGGCGGCAAAGCAGAGCGGAATGACGACGCCGCCCGGATAGCCTCGCAGCCATTCGGCGACGAAAGCCGCGCAGATGGCGCCGACATAGAACTGGCCCTGCGCGCCGATGTTGAAGTAGCCGGCGCGAAACGAGATCACCACGCCGGTGGCGGTGATGAACAGCGGCAGCGCCCAGCGCAGCGCATGCTCCAGCGCGTTGCGGCGCAGAAAGGCCCCGTCGACGATCGAGTGGAACATCTGGAAGGCGGAGTAGCCGGCGAATTCGAAGATCACGCCGCACGCCGCGAGCGCCAGCAGGATGAAGACCACGGCCCGGATGATGGCGCCCAGCTGACCGCTCATGCGCGTGCTCCCGTCATCGCCGCGCCGACGCGCGTCAGGTCGAAGGGCGGCCGGAACTCGGCGACGATGCGGCCGGACAGCATGACCACCACGCGATCGGCGAGATCGAAGACCTCGTCGAGGTCGGACGACACGAAGATGACGCCGCAGCCGCCATCGCGGGCCTTGCGCAGCGCATCCCACACGAAGGCGGTGGCACCGATGTCGAGGCCACGCGTCGGCTGCGCGGCGATGATGAGCTTGCCCGACTCGTCCATCTCGCGCGAAAGGATGACCTTCTGGGCATTGCCGCCCGAAAGCGATCCGGCCGGCTGGCCGACCTCGGCATAGCGCACGTCCCAGGCGTCGAGCGCGGATTTGCACTCGCGTCGCAATGCGGAAGGACTGATGGCGGCCAGCAATGGCCGGGCCAAGAGCTGGCCCGCGGACCAGTTCTCCCACAGCGGGCTGGTCAGGCTCAGGCCCTCGACATTGCGCTCGAAGGGGATCACGCGCAGTCCGGCGGCGCGGCGCTGCGACAGCGTTGCGTTGGTCACGTCACGACCCGCGAGTTCGAGCGATCCTTCGGCGATATCGGCCAGTGACGAGATCGCGCGCACCAGCGTGCGCTGCCCGTTGCCTTCCACGCCCGCGATCCCGACGATCTCGCCGGGCTGCACGACGAAGTCCACCGCCTGCAACGCGGGGCCGTCCGCGTCCGGGCGTGTCGAGACGCCGCGAAGGCTCACCACCGGGGGACCGGCAATCGGGCCTGTCTCGGTTTCAGCGCCCCGCGGCGCCGCGGCGCCGGTGAGGGCCGCGCGATCCTCGCCCGCAAGCATCTTCGCCGAAGGTCCGATGATCAGGGATGCGAGCGCGTCGGCGTCGATGTCCGAAGCCGGCAGCGGCCCGTCGATCAGCCTGCCGCCACGCAGCACGCTGACGGTGTCGGCGATGGCCAGCACCTCGCGGATCTTGTGCAGGATGAGCAGCACGGTGACGCCGCGCTCCTTGAGCCGACGGACGCGCTCGAACAGCTTTTTCGCGCCCTCGGGCGACAGCACCGCGGTCGGTTCGTCGAGGATGAGCAGGCGGGCGTCGGTCACCAGCGCACGGGCGATCTCCACGGCCTGCTGCTGCTCCACCGTCAATGTGCGGATCCGCGCCCCCGCCGAAACCTTGACGTCGAGCGCGTCGAGATGCGCCTGCCAGCGGCGCTCCAGCGCGGCCCGCGTGTAGAGCGCACCGCCCGCCGCGCCGAATTGCATCGCTTCGGCCACCGTGAAGGACGGCGGCAGCGCGAAGCTCTGGTGAACCAGTTCGACGCCGGCCCGCCGTGCGTCATTGACGTTGCCGCCCGCGATCAGCTTTCCACCGATCTCGACCGCGCCCTGGTCGGGACGGACGAGACCGGAGACGACGCGGGCGAAGGTGGTCTTGCCCGCGCCGTTCTGTCCGACGACGGCGTGGATCATGCCGCGCGGAAAGGCGATCGAGACGTCGTCGAGAGCCGTCACGTCGCCGTAGCGTACGGCGACATTCCGGCAGGCGAGGATCGCGTCGTCATTGCCCCTCATCGCGGCATGCCCTTTTCCGTCTGGGTCTGGTCAGAGGGTCGTGTTGAACGGCACCTCGATCGATCCGTCGAGGATGCCGGCCTTGGCCTTCTCGATTTCGGCCCAGACCTCCTTCGACCTGGCAACCATGTCCGGGTCGCCTTCGTCCTGGAACAGAGGCGAGAGCATGAACTCGATCACGCCGGTGCCAAGTCCCGTGTTGACGTGCGATCCGCCGGTCCAGTCGCCATCGACCGCTTTCGTCGCCTCGTTGTAGAGCGAGACGCCGAAATCGAGCCCGACGATGGAGATCAGCGACTTCGGCCCGAGCTTGAACTGCGCGGGATCGAGCGCGCTGACATAGCGCCCCGGTCCTTCGTTGGCCGCCGCAATGATGCCGAAATCGGTCGCCGCCGCATCGGTCTGGATGTAGTCGATGCCGTCGGAAAACATCTGGGTGGCGATCTCCTGGCCCTTGGCGGGATCCTGGAAGGATCCGGCGAAGGCTGCCGTGACCGTCGCGTCGGGACGCACAGACAGGACGCCCGCCTTCAGCGCATTGAAGTCGGCATTGAGCGGCGGGATGGAAATGCCGCCGATGAAGCCGATCTTTCCGGTCTTGCTGATGCGGCCGGCGAAGATTCCGGACAGGTAGCAACCGAGATAATAGTCGTAGGACACCGTCACCACGTTCGGGATCGCCGGCTCGAACGGGTCGCCGAAGAGCTGGATCCACTTGGTGTCGGGATAGGACGGCGCAACCGCCTTGAACGGCTCGGCCACCTCGTTGAAGGTCGACACCACCACCGCCGCGCCGGCATCGCCGAGCGTGCGGAAGATGGTCTCGTAGGTCGCCGGGTCCTGCGCATAGATGGCGCGGTGCTCCAGGCCCTTCTCCTCGGCCAGTTGCTTGAGCTTGGCGATCATGGAATCGACGGGACCGGCATCGCCGGCGGCCTGGGTGTGCACGAGCGCGATCAGCCCGCCCTGCGCGTGGGCGACCGCGGCCGCAAGGGCGCCGGTCATGGTGAGTGCCGCCGTACCGGCTGCGGTCTTCAGGAAGGTTCGGCGGTCGAACGACAGCCGCGGGAAAGTGAGTGTCTGCTTGCTGGTCATGAGTTTAGCTCCTCTGGATGTCGCCGTTTGCCGGTCTCGTGGTGGTTGGGTGGACTGCTGCTACCGATCAGGCTCCCGGTGAAAAGGATGCCGGGTTCATGATCATCACGTTCTGGGTCTGGATCGCGTTCAGCGACCAGACGCCGGAAATGAAGGATTGCCATTCGGGATCGGCATACATCGCCGCGCGCCGCGCCTCCCGGTCGGCGAGGCTGTCGTAGCCCCAGATCAGCACCGTGGTGTGCAAGGGGCCGATCTCGCTGACGAAGAGCCCGATGAATCGGCCGAGATGGCGCCTTTGGATCGGCAGCCCTTCGGCCTCGTACTTCTTCAGCCAGCCATCGACCGTGCCCGGCCGGAACGTATAGGTGCGATGCTCGACGATCATGCCGCTGCCTTTCCAAGAATGAAGTCGGACGCCCGCTCGCCGATCATGATGGCGGGCGCGTTGGTGTTGCCGCTTGAAATGACCGGCATGATGGAGGCGTCGGCGACGCGAAGGCCCTCGATGCCGTGGACCTCGAGCCGCGCGTCGACGACCGCCATCGGATCGATCCCCATCTTGCAGGTGCCGACCGGGTGGAACGTCGTCATCGCCGTTGCGCGCAGCCAGGCCTCCAGTTCGCCGTCGTCCAGTCGATCGGGGCCCGGCGCCAGTTCGCGGCCCCGGTAGGGAGCGAACGCCTCCTGGGCGATGATCTCGCGGGTCATGCGGATGCCCGAAATCATGGTGCGCAGGTCGAACTCGGACTGGAGATAGTTGGCGACGATCCGCGGCTTGTCGGCGGGATCGGCGGAACGCAGCGTGATCTCGCCGCGGCTCTCCGGGTTGACCGGGCCGACGCGCAGCGTGAAGCCGTGATTGGCTTCGACAGCCTGCCTGCGGCGGAACGGATTGGGAAAGTGCAGGTTGGCGGTCTTCTCGAGCGCGGGCATGAAATGCAGCTGGATGTCGGGCGCCACGAGGTCCGGCCGCGACTTGAGGAATGCGCCCGCCTCGTAGGGGAAGGTTGTGACGATGCCCGTCCCGAACAGCATGCCCTGCGCGACGGACCACACCAGCTTGTCGGCGCGCAGGTCGCCATAGAGGGTCACCGGCTGGCGGCATTCCCATGACATCACGCAATCGACATGGTCCTGCAGGTTCTTGCCGACGCCTGGCAGGTCGTGGGCCACGTCGATGCCGTGCGCGGCGAGCTCGTCCGCCGGCCCGATGCCCGACAGCATCAGCAGTTGCGGCGAATTCACGGTGCCCGCGGCCAGCACGACCTCGCGCTCGGCCCGGACCTCGCGGACCACGCCGCCCTGCACGAAGCGCACGCCCGCCGCGCGGCCGTTCTCGATCAGCACGCGCTGGGTCATCGCCTCGGTCTCGACCGTCAGGTTCGGCCGCGCCAGCACCGGCCGCAGGAAGGCGAAGGACGTCGACCAGCGCTTGCCGTCCTTGATGGTGAAGTCGAACTTGCCGACGCCTTCCTGCTCGGCGCCGTTGAAATCGTCGTTGGCGGGATGGCCGGCCTGGGTGCCGGCCTCCACGAACACGTCGTGCAGCATGCTCTTGCTTCGGGCGCGGCAGACGGTGAGCTCGCCGCTCCCGCCATGGAACTCATCCTGGCGCTGGATGTGCCCCTCGGACCGGCGAAAGGCCGGCAGCACCTCCTCGTAGGACCAGCCGGGCAGGCCGAGTTGCGCCCAGCGATCATAGTCGTGGCGGTTGCCGCGGACGTAGATCATGCCGTTGATGGTGGAGGAACCGCCCAGCGCCTTGCCGCGCGGCCAGTAGAGCGAGCGCCCGCCGAGATGAGCCTCGGGCTCGGTGTGGTAGTGCCAGTTGTAGATGCCGGACTGGAACAGCTTGCCCATCAGCATCGGCAGCCGGAACAGCGGGTTGCGGTCGCGGCCGCCGGCTTCCAGAAGGAGCACCCTGTTGGCCGGATCGGCCGAGAGCCGGTTGGCCAGCACGCAGCCGGCCGAGCCGGCGCCGACGATGATGTAGTCGTAGGTCGCGGCCTTCGTCATGACGTCACCAGTCGATGTGCTTCACGCCGGCCGCCGCCAGATGGCGGTTGCAGGCGACGAAGGGATTTTCGAGCGAGAACAGCGCGTCCGCGAAGGCCGGATGCGGCCGCTGGAGGGTGGCCTGGGGCGCGATCGGCGTATCGAGGCCCGCGAGCCGCAGGTTGTCGGCCGCAGCGTCGCCGAAGCCGAGATAGACGATGGGACGTCCGCTGGCCGCGAGATGGCGCAGCACCGCCTGGATCAGGGGCCGCCAGACCGGCAGGTGGCCGCGCGACTGGTGCGGGTCGACCGCCACCTGGAACCGCGACAGCGTCAGCGAGGAATTGAGGAGCAGCACCCCCTCCCCGACCCAGCGGTCGGCGATGGCGCCGGGCGCCTCGATCCCGATCCTCCCGGCCTCGATCTCGTCGAGCAGCGTCGGCCAGGCTTCGAACGAGGCGGCGAGTTCGGGGCGGCCCGTTCGCGCGGCGCAGATCTGCTGGGTGAAGGCGCGCACGCTCCTGGAAAACATCTTGTCGAGTTCGCACCAGGCCGCCACGTTGCCGGCTTCGAAGGCACGGCCGGTGGCGAAGCCCGGCTCTGGATACGGATCCTGCCCGAGCAGAACGCAGCGAACAGCATCGGGCTCGATGACGTCGAAGGCGCGAAGCGCGTGCGCGCCGGCCGGAGCGCCGGGGAAAATGCGCCCCCGTCGCGCCGGGAAGATCGGCTCCCAGGCCTCGAATTCGAGAGCGGGGTCGCAGTCCTCGAAGCCCAGCTCGACATCACCGAGAACCGGCAGCCAGGCTGCAGGCAGATCGTCCTGCCAGCCCTCCAGCGTTTCGCGCAAAGCATCGACCAGTCTTGCAGCCATGTCCGCCGACGCTCCCCTTCTGTCGGGAATGAATCCAAAACCTGACCAGAATGTCAAGTTCCTGCCGCACTTTTCTTGACCGGATCGTCAGGTTCCAATAAACCGTGCTGCAACGTTGGAATGGCGCCCGCGTCGATGTATGCCGGTTGCCGGGTGAGTGGTTGGAGGCGCACGGCATGGCGCGGGAAAGCGTGACGGCGAAACGCAGGACGCCCAAGGCACCCGAGGATCGCATCCGCGCGCGCAACGAGGCGACGATCCTGCGCGCCGCCGTCGAACTGTTCGCCCGGAAGGGTTTCGACGGGACCCGCATCGCCGAGATCGCCGAGGCCAGCGGGCTGCCCAAAGCCAATGTCTACTACTATTTCGAGACCAAGGAGGCGATCTACGCGACCCTGATCGAGCGCCTGCTGAAGGGGTGGGACAAGGCACTCGAGCACATCCGTGCCGACCGGGAACCGCGCGAGGCGATCGCGGCCTATATCGCGGCCAAGCTGGACTATTCGCGCCGCCATGGAACCGAGTCGCGATTCTTCGCCAACGAAATCATGCGGGGCGGCGCTTTCCTGTCGAAGGCGCAGCGCCGCCATATGCAGGAAATCACCCGCGAGCGGGTGGACGTGGTCGACGGCTGGGTCCGGGACGGCCGGTTGCGCCCGCTAGACCCCAGGCACTTCTTCATGATGCTTTGGGCTTCGACCCAGTTCTATGCAGACTTCGCAGAGGTCGCGGCCATGACACTCGGAAAGCCCAAACTCGATGCAGCCGACTACGAGGCGGCGCGAAGGACCGTGGTCGACGTCATCGTTGCGGGTTGCCTGGCCGCCGAAAGCCGGCCCTAGCATTTCAGCCCGTTCCTGGTCGCACTGGAGAATGTTTCGCAGGCAACGTGCACGCTCCGGCTTTGAGGCCGAAAGGGCGTCCGCCGGCCTGTACGACCCATTCGGAGTTTTCCCGTGCCGCTGGCAAGGGGCCGTGTCGAGCTTCACATCGGCGCGAGAGGGCGGCCCTATCCTGCCGCACAACCCACCGGGAACTCGCACACTCACGACCGCCCATATTCGCCAGACGCCGACGGCGGATGTGGCTCGCCATCGCCGAGCCGATCCGCTTCACGACTTGTGTTCGACCGTGCGGGCTCCCTCGGTCAGCCGGTTCCCCTCGATCTCGTCGAGGCGCAGGCATCGCGCCTTGTGGCCGGGGTGGTGGTCGACGAGCGGCGGCGTCGTCTCGCTGCACCTTGGTTGCACGTAGGGGCAACGCGTGGTGAAATGGCATCCCGCCGGCGGATTGACGGGGCTGGGCACGCCGCCTTCGAGGATGATCTCGCGGGAGACCGCCAGCGGATCCGGCTCTGGATGCGCGGAGAGCAGCGCCTCGGTGTAGGGATGCAGCGGCCGCCGGTACATCTCGACCGCGTCCGCTTCCTCGACAATTCGACCGAGATACATCACCGCCACGCGATCGCTGATGTGCTCAACCACGCTGAGATCGTGCGAGATGAACAGGTAGGACAGGCCAAGCTCCCGCTGCAGACGCTGCAGAAGGTTGATGATCTGCGCCTGGATGGACACGTCGAGAGCCGAGACGGGCTCGTCGCAGACGATCAGGTCCGGTTCCAGCGCGAGCGCCCGCGCGATGCCGATCCGCTGCCGCTGGCCGCCCGAGAACTCGTGCGGATAGCGATCGACGTGGTCGGGCCGCAGGCCGACCTGGCCGAGCAGGTCCATCACCCGCCGCCGCCGCTTCGACCGGTCGCCCTTGCCGTGGATGATCAGCGGCTCCTCGAGGATGGCGCCGACGGTCATGCGCGGGTTGAGCGAGGCGAAGGGGTTCTGGAAGATCATCTGGATCGACTGGCGCACGGGCAGCAGCGCGCGGTCGTCGAGACGGGCGATGTCGCGCCCCTCGAAGACGATCTCGCCCGCCGTCGGCTCGTCCAGCCGCGCGATGAGACGCCCGAGCGTCGACTTCCCGCAACCGCTCTCGCCGACCAGCCCGAGCGTCTCGCCCTTGCCGATGGCGAGGTCGACGCCATCGACGGCCTTCACGAAGCGCTTCGCCCCGAAGAGGGGACTCTCCGTCGGGAAATGACGCTTGAGGCCTTTCACGTCGAGCAGCGGCGCGGTCATTGCGGTGGACTCGCATGCAGCCAGCAACGCACCTTGCGATGCGGCGCGGCTATGTCGTCGGGGGACGCAAGCGGCGGTTCCAACTTGCGGCAGGGCTCGTGCACCATCGGGCAACGGTCGGAAAATCGGCAACCCGTTGGCAAGGCGGTCAGAGCCGGCACCGTCCCCTCGATCGTGTCGATCTCTCCCTTGCGCTCCCTGCGGACCGCTGGCCGGGGAATCGAGCGGAGCAGGCCCTGCGTGTATGGGTGAAGGGGCCGGGCGAAGAGCGAATTTGCGTCCGCTTCTTCGACCACGACGCCCGCATACATCACGAGGACGCGCTGGGCCATCTTGGCGACGACGCCGAGGTCGTGCGTGATCAGCACCAGCGACATCCCGATCTCGCGCTTCAATTCGTTCATCAGCTTCAGGATCTGGGCCTGGATGGTGACGTCGAGCGCGGTCGTGGGTTCATCGGCGAGCATCAATTTCGGTCGCCCGGCGAGCGCCATAGCGATCATCACGCGCTGGCGCATGCCACCTGAAAGCTGGTGCGGGAAACTCCGGTAGCGCTCCGCAGGAAGCGGAATGCGAACCTGCTCGAGCATGTCGATGGCCCGATCCCTTGCCTCGGAGGCGGAGACCCGGTGGTGGACACGGATGGCTTCGCTGATCTGGTAGCCGACCCGGAACACCGGATTGAGCGACGTCATCGGCTCCTGGAAGATCATCGAGATGTGATTGCCGCGCACGCGCCGCATCTGGCGTTCCGACAGCTCGGCCAGGTCGCCGACGCCGTCGACCATGATCGACCCGCCGGTGATGCGCCCGACCGGACGTGGCAGGAGCCGCATGATGGACAGGGCCGTCATGCTCTTGCCGCAGCCCGATTCGCCGACGATGCAGAGCGTCTCTCCCGGCATCACCGAAAACGAGACGTCGTCCACGGCGGGGAGTACCCCGTCCTTCAGGAAGAGCCGCGTCTTCAGCCCGGAGACGCTCAGGACCGGGATCGGGTCGGCCATGTCGATCCTGTCCGGTATGGTCGCGAGGGCATTCATTCTCCCCAGACGTCCTCGTAGACCCTTAGCAGGTTACCGCCCATGATCTTGTCCACATCGGCCTCGCTGAATCCCCGCGCGCCTAGGCCGTCGATCAGGCGTCCGGTATGGGCGAGGCTCTCGTAGCCTTCGGTGAAGCGTTGCGTGAAGATGAACCAGTCGCCGAGAATGCCGGTCACCTCCGGATAGATGCCGCGAGGTCCGAACGACGCCTGCCATTGTTCCTCGGTCTTGGTCTGCTCCGAGCAATCGCTGCCGAAGGCGACATGGTCGATCCCGACCAGCTTCACCATATGATCCACCTGATCGAAGAAATCGTCGAGCGTCGGGCGCGTAGCGTGGCGCAGCATCGGCGGCCAGAGCGTGACGCCGACCGTGCCGCCCGTCCGGGCGACGGCGCGGATCTGGTCGTCGGGAATGTTGCGAAGGCTGTCGCACAAGGCGCGCGCGTTCGAATGGCTGCAGATCACCGGGCGCTTCGACGCCTTCGCCGCATCCATCGCCGTCTGGTAGCCGACGTGGGAGAGATCGACGAGCATGCGGGTCTCGTTCATCAGCGCGACCCACTCGTGCCCCTTCGCGGTGAGGCCGCCGGGTTGCTTGGCCAGGACGCCGGAACCGAGTTCGTTCTGTTCCATGTAGGTGGGCTGCATGATGCGCACGCCGAGGCGCTGCATGACCCGCAGGAGCGACAGGTCGTGCTCGAGAAAGGTCGAGTTCTGCGTGCCGAGGATGATGCCGAGCTTTCCCTGCGCCGTCACCTGGCGGATCTCCGCCACGGAGGCGACGACGGACACGAGATCGGCGTTCGCTGCGACGACGGCAAGCGCCTTCGCCACGTCCTCCATCGAAGCCGCGAGATCGTTCGCCGGCCGCATCGAGGTGAGATTGAGCGCGGCGACCCGGCCCTCCAGCGTCCGCTCGAACTGGTCGCGCGTGAGAACCGCGCAGTTCAGCCCGTCGATGACCGGGGTGCGTTCGCGATGGCTGCGCGTGGAAATCATGTTCATGGCTTGGTCCTTTCGGATTGCGGTTCAATCGTGGCTGAGCTGGGGATCGAGCGCGTCGCGGATTTCGTCGCCCAGAAGGTTGAAGGCGAGGATGATGAGAGCGATGGCTACCCCGGGAAACAGCGATACGGCCCAGGAGATCGAGAGGTAGTTCTTGCCGTCGTTGATCATTCCGCCCCAGGTCGGCGTGGGAGGCTGAACGCCCAGCCCCAGGAAGGACAGCGTCGCTTCGAGCAGAATCATACGGGCGAGCTCGAAACTCGCGTAGACGATGATCGCCGACAGGATGTTGGGCAGGATGTGTCGCAGCATGATGCGCAGCTTGCCGGCACCGATCGACCGGGCCGCCTCGATGTATTCCAGCCCGCGCACCGAAAGCACCGAGCCACGCACGATGCGTGCGAAGCGCGGCCAGGCCGACAGTCCCATCAGGACGATCAGGTTCGTCAGCGATGGCCCCACCACGGCGACAATGGCGATGACGAGGAGCACCACCGGAAAGGCGAGCTGCATGTCGATGAGACGCAGGATCACAGCATCCGTCTTGCCGCCGAAGAACCCGGCCACGAGGCCGGCCCAGATGCCGACGACCGCCGACACCACGACAGCAAACAGGCTGACCAGCAGCGTGGTCCGGGCGCCGTGGATGATGCGCGAGAGCGTGTCGCGTCCGAGATGATCGGTGCCGAGCAGATAACCGTCCACGCCGCGATCGAGGAAGGATGGCGGCTTCAGGCGCCTGATCAGCGACTGGGCGTAGGGATCGTGTGGGGAAAAAAGGTCCGGCACGAGGGCGAACGCAACGAAGAGCAGTATGATCACGAGCCCGAACACCGCTGCCGGTTTGGTGAGGAGGCGTTTCAGGACTATGCGGGAGAGGCTCCGGCGCGGCGGCAGGTCGTCGTCGTTCTGGAGGGGGAGCGTGGCGATCGTCATCGGCAACTCAACGGTATCCTATGCGCGGGTCCAGCACGGCGTAGAGCAGGTCGACGATCAGGTTCACACCGACGAAGATCAACGCGAAGAAGAGCACGACAGCCTGCACGACGGGGAAGTCGCGGGCATAGATCGCCTGGATCGCGAGCCGGCCGACGCCCGGCCAAGAAAACACCGTCTCCGTCACGACTACGCCACCCATGAGCAGCCCGACCTGCAGGCCAATCACAGTCAACACGGGAATGAAGGCGTTGCGGAGCGCGTGAACCCAGACGATCCAGCTTTCGCCAAGCCCTTTGGCACGCGCGGTACGGATGTAGTCCTGATTGAGGACATCCAGCATGCAGGAGCGTGTCGTGCGGGCAATGAGAGCGACGAGGTTGAGCGCCAGCGTGGTAGCCGGCAGGATCAGGTGGAGCCAGGTGCCGCGCCCGCCGCTCGGCAGCCAGCGCAGCCAGACCGCGAAGATGATGATGGTCAGGATGCCGAGGTAGAATGACGGAACTGCTTGCCCGAGCAACGTGATCGTCCTCACGGCAACGTCCGCGGCGGTGTTGCGCCGGTAGGCGGCGATCACGCCCGCCGGCACGCCGACGAGAATGGCAAGAAGCATCGCCGTGACGGCGAGTTCCGTGGTGGCGCCCAGCCGTTCCAGCACAAGCTTCGTGGCGGGTTCGTTGAAGCGCAGCGAATTGCCGAAGTCGCCCTGCAGCGCATGGACGCAGAACTGATAGAACTGCACCCAGATCGGCTGGTCGAGGCCGTGCTTCCGACGAAACAGCTCGCGCGCCTCGTCCGGCGTATCGGGCGAAAGGATAAGATCCGTCGGGTCGCCGCTGATATGGGTCAGCATGAACGAAATCAGCAGAATTCCGAACAGAACGGGAAGCGTGAGGATCAATCTTCGGGCGACGTACTGAAGCATCGGCGTTTCCGATCGGATCGCATCGACAGGCAAGCGGGCGGACGGGTGGAGCGCAACGGGCCCCGGCCCGGGTTACTGTTCCCGGGCCGGGCCTTGGGACTACTCCTGGAGCCTGGTGTCGTAGAAGAAGAACCGGCCGTCACCGCGGGCCATGAAGTTCTCCAGCCTGTTGGTCACGGCATAGAAGTCCACGCCGCCATAGAGGAAGATGATCGGTGCTTCGTCCCGCATGAGGGTCATGGCGTCCCGATAGATCTGAACACGCTTATCGCGGTCCATTTCCTGCTTGCCGGCATCGATCAACGCGTCGAGTTCGGGGCTGTTCATGTAGGAATAGCGCCATGACGAGTGGTACTGAGACACCTGCAGGTCCGGATCGTCCTGCGGCGCGAGTCCGACGAAGGCCATCGGCTGGAGCTCCTTCGCACGGAGCTGTCGCAGGAACTCTCCGGGCTCCAGGACGACCATGTTGGTCTTCACGCCGACTTCGGTCAGCATGCCGGCGACCGCTTCCGAGACCTCGCGATCCTGGGCATAGCGTCCGGACGGGAACTTGTAGGTTATCTCAAACCCGTCGGGATAGCCCGCCTCGGCCAGAAGCTGCTTCGCCTTCTCCGGATCGTAGGGATAGTCCTCGAGATCCGGGTTGAAGCCGATCTGCGGCTCGCGAAGGACCTGGCCCTTCAGAGCCACGGCATTGCCGAAGAACAGGTTGTCGATGATGGCCTGCTTGTCGACGGCATAGTTGAGGGCCTGGCGCACCTTCTTGTCCATCAGCGGGCTCTTGTGCTCCTCAAGTGAGGACAGGATGATCTGATAGATTCGATAGCTCGGCACCGGGACCAACTTGGCATCCGGGTTGTTTTCCAACTCCATTGCCGACGTCACGGCGAGATTTGAAGCGACGTCGTATTCGCCGGTGGTGAGGCCGGCGGCGCGGGCGATGTCGTCAGGGACCGGTCTCCAGACGATTTCGTCGATGCCCTCGGGCAGTTTGCCCCAGTAGTCCGCGTTCGCCTTCATGACCAGGCGGTCATCGCGCGCCCAGGTGTCGAACACGAATGGGCCCGTTCCGACCGGCTTCTGTCCGTAGGCCTCGAGCCCGACTTCGTTCCAGTAGCCGGGCGGCGTGATGTAGAGCTGGCTCAACGCGAGCTCGATCGGCGGGAAGGGGTACTTGAGCTTGATGCGCACCGTCAGGTCGTCGACCTTCTCGATGCTCGCAAACGGATCGGAGACACGCGCATAGGCGGGGCTCTTCTCCTTGTCGATGAAGACATTGAAGCTGTGAACGACAGCATCGGCATTCATCGGCTCGTCGTTCGTGAACTTGACGCCCTCGCGTAGCTTGACCAGCACGGCGGTGTCGTCCTCGAGTTCGTACGAGGTCGCCAGGAGAGGTTTGAACTCCTCGCCGTGGGGATCGACCCAGAAAAGCGCCTCCACGATTGCAGAGCCGGCGTTGAGATTGTCCGACGCGGTCGTGCCGTTGGGCCATAGCGTCTGCGGATCGAAGTTCTGCGCCACGGTGAGGGTCGCGGCCGGGGCGCCGGCGAGCGTCGCCACGCTCAGCATGCCCGTGAGCAGCAGCTTGCGAATGGTATTCTTCATTTGCGGCTCCCATTGTTGCGGTCCATCGCCGGACCTCCTGGATCAGCGCTCTCTCTGGAGGTTGGCTGAACATTTCCGATGCTATGCAGACCAGAGTGAATTTACAAACGAAAATTTCACAAATATGATTGGTGTATAAGTAAGGTTCACAGCGAGGACGATTCGTGTCGAAGGATTCACTGGCTGACAAGGACGCCATCGGAGACGACCAGCATCAAACCGATGTTGCCGTCGGCAATCGCGTCAGGCAGTTGCGGAAGGTTCGCGGACGATCGCTGAAGGAACTGGCGGTCCGCGCCGGTCTCTCGGTCGGCTTCCTGAGCCAGATCGAGCGGGGCTTGTCCTCGGCGTCGGTTCGCGCCTTGGCGCGCATCGCGGAGGCACTTGAGGTCAGCATCGGGGACGTCTTTCCCTCCGAACCGTCGAGCGACGAAGGACACCGCATCACGGCCGGTCCCGCCGAGCGCAAGCGGATCGACCTGGCGGATTCGGGGGCCTCGAAGGAACTGCTCACGCCTTTCAGTCGCGTGCCGCGGCTCGACATCTTCATGATCACGCTGCAACCGGGCGGAAAGTCCGGGGATGAAGCCTATGCGCACAGCGGCGAGGAGGCCGGGTTCGTGATGGAAGGCGGCATCGAGCTGATCGTCGACGGCAAGAAGCACATCCTCGGCGAAGGTGATAGCTTTCGCTTCAACAGCAACCGGCCGCACCAGTTCCGGAACGCCGGGGACCGTCCGGCCAAGGCCCTGTGGGTCAATTACCGCGAGAAGTGATCTCTCGCCACCTCTCCCCAAACCGACAAACAGATAAACGAGGCAAATGCGATGACAGGCACGACCGCGGGCTCCCCACTGACGATCGACGGATTGAATTGCGCAGCGGTTTCGCGCGACCAGGTCATGCGCACGCTCGAGGGCGGCGTATCGGCGGTCAATCTGACAGCCATGTCGCCTTTTGTCGGACTGTCGGATTCCCTCGTCGAACTCGAAGCCAATTGCGCCAGGATCGACGCGATGAGCGATGTGGCAACGGTGGTGAAATCAGTCGCCGACATCGAAAGCGCGCATCGCTCAGGCAAGCTCGGCTACATTCTCGGCACCCAGAACTCCATGATGGTCGAGGACGATCTCCGCCTCCTCGCCACCATGAAGCGGCTTGGCGTCCGCATCCTGCAGCCGACCTACAACGAGGAAAACACGCTCGGTTATGGCGCACCCTTCGAGAGGGAGGCCGACAAGGGCATGAAGCCGAAAGGCGTCGAATGGATCGACGAGATGACGCGTCTCGGCCTGATCATCGACTTGTCCCACTGCGGACACCGCTCGACGAGCGACTATCTCGCGGCAGCCAAGGGGCCCATGGTCATTAGCCACGCGAACGCCTTCGAAGTGTGTCCAAGCCTTCGCAACAAGAAGGACGAGCATATCCGCGCCGTCGCCAAAACCGGCGGGCTGATTGGCGCAGTGATGTGGTCGCCAGCCGTACGCCACGATCAGCGCCCCACGCTCGATGACTATCTGAACCACATCGATCATCTCGTGAAGATCGGCGGGATCGAACACGTCGCTTTCGCCAGCGACGTGACCGAAGGACAGGCGCCGAGCCCGGAGAAATGGGACAAGTCCTACGGGCCGAACGGATACAGCCCGAACATCACCGGCGTGCTCGGAGACTGGTACACCTACGAAAAGCGCCTCAACGTCGACTTCCAGTCCCTGGCGCACACGCCGCGCATCTGGGACGGGATGAAGGCGCGGGGTTACTCGCAGTCCGACATCGACAAGGTGCGTTCCGGCAACTGGCTGCGCGTCATGAAGGATGTCTGGCGAGCAGACTGAGCGTCCTGAAAACAGCGGTATCGACGCGCGCATCTGCCGATGAGTTTGGAGCCCTCGGCGACGAGATCGGCGAGGCGGTCGCTGTAGGAAGAGTGGATGTAAAGCCTGGGATCGCGGCGCGCCGGTTCGGCCAGGACCGGCGCGAGATGCGTCGGGCCGAAGGTGAGCGGCATCGCGACGCGCAGGCGTCCGATGAGGTCTCCGGCAGGCTGCAGGGTTTCCCCGGGCCCACATGGTCGACGGGCGATCCGTCGTGTCCGACGGGGCATTGGCGATCTCGTCACGACCGAACGGACCCGTGCTTGCCGGTGAGCAGGTCGACGAGCGCATCGACCATCGAGTCCGTCGAATGCCGCCACGGATCGTTCATGGCCTCGGCCATGGCCATCATCGTGACCAGCCCGAGCGCGGCCATGTCGACCGCGACCGCCAGCTTGCGCGCATCGCCATCGCCCAGGAAGGATGGGTCGGCGGTGATCTTGGCTTCGAGCACGTCATAGCTGGAGCCCGTCGTTTCGTGGATGGGGTCGAGCAGGTGCTCGTCGCCCGGCCGCAGCGCCACCCCCGGCTCGAACTGCAGCCAGAGATAGAGCATCCGGAACCGGCCGAGATCGCTCAGATGATAGCGCACGAGGGCCCGAACGAAGGCCGTGATCGCTTCGGTCGCCGAGCTTGCCTCGGCAATGGCCGCAACCACCACGTCTCTTTCCTCTTTGAGGATGGGCAGGCAGAAGTCTTTCGCGAGCGCGCGCTTGCTGGGATACCAGTAGAGAATGGCCTGCTTGCTGACGCCCAGACTGCTGGCGAGCGCCTGGAACGTGAGGGCCGACGTGCCATGCTCGGCCACCAGCCGCCTCGCCTCCGCGACGATCATCTCCCTGGTCACCCGCCTGCGTGTCGCCACGTCGCCCCCTTGACAGCTTACCATTGGTAAGTAGGATGACTTACCGATGGTAAGCAAGGTACACGGCCATGCCCCAGCTTCGCGTCTTCACCTTCTTCCCCGCCTTCGGCCTGCCCACGGGCGGCCCCTTCGCCCTGAAGGTTCTCAAATGGCTGGACATCGGGGGAATTGCCTACGAGCAGGTGATCGAGAACAATTCCGGCAAGGGGCCGAACAAGAAGAACCCGTGGATCGAGCTCGACGGCGAGCGGATTCCCGATTCCGAGATCATCATCGACAGGCTCGCGCGCGTTTACGGCTTCGACATCGATGCCGGCCTCGACTCTGTCGAGCGCGCGCGGCTGCATGGCTTTCGACGCATGATCGAGGAGCACCTGCACATGGTGTTCGAGTGGGAAATGTTCGTTCACCCGAACGGCCGCCCTTTCGTGATGGAGGTCGCGCGGTCGATGGCGCCACGACCCCTGGCGGGGCTGGCGGCGACCATGGTCTGCCGGCAGCTGGGCAAGCAGCTGCACGCGCGCGGCATCGCCCGCCACGCCGACGATGTCATCGTGCGCAAGGGCATCGCCGACGTCGACGCCATCGAGGCGGCGCTGGGAGACCAGGCCTATCTGGCCGGGGACCGGCCTTCGCTCGCCGACGTGTCGGCCTATGGCATGATGCAGCCAATGGCCAGATGGCCGATGTCCACGCCGGTCGCCGACCACATCAAGTCCCGCCCCGGTCTCTGCGCCTGGCTCGACCGGATCGAACGTCTCGGGAGCAGCAAGACCCCGACCGTCCGATGACCGGTGCTTCGACGGGCGCTGCGACGCGGCCGGGCGGACCTCGCGCCCTTCGGCCAGGTCTTTCCTCGCGGCGTCGGTCAGCGGGTTCCCCGTCTTAACGGCAGGCCGGGCAGGACGCCCGTCCGCTCGCGGGCGAAGACCATCGTCGCGGCCATCCCGATCGCGACCACGAGATGAAATCGCCTGTGCGCGCCACCGGCCCCTGGCGACCGGGAACGCCCGACCGCCGCATCCCCGGCTAGCGGTCTGCCGGGAGCAGGGCGGACGGAAGGCTGCTGTCGCTCATCCACGCATGTACGGTGCGGGCAAACAGCTCCGGCGCCTGTGCGATCCAGCCATGACCCATTCCAGGCGCGATGGCCGAGACGCAAGAGGGGATGGACCGTTCGAAGACGGCCAGGGACTGCCTGATGGCCGGATGCTCTTTCTCCCCGGCGAGGACCAGCGTGCGCGCGGCGACCTTGGGCAGGTCGGGCCGGGCATCGAAATCCATGGCGAGCCGTCCGACGTGCCGGGTCGTTGCCGCCGATGCATTGGGCTTTCCGTCCAGGGTGCTGACGAGACCGACGTCCGAGCTCCCCATCGACCGGACCATGTTCTCCCGGACGGCTTTGAAGTTCATCATCCAGGATGAGACGGCCATCACCGCCCGCATGGATCGACCCATGGCGATGGGGCCGCTTTGAAAGCCGCTGAAGACGGCATGCCCGACCAGATCGGGATGACGCACCAGAAGGCGCAAGCCGACATAGGAGCCCATGGAGATGCCGACGATCGTCACCTTGCCATGAGCCGAACGCCGGACCACGGCGGCCACGCCGTCGGCGGCCTCGTCGAAGCTGGTGAAGTGCACGCCTGCGCTTCGACCATGCCCCGGCAGATCGACCACCAGGCAGCGGCAGTCCGGCAGGAAGGGGAGCATCCCGCCCCACATCCGTCCGTCGAAACTCGCGCCGTGCAGAAAGACGATGGGCGCACCGTCCGGCGGCCCCGATTGAACATGATGCAGCACGTCATGGCCCCGGTCGTTGGTTGCGTCGTCCCACGGCGCGCATCGGAGGCGCCGTGCGATGGGTGTCCTCGTCGAGGTCTAAAGCGTCCCGCGCCTCCAGTTCGCCGACGAACTGCCGCAGGAGCAAGGCGCGCCTTGGACGAAAGCTCGTTCCGACGGTTCGCACCGCGCTGATCCGGTCGACGCGGAACATCCGAAAGGCCTCCCGCAGGCAGCACCAGGCCATGACCGTCAGCGTTCGATCGGTATAGGCCAGGGCCAGCGGCAGGATGGTGCGCTCGGTGACGGACTGGCCCTCGTCGACGTAGCGGATGCCGAGGGCTTCTTCCGTCCAGCAGGCCTGGCGAATGACGTCGACGTCCACCGTCGCTTCATATCGCATCTCGGGGCGGTATACTTTCGAGACGGCATGGAACAAGTATTGCTCGCGCTCGTCCGGCAGCGTGGCGGCGATCTTGGCGATCGCCGAGACGGCGGCCTTTTCCAGCGACGGGTCGCCCATGTGCCGAACCTCGGCCAGACCGAGCGCGATCGCCTCGATTTCCGCGCGGTCGAAGGTCTGGGGCGGCAGCGCGTAATCCTCGATCAGCCGGTAGCCATAGCCGCGTTCGCCTTCGATCCGGGCGCCCGCGGCCCGCAGGCTGTCGATATCCCGGTACAGCGAGCGGAGAGAGACGCCGGTTTCACTGGCCAGCCGCGCCGCCGTGATCGGCGCCGGCATCTGGCGCATGGCCTGCAACAGGCGAAAGAGGCGATCGGATCGTGCCATTTCAAACTGCCGGAATCTGTCAGCAGGGGTGCTCTATCAACCTCTCGGCGAAAACTCAAAAGGCAGGGACCATGTTCACCTTCACCGACATCAGCTGGATCGGCATCATCGCGGCCACGGTCGCATCCTTCGGGCTCGGCGGCCTCTGGTTCACCGCGCTGTTTGGAAGGGCCTATTCGGCGGCCCTCGGGCGCATGCACGACCCGAACGCCAGGCCCGCGCCCCTGATGATCGCCGGGCCCGCCGTGTGGAGCCTGGTCACGGCCTTCGCCATGGCCGTACTGATGGCTAGCCTGCGCATCGAAACGACGTCGGAAGCGCTCGGGCTGGGCTTCTTCGTCGGCCTCGGCTTTCTGGCCGCCACGACGATCAACACCGGCATCAATCCGAACATTCCGAACCCGATGCTCTATGGCGCGGTGAGCGGCGGATATCATCTGGCGGCTGGACTGGTCATCGCGCTCGTGCTGTCGTTCTTCTGACGCGCAGCGCTCGCACGCAGGGCGAATGCGCGGCTGCCACCGGAAGCGGTCGGTCCGGCCGCTTCCGGTGGCTTCGTTTCGCGTCGTTCAGCGCTCGCCGCCGTGCTCGCCCTGCGAAAACACCTGCTTTGCGACCATCAAGCCGTTCAGCGCGGCGGGAAAGCCCGCGTAGACCGACATCTGCATCAGGATCTCGACGATCTCGTCACGGCTGACCCCGCAGTTCAGCGCGGCCTGGATGTGAACCCTGAGCTGGTTCTCGGCGGTGCCGAGCGCGCAAAGGGCCGCAACGGTCGCGATCTCTCGCTCCCGCAGGCCAAGGCCCGGCCGGGACATGATGTCGCCGAACGGGTATTCGAACAGATAGTCGGCGAAGTCGGGCGCGATGTCCTGGAGCGCGTCGATGACGGCCTGTCCGGCCTGACCGTCGATCCGGTCGAGCATCCTGCGGCCCCGTTCCAGTCTGGTTTCGGTGGTCATGCTGTGGTCCTTCCATGGAATGGTCAGAGTTGAGCGGTCTTGCCGCCTCATCGGCGTCGCAGGACCATGCCCGCGTGGTGGAGAACGCCGTCGACGAAGTCGCCGTCGGCGGTAAAGCCGGTGTCGTCCCAGTACTCGATATGGGTGCCGGATATCTCGTACCGGCCCTCATAGGCGCGTTCGCGTGTGCCGCGTGCCTCGACGTATCGGCCATTCGCGAGCAGTCGATGACGGATGTGCCCGTCATCGGTGACCCAAAGGCCGGTGAAATCGGCAGGGACCGTCACCGATCCCTCCCCCGCCGACCCAAAAAACGCGCGATCTCCTCCGGCTCGACGATCCAGGCGTAGTTCAGTTCGTGGCGGATCTTCCATGCGCCGTCCACGCAGGCCCAGCCAAGCTGCGAACGCCCGTCGAAGGCGATGACCGCGCCGTCGAGGCGATCGATCCGGCCGACGAAACCGAGCGTGGTGGAGGCCACGGTGTCGCCCACCAGCGCCTCGTTGGCGTCGGTCAGCCCGTGGCGGACGGAGCGCGCCGCGTTCTGCAGCCCCTGCCAGTTGGCGCCGTAGACCGCGGCGTCACCGAACAGCTGCGCCTCTCCCGGGGCGAAATTGTCGTAGAAGACACCGCCGGTGTCCTCGAGATCGTAGTAGCGTGCCATCTTCCCGGCGAAGACGAAATCCGGGTCGCCTTCGTTGCGCTCCCAGCCCTGCATCATCCAGTCGGCATGCAGGGCGCCGGGGGCGTCGGGGCCCGTGGCGGGGCAGGCGGGCGCGAGGCCCGTTCCAGCCAACACCAGCGCGGCGGTCATCATGAAAGCCTTCATGTCTCTTTCCTTTCAGGTGGCGCGAGGCCAGCGCCTCGCATCACGGCAACAGGTAGACTGCCCGCACTGTCGCTTGTATCTGTCGATGACTGGACTGAATGGAGAGTGCTGCTAACCAATGAAGGCCGACCTCAATCTGCTGCCGCTGTTCCTCGCCGTCGCGGAAACGCATAATTTTCGTGCCGCGGCCGACCGGCTGGGCGTCACGCGTTCGGCGGTCAGCCAGGGGATCCGGCGGCTCGAAGACCAGTTCGGCGCGCAGCTGGTGACGCGCACGACGCGCGCGGTCACGCTGACGGAGGCGGGCGAACGTCTGCGCGATGCGCTGTCGCGACCGCTGGCCGAGATCGCGGAGACGATGGAACGGGGCGCCGACGACGCCGTGCCGCGCGGGCGCCTGAGAATCGCCGCCACCTCCATCGCCGAGCGGTTCTTGTCGGGTCCGCTCGTCGCCTCCTTTGCCGCAGCCCATCCCCTGGTGACGCTGGACGTGACGGTGACGGACGAGGAATTCGACATCGTGGCCGGGGGATTCGATGCCGGCGTGCGACTGGGCGAGGTGATCGAACAGGACATGATCGCGGTGCCGCTGACGGGGGATCAGCGCGAGATGGTCGTGGCCGCTCCGGACTATCTGGCCCGCCATGGGCGCCCCGAGACGCCTTCGGACCTATTGCGCCACCGCTGCATCGGCTGGCGTCCCAGCCCCCGCGTAGCGCCGTATCGGTGGGAGTTCGAGAAGGACGGCAAGGCCTTCGACATCGCGGTCGACCCGCAGATCACCTCGAACGACCTGCGCTTCCTGCTGCGAACCGCACTCGCCGGGGGCGGCATCACCTTCGCCACCGCCGACACGTTCGAACCTCACGTCGCCAAGGGCGAGCTCGTTTCGCTCCTCGAAGACTACCTGCAGCCGTTCCCCGGGTTCTACCTCTATTTCCCCCAGCGCAGCGACCTGTCGCCCAAGCTGCGGGCCATGGTCGATCACGTCCGCATGGCGCGGCGCGCGACTGCTCCGGCCTAGGGCTTTCGCCGCGCCCGCGGGAATGGGCTCTGCGCCCGGCCAACGGCCGGCGCGCTCGCGCCGGCCGCTCGATCGCATCCCTAGTCGATGTCGAAGGAGACGCCCTGC
>NZ_RWKW01000119.1 GCF_003970795.1 Aquibium carbonis | reverse complement strand
CGAACGAAGACTACGCCGCTCGCAAGAAGGATTGGAAGGAGAGGCTTGGTTGAAGGCAGCCCTGCCAGATGCCATGTGAGCGCCATGCCGCGATCCACGAAACCGAAGCCGCCAACCAGGCTGATCCAAGAGTGGCCGCTGTCACCTGCGGCGACCATGGGCTCGGGCGTGCGCGCGAAAGGAATCCTGCTCGAAGTGCGCGCGCATCTCCCCTTCGCGGAGCGCAGGCTCCTGCACGTCGAGACCGGCGCACTTGTGCTGCGCGTGCCGGAGGATGACCCCGACGATCACCAACCCACTGTCGATGCAGTCACCTGCAAGCTCGCCGGGATCGAGGACCTGCCGGTCATCCCACGCGAGGTCGAGGACATCCTGTCGATCAAGCAGGCCGAACGCCATCGCTGGCTGAAGGACGGCCGGCTGCAGAGCGCGGGCACCCGGACGGTGAAGCTGCGCGGCCGGGCGCGGAAGATTACGTTCCACGTCTTCGACCCACGCCACATCGAGGATGTCCTCGATCGAGACCTGCCGGAGGTCTGGCGCGAGGAGGACAAGCTGGTTGCAGCGGAGAACAGACGGCGGGGCGCACAGAAGGCAGCACTGAAGAAGGCTGGCAAACTTGCTGGTGCCGACGCCGCGAGAAGCAATGTCAGAAGCGATGGCGACCCTGCGCTAGCTCTGAAGGGCTGGGGCGACTTCGACTTGGACGGCCTGCTCCGTTGATGCCCCTCTGCCTGACAGTGAGCATCGGCTAGTCAGTAATGGTTTCTGGACAGAGAGGCAGGCGTGGGCCTCACCCGCAGCTTGCGACCCCAAGTCGGTCGTTCAAGCCAGACCATACAGAACCCGAACCGTCTATTTGGCACTCTAGCATCGGCCCTAGCGCGGCTGTGTCCGGACAGACGGGTTCTGAGTACTACGCTACCGTCGGCTACCATTCCGCAGCCGACTCTGCATCTGTCAGTGAGGTCGCTTTTTCCACGTTGCCAACAACCCACATCAGGCCTGAACGTTGGGCACAAACAGGCCAGGTGGCCCTCGGCAAGTCGCTTCCAAACCATCGGAATGCAACCATCCGGCCAAGGTTCAAATATTCGCGTGGCGCGTCTTGATATCTTGATCAGAATGTTGTTCTCTCACGAAGAGAATGTTTCTATGTGATCAATATGATGCTTGGGGCGCACTGACGCACTGGAGCACTAATGACTTTGCTCGCGCAACTGGCGGCAAAAGCCAACATCGCCCTCCCTCCAGTCGGCGATGATTTCTCTCTCCCTGTCGATTTCATTTACGCACACGACCGTAATACGTTCAAGATTATTGATGAATTATCGCGCCTCGGCGTTGGTGACTCGGCTCAACAGTCGCTGCCGCTTGCCGGGAAGACTTTGTTTTTCATGGACCACTATAGCCCAGCTCCGACGGCGGAAGCCACAAAACTCCATGCGCAACAACGGGAGGTTTGTGGCCGGATGGGCGGCCGCCTTTTTGACGAAGGCTCCGGTGTCGGCCATCAACTGGCGCTAGAGGGCCTGGTACAGCCTGGTCAAATCGTGGTTGGAGTTGACAGCCACACTTGCACCGTGGGTGCGATTGGAGCGCTGGGACTACGGATGCCGGCTGTTGGCGTTGCTCGTGCGCTGGCAACCGGCGAAGTCCTTATCTACCGGCCGCGAACGCTGCGGATAGAGATGACGGGCCGTTTGCAGCGGCCGGCTACGGGCAAGGATGTCGCGCTGTCCATCGCACGCCTTAAGCGAGAAAGGTTCGCTGACGCAATACTTGAGGTGGGTGGCGATGGTTTGACTTCATTGGGGCTCGCCGACCGCATTTCGATTTCGAATCTCGCAACAGATCTCCAAGCACGTAGTATTATTTTCGAGATTGATGATTTGATCATCAAACTATATAGTCTTGAAAATCGGGATATACTTCGCTGCGGCGCGTCAGAATATACGGATATCATACCTGTTGATCTCGGCACTATCGAGCCGCAGATTTGCCTCCCTGGAAGCCTATCGAACTCAGTTGCTTACTCCGGGGTAAAGAACCCTCGACGGGTCGATGTCGTTATGATTGGAAGCTGCACGAACGGTCAGATTGAGGACTTCCAAATGTTCTGCGATACTCTTGGCGAGAACTCGATCGCGCCGGGCGTACGCGTGATAGCAACGCCGACCTCCCGCGCCGTACTGCAAAGAATGAGCGCGGAAGGTGTGCTGGGTCATTTGATCAGGCTTGGCGTCACTATAAATCCCCCTGGGTGTGGCCCATGCATGGGCTTACATCAAGGCCTTTTGGGAGAGGGTGAGGTGTGCGTTGCGACAGGAAGCCGGAATAATCCTGGTCGAATGGGTTCGCCACAAGCGAATGTTTACTTGGCCAGTCCTTACGTAGCTGCGCTTTGCGCAGCGACGGGCTATATCGGAAAATGGGAGAACTGAGATGTCAGAATTGGTTAAAGTACTTCCGAGCGGCAACATCATTGTTGTGCAGCCTGGGTTCAATGGCACAGTCACCTCGGATGACTTTCGCGCTTTGACCGCTCCTGCAGATCCCTCGTTATTCGACGGATCATTCCTTAATGCAACAAACGCAAAGGGCCCTTTTGTCCTCGTCCTTGGATCCGGGTTCGAGAACGGAGATGTCGCTCAAGGGCTTCACATGGGTACCTGCGCCGGCCTCGCGAGCGTAGAACAACTTCGGTTCCTCCAAAGCAGAGGGCTTGAAGCCCTTGTCATGGCTCGCTCTCACCCAACCCTTGTCCAAAACGCGAAAGCAGTCGGCATTGATGTAATCTTCGGGGGAATTCAGTGAATGGAGCCTCTGTTGAGGGAGTTGAGAATTGAAGTCAACAAGCGCTGCAATTTCGCTTGTGATCATTGCTACACAGACAAAAAGGGAAAAATTTCTTCCCTTTCGACCCTCCTCGGGATTGTTGGCCAGTGCGCGAAATCAGGTGTTACCGACCTCTCACTGACAGGTGGTGAGCCGCTGCAGGATCTTGACCGGACCTTAGCGCTTATTCGTGCCGGTGCAGAACTGGGGCTAAGGGTCAGGCTCAACACCAACGGATGGTATGCAGACGCGGAGTGCCTCAGCAGCCTCAAAGCAGCCGGACTTCACGAGATTCAGGTAAGCATGAGCCATTCCGATGCGACAGAATTCGACCGCTTTGTGCGCCGGAAGGGAGCATTCGCGCGCGCGTGCGAAGCAGTGCGCCAAGCGACAAATATGAACTTGAAGACGACTGTACGTTGTACTTTGATGAATGATAATATAGAGCAAATCGCTAATATTTATGACCTCGTTGCAGACTTGGGCGCGCATTCTATGAAGATCCGCGCGATTGTGGAGGTGAACGGTGTAAGGGATGCCGCCGCCTCCATTGCTGCGTCCGTACGCGTGCGTTCGATCGAGAAGCTCAAGGATCGCGTTAAGCAGAGAAGAGTTCCAGTAGCATTGGCTGATGGGGGTGAGTTTTCTCTTGACGCGGCTTCTGACATAGAGCGGCTTGCCTGCAAATGTGGCGATGTGGCTGTATTCGTAACCGCCGAGGGCATCATTACGCCGTGCCCCTTCCTTCGTGAGAACGAAGACTTTTGGTGTGGGGATATACATAGTCAATCGATTGAAAGCGCGGTTTCCTCCGCTCGCTACCGTGCCTTTGTTGGGCATCGTGAGGCGACTTCCGACTGCGGAAATGATGCTGGCTGCGCATGCAAGGCTACGCTTGTGGAGCAATTAAAGCCGTCTGCCAATCAAGGCCCCCGACACAAACGACTGGTTGAGCGCGCCTAATGCTCGACCCTGATGATCCTCGCTGGGCGCTTGTACCGCATAGCCAAGGCAGTCGCTTCCTCCATGTGCCAGCTGCCCATGGAACTGGGGAAGACATGGCCTTCGGGCCATTCAAACAAGATGGGGCACCCGTTCAGCGCGAGTCCCTCTGCGGTGAGGCGTCTGGGGACTACGGGCAACCTATTCCCTACGAACTTCGCAGCGCCTTGGAACAAGTGAACATTGATCGCCAGCGCGAGGCGGTAGACAGTCAGTTGATATATGGCGGCAAACCGCCTGGGGAGCTAGTTTCTGACAACGCGGTTTGCCAAACTGAAATAGATGACTCGGTTGATCAGATCTTTCCGTCGGTTCTGTGCTCGATGATGCGCATTGTGGCGACTGTGAGACCGCCGACGGATTCCGAGTGGATTGTTGCTACGGCCCGTGATCATGAAAAGGTACCTGGGAATACAAACGCAATCTGTTACCTACGAGGCAGGAAAGACAAGATCGAATGGCTAGGCGAGGAGGCTTCTCCTCCAACGTCGAGCGGAATAATGGCGGTAGAGTTTCACCGATTGTTTCCCCAGCCAGGAATTCTTCTCCACACTCATCCCTTGTTCGGAGTTCTCCTGGATCGACCGGCAGGAAATGCTCATATCCTCCTGAATTCGCCTCGTAGTCGCGATTTCGCCGCTGATATCGCATCGGCGGCGGCGACTGCGTGTGCCGCATTCCGGAGGTCCGAAGGAATATGGGTTTTCGGAGCAAGTGGGATCGAGGCCGCGCTCTCGACGGCTCGATATCAACTATCAGCGCTTGACCACATCTGGCGGGAGCAATCGCTCTAGGCCTTGCTCTGCAAGGGGAACGCGCCATCCATTCTGCTGTTAAGCCGGATGCTTCGTGCAATAACTACCTCACCGACGGAACTCCTCGAGTTGGTGACGTCCCTTGTTAGCGGACTGATGGGTTTTACCCAAATCCCACCGGCTAGCCGGGGGTTCAACGTCGACATTATCGCGAGAACATAGTAGGAACAAGTTCCGCGAATCCCGGAGGTGTTTCCGCGTTGCGCTATGCCGAGCTTCAGGTCACCTCGCACTTCAGCTTCCTTCGCGGAGCGTCGTCGGCGGAGGAGCTGTTCGCTCAGGCGCATGCCTGCGGGATGGAAGCGCTGGGCATGGTCGACCGGAATTCCTTGGCGGGAATCGTGCGCGCACATGAGGCGGCAAAGACGACCGGGATACGACTGGTTGTCGGTTGCCGACTCGATCTCGCCGACGGCATGTCGATCCTGGTCTACCCGACGGACCGTGCAGCCTATTCCCGGCTCTGCCGGCTGCTGTCGGTCGGCAAGAAGCGTGGCGGCAAGGCGAAGTGTGTCCTTCACTGGAACGATGTCGAAGCCTACGCGGAAGGACTCGTTGCCGTGCTCGTGCCGGACCAAGCGGATGACCTCACGGCGCTGCACCTTCGACGCCTGCGCGATGCCTTCCCGGGCTGCGCCCACCTCGCGCTGACGCTGCGGCGAAGGCCGAACGACCAGATGCGCCTCTACGATCTATCGCAGATGGCGCAAGCGCTCGGCGTGCCGACCGTGGTGACGAACGACGTGCTGTTCCACGAGCCCGGCCAGCGCATGCTTCAGGACGTGGTGACCTGTATCCGGCACAACGTCACGATCGACCAGCTTGGCCACCGACGCGAGCGCCACGCCGACCGCTACTTGAAGCCGGCTGAGAAAATGCAGCGGCTGTTCTCCCGCTACCCAGAGGCGCTCGCCCGCACGATCGAGATCGCGGACCGCTGCCGCTTCTCGCTCGATGAGTTAAAGTACCAGTATCCGGAAGAGCGCGACGATCCGACAATCTCGCCGCAGGAGATGCTGGCGAGGCTGACCTGGGAAGGCGCCGAGCAGCGCTATCCGGAAGGCGTGCCGGACAGCGTTCGCGCGACGCTGGAGCACGAACTGCGGCTGATCGCGAAGCTGGAGTATGCGCCGTACTTCCTGACCGTGAATTCGATCGTCCGCTTCGCGCGCTCGCAGGACATCCTCTGCCAGGGCCGAGGCTCCGCCGCCAACTCCGCCGTCTGCTACGTGCTCGGCATCACCTCGATCGATCCCGGCCGTAACGACCTTCTCTTCGAGCGCTTCGTCTCCGAGGAACGGCGTGAGCCGCCCGACATCGATGTCGACTTCGAGCACGAGCGGCGCGAGATCGTCATGCAGTGGATCTTCGAGACCTACGGGCGCAGCCATGCCGCTCTCTGCTCGACCGTCATCCGCTATCGCACCAAGGGCGCGTTGCGCGACGTCGGCAAGGCGCTGGGGCTGACCGAGGACCTGATCAAGGCGCTGTCCTCGCAGGTCTGGGGCTGGTCGGAAGAAGGTGTCACCGACGAGCAGGTCAAGGATATGAACCTGAACCTCGGCGACCGCAGGCTGCGGCTCGCGCTCGACCTTGCCCGCCAGCTGATGGGCGCACCTCGGCACCTTTCGCAGCACCCCGGAGGATTCGTGCTGACGCATGATCGCCTCGACGATCTCGTGCCGATCGAGCCGGCCGCCATGGCCGACCGCCAGGTCATCGAGTGGGA
>NZ_RWKW01000118.1 GCF_003970795.1 Aquibium carbonis | reverse complement strand
CAGGGCGCTCGAAGCCCCGATCCGTCAGATCGCAGCAAATGCGGGCGTGGAAGGCTCCGTCGGGCTGCTCCGGTTCGGCCGGGCCTTCAAACGCGCTGTAGACTTCCGAGGATGCGGGGTCGCGGCGCGTCGCGTAGGCGAGGGCCAGTTCGGCCGCGGAACCTTCGATCTTGCGGGCTTCGCCGGCGGCGTCGATCACGGCCGGCCCGTCGGGCGCGGGGACCAGCAGCACCGTCTGGAGATCGCCGCCGCCGCCGCCGGTCGGCACCGGAGGCGAGAAGGCGAGGGGGTCTTCGGGCATCGGCAGCGGATCGGGCAGGATGCCGACGGTGATCTGCGACGGGTCGATGACCGGGGGGACGGGCAGCGCGGCCGGCCCCACGTCGACGCGGTCGTCGCCGTCGGTGGAAAAATGCAGGTAGCGCGCCGGCGTCCAGCCCACGAGACCGTCGAGTTCGGGCACTTCGACCCGGCACCACTGGGTGTTGCGGGACGTGGCGCATTCGAGGCGGGTCAGCATCGTGCCATTGGGAATGCGCGCCAGGACGAGGCCAAGCGGGGAGGCGGTCGCGCGCACGTTGAGGAGATCGTTGTGGGAGAGGCCGTGGACGACGGCGACGATCGTCTCGATCGGCCCGTCCTCGGCTGCCGCGCCATCCGGATTCTGCGCCTGCGCCGCAACCCCGCCGAAGGCAAAGAGTGCGGCGATCGCGACGAAGATCCGTGTCATGGGCTGGCGGAGCGTGATGATCATGGGCCGTGCTGGAGGTCGAGACCTTTCCTTAGGCCAGTGTGGCGTCCGAGAACAGGTCGAAAAAGCCATTCGGCCTGTCGGCGGGCGCTCGCCGGGCGCCGGATCACCTGTCCCAGAGAAATCCGGCGAGATCATGGGCGCGCGCGCCGGAACCCGGACGTCGGACGGGCGTTGCCACGTTTGCGCAGCAGCGCCGAAGGAGGAACCGACCATGGCGACGAACGAGGCACCGACCCCCGAAGGCAGGGAGGCCGCGCGTCAACTGCGCGAAAGCGCCCGGCAGGACGAGCGGAAGACCGAGGAACGCAAGGGCAGCGACCTTTCCAAGGGCGCCGACCGGGTGGAGGAGCGGTCCCGGAGTTCCGACGGACGGAGCGTCGAGGACACGCAGCGCGACGGAAACGGCTGAACGGCGCTGGCGGCGACGGCCTCGTGTCCGCCGCCGCCGCGTCTCCGATCCGCGACGTGCCCCAATCCCCCGGGTCGCCTCGTCGTCGGAGCCGTTCCCCGCCACGGCGGGGGGAATAGGTCCTTTGCCGCCTCATCGCTTTGCGCTGGATCAAGGTCCGTTGGTGGGGCAACAGAATTCCTGTAACACCGCGTCGGGGCCGCGATGGGCTCGACCGGCCATCTGGCAAACGGGAGACGGACATGCGCTGGAAAGACAGGCGCCAGAGTTCCAACGTCGATGACCGGCGTGGCCAGGGCGGCGGAGCGGGGCGTGGCGGCTTCGGCCGCGGCGGCGGCATGCGCATCCCGATCGGACGGACCGTGGGCGGCGGCGGTGTTTCCGGCATCATCATCCTGGTGGTCGTCTTCTTCGCGCTGCGCGCCTGCGGCATCGATCCGCTGGAGATCCTGGCGCAGATGGAGAGCGAGCCGGCGAGCGGCGGCACGCGCGTCACCACCACGCAGGCGTCCGACGAGACGGCCCGGTTTGCCGGCGTTGTGCTGGCCGAGACGGAAGACGTCTGGAACGGCATCTTCCAGGCGCAGGGCGCGACCTATCGCGAGCCGACGATGGTGCTGTATTCTGGTCAGGTGCGCTCGGCCTGCGGCTTTGCCTCCGCCGCCAGCGGGCCGTTCTACTGCCCGGGCGATTCCAAGGTCTATCTCGACCTCGATTTCTTCGGCGAGCTCGACCGGCGCTTCGGCGCCTCCGGCGATTTCGCGCAGGCCTATGTCATCGCGCACGAGGTCGGACACCATGTCCAGAACCTGATCGGCGTGTTGCCGGAGTTCAACCGCAGGCGACAGACGATGAGCCAGGTCGAGGCCAACCGCATGTCGGTGCGGGTCGAACTGCAGGCCGACTGCTTCGCCGGGATCTGGGCGCATTTCACCGAGCAGAAGGGGTTGCTCGAGGCAGGGGACATCGACGAGGCGCTGAACGCGGCCAACCAGATCGGCGACGACACGCTGCAGAAGAGAACGCAGGGCTATGTCGTGCCCGACAGCTTCAACCACGGCACCTCGGCGCAGCGGCGGGAATGGTTCAGCCGCGGGCTCGACAGCGGCCGGCTCGACGACTGCGACACGTTCAACGCCGACCTCTGACCGGCGACCGCGGCCGCCGGAGCCCGTCGCTCCGGCCGCCGAAACTTGCGGCGAACGCGAGCGATCCTCTTCAGTCTTTGCTAAGCCTGCGCCTTAGGCGTGACTTAAGCGCAATGCGCTAGTCTCTCCGTTGCCATGATGCGAGCGGAGGGGCAGGCATGATCGGTCGATTGCTGGCGCGGCTGTCCCGCGACGAGGGTGGGAATTTCTCCATCATCGCCGCGGTGGCGATGGTTCCGCTGGTGCTGGCGGCGGGACTGGCGATCGACTTCTCCTCGATCAGCAACCGCCAGTCCGAACTGCAGCACGCGCTCGATTCGGCCGCGCTCGCGGTGGCCCGCGAAGGCGACACGATCAGCGATGCGGAGGCCGTCGCCATCGCGCGGTCCTTCGTCGAGGCGAACTTCCAGCTCGATCACGACGGCCTGACGGTCATCCGGACCGGAACGCGCGTCACCGTCGAAGCCCCCAGCCGCGAGGACGTCCACTTCGCCGGAATCCTCGGCTACGACAGCTGGGGCGTCTCGGCGTCGTCCTCGGCCGACATCGCCTTCAACCGCTACGAGATCGCGCTGGTGCTCGACACCACCGGCTCCATGGCAGGCGGCAAGCTGACCGCCATGAAGGATGCGGTGCTCGGGCTCGTCGACACGATGTCGTCGCAGATCAAGGACAAGGACAAGCTGAAGTTCGCCGTCGTTCCCTTCGCCAATTTCGTCAACGTGGGGGGACATCACGGCCCGCAGTTCCTCAAGAGCGGGAAGGTGAAGAACAAGACCGGCGCCGACTGGCTCGACCTGAAGGGCAGCGCGGACTTCCCGCAGACCGAGCTGCCGACGGGGCTGAGCCGCTTCGAGCTGTTCCAGCATCTGGGCCAGACGTGGAAGGGCTGCGTGGAAACGCGCCATGCGGCCGGCAAGGATCTCGACGTCAAGGATGTTGAGCCCGATCCCAAGAACGCGGAGACGCTGTTCGTGCCGGCCTTCTCCATCGACGAGCCCGACGTCGGGGGCTATTCCAACAGCTACATCGCCTCCAGCGCCGATCCGCTCGACAAGACGCCGGCGGGGCAGCTGAAGAAGCTCGTCAAATACGGCATTCCGAGCGCCGCGCTCGTCGACCCCGTGGCCCCGGCGCTGGAATGGCTGCCGATCGCCGCCAGCCTGTCGGGCGGCAAGGGACCCAACCGGGACTGCGTGTCGCAACCGATCCTGCCGCTGTCCAGCGACTACGACGCGATCCGCAAGATGGTGAAGTCGCTGCAGGCCAGCGGCACCACCAACATCATGGAAGGCGTGGCCTGGGGAATGCGCGTGCTGTCGCCCGAGGCACCCTTCACCGAAGGGGCGGCCAAGGCGCCGGGGATCGAGAAGATCATGATCGTCTTGACCGACGGCTCGAACGTCTTCGGCAACAACGGCACCAAGCTCGGCTCGTCCTATTCGAGCTACGGCTATCTGGTGGACGGGCGGCTGGGGATCACGGCGGGGTCGTCCAACGACACCAACAAGCTCATGAACGCCCGCACGCTCGCGGCCTGCGAGAACGCGAAGAAGGCCGGGACGGTGGTCTACACGATCCGGCTCGAAGAGCCGGACGTGAAGACCGGCACCATGCTGAAGGAATGCGCCACCAGCCTGAACCACTTCTTCGACGCGCCGTCGCGGAGCCAGCTCGACGACGTGTTCAGGTCGATTCGCGACGACGTCGTCCGGCTGCGCATCTCGTCATAGCGACGGCCAGCGGCCCGAAACGAAAAACGGGCGGCGTCGCGCGACGCCGCCCGTGATCGTTGCCGGTCTCGGGTGGGCTCAGCGCTCGGCGAGCGCCGGTTCGCCCTTGCGTTCGCGAATCAGATTGACGAACCGCCGGAAGAGATAGTGCGAATCCTGCGGACCCGGCGAGGCTTCGGGATGATGCTGGACCGAAAAGACCGGCTTGCCGGCAACCGAGATGCCGCAGTTCGAGCCGTCGAACAGCGACACGTGGGTCTCCTCGACGCCTTCGGGCAGCGAATCGCCGTCGACCGCGAAGCCGTGGTTCATCGAGACGATCTCGACCTTGCCGGTGGTGTGATCCTTCACCGGATGGTTTGCCCCGTGATGGCCCTGGTGCATCTTGACGGTCCTGCCGCCGAGCGCCAGCGCCAGCATCTGGTGGCCAAGGCAGATGCCGAACAGGGGCACGTCCGCGTCGAGAAGGTCGCGGATCACCGGCACCGCGTATTCGCCCGTCGCGGCCGGGTCGCCCGGTCCGTTGGACAGGAAGACGCCGTCCGGGTTCATGGCGAGGATATCCTCGGCCGGCGTCATTGCCGGCACGACCGTGACTTCGGCTCCCAGGCCGGCGAACAGGCGCAGGATGTTGCGCTTCACGCCGTAGTCGACCGCGACGACGTGCATGGTGGGCTGGCTCTGCTCGCCATAGCCCTTGCCCCACGCCCAGGGCGTTTCCGTCCAGGTGGAGCTCTGTCCCGAGGTGACGTCGCGGGCGAGGTCGAGCCCGACGAGACCGGCCCAGGCGGCGGCCTCGCGCTTCAGGGCGTCGATGTCGAAGACGCCGTCGGGGGCATGGGCAATGACGGCGTGCGGCGCCCCGAGATCACGGATCCGCGCCGTCAGCGCCCGCGTGTCGATGCCGCTCATCGCCACGATGCCGCGACGCTTGAGCCATTCGTCGAGGCCGCCGTTCGAGCGATAGCTGGACGGCTGCGTGACGTCGGCCCGGAACACGGCCCCGACGGCGCCGGCGCGGGCGGCCGGCGTCAGGTCTTCGATGTCCTCGGCATTGGCGCCGACATTGCCGATGTGGGGGAAGGTGAAGGTGACGATCTGCCCGGCATAGGATGGATCGGTCAGGATTTCCTGGTAGCCCGTGAGCGCGGTGTTGAAGCACACTTCGGCAACCGCATGCCCGGTGGCGCCAAGCCCGCGTCCCTCGATCACCGTGCCGTCGGCGAGCACGAGCAGGGCCGTGGCTTTTTCCGCGCCCCAGGGCGCCGTGGTTGCGATCATCAGATGTCTCCGTCGGGTCTAAGGGGCGCGGCGGTCTTGAAAGTGCCCGGACAAAGGCTCATATGCCCGTGCTGAAAACCGCGCATGGTCGTTCGGCGACCAGCACCGCGCGCTGAATATATGTCCATGCAAGGGCCGGACAATAGAAAAAACGCCCGGTTGGGTCAATCCGCCGGCTTGTGTCCGAACAGAAAAGCTTTTGTCAACGAAAACAGTAGCTTGCCACGTAAAAAATCGAATTGCGTCCGGGAATCCCCGGCGCTAAGGTTCGGCGGCTGCCAAGGGAGTCTCTATTCCGATGCGCGAGAAATTCGCGGAGACGCTGAAACAGGCGCTCAAATCGCATGACAAGCGGCGGGTCTCGACGATCCGTCTCATCCAGACCGCCATTCACGATCGTGACATCGCCAATCGCGGCGCCGGACGAGATCCGGTCAGCGAGGAGGAGATTGCGCTGATCCTGGTCAAGATGATCAAGCAGCGCCAGGAATCGGCCCGCCTCTACGAAGAGGGGAACCGGCTCGAACTGGCGGAGCAGGAGCGCGAGGAAATCGCCATCATCCGCGATTTCCTGCCGCGCCAGCTCGAGGAAGAGGCGGTCAAGCAGGCTTGCCAGGAGGTGATTTCCGAGGTCGGCGCCGACGGGCTGCGCGACATGGGCCGGTGCATGAACGCGCTTCGCGAGAAATATCCGGGCCGCATGGATTTCGGCAAGGCGAGCGGCATCGTGAAGGGGATGCTTCAGTAGCGGCTCGGCATTCTGCGAGAGGCGATGGGGAGATGCCCAGGTGTCTCGGTGTTCGCAGCGAAGGATCCGACCTGACACAGCGCCGCCGTATCGGTGCAATATAGTCGGCTTTCCCCGAAAGGAATCGCTGCGATTCAAGTTCGTTTACCCACGATACACCGATGAATGACAGCGTGGATGGCTCTATGGAGTCTTCTACGATGAGCCGGTATTCGAACATCCAGATCGCCCTGCATTGGGCCGTGGCAGGCATGATCGTTGTTCAGTGGGCGACTTCGGGCGCAATACCGCGCACTCATGATCCCCTTCTGCCCGCCACGAAGACGGACATGTTTCTCCATATGGTGCATAATTACAACGGAATGGCGATCGCCCTTCTCGTCTTGCTGCGCGTTGGCCTTCGGTTATCGAACCGCCGCGTCGCGAGCCGCCGGCCGGCTAACCGCGTGGAAGCGGCTGCGGTTGTGGTCCACTACGGCATATATGCTTGCCTTGCCGCGCAGGCCGGCACGGGCTTCCTCGCGTCCTACCTATGGTCACCGGCCGCCGAAGTTCACAAGATGATCTGGAATGTCACGTTGTCCCTGGCGGCCATACACCTGGCTGCGGCGCTCGGGCACGCCGTCCGACGGGACGGCGTGCTGAGCAGGATGCTGCCGTCGCGGCGAAGCGCAGAAGGCTATCGACGAACTGGGCCCGACCGAGGATAGGTTGGCGGGCGTCGGGCGTGAAGGCCGCTACTTTCGGTTCTTCTCGAGCCACGCCTGCATTTCGGCGATCTCCGTTTCCTGTGCGGCAATAATCGCCTCGGCGAGCGCCTTGGTCTCGCTATCGGTGCCGAATCGGAGGGCAACCTTCGCCATGTCTATCGCGCCCTGGTGGTGCGGAATCATCTTGAGACGGAAGTCGACGTCGGCGTCCCCCGTGTACTCCACGGCCATGCCGCTCATCATGTCCATGTCTGCCTGCTTGTAGGCGAGGGTCGATTCTGAATCACCGTCCGCAGGCATCATCATTTGCATCATGCCCTGCATGTCGCCCATGTTCATCATGCCTCCGCCCGATCCATGCATGCCATGGTTCATCTGGGCGAAAGCAACCACGGCGATGGCGCTCAATCCGGCGGCGGTGGCGACAGTCTTCAACGTTTTCATGTCTCGCTCCTCTTCATGCGGCGGAAATTCTCCGCATCGAGGGCCCGCCATTCGGTTCGATCCGGTTGGAGAGCCCCCGGCAATATCGGGGTTCCATGAGGTGGAAGGTCAAGCGCCCCTTGCTGCACTGATGTGACGACGTCCTGATCCCACGGTCGTCCACAAGAACCTTGCAGAACGCCGTCCGGGTTCTGGTCGCCGACGTGGAGGCGTCAGCGGCTGTCGCGCTTGGCCTGCGCGACAGCGCCGGCCTTGCGCTGGCGACCGAGCTCCATCGGGCGGACGAGGTTCTGGCGCCGGTCGCTGGCGTTCTTGCGCATGCCGTGGTGGGCGGTGCGGGCGTTGAAGGTTTCGGCCGGGGCCTCGGCCTCGCCGGCCTTCTTCAGCGCCAGCGCATTGCGGGCATTCTCGGCCAGCGAGACCTTGGCGGCAAGCTGGCGGCGGCGCTCGTTCTCGGCATTGAGGCGGCGCACCGCCATGGCGAGCACGTCGAGCTTGACCCGCGATCCGTCATCCGCCCTGGAGGGGGTGGCGCCCTTCGCCGCGCCCTTGCCGCGCATTTCGCGCCGCCGGCGGCTGGCTTCCGTCTGGGCCTTGTCGCGCCGCGCACGCACCAGCTTCACGAGGTCGGCGAGTTCCCTGTCGGACAGTTCCTGCACCATCGGGTGGTGCGACTTCTCGACCAGTTCGCGCTCGTCGGCGTCGAGCGCCCTCGCTTCGTCCTTGCGTGTGATGGCCATGCAGTCAACTCCGTTCCTGTTTGCAGTGCGAGTGGTTCAACGAGAATAGGGCCGGTTCGGTTCCATCACAAGCAAAGGGTGGATATCCCTCATGCCGGCTCGTCGTTTCCCGCGATGGTTGCGGAATGAGCGCGACACACGCCGGCGGACCGGGGCGGGTCGTGCCCGGCCATTGCCTGCGTTTGGCCGTTCCGTCGGCTGTGGAAAGCGGGCAGGGCGGACAAAATGTGTCGTCTGCGATGGTTCGAATGACTATGTAGAGGGTGAGAGAACCAGACCCCATGCGATTTCCGCCCTCCTTCCTCGACGAAATCCGCGATCGAGTGCCGATCTCGTCGGTCATCGGCGCACGCGTCTCGTGGGACAAGCGCAAGACCAACACGTCGCGCGGCGACTACTGGGCCTGCTGCCCGTTCCACGGCGAGAAGAGCCCGAGCTTCCACTGCGAGGACAAGAAGGGCCGCTACCACTGTTTCGGCTGCGGTGTGTCGGGCGATCACTTCAAGTTCATGACCGAGCTGGACGGGCTGAGCTTTCCCGAAGCCGTCGAACGGGTCGCCGAGCTGGCCGGCGTGCCGATGCCGGCACGCGATCCCGACATGGAGCGGCGCGAGCAGAAGCGCGCCAGCCTGCACGAAGTCATGGAGATGGCGACCCAGTATTTCCAGGACCAGCTGCAGGCGGCGGGCGGCGCGAAGGCGCGCGCCTACCTGCGCGAGCGCGGGCTGTCGTCGACCACGCAGCAGGCGTTCCGGCTGGGCTATGCGCCGGAAAGCCGGAACGGGCTGAAGGAGCACCTGGCCTCGAAAGGGGTGGCGAAGGACCAGATCGAGGCTTGCGGGCTGGTGCGGCATGGCGACGACATCGCCGTGTCCTACGACTGGTTCCGCGACCGCGTGATGTTTCCGATCGAGGATTCGCGCGGACGGGTGATCGCTTTCGGCGGCCGCGCGCTGTCGCCGGACGCGCCGGCCAAGTACATGAATTCGCCCGATACCGAGCTCTTCCAAAAGGGCGAGGTGCTCTACAATTTCGCCCGCGCCCGCAAGGGGCAGGGCAAGGACGGCGCGGTGATCGCCGTCGAGGGCTACATGGACGTGATCGCGCTGGCGCAGGCGGGTTTCGCCAATGTCGTCGCCCCACTCGGAACGGCGCTGACGGAGGCCCAGCTCGAACTCCTGTGGCGCATGGCGCCGGAGCCGGTGCTGTGCTTCGACGGCGACAAGGCGGGCCTGAAGGCCGCCTGGCGGGCGGCCGATCTCGCCTTGCCGTCGATCCAGGCCGGGCGCACGGTCCGCTTCGCCATGCTGCCGGAAGGACAGGATCCCGACGACCTGGTGCGTGCGGGCGGACCAGACGCCTTTCGCACGGTGCTGGCCGAAACGCGGGCGCTGGCCGAGATGGTGTGGCTGCGCGAGACGCAGGGCGGCGTGTTCGAGACGCCAGAGCGACGCGCGGAACTGGAAAAGGCCCTGCGCGAGGCCACGACCCGCATTCGCGACGAGAATGTCCGCCGCCACTACCAGCAGGACATGCGCGAGCGCGTGCAGGCCTTTTTCGGCACGAACCGGCCGCAACGCCAATGGCAGCCGGGCGAACGTGGCGCTGAGCGCGGCAAGGACGGCTGGGGCCGCGGCCAGCGGCCGTCGGGCCGGCTCGCCGTGTCCGACAGCCTCGCCCGCTCCGGACTGGTGCGCACGTCGGCCGCCATCATGCCGGTGCGCGGGGCGGTGCTGATGGTGGCTTTGGTGAACCATCCGCCGCTGATCGACGAGTTCTTCGACCAGGTGGAGCGGCTGGACCTGGGCCATGCCGATCTGCAGCGCCTGCACGGCGGGCTGCTCGACGCCGTGGCCCATGACGAGGCCGGCGATCGCGACGCCATCGTGGCGTCGATGGCGCGATCGGGGCTGGCGGCGACATGGGAGACCGCGGTCGGGCTGGTGCGCCGCACGCGCCAGTGGCCGGCCCTCGAGGACGCGGCGCTCGACGATGCCCGCGACGCCTTCTCGCAGGCGCTGCACTTGCACCAGAGCGCCGGCTTTCTACATAAGGAACTCAGAGCGGCGGAAGCCGCGCTGGCCGTGGAGCCGACGGAGGAAAACTATCGCCAGCTGCTTGCGATCCAGACACAGTTTCGCGACGTGCAGGCGACCGAAGCGCTCATCGAAGGCTTCGGCGTCTCATCCGGCAGGGCTGGCGGCAAGGGTTGAGCGCGGAGCGATCGGGGCGACGTTTTTTTCGACCGAATCGCACGGCAACGGCTTGACCTTGCGATGAAATGGCGGAATCAGGACGGTTCGAATTCGTTAATGGGCGTAGCGTCTTGCGCAATCGGCGGGGGCCGGCGGCGTAGCACGATCATTGGCACGGCCGACGCGACGCCTTCGCGTCAGGGTTAATGATGCATTCACGCGATGCCGTTACTCGCTCAGGCAGGCGATACGGCGTAATCCGGTTACGCGGACGGACCCGCAAGGACCGCCTCCCGGACTTGTTGGAGACAGGAAAGCATGACGACCAAAGAAAAAGAAGAGGCCGAGACCGAGCGCGAAGGCGCCGTCGATGGACCGCTTCTCGACCTTTCCGATGATGCCGTCAAGAAGATGATCAAGCTCGCCAAGAAGCGCGGCTACGTGACCATGGACGAGCTCAATGCGGTGCTGCCGTCGGAGGAAGTGACCTCCGAGCAGATCGAGGACACGATGTCGATGCTCTCCGACATGGGCATCAACGTGGTGGAGGACGACGAGACCGGCGAGGAGCCGGAAGGCGACCAGAACGCCGACGCGGAAGAAGAATCCAACGAGATCGCCGAGCAGCAGGGCACGGCCGTCGCCGCCGTGGCCAAGAAGGAGCCGACGGATCGCACCGACGATCCGGTGCGCATGTACCTGCGCGAGATGGGCTCGGTGGAGCTGCTGTCGCGCGAGGGCGAGATCGCCATCGCCAAGCGCATCGAGGCCGGCCGCGAGACGATGATCGCCGGACTCTGCGAGAGCCCGCTGACCTTCCAGGCGATCATCATCTGGCGCGACGAACTCAACGAGGCGCGCATCCTGCTGCGCGAGATCATCGACCTCGAGGCCACCTATGCCGGACCCGAGGCCAAGCAGGCACCGGTGGTCGAGCGCGTCGACGAGGAGGAGAAGCCCAAGGTTGAGGACAATCGCGGCCGTCGCGGCCGCGAGGACGACGACGTCACCAATGTCGGCGGCGACACCCGCGGCGAGGAGGACGACGAGGAGGACGACGAGGCCAACCTGTCGCTCGCCGCGATGGAAGCCGAACTGCGCCCCCAGGTGATGGAGACGCTCGATTTCATCGCCGGCACCTACAAGAAGCTGCGCAAGCTGCAGGACCAGCAGGTGGAATCCCGGCTGGCGGCGGCCGGCGCGCTGTCGTCCAGCCAGGAGCGGTCCTACAAGAAGCTCAAGGACGAGCTGATCACGGCGGTGAAGTCGCTGTCGCTCAACCAGAACCGCATCGAGGCGCTGGTGGAGCAGCTCTACGACATCAACAAGCGCCTGGTGCAGAACGAGGGCCGCCTGCTTCGCCTGGCCGAGAGCTACGGGGTGCGTCGCGACGACTTCCTGCTGCACTACCAGGGCAGCGAGCTCGACCCGAACTGGATGAAGTCGATCGCCAATCTCGGCAGCCGCGGCTGGAAGGAGTTTGCCCGCAACGAAGGCAACACCATCGGTTCGCTGCGCAGCGAGATCCAGAACCTGGCGCAGGAAACCGCAATCTCGATCGCCGAGTTCCGCAAGATCGTCAACCAGGTGCAGAAGGGCGAGCGCGAGGCGGCCATCGCCAAGAAGGAGATGGTGGAGGCCAATTTGCGCCTCGTGATCTCCATCGCCAAGAAATACACGAACCGCGGCCTGCAGTTCCTCGATCTCATCCAGGAAGGCAATATCGGCCTGATGAAGGCCGTGGACAAGTTCGAGTATCGCCGCGGCTACAAGTTCTCGACCTATGCGACCTGGTGGATCCGGCAGGCGATCACCCGCTCGATCGCCGACCAGGCCCGCACGATCCGCATTCCCGTCCACATGATCGAGACGATCAACAAGATCGTGCGGACCTCGCGGCAGATGCTGCACGAGATCGGCCGCGAGCCGACGCCGGAGGAACTGGCCGAAAAGCTCGCCATGCCGCTGGAGAAGGTGCGCAAGGTGCTGAAGATCGCCAAGGAGCCGATCTCGCTCGAAACGCCGGTCGGCGACGAGGAGGATTCGCATCTCGGCGACTTCATCGAGGACAAGAACGCCATCCTGCCGATCGACGCCGCCATCCAGGCCAATCTGCGCGAGACGACGACGCGGGTGCTGGCCTCGCTGACGCCGCGCGAGGAGCGCGTGCTGCGCATGCGCTTCGGCATCGGCATGAACACCGACCACACGCTGGAGGAGGTCGGCCAGCAGTTCTCGGTGACGCGCGAGCGCATCCGCCAGATCGAGGCCAAGGCGCTGCGCAAGCTCAAGCATCCGTCGAGGAGCCGCAAGCTCAGGAGCTTCCTCGACAGCTGAGGCGCGCACTCCGCGATCGACCATCCGGACCCGGCGGCGACGCCGGGTCCGTTCGTTTCGGGGCCCCGAATCCGAACGCCAGATGAACGGGGCCTTCGGGTTGGGTTCAGGCTGGGTCGACTATCCTTCGCTCAATGGATCGGGACAGGCCCGGTCGGCCGGCCCCCCGGCAGCAACGCGAAGGATCAAGTCCATGACCTCTCTCCTCAAGACCGCTCTCATCGCCCTCTCGCTGGCCGCCGCCGGCCTCGGCGCCTCGGCCACCACGGCTTCGGCCAGCGACGTCCGATTCGGCATCGTCATCGGCGGCGGCGGTTATCACGGCGGCGGCTCCGGCTGGCATGGCGGCCATCACGGCGGCCCCGGCTGGCACGGCGGCCCGCGCTACGGCCGC
>NZ_RWKW01000117.1 GCF_003970795.1 Aquibium carbonis | reverse complement strand
GCGAAGAACGTCGTCGGCGGAAGCTGACGCTCGTCACCGACGACTACCACCTGTTTTGCCCTGGCGATCGACCCGAGCGCGTCTACTGGCTGTATCTGGGAAGCCTCGTCCATGACCAGCAGGTCGAACGCCATCTTCCCTGGTGACAGGAATTGGGCAACGGACAGGGGGCTCATCATGAAAACGGGCTTCAGCGCCTGGATCGCAGGACCTGCGCGCTGCATCAGCTGTCGGATCGGCATATGGCCACGCTTGCGGGCCATTTCCGAGCGCAGCAGACCAACGGGGCCTGCACCACCGTCGCGGGAAGGGATCCTGCGATGATGGGCGGTAACCACCTCGATAGCCGCAGCCTTGATACGCTGCGTGTCCAGGTCGGCGAAATCACGTACCGCCCGCGAATGAAGCTCGCCGTCGAACCGTGCCAGTTCGGGTTCCTCCGTCGCCATCGCTGTCAGAATGGCTTCGTAGTAGGCCATGTCGAAAGTCGACTGCGCTTCCTTGGTGCCGATGCGTCCTTCCGCGAGAGCATCGACCAGCTTCGACAGACCGGCCTTTCGCGCTGCTTCCGACCGTTCTCTATAGGCCACCCATTTCGACAGCTGCTCCCGATGCTCAAGCCAGGTATCCAGACGGCCGACGATCTCCGACAAATCGACCTCGAAGAAGTCGCTCGCGCTGAACAGCGAAGCCGCGTCCCCCTTCAGGTCTCCAGCTAGTGCCGTGAGTGCGTCGGCCAACGTCCTGGCTTCGTCCATGGCAAGTTCGGCGGAGGCTGCCACTGCCACCCGCGTCGGAAGTCGTGCGGCCAGATGCCTGAGGTCGCCGTTCTCACGAATCCAGAGCTCGCCATCGGCGAGGACCGCCCAGTCCGACCAGCGTCCGGCCCAGGCCGATCCGAATGCGTTGTCGCCCAGCTCCGCGCCAGCGTCGATGATGCCTGCTAGCCGCTGCAGATCTTCCAGCCGCCGCGCAAGGTTGATGCGGTCGCTGACCGCATCCGGCGGCGAGGCGAACACTTGCATCGATATCTCGTCGGCGCGGTGCACCGCCCTCGCCTTATTGTCGAGGAGGTCGAGCCGCGCGCGTTCCATGGAAGCCACGTCTCCCAGCGCGGCCGACGCCATGTGCTGGAGATCGTTCCAGAACCCTTCGATAATCGGCCTGCCGATCTCGATGACCTTTCGGACACGCTCGGCGCGCGCGCCAGCCTCGGAGCGTTCGGCCAGCCGCCCGGCTATGAGCCGCGGCTCGGAACCCAGCGCCCGAAGGGTCCGCATCCATTCCACCAATGCCAGCAACGGCGCCGAGGCAGACCGTTCTCCCCGCCAATCCGCTCCGAACGCCGACCTGCCGAAGCTGTCGCCCTCGCGAATCCTTGCGGCAGC
>NZ_RWKW01000116.1 GCF_003970795.1 Aquibium carbonis | reverse complement strand
CCGGCCCGCGCGTCAGGACGAGCGCGCCCCGTCCGCAGAGACGCCGCGTTCGGCCGTCCACCGGCAGCGCCGCCAGGGCGCGCTTCCGGCCGAGCGCGTGCCGCTGATCCTCGAGGTGGCGCCCGGCGCCGACTACGCGCTGATCGATTCCGGCGACGGCGAAAAGCTCGAGCAGTACGGCCCCTACCGCATCGTCCGGCCCGAGGGCCAGGCGGTCTGGGCGCGCGCGCTCGGCGCGGCGCAATGGGCCGACGTCGATGCCGTCTTCACCGGCGACACCGACGAGGAAGGCATCGGCCGCTGGCGCTTCCCCAAGTCCGTCCTCGGCGAAACCTGGCCGATGAAGCATGACGGGATCGACTATCTCGGCCGCTTCACCTCGTTTCGCCATGTCGGGGTGTTTCCCGAGCAGGCGCCGCACTGGAGCCACATGGAGACGCTGATCCGCGAGGCGAAGCGCCCGGTCAAGGTGCTGAACCTCTTCGGCTACACCGGCCTCGCCTCGCTGGTGGCGGCCCGCGCCGGCGCGGAGGTCACCCATGTCGACGCCTCCAGGAAGGCGATCGGCTGGGCGCGCGAGAACCAGGAGATGGCGCGGCTGTCCGACAGGCCCATCCGCTGGATCTGCGAGGACGCCAAGAAATTCGTCGAGCGCGAGGAGCGCCGCGGCAGCCGCTACGACATCATCCTGCTCGACCCGCCCGCCTATGGGCGCGGGCCGAAGGGCGAGGTCTGGCAACTCTTCGAAGACCTTCCGGCGATGGTCGACCTCACCCGCGCCATCCTGTCCGACAGGCCGCTGTCGGTGGTGCTCACGGCCTATTCCATCCGCGCCTCCTTCTTCGCCATCCACGCCCTGATGCGCGACGCCTTCGCCGGCATGGGCGGAACGGTGGAGTCGGGTGAACTGGTGATCCGGGAGAAGACGGCCGGCCGCGCGCTGTCGACATCGCTGTTTTCGCGCTGGGTGGCCGCATGAGCGCGCCCGGCGAAAACCGTCGCGTCGGCCAGGTCAAGGAAGTCACGAGCCTCGCCAACCCGATCGTCAAGGACATCAAGGCGCTGGCGCTGAAGAAATTCCGCGACCAGCAGAACGCCTTCATGGCCGAGGGCCTGAAGCTCGTCATCGACGCGCTCGATCTCGGCTGGACGATCCGCACGCTGGTCTTCTCGAAGTCCGGTCTCGGCAACGCCGCCGTCGAGAAGGCTGCGGCCCGCACGGTGGCCGCCGGCGGTCTGGTGCTCGAGGTCAACGACAAGGTGCTGGCCGCCATCACCCGGCGTGAAAACCCGCAGATGGTGGTGGGCGTGTTCGAGCAGCGCTGGACGCCGCTTGCCGACGTCAGGCCGGCGGGCGACGACGTCTGGGTGGCGCTCGACCGCGTTCGTGATCCCGGCAATCTGGGAACCGTCATCCGCACCGTCGACGCCGTCGGCGCCAAAGGCGTCATCCTCGTCGGCGACACCACCGATCCTTTCGCGGTCGAGACCGTGCGCGCCACCATGGGCTCGATCTTCGCGGTTCCGGTGGCGCGGGCCAGCGAGCAGGCCTTCCTCGCCTGGCGCAAGGGGTTCGGCGGTCTCGTGGCCGGAACGCATCTGAAGGGGTCGGTCGACTACCGCACGGTCGATTATGGCAAACGGCCGGTGGTTCTCCTGATGGGCAACGAGCAGCAGGGCCTGCCCGAAACGCTTGCCGGCGCCTGCGACCGGCTGGTGCGCATCCCGCAGGCCGGCCGCGCCGATTCGCTCAATCTCGCCGTCGCCACCGGCGTGATGCTCTACGAAGTGCGGCGCGCGGCGCTTTCGCTGGAAGCGACCGCCTCATGAGGTGGCCAGCCTTCTTCGCCGTCATCGTCGCGGGCATCGGCATCGACCAGTGGATCAAGTTCCTGGTCGAAACGCGCATGGACATGCACGAGCTGATCGACATCCTGCCGTTTCTCGGGCTCTTCCGCATCCACAACACCGGCATCGCCTTTTCCATGTTCGCCGGCATGGACCGGCTGTTCCTGATCGGCCTCGCCGTCGCCGTGATGATCTTCGTCGGCTGGCTCGCCGCGCGCACCAATCCCGCGCACGGCCTGGCCCGCCTCGGCTTCGCGCTCATTCTCTCGGGGGCCTTCTCCAACAACCTGATCGACCGGCTCGTGCTCGGCTACGTCGTCGACTACGTCCTGTTCCACACGCCCGTCTGGTCCTTCGCGGTCTTCAATCTCGCCGACGCCTTCATCTCCGTCGGCGCGGGGCTGGTCATCCTCGACGAGGTCTTCGTCTGGCGCCGCCAGGCGCGCGCCGGGGGACCGGCAGACGGTCCGCGCGACGGTTGACCGGCTGTCGCGGTCGCAGCACAGTCCGCCAGACCACAGGATCAAGGGAGAAGACGGTGGATCACTTCAGGGCAATCATGGTCTCGCGCGGCGAGGACAGGAAACAGTCGGTCGAAACCACCGAGCTCTCGATCGACGATCTCATGCAAGGCGACGTCACGGTCGCCGTCGAGGCGACCACCGTCAACTACAAGGATGGCCTGGCCATCACCGGGCTGGCGCCCGTGGTGCGGCGCTTTCCGCTGGTGCCGGGCATCGACTTCGCCGGCACCGTCATCGCCTCGGGCCATCCGGACTGGAAGAAGGGCGACAAGGTCGTCCTCAATGGCTGGGGCGTGGGCGAGACGCATTTCGGCGCCTATGCCGGCCTGGCGCGCGTCAGCGGCGACTGGCTGGTCCGGCTGCCCGACGGCATGACGCCCCTGGAGGCGATGGCCATCGGCACGGCGGGCTACACCGCCATGCTCTGCGTCATGGCGCTGGAACGCCACGGCGTCGTGCCCTCGCGCGGCCCGGTGGTGGTCACCGGCGCGGCCGGCGGCGTCGGTTCCGTCGCCATCTCGCTTCTGTCGAGGCTCGGCTATCACGTCATCGCCTCCACGGGCCGGACGTCGGAGGAAGACTATTTGAAGGATCTCGGCGCGGCCGAGGTCATCGCCCGCGACGAGCTCACCGGGCCCGCCAGGCCGCTCGGCAAGGAGCGCTGGGCCGGCGGCGTCGACGCGGTCGGCAGCCACACGCTGGCCAACCTGCTTTCGATGACCTCCTATGGCGGCGCGGTCGCCGCCTGCGGGCTGGCCGGCGGCATGGACCTCCCGTCCAGCGTCGCCCCGTTCATCCTGCGCGGCGTTTCGCTGCTCGGCATCGACTCGGTCATGGCGCCTCGCGCCCTGCGTGTGGAGGCGTGGAACAGGCTCTCGGTCGATCTCGACCGCACGCGGCTGGCCGCGCTGTCCACCACCATCGGCTTCGACGGCATCGTCGCCGCCGCCAGGGCCATCGTCGAAGGCAAGGTGCGGGGCCGGGTCGTGGTCGACATGGCCCGTTGAAACCACCCCGCGGGGCGATTTCGGTAAAGTTTTAGCACCCGGACAAAACCTTCCCTAAGCTCGACCGGCTAGGCTGCGGCCATCATGTCGGAGCAAACGGCACCAAAGGGACACGGCGTTCGATCGCTGTCCGGGACCCACGTCCCGGGCCGGTTCGGCCGTGTCGCGGCGGCGCTGGGGAAGTCCCGCGACCGCTACGCCATCGCCGAACTCGTCATCCTGAGCTCGATCCTGGTCCTCGCCGGCTACGCGCATCTGTCGGGCGCGCCGCGGCTTCTGGGCTACGGCCTGCTGGCCACCGGCCTGATCGGCTTCCTGGTGCTCGGCCGCCGGACGGTGGACGACGCCCGCTTCGAGCGCATCGCCGAGGAGAGCGTCGCCCAGACGCGCGAGGAGATCGAGACCCTCGCCGACCGCATGTGGGAACTCCACGAGAGCGAGGAGCGCTTCCGCGGGCTGATCGACGCGCTCGGCGATCTGGTCGTCCACCGCGACCGCGACGGCCGCATCGTCTATGCCAACTCGGTCTTCGCCGACCTGTTCAGCCGCCAGCCGCGCGAAATTCTCGGCCGCACGCTCCGCGAACTCGGCGTCGACGTCGGCGTGGTGCCCGACGCCTCCTTCGCCGACGGCGAGTATCTGAGCTCCACCGACGTGTCGATCCACACCCGCGAGGGCGTCCGCTGGTTCTCCTGGATCGAGCTGTCGGTTCGCGACGAGGCCACCGGCACGGTGTCCCACCGCACCATCGCGCGGGACATCACCGCGCGCAAACGGGCCGAAACCGCGCTGATCTCGGCGCGCGAGCGCGCCGAATTCGCCAGCCAGGCGAAGTCGCGCTTCCTCGCCACCGTCAGCCACGAGATCCGCACGCCCATGAACGGCATCATGGGCATGGCCAAGCTTCTGGCCGACACCGACCTGACGCCGGAGCAGCGCACCTATGTCGGCGCCGTGTCCACCTCCGCCAACGCGCTTCTGGCCCTGATCGAGGATCTGCTCGATTTCTCCAAGATCGAGGCCGGCCGCTTCGAGCTCGAGCCGCAGGCGATGTCGCCGCGCGAACTGGTCGAGAACGTGGTCGAACTGATGGCCGCCCGCGCCTTCGCCAAGGGCATCGGGCTGGGCTGCCACATCGCACCCGAAGTCCCCGCCCTGATCGAGGCCGATCCGGGCCGGCTTCGCCAGGTCATGCTCAACCTCGTCGGCAACGCCGTCAAGTTCACCGAGGAAGGCGGCGTCCTGGTGAAGGTCAGCGCCAGCCGCGAGGACGAGCCGCCGGCGCTGCGCTTCTCCGTCGGCGACAGCGGCCCCGGCCTCTCGCGCGCCGAGATCGGTCGCGTCTTCCGCGAGTTCGAGCAGGCCGACGGCACCTCGACGCGCAAGCATGGCGGCGCCGGCCTCGGCCTCGCCATCTCCACGCGCATCGTCGAGGCCATGGGCGGGCGCATCATGGTCGAGAGCGAGGTGGGCAGGGGGGCCGAGTTCATCTTCGAGATGCCCCTGTCGGAGCGCCCCCAGGCCGTCATCGCGCCCTATTTCGCCCTTCGCGGCAAGGCGGTCCTGATCGTCTCCGAAAACGTCGTCGAGGCCGAGGCGATGGCGCTCACCATCCGCTCGCATGGCGGCAGCGCAACCGTCGCGCGCGGCGCCGCCGACGCCGAGCAGCTGGTGGTCGCGCCCCCGCACGAACCCTTCGACGCGGCGCTCATCGACGCCGCTCTCGAATCGCCCGACGGCGCCACCGTGGCGCGGCTGCGCGCGGCGTCCCGCGCCCCGTTCCAGTCCGTCATCCTCATTTCGCCGACCGATCGCGGGCGCCTGTTCCAGTTCCGCAACGCGGGCTACCCGGCGTTCCTGGCGCGGCCGGTGCGCGGCGCCACCATGATGCGCGTCCTGACCGACGGCGCGCTCGACATGGCGCCGTCGCGGGTCGTCCACCGCCTCGGGCTCAAGCGCCAGCACGGCCGCAAGCCGGCGCCGAAGGGGTTGCGGATCCTCGTCGCCGAGGACAACGAGATCAACGCCCTCCTGGCCCGCTCCGTGCTGGAAAAGATGGGCCACACCGTCCACCACGTCCCCGACGGCCGCTCCGCCGTGGATGCGGTGATGGCGGCGCGCGGCGCAAGCCGCCCCGACCTCGTGCTGATGGACCTGCACATGCCGGTGATGGACGGGCTCGACGCCATCGCCCTCATCCGCAAGCACGAGGAGGAAAAAGGTTTGCCGGCGCTGCCCATCATGGTGCTGTCCGCCGACAGCCGCGAATCGACGCGGCACACCGTCCTCGCCCATGGCGCCACGGGCTTCGTCACCAAGCCGCTCGATCCCCAGGCGCTGCTGGAAGCCGTCCACCACCAGGTCGCCGCCTGACGCGCCTGCGTGGCGCACTTGCAGCCCGGCGCCGCGCCGACTAGGGGAATCGCATTTGAGAAATAGGACTGGCGTGGAGGTTTGATCTGGATTCTTTGGA
>NZ_RWKW01000115.1 GCF_003970795.1 Aquibium carbonis | reverse complement strand
CGGCCCCTGCGGCCGCTCCGGCGGCCCGCGACGCCGGCCAGCAGGACGGATGGGTGCAGAACCTGCTTCGAAGGGCCTCGCAGGACGAGGCGCCCGCCAAGGCCGCTCCCGCGGCGGCGGCAGCGCCGGCGCAGCCCGCTCGTCCGCAGGCGAACGTGATGGAATCGCTGAACTCGCTGTCGGGGGACATCGCGCGGGCGATCGACCACGAGGCGTCGGTGGAGCTCTGGCAGCGCTATCGTCGTGGCGAACGCAACGTCTTCTCGCGCCGTCTCTACACGCTGAAGGGCCAGCAGACCTTCGACGAGATCCGCCGCAAGTATCAGTCCGACGCGGAGTTCCGCACCGCGGTCGATCGTTACTGCGAGGATTTCGAGAAGCTGCTGCAGGACGTGGCGCGCAGCGATCGCGACCAGACGGTCACCCAGACTTACCTGACCTCGGACACCGGCAAGGTCTACACCCTGCTGGCGCATGCGAGCGGCCGACTGCGCTGATCCGGCGCGAGGGCGCGGGCGCCAGCCCCGCCCGCCGGACGACATCAAAAAACCCCGGGTGGATCGCCCGGGGTTTTTTCATGGTCGAGACGGGCCACCCGACAGGGAAACGCCGCGCTTTCCGCCGGAGTGACCGGCGGGATGGGCGGCGCCGGAGCCGGTCAGGCGAATTCCATGATGACCGCGTCGACCGCCAGGCTCTCGCCCGGCTTGGCATTGATCCTGGCCACCGTCAGGTCGCGCTCGGCGCGCAGGACGTTCTCCATTTTCATGGCTTCGACCACGGCCAGCGTTTCGCCGGCCTTGACCTCCTGGCCTTCGGCGACGGCGATCGAGACCACCATGCCCGGCATCGGGCAGAGCAGGAGCCGCGACGTGTCCGGCGGCAGTTTGACCGGCATCAGGCGATCGAGCGCGGCGGTGCCCGGCAGCATCGCGCGGGCCGTCACCGACATGCCCTTCCAGGCGATCCGCAGCGCGTTCGGAACCGGCCGCAGCTGCGCCGACACCGGGCGGCCGCCGATCGTTCCCTTCCAGACGGGTTCGCCGGGCCTCCAGCTCGAGGACACGGTGATCGGCGCGCCTCCATCCACTTCGACGTCCATCTCCAGCGGGATCGAGATCATCCCCTCGGTGACCTTCATGGCGAGGTAGTCCTCGCCGATCCGCACCACCCAGTCCGGCTTCAGCGCGCCGGAATGCGGCGCCAGGCGTCCCGGCAGCCGGTCCAGCCGGTCCTTGCGCAGCAACTCGACCGCGAGCGCCAGCGCGGCCAGCACCGGCTTGTCGTCCGGCGACGGCACGATCGGCTCGAACCCGTCCGGATATTCCTCGGCGATGAAGGCGGTGGACAGCCGGCCCTCGCGCCAGCGCGGATGCTGCATCAGGGCGGCGAGGAAGGGAATGTTGTGCTCGATGCCGTCGACCACGAAGCTGTCGAGCGCATCCGACATGGCATCGATCGCCTCGATGCGGGTCGGCGCCCAGGTGCAGAGCTTGGCGATCATCGGATCGTAGTACATCGAGATCTCGGCGCCCTCGGTGACGCCCGTGTCGTTGCGGACGACGACCGCGCCGAAACGGCCTTCCGCCGGCGGGCGGTAGCGCGTCAGCCGGCCGATCGACGGCAGGAAGCCGCGATAGGGATCCTCGGCGTAGAGCCGGCTCTCCACCGCCCAGCCGTCGAGCCTGACGTCCTCCTGGCGGATCGCCAGCCGTTCGCCGGCGGCCACGCGGATCATCTGCTCGACGAGGTCGATGCCGGTGATCAGCTCCGTCACCGGATGCTCGACCTGGAGCCGCGTGTTCATCTCCAGGAAGTAGAAGTTGCGGTCCTTGTCGACGATGAACTCGACCGTGCCGGCGCTCTGGTAATCGACGGCCTTGGCCAGCGCCACCGACTGCTCGCCCATCGCCCGCCGCGTCGCCGCGTCGAGGAAGGGCGACGGTGCCTCCTCCACGACCTTCTGGTTGCGGCGCTGGATCGAGCATTCGCGCTCGCCGAGATAGACGACGTTGCCATGCGCGTCGCCGAGCACCTGGATCTCGATGTGGCGCGGGTCGACGACGAACTTCTCGATGAAGACCCGGTCGTCGCCGAAGGAGGATTTCGCCTCGTTCTTCGACGACTGAAAGCCCTCGCGCGTCTCCGCCTCGTTCCAGGCGATGCGCATGCCCTTGCCGCCGCCGCCTGCCGAGGCCTTGATCATCACCGGGTAGCCGATCTCGGAGGCGATCGCCACGGCGTGGTCGGCGTCGTCGATCACGCCGAGATAACCCGGCACGGTGGAGACCTTCGCCGCGTTGGCGAACTTCTTCGATTCGATCTTGTCGCCCATGGCCTCGATCGCCTTCGGCTTCGGGCCGATGAAGACGATCCCTTCCGCCTCCAGCGCCGCGCAGAAGGAGGCGCGCTCCGACAGGAAGCCGTAGCCGGGATGCACGGCCTCGGCGCCGGTCGCCTTGCAGGCGGCGATGATGCGATCGGCGACGAGATAGCTTTGCGCCGCCGCCGCCGGACCGATGTGCACCGCCTCGTCGGCCATCTCCACATGCACGGCGTCGCGATCGGCGTCCGAATAGACCGCGACGGTGGCGATCCCCATCCTGCGGGCGGTCTTGATGACGCGGCAGGCGATCTCGCCCCGGTTGGCGATGAGGATCTTCTTGAACATGGAGCGTTTTCCCCCGAGACGAACGTCTCTCTTCTTATGGTCAACCGCCGGGCGGCTCAAGGTGGCATCAGCCTTCGGGCGTCGACCGCCGACGCCCCGGCCGCCATCGATGCGCGGCGTCTCGCTGCGAACGCCTCAGCCGCGCGTCATGGCCACCACCGCCGAAGCGGTCCACAGGCCGAGCGCCGCAAACAGCCACCACAGCGCCTTCTGGGCGAGCTGTTCACGCATGGCGGCGACGATCAGGGTTCGGGCGACGGGCTTCGTCGGCCGATCCGCCTCGGGAAGCATGATCCAGACCTCGGTCTCCTCCACGCGTCCGCGGCGGTGGTAGAACCGGGCATAGGTCGCCATCGCGAGCGACAGGGCGAAGAAGCCGCCGGCTCCGAAGCGCAGGCAGAGCGCGGCGTCGTGGGCGGTGCCCATCATCACCATCAGGATGGCGATGCCCGAGAAACCGGATGCCCTCAGGACGGAAAACCCTGCGAGACGCCTGATCTGGTCCACGAGCCATCTCCGCCTGCCCCAACGGCGTCACCATAGCATCAACGGCCTGCCTCATGCATCTCGGCCGTTCAAAACAGCGTGACGATCGACAGGTAGATCGGGATGAACAGCGGCGGCACGCCGAGGAAAGCGTCGCCGAACAGGACGAGCTTCAGGAAGAAGAACAGGAAGGCGGAGTAGAGCGCCACCGCGAAGGGCAGCAGGAAGCCGGGCGTCAGCGGCTCGGTCAGCGCCAGCAGCGGGTCGGTCACGCGCTTCAGCACCACGAAGAACACGATGTCCCGGTCCATGCCGACGAAGAACTCCAGCAGCCCGCGCGAGAACAGGAAGGCGGCCAGCGCGGTCAGCGCATAGGTGCCGCCGAGATAGACGGCCACCGCTTGCGGCGCGCCCCCCAGGATGAAGGTGACGACGGCGATGAGATAGGTCGCCACCAGAATGAGAAGGCCGGTGAGGGCCGAAGCCTGATTCATGATCGATTTCCGTGGAGCCAGAAACGAAACGCAGGGCCCGGGGGCCCTGCGTTCAGTCTTGTAGCGGGTTCGTCAGTGCGTTTGAACCATCATGTTGCCGCCTTTCGGCAATCGCAGACGGTCGACGAAGTCCTGCATCTCCTCGCTGGGCGCTGGCGTTATCATCGAGACCACGTAGGTGACGATGAAGGCCACCGGCACGCCGAAGATGCCCGACGAGATCGACTGGACGCCGAACCACGAGATCTCGTCGCCGGTGCCCTTGACCAGGTCGAAGCCGTAGACGTTGCCGATCAGGTAGTACATCGTCACCAGGAAGCCGGCGGCCATGCCGGCGATGCCGCCGATGTTGGTCGTCCGCTTCCACCACACCCCCAGCACCAGCGGCGCAAACAGGCCGGCCGCGGCGATGGAGAACGCCCAGGACACCATGGACAGGATGTCCGATGGCTTGGTGCGCGCCAGGAACGCTGCCGCGAGGGCGACGACCACCAGCAGGATCTTCGACACCATCAGGCGACGCTTGGAGTCGGCCTTGGGATCGATCATCTTGTAGTAGACGTCGTGCGAGAGCGCGTTGGCGATGGCCAGCAGCAGGCCGTCGGCCGTCGACAGGGCGGCCGCGAAGCCGCCGGCGCCGACCAGACCCACGACCCAGATCGGCATGCCGGCGATCGACGGGGTCGAAAGCACGATCATGTCGTTGTTGAGCCGCAGTTCGGCATAGGGGAAGCCGGCCGCAAAGCCCTTGGCTTCGCAGGCGGCCTGGATGGCGGCCACCGTCTCGGCCTTGACGCCGCAGATCGTCACCAGCTGGTGTCCGGCGATGGAGCCCCAGTTGATCATCCACTGCGGGATGGCGCTGTAGGCGAGCAGGTTGCCCTCGGCGCCCGCGAACAGGCTCATGAGGTTCATCTTCGAGAAGGCTGCGTAGGCCGGAGCCGTGAAGTACAGCAGGAAGATGAAGAACAGCGACCAGCCGACGGACTTGCGTGCCTCACGGACCGTGGGGGTCGTGAAGAAGCGCATCAGGATGTGCGGCAGCGACGCGGTGCCGACCATCAGGCAGAAGATGAGGAAGAAGTAGTCCATCGGGCTGTAGGTCTGGAACGGCACGACATGGCTCTTCACCACGCCCAGGATCGCCTCGTATTCGGCGATCTGCGACAGCGCGCCGCCATAGGTCAGCTGCGGGATCGGAATGCCGAACTGCACCGTCGACATCCAGATGGCCGGCAGCAGGTAGGCGACGATCAGCACGATGTACTGCGCCACCTGCGTCCAGGTCACGGCCTTCATGCCGCCGAGCATCGAGCAGACGAGAATGCCCGCGAGACCCGCAAACACCGCCCATTCGAAGTCGATGCCAAGGAACTGCGAGGCGATGATGCCCGAAGCGTAGACCTGCGCCGTGATGTAGGTGAAGGAGCAGGCGAACAGGACGATGATGCCGACCAGGCGCGCCGGGTTGCCGCCGTAGCGGGTTCCCAGGAAGTCCGGGACGGTGTAGGCGCCGAACTTGCGCAGGTAGGGCGCCAGGAGCACCGCCACGAGCACGTAGCCGCCGGTCCAGCCCAGCACGAAGGCGAGGCCGTCATAGCCGAGCACGAAGAGCGTGCCGGCCATGCCGACGAAGCTCGCGCCCGACATCCAGTCCGCGCCGGTCGCCATGCCGTTGTACACGGCCGGAACAGAGCGTCCCGCGACGTAGTATTCCGACACCTGGGCCGTGCGCGACATGATGCCGATGAAGGCATAGATGGCGATCGTCGCCGCCATGTAGGACCAGAGAATGAAACGGTCCGGAACGCCGAGCTGTGCCAAGACGGCCATCAGCACGACGAAAGCGGCAAAGCCGCCGACATAGATCCCGTAGATCTTGCCGAGGTTGTCGGTGAAATCACCCTTCATTGTAAGTGCCATGGTGATCCTCCCTCAGTCCTCGGCCACGCCGAATTCCTCGTCGATGGCGTTCTGCCGGTGCGAGAACCAGAAGATCAGCACGACGAAGATGATGAGCGAGCCCTGCGCGGCCATGTAGAAGCCGAGCGGGAAACCCAGGATGACGACATTGTTCAATGCCGTCACGAACATGTGGATGAAGAAGCTGAAGATCGCCCAGATGGTCAGCGTCACAATCATCAGATTGCGCGTCTTTCCCCAGTGCGCCTCCGCCACTTCACGCGGCAGCTTGTCGGACACGTCCTTCCCTCCCAAAAAAGTACAGCGAAAACGGTATGCCGATACCTGATGGTGCAGGTATCGATCGGAACACACTCCTCCGCTGGACCCGGCTTGAAATAGCCCGGCCCACTCATCCTTGCCTGCAAAGGTGACTCGAGGAAATGCTCCGAAGGGATAGTTGCGCAGCCATCCTGTTTAGTCAAATGTCAATGGCGGCCTTTATCCTAAAGGCTAAGTCGAGGGTCGGCGGTACTTGCCGATGATGGGAGTGAATGCGTTGCTAGACCTTATCGGAGCGATCCTGCCGAAGCGTCGAACGTCGGACTGGCCGTCATCGGTCGAAGCGATTCGCGCCGGAGCCGCCTTTCTGGCCCAGGGTGCGAGCTATTCGTACCTGCGGGCCCGCACCTTGCTCGCGGGTCCCCGGCTGTTCAGCGATCCCGATTTCGGCTTCGCGCTGCAGATCTGCAAATGGGAGGCCTTCGCCGTCGCCGTACAGGACCTGATCCTGATTCTCGAATCGGAGCTGCGGCCGTCCCTCCCCGCCGATCCACGGCTGCGCGCGGCGGGACTTGCCACGCTCTACAGGGAGGTTCTCGCCAGCGAGGAGATGCCGGAGCACCGGGTCGGCAAAGGCTGGGACGACGTCGTGGCGGGGTTCGACGCCCGCCTGGCGGTCTACATGGAAAAGCCGCCCCTGAAGCCCGACGCCATTTCCATCGCCACGGCTCTCACCATCCTTCAGCACGCCCCCATCGACGACGCGGTGCGCGAAGGCGACAAGATGATGGTGGTCAACAACGTCGCCTTCCGCTTCATCGACTGTCAGTCGACCTTGCGCAAGAAGCTGGACCTCGCGGCCTTCGGATCGGAACTGGCGCGGCGCATGACCGCGCCAGGCTGACGGCGAAGCCGTCAGCTCGTCGGCGCGCGCATTGTCGAGGTCACCTCGAACGCCTTGATCAGCCGGGAGTCGCGGTCGTAGACGTCGTCGAAATACTCGACCTTGCCGCCCTGGTCGGGCCAGGCCGTGAAATAGGCGACGTAGACCGGGATCTTGCGGGTCACCTTTTCCGACGAATGGCCCGCGCGGATCTTGGCCGCCACATGGTCGACCGGCTTTTCCAGCAAGGCCGCCGCCATGGCCCGGGGATCCGACAGGCGCACGCAGCCATGGCTGAACGCGCGGACGTCGCGCTGGAACAGGCTCTTCGACGGCGTGTCGTGCATGTAGATCGCGTGCTTGTTGGGGAACATGATCTTCAGCTCGCCCAGGGCATTGGCTTCGCTCGGCGTCTGGCGAACGTTGAACGGAACCCGGCCACCATACTGGGACCAGTTGATCGACGAGGAGGAGATGCGCTTGCCCTTCGCGTCGGTCACCTCGTAGCCGGAGCGATCGAGGTAGCCGGGATCCTGGCGAAGCCGCGGCAGCATCTCGTTGACGAGGATCGACTGCGGCACGCCCCAGTAGGGATTGTATTCGACCCGCTCGATCTCGTCGAAGAAGAAGCTCGTCTGGTTCGACACCTTGCCGACCACCACGCGCATGGACAGCCGATCCTCGCCGCCTTCGTTGTAGGTCGCGGTGAAGGCCGGCTGGTTGATGAAAACGCGCGGGCTTCCGAGGTCGGACGGGTGCCAGCGCAGCTGTTCCAGCGCCACCTCGACCTTGGCGATACGATCGGCCTTGGTCACCCCCGCGAACGCCGCCACCGTGCGCGGCCCGATCACGCCATCGGCGGAAAGCCCCTTGAAACCTTGCGCCGCCTTGACGAGATCGACCAGTTCGGGGCCGTAGGTCTCGGAATCGGCATGAGCCGCCAACGTCTCTGCATGCTGGGCGCGAAACGCGTCGTCGGTCTCGCGAGCGAACAGCTGCAGCAGCTTCGGCAGTTCCGCGCTGGCGCCGCCCGGCTTCAGCAGCAGCTTCGAATCGATGACGATGTCGTTTTCCTGGCTCGCCCTCAGCACTTCGAGCTCGGCCCGCAAGGCCTGGTAGCGTTCGTTCTGCGGGTGGCGGGACTCCAGATAGGTCCGCACGTCCTGCGTTTTCGCCAGGCGCCCGAGCACGGCCTGCAGGTCGAGCGGCTTTTCGGGAAAATCATAATAGCCGGACATGCGGTTCGGATCGATCCGGCCGCCGAACGCATCCCGCACGTAACGCAGGGTGCGGGCCGACATGGCCATCTCGAAGCGGATCAGCGCGCGATGGCGCGCCTGGAGGTCGTCTGCATGGTCGCCGGGCGACGGCGGCGTCACGACGTAGTCGAGGGGATCGAGACCGTAGCTCGCCGCCTCGCCAAGCACGCGCAGAACCTCGACCGCGCGGGCGCTGACGCTCGTGCCGGTGACCCAGATGAAGGTCTCGTGCGCCGCGTAATAGCCTTCGATGGCGGCGGCGATCTGCTTCTCGGCCGCCAGTTCGAAATCCTCCAGCCCGGCCAGGGCGTCGACGAAGGCGGTTCCGTTCGGCGACGGCTCGGCGGAAATGGTGCGCGGCGCATCGAGAAGGCCGCGGAACGACACGTTGACGAGGGCATCGGCCTTGTAGGCGCGATAGCTGGGCGCGGCGATCTTCACCACCGGCGCCGGCGCCGGAACGGCGGCCGGGACGGCTTGCGGACGCCGCTCCAGCGTATCGCGGCGCTCCCGCGCCTCCCGCTGCTGGATGCCGCCGCCAAACAGCATCTTGAACAGGTTGTCCGCATGGGCGGGCGTCGCTGCGGCGCCCATCAGCGTTCCAAGGATGAGGGCCGGAACGATCGTCTTTCGCGTCTTGAAGGTCATCGGATGTCCACTGCTCCCGCCGCGTCGCGGCATCCCTGGTCCTGGCGCCGGCCGCGCCCTGCGGCGGGTTGCCCCGGGCCGCGCGTCGCCGACCGAGGTCGCCTCGTCGGCACTATAATGAATTGCGGCGTCAGGGTTAAGTTTTCATAAAGCGGACCGCCTCCCCTGCGGCGGGAAAGGCCGGGCAGCGATGCCGCCGTCGCCGCCGCCGAGGGCCCCGAATCACCTTGCCAGTGCGTGGAAGCCGTGGGACGATGGCCTCAGCCGGGCGAAACGGCCCGGCACGCGACGGCCGGGAGGCCGGCCGCCGCTCACAAAAAAGTGTGAGGAGGAGGCCGTTCACCATGGGAAATCGCGCCGGAGGAAGATGTTCGGGACCGAAATGCATCGCCATTGTCGGTCCCTTCGCCAGCGGCAAGACATCGCTTTTCGAGGCCCTCCTGGCCCGGACGGGCGCCATCCAGCGCCAGGCTGCGGTCAGGGCGGGCGGCACGGTCGGTGATTCGTCGCCGGAGGCCCGCGCCCACCAGATGAGCGTCGAGGCGACGTTCGCCACCACGCAATACATGGGCGAAAGCCTGACCTTCGTCGATTGCCCGGGCTCCATCGAGTTCGCCCACGAGGCCGATCCGGTGCTCGCGGCCTGTGATCTGGCCATCGTGGTCGTCGAGCCCGATCCGAAGAAGATTCCCGCGCTGCAGCTGGTCATGCGGACGCTGGACGAGATCGGCGTGCCGCGCATGCTCTTCCTCAACAAGGCCGACAAGGCGACCGAGGGGGTACGCGACACCTTGAAGATGCTGCAGCCGGCCAGCGCGGTGCCGCTGCTGCTGCGCCAGATTCCGCTGCGCCGAAACGGCATCGTCATCGGATCGATCGACCTCGCCTTGGAGCGCGCCTACATCTGGCGCGAGCATGCCGAAAGCGAGGTCGCGCCGATCCCCGACGACGACCGCGCGCGCGAGATCGAGGCCCGCTTCTCCATGCTCGAGCGGCTGGCCGACCACGACGATCTGCTGATGGAGCAGTTGCTCGAGGAGATCGAGCCGCCGCGCGACGAGATATTCGACGATCTCGCCGCCGGCTTGCGCGCAGGCGCGGTCGTTCCGGTGCTGATCGGATCGGCCGAACATGGCAACGGGATTCTGCGCCTCCTGAAAGCGATCCGCCATGACGCACCGGACGTCTCGGAAAACCGCCGGCGGCTGAGCCTCGGGAACGCGGCCGCCCCGGTCCTTCAGGTCATGAAGACCTTCCACACCCCGCATGGCGGCAAATTGTCGGTGGCGCGTGTCCTGGGAGGCGCGATCGCGGACGGCTCCGACGTCACCGCGGCGGCCGGGCGGACGGGCCGCGTTTCGGGCCTCTACCGGCTGCTCGGGCGCGAGCAGGCCAAGCTCGCGTCGGCCGAAGAGGGAATGACCGTCGCGCTGGGCAAGCTCGACGACATCCGCACCGGCGACACGCTTGCCGTGGGAAAGACGCCGCCGGCCGCCGCCCTGCCGACGCGCCCGGCGCCGGAGCCGGTCTATTCGATGGCCTTGCGCCCGCGCGAGCGCAAGGACGAGGTCAAGATGTCGGTCGCCTTGCACCGGATCGCGGAGGAGGACCCGTCTCTGACGATCGAACACAAGGAGACCGGCGAGACCGTCATATCCGGGCACGGCGAAATGCACATGCGCGTGACGGTCGAGCGGCTGGACAGCAAGTACCAGATCGGCGTCGAGACCGGGCGTCCCGGCGTGCCCTATTCGGAAACCATCCGCAAGCCGGCGGTCCAGCGCGGCCGGCACAAGAAGCAGTCGGGCGGTCACGGCCAGTTCGGCGACGTCGTGCTGGAGATCAGGCCCCTGCCCCGCGGCGCGGGCTTCGAGTTCACCGACACCATCACCGGCGGCGTGGTCCCCAAGCAGTACATTCCGTCGGTCGAAGCGGGCGTCCGCGACTTCCTGAAGGCGGGCTCGCTCGGCTTTCCGCTCGTCGACCTCGCGGTCAACCTCTCGGATGGCTCCTATCACGCGGTGGATTCATCGGACATGGCCTTCCAGATGGCCGCCCGGCTGGCCATGCGCGAGGCCATTTCCGCCTGTTCGCCGGTGATTCTGGAACCGATCATGAAGATCGAGGTCTTCACGCCGTCCGATGCCACCGCTCGCGTCACAGCCATCCTGCCGCAGCGGCGCGGCCAGATCCTGGGCTACGACGCCCGTCCCGGCTGGGACGGCTGGGACGTGGTGGAGGCCATGGTTCCGCAAGCCGAGATCGGCGATCTCATCGTCGAGCTTCGCTCCGCGACCGCCGGCGTGGCGAGCTTCCGCGCGACGTTCGATCACATGGCCGAACTGACCGGCAGGCAGGCCGAGGACGTGCTGAACGCCAGGGCCAGCAAGGCGGCCTGACCCGCGCCGCCGCAGCGGGGCCTGCCGGCCCTGGCCCCGCGGTGTCGGTCTCTGCACCATTGCGGCATTCCCGCCGGGCGACTACTCCTCGGCGCGAACCGCATGGGAGTGCAGGCGTGCAGGATCGATTGAGGCTCGTCCGGGAGGAACTGCTGTCGGACGACTGGGGCGTGCTGAAGAAGCACGTCTTCGACTACCGGCGTCGCGACGGGACGTGGGAGACGCAGTCGCGCGAGGTCTACGACCGCGGCCACGGCGCAGCCATCCTTCCCTTCGATCCCGCGCGCAGGACGGTGCTTCTGGTTCGCCAGTTCCGGTTTCCCGCCTGGATGACGGGGCATGCCGAGCCCCTGCTCGAAGCCTGCGCCGGACTGCTCGATGCCGACGACCCTCTCACTTGCATCCGCAAGGAAGCGGAAGAGGAACTCGGCTATCGGCTGGGCGACGTTGCGCTGGCGTTCAGTCCCTACATGAGCCCGGGCAGCGTCAGCGAACGCCTCTGGTGCTTCACCGCCGAATACAGCCCCCAAGACCGGATCTCCGCCGGTGGCGGCGACGTGGACGAAGGCGAGGACATCGAGGTCGTCGAGCTTTCGCTGGACGATGCCTTCGCGGCGATCGGCGACGGCCGCATCATCGACGCCAAGACGATCATGCTGATCCAGCATCTGGTCCTGGAGAGGGCGGCAGCCCGGGAGCAGGCTCCCTCCTCCACGGCGCAGCCGAAATGAACGCAGGTTTCGTGGCCGAACTGGCCGTCATCGTGGCCTGTCTCGCCGCGGGCGGACTGCTGAAGGGCGCAACCGGCGCGGGCGCGCCGATCCTGGCGATCCCGGCTCTGGCTGCCGTTTTCGACGTCCGCTTCGCCGTGATCGTCATGCTGGTTCCGAACCTCTGCACCAATCTGTGGCAAGCCATCCGCTTTCGTGCGCACGTGCTGGACTGGACCTTCATGCTCCCCCTGCTCCTCGGGGGAACCGTCGGCGCGGCGCTGGGAACGATGGCGCTCAAGGCCTTCGATCCGAATCTCCTGTCGCTCGGGGTCGCGATCGCGGTGCTGTTCTATGTGGCGATGCGGATATCCCGGCCGCACTGGAGCCTGCCGATGGGCCCCGCGCGATGGCTTTCGGCGCCGGCCGGGCTTCTGGCCGGCTTGCTGCAGGGCGGCGCCGGGCTTTCCGCCCCCGTGAGCATTACCTTCCTCAACGCGCTTCGCATGCCGCGCGAGAGCTTCATCGCGACGATTTCGTCACTGTTCGTCGCATTCTCGGTCGTTCAGATCGCCATCGCGTCGACGAACGGGCTGATTCGCGACAACGAGATCTTCTACAGCCTGTTCGCGCTGGTGCCGGTTTCGCTCGCCATGCCTCTGGGCGCCAGGCTCGCGCACCGCGTGTCGCCGCTCGCGCTCGACCGGGTCATTCTCGCCATCCTCGCGGTCCTTGCCGCAAAGCTGCTGGTCGAGGCCCTGTTCTGAGGCCGGCCATCCGGCCTATGCCAGGCTGCCGCGCGCGTCGCCGAGCAGCGCGGCGGACCCGGCGGCGATGACGCGCAGTTCCGAAGCCACCGCCTGGAACCGGTAGCCCATCTTCGCGAAGCGCCCGGCCATGGTCACATTGGTGAGGTAGATGCCCGCCACCTTGCCGGCCGACAGCGTGCGTCGCGCGATGTCGGCGACGGCTTCCATCATGTCTTCCCTGACCGGATCGATCGAGCCGCCGCCCGTCCATGCGATCGAAAAGTCGGCCGGACCGACGAAGATGCCGTCGATGCCCGGCGCCTCCAGAATTCCATCGAGCGCATCCAGCGCCGCCCGCGTTTCGACCATGGCGAAAGCCAGCGTCCGGGCATTCGAATTGAGCAGCCACTCCTGCGGGTCGCGAACGGCGCTTCTCGGAAGCGCGAAGGTCGGCCCCCACGACCGGTCTCCGAGCGGCGGATATTTCATCGCGGCCCCGAAGGCCCGCGCGTCGGCGACCGAGTTGATCATGGGGGCGATGACCGATTCGGCGCCGAAATCGAGCGCTCGGCTGGCCATGTCGAAGCGCCCGACCGGAATGCGCACGACCGGATGGGCGCCGGCCCGCAGAATGCCCGGGATCGACCGGAGCACGCTGTCCTCGTGGTGACCGCCATGCTGCATGTCGAGCGTGACCGCGTCGTAGCCCTGGCCGGCCATGGCCTCGACCGTCAGGGCGTCGGGGATGCTCGACCACGCGGTGAAGATGGTCTCACCCGCCGCAAGGCGCGAAATCAGCGTGTTCATGTCGTCGTCTCCCCCAATTGGTCCTGTCAGCCCGGCATCCTCGACCGGAACGCGGCGTCCTCGATCCGAAGGAGGTGTCGACGACACCTCCTTGCGCCTTGAAGCCGTTCGCTAGCCGTTCGAAATCTGTTCGGCGGCGACGACCAGGAGCTCGTCCATCGTGCGCCGGATCTGGTGGTCGGACTGGTCGACGCCGGCCGCGTCGAAATCCCTGCGGACCTTGCGGAAGACGTCGTTGTCGCCGGCTTCCTCGAAATCGGCGGCGATGACTTCCTTTGCGTAGGCATCGGCGGCCTCGCCGGTCTTGCCGAGTTTCTCGGCCGCCCAGAGGCCAAGCAACTTGTTGCGGCGCGCGGTCGCCTTGAACTTCAGTTCTTCGTCATGCGCGAACTTGCTTTCGAACGCATCCCTGCGATCGTTCATGTTGGTCATGGCGTAACCTCCGGGAAAGTGGAATCTCGGTGGTTCAATATGGTGGCTGGCCAGTGAAATCAAAGGGAATCGGGCCATGACCGCCGTCAGCGCGCAAACTGTCGCGCCCTGACCCGCTCAAAGCGTTGGACGGCCCGCGATTGCACGTTGAGAAGATGGAGCAGTTGCGATACAGACCGCGGCAGAGATACCGTTTCCGGCCGCTGCCGTCGCTCCCGACTCCGGTCCCCTCCTTTTGCAAGGACCTCCATTTCAATGAACCGCCGCCGCCGCATCTACGAAGGAAAGGCCAAGATTCTGTATGAGGGTCCCGAGCCGGGAACGCTCGTGCAGTTCTTCAAGGACGACGCAACCGCCTTCAACAAGAAGAAGCACGAGGTGATCGACGGCAAGGGCGTCATCAACAACCGCATCTCCGAGCACATCTTCACGCACCTGAACCGAATCGGCATCCCGACGCATTTCATCCGTCGTCTCAACATGCGCGAGCAGTTGATCAAGGAAGTCGAGATCATTCCGCTCGAAGTGGTGGTGCGCAACATCGCCGCCGGCTCGCTGGCCAAGCGCCTCGGCCTCGAGGAAGGCACGGTTCTGCCCCGGTCGATCATCGAATTCTACTACAAGGCCGACGCGCTCGACGACCCGATGGTGTCGGAGGAGCACATCACGGCCTTCGGATGGGCGTCACCGCAGGAAATCGACGACATCATGGCGCTCGCCATCCGCGTCAACGACTTCCTGTCGGGCCTCTTCCTCGGCGTCGGCATCCAGCTCGTCGACTTCAAGATGGAATGCGGGCGTCTCTTCGAGGGCGACATGATGCGCATCGTCGTGGCCGACGAGATCTCGCCCGACTCCTGCCGTCTGTGGGATATCGCCACCAACGACAAGCTCGACAAGGACCGTTTCCGCCGCGACATGGGCGGACTCGTCGAAGCCTACCAGGAAGTCGCGCGTCGGCTGGGCATCATGAACGAGAACGAGCCGCCGAAGCCGAGCGGTCCCGTCCTCGTCACGTCCGGCAACGGCAAGGGTCGCGGCAAGCCGCACTGAGCGGCCCTGTCGGTCTCGATTCAGGAACAGGAGTACCGGCCTCGTGATCAAGGCGCGAATCACCGTGACGCTGAAGAACGGCGTTCTCGACCCGCAGGGCAAGGCGATCGAAGGTGCGCTCGGCGCGCTCGGTTTCGATGGCGTCGGCTCGGTGCGGCAGGGCAAGGTCTTCGACGTCGAGATCCAGGGAACCGACCGCGCCGGGGCCGAGGCCGACCTGAAGGCCATGTGCGAAAAGCTTCTGGCCAACACCGTGATCGAGAATTACAGTATAGCCATCCCCTGACGCTGCAAAAGACGGACATGGCGGAAGCGACGAACGACCTTCTCTACGAACGGATGAAGTCGATCCACCCGCGGATGGACCGCCTTGACGCTGGCTTGTCTAAAGGGAAGCAAGAAAACACGCCGGTCAGGTTGTCGATGATGGGCATGCAGACCGACATCCACGACATCTACGGAATGTTGGCGTGCCACGACGAACGTTTCGATCGCATCGAACGCCGCCTCGATCTGCGTGAATTCGCCGAACCGCAGAGACCGATCCAACCTTGACAGGCAGGCGGTTTGCACCCCGCCATTGGCCGCTTTTCCAGGAAACTCTCGCCCATGAAATCAGCCGTCGTCCTGCTTCCGGGCCTCAACCGCGACCGCGACATGATCGCGGCGCTCACCAGGATTTCCGGTACGGCGCCGCTCACGGTCTGGCAGACCGAGACGCAGATCCCCGCGGTCGACCTGATCGTCATCCCCGGCGGGTTCTCCTATGGCGACTACCTGCGCTGCGGCGCCATCGCGGCGCGCATGCCGGTCATGAGGGCGGTGGCCGAGAAAGCGCGGCAGGGCGTGATGGTGCTCGGCGTCTGCAACGGCTTCCAGATCCTGCTCGAAGCCGGCCTGCTGCCCGGCGCGCTGATGCGCAACACGTCGCTGAAATTCGTCTGCCGCGAGGTGAAGCTCGAAGTGGCCAACGCCGGCACCGCCTTCACCCGCAACTACAGCCAGGGCCAGATCATCCGCTGCCCCGTGGCCCATCACGACGGCAATTACTTCGCCGATGCCGAGACGCTGGCGCGCATCGAGGGCCAGGGGCAGGTCGCCTTCCGCTATGCGGAAGGCACCAATCCGAACGGTTCGATCAACGACATCGCCGGGATCGTGTCGGAACGGGGCAACGTCCTCGGCCTCATGCCGCATCCCGAAAACCTCATCGAAGCCGCCCATGGCGGCGCCGATGGCCGGGCCCTGTTCGAGAGCGCATTGGGGATTGCCGCGTGAGCCGAGCGGCCTTTGCTCGCGCGGGACCGTTTCTCGCGTTCGCATTGGCGCTTCTGGCCGCGCTCCCGGCGTGGGGGCAGACGAGGGTCAAGGCCGATCCCGTCACGCATGTCTATTTCATCCGCGGATTCCTGAACGTCTTCTCGACCGGTTTCGACGAGATGTCCGAACAGCTCGCGAAGGCCGGCGTGAAGTCCATCGTGCATGGCCACATGTCGGGGAGCGCGGTTCGCGCCCAACTCCTCGCCGACAGCAAGAAGGCGGGAAAGCACCCGAACCCGGTCGTCCTCGTCGGCCACTCGTTCGGCGCGAACGCGGCCCTTTCCGTATCGTCCCTGCTTGCGGCGGACGGAATCCCCGTCGATCTGGTGATCACCATCGATCCCACTGTGGGCGGACCGCTGACGCCGAACGTCCGGCGCTATGTGAACTACCATTTCGAGGGCAACAATCTCGGCGTCCCGCTGACGTCGCCAAAGCTCGGCAAGCGCATTTCCAACATCGACCTTTCCAAGCGCAAGGACATCGCCGGCGCCGGTGACGATCACTGGACGGTCACGCGAAACAAGGCCTTGCAGACCGAAATCCTGGCGGCCATCCGCAGACAGGTGGGCAGGCGCCAATAGGCATCTCCGCCGCACCCGTCGGACGGTCACGCTTTCGCGCTGTCCCTTTCCAACCGGGCTACGGTCCTCTACGACCTCCCGGGATCGACCGGATCGAATCAACCAGGTGGAAACGCACGATGACCCCCGATTTGCCGAGGCGCCCAAGGCCGTCCGTGACACCTCTGCTTGCCATGGTCGCCGCCGGTCTCCTGGTCGCGTCGTGCACGGCCACGCCGCCGCCGCCGGCCCGGTCGACCGGCACCTCGGTCTCGGTCTCGACCTTGCAGCGCATCAACACGCAGGCGCATCGCTGCTGGCTGCCCGACGCGGAGTTCAGGTCCTACGGCACCGCCCCCGAGCTCAACACCACGGGCACGCCCCGGCTGCTGGTCATTCCGCGCGGCAAGCCGCAATCCCTGCCGCAACTGGTCGTGACCGCGGACGGCGCGTCGACCCAGGTCTATGGCCCGCTGGCAACCTCGCCGCTCGCGCCGCGTATCGAGCGGGACGTCGCACGCTGGGCGGCCGGCGCCACCACCTGCACGGCCTGATCGGCCTCAACCGCGCTCCAGCCCAACCCCCAGCGAAGCCAGCGCGTCCCAGTATCCCGGATAGGTTTTCGCGACGCAGTTCGGGTCGAGGATCGTGATCCCCTCGATCCTGAGCCCGGCGAGAGCGAAGCTCATGGCGATGCGATGGTCGGCGAAGGTGTCGATCGCGGCTGGCAGCCGTTGCCCGGCGAGCGCCGGGTCGGCGGCGACGACGAGATCATCGCCATCCTCCGTCGCGAGGCCACGCCGAATGGCGTTGAGGCCCGTCGAGAGCGCCCGGATGCGATCGCATTCCTTGACCCGCAGGTTGGAAATGCCGACGAACCGCACCGGCGTCTCGTTGAAGGCGGCCAGGACGGCGAGCGTCGGGACCGCGTCCTGCATCTGCGACCCGTCGATGACGCCCGGCATTCGCGGGAACGAGGCGATCACCGCATGCGCCATGGCATCGGGCTGCGTGAAGGCGGCGGCGGGCGTGCCGATGTCGATCGCCCCGCCGGTGAGGACGTCGGCCGCCCAGAGATAGGTCGCAGCCGACGCATCCGGCTCGACGTGATAGTCGGTCGCGGCGTAGCCGGTGGGTTCGACCCGCCAGATCGAGGGCGACGGCTGGCTGATCGTCGCGCCGAAGGCGCGCATGGCAGCGAGCGTCAGGTCGATGTAGCCACGCGCGCCGATTTCTGAGCCGGCGAGTTCGATCTCGAACGGCTCCCTGGCACAGGCGCCGGCCATCAGCAGCGCCGAAACGTACTGGCTCGACAGTCCGGCGTCGATCACCACGCGGTCGGCGGCGAAGCGGCCTGTGGCGTCCACGGTCACCGGCGGACATCCGGTCGGCGCCGCCACTTCGACCCCCAGGCGGCGAAGCGCGTCGACGAGGGGCTTTATCGGCCGCTTGCGCATGTGCTCGTCGCCGTCGATCACGTAGCGGCCCCGGCCCAGCGCGACGGCGGCCGTCAGGAAGCGGGTCGCCGTGCCGGCATTGCCGAGGAAGAGCGGTCCGGCCGGCGGCCGCAATTCGCCGCTCGCGGTGACCCTGAAACTCGTCTCGTCCGGCTCCTCGACCGTCACGCCCATCGCCCGCAAGGCGTCGGCCATGTAGCGCGTGTCGTCGCTCTTCAGGGCGCCGGTGAGATGGCTGACCCCGCGCGCGAGGCCGGCGAGAAGCAGCGCGCGGTTGGTGATCGACTTCGATCCGGGCGGGGCAACGTGCCCGACCAGGGGACGACGGGTCGGGCGGATGGTCAGTCTGTCTTCGGTCGACATGGGGTCCTGCCGGGGACGCTGCCCCTCGTGCCGGTTGAAACCTGTTGCGTCCGTGCGGTACCGCACGGGCAAAGCACTTGGCAAGGCCGGAGGCGGACCACCCGCCGGCTCAGTCCCAGAACGGCCTCGCCGCTTCGCGCAAGGCCTGCCGCCGGGTCAGCCCGATGTCGCGCAGTTCCCGATCCGTCAGTTCGAGGAGGTCGCGCCGCTGCCGCCCGCGTTCCATGGCCAGTCGGACACGGCCGACCAGGCCCGACAACGAGAAGGAGATCCCCGTCGCGCTCGTCGCCGGCCGGATCCTCGGCGCACTGGTCGGCCGCATTGTCTCTATTGTACTCATTGCTTCATCGCTTTCCCGAAATTGTCACTCGCCATTGTCCGGGTCTGTATGCATTGACAGGTGGAGGGTGACAATCTACAGAATTGTCATGATGACAAATTGGCTGCCCTCCTTGTCCGATGGCGCCGGACCGATCTATGTCCGGCTGGCCGACCGCATCGAAGCGGATATCGCCGCCGGGGCGCTTCCAGCGGGCGTGAAACTTCCGCCGCAACGAAACCTCGCTTTCGATCTCGGCGTGACGATCGGGACCGTCGGTCGCGCCTACGCCCTCGTCCGCGAGCGGGGACTGGTCTCGGGCGAGGTCGGCCGGGGAACCTTCGTTCTCGGCAGCAGCGAGGAACCGTCCCGGCAGCCGCAGCCTGAGGTCTTCGGCGGCACCCGTTTTGCGCCGACGCCGGGAAAGCTCCGAATGGATTCGACTGCCGCGCCCGACGTCGGGCAGGCCCGGGTGATCGCCGAGGTCGCCGCGCGCATCGCCCGCGATCATGCCGGCGACCTCCTCGACTACGTTCGCCAGCCCCTGCCCTCCTGGCTGGAGGCCGGTCGCGCCTGGCTGTCCCGGCCCGGATGGGAGCCGGAGACGGACGCGATCGTGCCGACGGCGGGCGCCCATGCCGCCATCATGGCCGTGATTGCCGCCATGACGTCGCCGGGCGACCGCATCGTCTTCGAAACCCTGACCTATTCGTCGATCGCGCGCAGCGCGGCCCTGATCGGCCGGCGTCCGGTGCTGGTCGAGATCGATTCGGAGGGCATGATCCCGGAGGACTTCGAGCATGTCTGCGCCCAGCAGCATCCGAAACTGGCCTTCCTCATGCCCGGCCTGCACAACCCGACCCTGGCGACCTTGCCGGAGGACCGCCTGGCCGAGATCGTCGGCATCGCCCGGCGACACAATGTCTGGCTGATCGAGGACATGGTGTTCGGCAATCTCGTGGACGGGGCCCCCGGGCCGCTGGTCCTGCTGGCCCCCGAACGAACCTTCCATGTCGGCAGCCTGTCGAAAAGCGTGGCGGCCGGTCTTCGGGCCGGATGGGTCGCCTGTCCGCCGCACACCGCCCAGCGCGTGCACACGGCCAGCCGCATGGTAAGCGGCAGCTTGCCGAACTACCTGCTGACGGAAACGGCGGCGCGTCTGGTCCTGTCCGGTGAAGCCAACACGATCCGCCGGTCTGTCCGGGCGGAAACCGCCGCGCGCGAGGCGATCGCGAGGACCATCTTTCAGGGCAGCGACTTCGCGTCGCGTCCCGACATCCCCTTCCTGTGGATGAAGCTGCCCGAACCCTGGCTGTCGGGCCTGTTCCGGCGGGCGGCCCTCGAAGAAGGCGTCCTGGTCGACGAGGAGGACGAGTACAAGCCGACCCGCACCGACCGCACCCATCACCGGATTCGCGTCGGTTTCTCGTCCATTCCATCCCGCGAGGACGTGAAGCGCGGCTTCGAGACCATCCGCCGCGTTCTCGAGGGCGGCATCGCCGGCCACGACAGCTTCGGCTAGAAGACAGGCGCCCGCGCAGATTTTTCCCGCGGCTCCGCGGGCTCGTGTAGGAATCGCGGGAGGTTGGATCGTCTTCGGGATGTCGGCGCCGGTAGGGGCGCCCTCGATCGAAGGAGAAAGCCATGAAAGCCTTGTTCGTCACGACGTCTTCCGCCGTCGCGCTGCTTGCGACCCTCTCGGCCGGCGGTACGGCCGAACCCGCCGACCGGTCCGCGCTGCAGTCGCTGCGCGGCACCTATGTCAGCCCGGCCGTCGAGCCCTGGTACGGCGGCTTCGGCACGCGCGAGTTCGTGTTCCGGGACGGCCGGTGGAGCCTGATCTTCACCCATGCCCTCGACCCCCAGATGACGATGCGGACGTTCCAGTTCCGCACCGGCGGCGCCTTCACCGTGGGCGAACCGTCGGCCGACGTGCCGGGCGCCTTCCGGACCGTCTTCGGCGAAGAGTGGAAGCACGTCACCCTGCTCACCGACGTGCCCGAGATCGTCGCGGGCATGGCCATGGCTGCGTGCGGCCTCACCCTCAATCTCGAGACGGACATCTCCGGCAGCGGCTGCGCGGCGTGGAAGCCGGTCGCGGACTGCGGAGAAGACCATGATATCCTGGCCTTGTCCGCCGAGGGTCTGCATTTCGGCGTCCGTCCGGCGGACAACGACATGTGCAGCGCCGACCGCACGCCGACCGCGCTGCTGCCCGCAGTCGTCGCCCGCTGAAACCGGAGGAACGGCAACATGCAGTACATGATCCTCAACTACACCTCGCCGACCGAGTACGCGGATGCCGATGCGGTCCGCGCCGCGGCCGACGGCGAACTCTGGGGCGCCTACACGAAGGCGCTGGTGGAGGCCGGCATCCTCGTCGGCGGCAATGCCCTCCACCCGCCCCATACGGCCACCACGCTGCGCATCCGCGGCGAGATGCGCGATATCCAGGACGGCCCCTATGCCGCGAGCAAGGAACATCTCGGCGGCTATTACATCATCGAGGTCCCGGACCTCGACACGGCGCTGGAATGGGCCGCGCGCAACCCGGCGGCGGCGTCCGGAGCGGTCGAACTGCGCCCCGTGGTGATGCGAGGGGCCGCGTGACAGCGGCTGCGGCCGAAGTCGAGCGAGTGGCGCGCCTGTCCTACGGCAGGCTCGTCGCCACCCTGGCCATGCGCACGGGGAGCGTCCAGATGGCCGCCGACGCCTTGTCGGACGCGCTGCTGCGCGCGCTGGAGACCTGGCCGGTGCGCGGCATTCCCGAGAAACCCGAGGCGTGGCTGGTGACGGCGGCGAGGAACCGGCTGAGCGACGCCAGGCGCCATGACCGCGTGGCCGCGACCGCGCAGTCGCATCTCGTCCGGCTGGAAGAGGAGCGGGCCGACAGGACCCGCGGGACGATGCCCGACCATCTGCTCAACCTCCTCTTCGTCTGCGCACATCCGGCCATAGCCGCATCCATCCGCACGCCGCTCATGCTGCAGGTGGTGCTCGGCCTGGATGCCCGCCGCATGTCGGGTGCGTTCCTGATCTCGCCGGGGACGCTCGGCCAGCGCCTGACGCGCGCCCGCGCCAAGATCGAGGCCGCCGGCATCGGCTTCGCGCTGCCCTCGCCCGACGAATTCGAGGCGCGGCTCGATCACGTGCTCGACGCGATCTATGCCGCCTACACGGTCGGCGCCGAAGGACACTCCGCCGGCGACGCCAAGGGGGCACCTCTCGCCAGCGAGGCGATCTGGCTCGGCAGCGTGCTTGCAAGCGAGATGCCCCGCCAGGCCGAGGCCCAGGCGCTGCTCGCCCTGATGCTCTATGCGGAGGCGCGTCGCCCCGCCCGCACCGGCCCCGACGGCGCCTTCATCCCTCTCGACGAGCAGGACCCGAACCTGTGGAACGCGCGGATGCTGGACGATGCCGATCTCGCCATGCGGCTTGCGATCCCGAACGCGTCGCTCGGCCGGTATCAGATCGAGGCGGCGATCCAGGCGGCGCATGCGGATCGCCGACGCGGCAATCCGACAGACTGGACCGGGATCGCGGCGCTCTACCGCGGTCTGGTGTCGCTGCATCCGAGCATCGGAGCGGTGACCGGACTGGCCGCCGCGCTGGGCGAAACGGGACGGGGCGAGGAGGCGCTGGCCCTGCTCGACGACATTCCGCGGGATCGCACGACCGGCTACCAGCCCTGGTGGGCGGTGCGGGCCCATCTTCTTCGGGGCAAGGGCGACGTCGAAGGGGCCCGGCTCGCCTATGACCGCGCCACCGCTCTCTCCACCGATCCGGCGATTCGCGCCTTCCTGTCGCAGCGCAAGGCCTCGATGCGGAGGGACTGACGACATTGGTCCCGGGTGGAGGCCGCCCCCATATTTCCGCGCCGCACAGGTGTCATCCTCCGCCGGCTTGCGCTATGCAGCGCAAAGACCGCGCCACACTACGACAGGGCCCGCCATGACCATCCCGAACACCGTCCCGATCACGCCCGAGCTCGTCGCTTCGCACGGGCTGAAGCCGGACGAATACCAGCGAATTCTCGATCTGATCGGCCGGGAACCGTCTTTCACCGAACTCGGCATCTTCTCGGCGATGTGGAACGAGCACTGCTCCTACAAGTCGTCCAAGAAGTGGCTGAAGACGCTGCCGACCACCGGCGCGCGGGTCATCCAGGGGCCGGGCGAAAATGCCGGCGTCGTCGATATCGGCGACGGCGATTGCGTCGTCTTCAAGATGGAAAGCCACAACCACCCGTCCTACATCGAACCCTACCAGGGCGCGGCGACCGGCGTCGGTGGCATTCTTCGCGACGTGTTCACCATGGGCGCGCGGCCGATCGCGGCGATGAACGCCCTGCGCTTCGGCGAGCCCGACCATCCCCGGACGCGCCATCTCGTTTCGGGCGTCGTGGCTGGCGTCGGCGGCTACGGCAATGCCTTCGGCGTGCCCACCGTCGGCGGCGAGGTGCAGTTCGACGCCGCCTACAACGGCAACATCCTCGTCAACGCCTTTGCTGCCGGCATCGCCAGGACCGACGCGATATTCCTGTCCCAGGCCAAGGGGGTCGGCCTGCCCGTCGTCTATCTCGGCGCCAAGACCGGCCGCGACGGCGTCGGCGGCGCGACCATGGCCTCGGCCGAGTTCGACGACCAGATCGAGGAGAAGCGCCCGACCGTGCAGGTCGGCGATCCGTTCACCGAGAAGTGCCTGCTCGAAGCCTGCCTGGAACTGATGGCCTCCGGCGCCGTCATCGCCATCCAGGACATGGGCGCGGCCGGCCTCACCTGCTCGGCCGTCGAGATGGGCGCCAAGGGCGATCTCGGCATCCGGCTCGATCTCGACAAGGTTCCCGTGCGCGAGGAGCGCATGTCGGCCTACGAGATGATGCTGTCGGAAAGCCAGGAGCGCATGCTCATGGTGCTCAAGCCCGAGCTGCGCGCCGTGGCCGAGGCGATCTTCCGCAAATGGGGACTGGATTTCGCCATCGTCGGCGAGACGACGGACGATCTGCGCTTCCGCGTCTTCCACCAGGGCGACGAAGTCGCCAACCTGCCGATCAAGGATCTCGGCGATCAGGCGCCCGAATATGACCGGCCCTGGGTGGCGCCGCCGGTGCCTGCCCCGCTGCCGCAGGCCGATGGCGGGCCCGGCATGAGCGACGAGGCGCTCGACCTCCTGTCGCGCCAGATGGACGGCGACGTGACGGCCGCTGGCGGGATGGCCAGGCGATCGGAGGAGGAACGCGTCTTCGACCGGCCCTGGCTCGGCGACGCCCCTCCGGCGAGCACATATCGCGGCGACCCCTTCGATCTCGGGGACGCGCTGCTTTCGCTTCTGGGTTCGCCCGACCTGTCGTCGCGCCGCTGGGTCTGGGAACAGTACGACACGCTGATCCAGGGCAATTCCCTGCAGCGACCCGGCGGTGACGCCGGTGTCGTGCGCATCGATGGGCATCCCACCAAGGCGCTCGCCTTCTCGTCCGACGTCAATCCGCGCTACTGCCAGGCCGATCCGTTCGAGGGCGGAAAGCAGGCGGTGGCCGAATGCTGGCGCAACATCACCGCCACCGGCGCCTTGCCGCTGGCGGCGACCGACAACCTCAATTTCGGCAATCCGGAGCGGCCCGAAATCATGGGCCAGCTCGTTCAGGCGATCAAGGGGATCGGCGAAGCCTGCCGGGCTCTCGACTTCCCGATCGTCTCGGGCAACGTCTCGCTCTACAACGAGACCAACGGCAAGGCGATCCTGCCCACCCCCACCATCGCCGGTGTCGGCCTGATCGACGACTGGAACAGGATGGCGACCATCGGCTTCAAGAGGCCGGGACGCGCCGTGCTGCTGGTCGGTTCGCGCAAGGACTTCGCCAACGGTCATCTCGGCCAGTCCGCTTATCTCCGCACGGTCTTCGGGCGCTCCGACGGGACGCCCCCGCCCGTCGATCTGGCGGCGGAGCGGCGCGTCGGCGACTTCGTCCGGTCGCTGATCCTGCGCGGCACGGCGAGCGCCGTGCATGACGTGTCGGATGGCGGCGTCGCGGTCGCCTTTGCCGAAATGGCGATGGCGGGCGGCATCGGCGGCGAGCTTCCCGGTCCCGCCGAGGCCGATCCGGTGCCGTTCTTCTTCGGCGAGGATCAGGGACGCTATCTCGTCGAGATCGATCTCGACCCGCATGGCGACGACATCAACCAGGTGTGGAACGAGGCAAGGTCGCTCGGTATATTCGCGCCCTGGGTGGGAACGACCGGGGGCGATTCCCTGAAGCTCGGCGACGGCCGCGTCGTTGGCCTGGCCGACCTCATCGCCGCCCACGAAGGCTGGTTCCCGAAATTCATGGATGGAGCACACTGATGCCAATGGACGCCCGCGACATAGAGAGGCTCATCAAGGAATCGATTCCCGACGCACGGGTCACGATCCGCGATCTGGCGGGTGACGGCGATCACTACGCGGCCGAAGTCGTTGCCGAGAGCTTTCGCGGCAAGTCGCGCGTTCAACAGCACCAGATGGTCTACAATGCGCTCAAGGGAAACATGGGCGGGGTGCTGCATGCGCTCGCGTTGCAGACCAGCATCCCCGACTGACGACGAGGGCGGACAGGGGCTCGGGACTCAGGATCGAGCCCTGCCGCGGCGGCACGCAGCCTCGACAAGAACCGGGTGATCTTCTATCTAGGGCTCAACGAGTTCCCGCATTTCATCGCCGGCCTTGAACCGGACGGAGAAGGACATTCAGCCATGAGCGCCATCACAGATTTCATCGCCAACGAGGTCAAGGGCAACGACGTCGTCCTGTTCATGAAGGGCACGCCGGGCTTCCCGCAATGCGGCTTTTCGGGCCAGGTCGTCCAGATCCTGGATTATGTCGGCGTCGACTACAAAGGCATCAACGTGCTGACCTCCGACGAGCTGCGCCAGGGCATCAAGGAATTCTCGCAGTGGCCGACGATCCCGCAGCTCTACGTCAAGGGCGAGTTCGTGGGCGGATGCGACATCATCCGCGAGATGTTTCAGGCCGGAGAGTTGCAGACCTTCCTCGACGAGAAGGGCGTGAGCACCAAAGGCGCGGCCTGACCCGACGCGGCGGCAGCCGGCCGCGGTTTTAGAAACAGGGACCCCGGAAGTCATTCGGGGCGATCAGTCGAAGATGCGCCGAAGCCGGCGCGTCTTCTTTTTTTGTTTGTGTGGAATCTGGACGACGACGCCATGGACCAGACGGTATCCCCCTCGCCCTCGAAGGCGCCTCTGCTGACGATCCCGCGCTGGGAGTTCATCGCGATCACCGCCGGTCTGATGGCGCTCAATGCGCTGGCGATCGACATCATGCTGGTCGCGCTGCAACAGATCGGCATGAGCCTCGCGGTCGAGGACGAAAACGCGCGACAGCTGGTCGTCACGGCCTATGTGATCGGCTTTGGTGTCATGCAGCTGGTGTTCGGACCGATTTCCGATCGCTACGGCAGGCGCATTCCGCTGCTGGTCGGGCTTGGCGTCTACGTGGTGGCCGCTTTCGCCTGCGCGTTCGCGCCGAGCTTCACGATCCTTCTCGTCATGCGCTTCGTCCAGGGGCTGGGCGCAGCGGCCACGCGGGTCATCGCCGTGTCGCTGGTGCGCGACGTCTATGGCGGGCGGGCCATGGCCGAGGTGATGTCGCTCGTCTTCATGGTCTTCATGGTCATCCCGGTCATCGCGCCGGGCATCGGCCAGTTCATCATGCTGTTTTCCGACTGGCCGATGATCTTCGTGTTCATCGGCGTGATGTCGCTCGCCTTCACCATCTGGACCGGGCTGCGCCTGCCCGAGACGCTGCCCCTGTCGCAGCGCCGCCCCTTCACCGCCAAGGTCATCCTCGAGGCCTTCCGCATCGTCCTGACCGAGCGGGTCGCGATCTGCTACACCATCGCGATGACGGCCGTGTTCGGCGCCCTGTTCGGCTTCATCAACTCGGCTCAGCAGGTCTATGTCGGCATCTACGACGTCGGCGAGATGTTCCCGCTCTATTTCGCGCTGGTGGCCGGCCTGATGGCGGTCTCGTCCTTCCTCAACGCGCGCATGGTCGGGCGCTTCGGCATGCGCAGGCTGGCACACGGCGCCCTTTTGGGCTTCCTCGCCGTCACCGCGCTGTCCTTCGGGCTGAGCCTGCTCGGACCGATACCGTTCTGGCTGTTCCTGACCCTCTTTGCGATCGCCATGATGCAGTTCGCCTGGATCGGCGCCAACTACAACGCGCTCGCCATGGAACCTCTCGGCCATGTCGCCGGAACGGCATCCTCGGTCCAGGGCTTCCTGCAGACCGTCGGCGGCGGCGTGGTCGGCGCGCTGATCGGCCAGGCCTTCGACGGCACGGTGGCGCCGCTCGCCGGCGGCTACTTCTTCGCCGCGCTCATCGCGCTCGTCATGACGTTGATCGCCGAGAAGGGCCGCCTCTTCCGGTCGCAGAACGCGCCGGTCTGAGTCGTCCCCTCGGGGCGCTCAATCGGCCCACAATTCGCGGCGCAGTTCCGTCCAGCTGTCGCGGTCGGGCGCGACGAGCAGCCCGCCGTCCAGATGCTCGGGACGGTAGACGCTGCCGTCCAGCCTTGCCACATGCCCGCCTGCCTCCATCTGGATCAGCGTGCCGGCCAGGTGGTCCCAAGGCATGAGCTTGTTGTAGACGACGAAATGCGCGTGGCCGCTGGCGATGAGCCGGTATTCGTGCGCCGAACAGCGATAGGCGATCTGCGACAGGGCCTTGGCGTGGTTGCGCGCCAGTCTCGAACGATCGGGCTCGGCGAAATACTGCCACGACGCACTGCCCGTCATCTCCGACAGCGGCGCCGCGGCCGCCGCGCGGACGGCGGTCTCGCGACCATCGGCATGGCGCAGGCGGGCGCCGCCGCCGCGCACCGCGATCATGCAATCGCGCCCCATCGGATCATGGATCAGGCCGGCCACGGTCTCGCCCCTGGCCACGACGGCCAGGATCACGCCGAAGAGCGGCACGCCGGCCGCGAAGTTGAAGGTTCCGTCTACGGGATCCAGCACGAAGGCGAGATCGGCCGCGCCCAGGCCGCCGAGCAGCGCGGGCCTGTCCGAACAGGCCTCCTCGCCGATCACCAGCGCGCCGGGATAGCGTTCGGACAGCCGCTCCGTCAGGAAGCGTTCCGCCTCCACGTCCGCATCGGTGACGAGGTCGATGGCGCTCGTCTTGCGGCGAACCTCGCCGGTCCCCAGTCGCCGGAAACGCGGCATGATCTCGCGGCGCGCCGCCTCGTCGAGCAGGTCCGCCAGCCAGTCGACGTCCCTGTCGTCAAACCGCACTGGCGGGCTCCGCCTTGCCGCGCCTGTCGTCGAGACCGGCGAAATCGAACATCGTCGCATCGAGCAGATGGCTCGGGCGCATGTTGCCCAGCGCCCGCAACATCGTGTCCTTTCGGCCGGGCATCCGGCTCTCGATCTCGGCCAGCATCGCCTTCATGGCGTTGCGCTGCAGGCCGTCCTGGCTGCCGCAAAGATCGCACGGGATGATCGGAAAGCGCATCGCGTCGGCAAATTTCGTCAGGTCCGCCTCGTCGCAATAGGCAAGCGGCCTCAGCACCATCACGTCGCCCTCGTCGTTGAGCAGCTTCGGCGGCATCGCTGCCAGCCGGCCGCCGTGGAAGAGGTTCATGAAGAACGTCTCGAGGATGTCGTCGCGATGATGGCCGAGCACCAGCGCCGCGCAGCCCTCCTCGCGGGCGATGCGGTAGAGATGGCCGCGCCGCAGGCGGGAGCACAGCGAGCAGTAGGTCTTGCCCTCCGCAATCTTGTCGGTCACCACCGAATAGGTATCCCGATACTCGATGCGGTGCGGTACGCCGAGCGAGGCGAGATAGTCCGGCAGCACCTGCTTGGGAAAGTTGGGCTGGCCCTGGTCGAGGTTGCAGGCGAGGATCTCGACCGGCAGAAGCCCGCGCCATTTCAGGTCGAGAAGCAGGGCAAGCAGCCCGTAGGAATCCTTGCCGCCGGACAGCGCCACCAGCCAGCGCTCGCCCGGCCGCACCATCGAAAAGTCCTCCAGCGCCTGGCGGGTGTTGCGCAGCAGCCGCTTGCGCAGCCGATTGAACTCCACGGTCGACGGGACCGCGAGGAACATCGGGTGACAGACATCCCCAGCGTCCGCCTGCTCCGCCGGCCCCACATGCGTGTTCATGGATAGATTTTCCCACTCTCGATCAGCTCGAACCCCTTGATCTCGAAGACATAAGGGTTGCCGTCGGCCTTGAGGACGCGCGCGACGAACAATCCCGAATCGTCGAAGAAAATCGCCTGGACCGTATGGAGCGGCCGAAAGCAGAACGTGTCGTCAGGGTAGATGAAGCGGACCACGGACGCGTTCTCCTTCGCCATCTCGCCGTCGGGATAGCACAAAGCAAAACGCCCGGCACGGGGCCGGGCGTTCGAAAGGCATGATGCTGACAACTCAGCGCGAGTAGAACTCGACGACCAGGTTCGGTTCCATCTGGACCGCGTAGGGCACGTCGCCGAGACCCGGAACGCGCGCGAACTTGGCGGTCATCTTGGAGTGATCGGCCTCGACGTAGTCCGGCACGTCGCGCTCGGCGAGCTGGACCGCCTCGAGCACGATGACCAGCTGCTTCGACTTCTCGCGAACCTCGACGACATCGCCCGGGCGGCAGCGATAAGAGCCGATGTTCACGCGACGGCCGTTCACGTTGACATGGCCGTGGTTGATGAACTGGCGAGCCGCGAAGATGGTGGGCACGAACTTGGCGCGGTACACGACCGCATCCAGGCGCGACTCCAAAAGGCCGATCAGGTTCTCCGAGGTGTCGCCGCGCATGCGGTTGGCTTCCTCGTAGACCTTGCGGAACTGCTTCTCGGAAATGTCGCCGTAATGGCCCTTCAGCTTCTGCTTGGCGCGCAGCTGCAGACCGAAGTCCGAAAGCTTGCCCTTGCGGCGCTGGCCGTGCTGGCCGGGACCGTATTCGCGCTTGTTGACCGGCGACTTCGGACGGCCCCAGATGTTTTCGCCGAGACGACGGTCGATCTTGTACTTTGCGGATTCGCGCTTGCTCATCGCATTCCCTTTCGAATGAAACGATCCGGAGACGTCGCCGTCCCGGACGAAGGAAACGCGCCCTCCTCTGGTCCCCGTTTTCGGAACCTGACAGGATTGCCGCGCAGCGATGCGGGCCATCCACGGGACACGTCAATTGAAACACCGGCCCTTGCGGACCGGTGCTGAGGCGGCTTCATAAGGGGCCTGACCGTCGTTGTCAACGCCGCGAAACGCGTTGTCTTTGAAAACCGGTGAGCCCGGTGCCCGACCATTGCGCGACCGTCTCGCCGGTGCGGCGCATGCGTGTTTCGCGCCGGTCAGGACGCCCGGCCGCGAACGAAGCTCTTGTAGATGTAGCCCGTGCGGCCTTCATAGCTGATCTTGCACCACTGGTCGCAGTCGATGACCGAAACCTTGGCCTGGCGAGGAATCACCATCATCACGCCATGCTTGGCCCCCGGGCCCTTGCGCATGTTGACCGGCGCGTTGACGGAGACCGTGCGGGTTTCGTCGTCCACCTGCGTCGGGAGTTCGGCCGGCAGCACGATCTGCATCGGGCGGCGCGTCGCCGAGGCATCGTCTCCATAGGCGGACATGCCACGGTCGTTTCCGGCATAGGCGAGCAGATCCGATCCACCCTCGTCGACCTGAGCCGCCTTTTCGACGATCAGTTTCCTGACGGCCTCGAGGGCCGGCGATCCCTGCCTCGTTTCAGCCCGCGCCCAGCGCGGATCGTCCTTTCGGGGAATGTCGGCAACGCGGGCGCTCTTGGCGGCCGGCGCAGCGGCGACGGTCGGCGACACGGGCGCTTCGGGTTGCGCGGGACTGGATGCTTGCTGCACGGTCGCCGGCGCCTCGGCCGCGACCACGGCCATCGTCTCCGGCTCGACCTCCGCGGAGACGCTCCGCGTCGTGGCATCCCGGTCCGCCTCGGCCACGACGACGTTTGTGGCGCCGACATCGCCCTGGGGAATCATGAAGACCAGGGCGCCACCGAGGAAGACCACGCTTGCCATGGCGATCGCCACGACGGCTTTCGGGGGGCGAGCGGCCCTTCCGGGGCGATGCTGCGGCAGGAAAATCGCAACAGGCTTTTCCTGTTCCGTCATGAATACCGGGCGGCCTGTGCCGCCTTGTGCGTCCGTTTGACCAGTCACGTGCCCTCTCCAGGCAAGCTTGTCGACACTCCGTCCCGTAGCGCCCCAGCTAGCGTCGTCAGGTTGATGTCCGGCCACCGCCAGATTCACATGGCGTTAGCCTGCCCTGTGGATGGCCTGTCTGGTAGCCGAATGTGGCGATGATTTGTTGAGCCGCCACCGGAGGCATCCGTAGCGGCTTTTGGGCGCTACAGGGCCGACACTAATTGTGACGCATTGAGACATGGCGTGAAAACGACAGCCAAACCAGTCATTTAGACCGTCATCGCCTCCATGACGGAAAGGCCGAAGCCCTGCATGAGTCGGCGCGTCGCCGGGTCCGCCGCGTTCGACGTGAAGATCGCGATGTCATCGCCTTGCGGGTCGAGGCGATCCGGCCTCGTCGCCAGTGCCGGGGAACCGGCCAGGAGCGAGAGCGCCCGACGGGCGATCGCCTCGGCGGGGTCGAGCCAGTCCACCGGCCAGGGCGCGGTCTTGCGCATGCGGTTGACCAGGAATGGATAATGCGTGCAGGCCAGAACGACGATGTCGGTGCGCCGCCCGTCCTGCTCGACGAAGCAGGGCTCGATCTCGGCGCGCACGGCCTCCTCGTCGACAAAGCCTTCGCGCATGTAGGCTTCGGCAAGGGTCGCCAGCCGGTCGCTGCCCACCAGCCGCACATGGCACCGGGCCGCCCATTCGCGAATGAGGTCACGCGTGTACTGGCGCTTCACGGTGCCGGGCGTGGCGAGGACCGAGACGAGGCCGCTCGCGGTGCGCTCGGCCGCCGGCTTGATGGCGGGAACCGTGCCGACGAAAGGCGTGTCCGGATAGGCCGACCGCAGGTTGGACAGCACGAGCGTGGACGCCGTGTTGCAGGCGATCACCGCGACGTCCGGATCATGCGCGGCCAGCAGCCGGCCGAAGAGCTCGACGACATGCGCATTGAGCGCCTGTTCATCCCAGGCGCCATAGGGAAAGGCGGCGTCGTCGGCGACGTAGACGAAACGCCGGTCGGGCATCAGCACCCGCGCCTCGCGCAGGACGGTGAGCCCGCCAATGCCCGAATCGAACATCAGCACGGGGCGTCTATTCATCCGCATCATCCCTGAGCGCCGCGCGGTCGGCCTCTGCCTTCCGGTCGGGATAGCCCGCGCCGCGCGGCTCCTTCGGCGAAAAATAGTCGAGCGACGACAAGACGCCGCGCAACACCCTGATCTCGGCTTCGGCAAAGCCCGGGCGCGTGAACACCGAGCGCAGATTGTCCAGCATCTTGGGCTTCTTCTCCCGCGGCCGGAAGTACCCGCGCACGTCCAGCGCCCGCTCCAGATGCCCCATGAAGGAATTCAGGTGCTCCTTGGCGGCGGGCTCCACCGCCGGCCCGCGGAAATTCGTGTCCGTCTCCTTGTCGAGCCCGGCCTTGGTCCATTCATAGGACATCAGCAGGACGGCCTGCGCGATGTTGAGCGACGAGAACGCCGGGTTGACCGGAAAGGTCACGATGACGTCGGCGAGCGCCACTTCCTCGTTCGACAGGCCGAACTTCTCGCGGCCGAAGATGATACCCGTACGCTGGCCCAGGCCGGCGCGCCCGCGCAGTTCGCGCCCCGCCTCGACCGGTCCATGCACCGGCTTGAACCCGTCACGCGGGCGCGCGGTGGTGGCATAGACGAACGTCAGGTCGGCAATGGCCGCCTCGAGGGTGTCGAACACCACCGCATCGTCGACGACATGGTCGGCGCGGCTTGCCGCCGCCCGCGCCTTGTCGTTGGGCCAGCCGTCGCGGGGATTGACCAGGCGCAGTTCAGCGAGCCCGAAATTGGCCATGGCGCGGGCCACCATGCCGATGTTCTCGCCCAGTTGCGGCTCCGCCAGGATGATGGCCGGTCCGGCGGGCATGGGCGTGTCGGCGCTGTCGTCTCGGTTCATGCGTCACTTCGGCGGGCTGAAGTCGGTTGGCAGGAGATGTCGGCAAGCAGGTCGGCCAGCATGGCCTGCGAGTGGTCCCCGTTTGCGGCATTCTCGCGTCCCTGCCATATTCCGCCCCCAAAATGAAGCTTTGCGAGTGCCGCCATGACGAACGAGCTTGCCGAGCGCATCCGCTCCATCCTCGAGGGGGACCCGAACGTCGGCGAGATCCGCATGTTCGGCGGCGTCTGCTTAACCCTCAACGGCAACATGCTGGTGGGATCGATGAACCGCGGCGACCTCCTGGTTCGCGTCGGCGCCGAGCGAGAGGCAGAGGCGCTTGCGCGCCCCGGCGCCTCCCGGATGGACTTCTCCGGACGGCGGATGACCGGTTTCGTGGTGGTGGCGAACGACGCCGTTGCCGAGGACCACGCGCTGGCAGGCTGGATCGCGACGGCCACCGCCTTCGTCGGTCCCCTGCCTGAGAAGCTGAAGGCCGACAAGGCCGCAAAGCCGAAAAAGACCAAGGCCGCCCGACGGTCAGCCTCGCTGTAGAAACGCCCGCATCGCGGCTGCCACGTCCTGCGGCCGCTCGTGCAGGATCCAGTGGCCCGCGCCCGCGACGCGCTGGACCGTGAGATCGGGCGCGTAACGCGCCAGGCCTTCGAGACAGACCGGCCGCAGCGCCTCGTCGGCCTCTCCCCACAGCACCAGATGCGGAACGCGGACCGACACCCGTTCGGGCGCCACCGCCAACAGCGGCGCATCCGACACGGTCTCGCCGGGCCGGGGAACGACGATCGGCGAGGAACTGTACCAATGCAGCATCGCCTGCATCGCGCCGGGCTGGCTCCAGGCGGCGCGGTATCCGGCGGCGGCCTCGGGCGTCATCCAGTCGGTGCGCGAGAAGCCGGCGAGCATCTTCATGGTGCGGGCGAAGTCGTTCTCGGCCATGCGCGCGGCCGCGTCGGGCGAGCGGAGCACATGAAAATACTGGCTGGCGGCCCGCTGGCCCTCGTCTTCCAGAATGGCGCGCTGGAAGCAGACCGGATGCGTGCCATTGGCAATGACGAGATGCGTCAGGCGATCGGGATGCGCGAAGGCATAGGCGTAGGCGACCGACGCCCCCCAGTCATGGCCGGCGAGCACGAAGGGACGGGCGGGCGACAGATGGTCGGCCAGCCGCGCCAGATCCGCCACCATGTTCTTCGTGCGGTAGGCCGCCTCGCCCTCGGGCTTGAAGGACAGGTTGAACCCGCGCTGGTCCGGCGCGACCACGAAGAAATCGTCCGCGAGCGTCGCCATCACCGCGCTCCACGCCGCCCAGTACTCGGGAAAACCGTGGAGGAACAGGATCAGCGGCCGGGACGGGTCTCCGGCGCGCGCATAATGCAGGCGCCCCTCGCCCACATCGACGAAATCGAAATCGAAGTCCGCCATCCGCCCGTCCTCCCACGCGGCCGAATCCGCCGCCGGCCCCTCACCGCAAGCACTATGGGCATCGCCGGCTCTCCTGTCCAACAGGGCGCAAAGGCTTGCGGCGCTTCGATTTTGGTAGCGTTTGCGCGGTCCGGTACGCTTTGCTATAGCGTGCCGCATTCCTTCAACCGCGGGGCAAGTTGACCGTCCCGCCTCCCCGAACGCGAGGCTTATCCCGATGTCGAAAATCAAGGTGGACAATCCCGTCGTCGAACTCGACGGCGACGAGATGACCCGCATCATCTGGCAGTACATCAAGGACAAGCTGATCCACCCCTACCTCGACGTCGACCTGAAATATTATGACCTCGGCATCGAGCACCGTGACGCGACCGACGATCAGGTGACGATCGATTCGGCCAATGCGATCGCCAAGTACGGCGTCGGCGTGAAGTGCGCCACGATCACACCCGACGAGGCGCGCGTCGAGGAGTTCGGGCTCAAGAAGATGTGGCGCTCGCCCAACGGCACGATCCGCAACATCCTCGGCGGCACGATCTTCCGCGAGCCGATCATCATGAAGAACGTGCCCCGCCTCGTGCCCGGCTGGACCAAGCCGATCGTCGTCGGCCGCCACGCCTTCGGCGACCAGTATCGCGCCACCGACTTCCGCTTCCCCGGCAAGGGCAAGCTGACCATCAAGTTCGTCGGCGAGGACGGCCAGACCATCGAGCACGAGGTGTTCGACGCACCGGGCTCGGGCGTGGCCATGGCCATGTACAACCTCGACGACTCGATCCGCGACTTCGCCCGCGCCTCCCTGAATTATGGCCTGCTGCGCGGCTGGCCGGTCTATCTGTCGACCAAGAACACCATCCTCAAGGCCTATGACGGCCGCTTCAAGGACATCTTCCAGGAGATCTACGAGAAGGAATTCGAAGCCGAGTTCAAGGCGAGGAAGATCTGGTACGAGCACCGCCTGATCGACGACATGGTGGCGGCGAGCCTGAAATGGTCGGGCGGCTACATCTGGGCCTGCAAGAACTACGACGGCGACGTGCAGTCCGACACCGTCGCCCAGGGCTTCGGCTCGCTCGGCCTGATGACCTCCGTCCTGATGACGCCCGACGGCAAGACCGTCGAGGCCGAAGCCGCGCACGGAACCGTCACCCGCCACTACCGCCAGCACCAGAAGGGCGAGGAGACGTCGACCAACTCGATCGCGTCGATCTTCGCCTGGACCCGTGGTCTCGCTCACCGCGCCAAGCTGGACGACAACGACGCGCTGAAGCGCTTCGCCGACACGCTGGAGAAGGTCTGCGTGCAGACGGTCGAGTCGGGCTTCATGACCAAGGATCTCGCGCTTCTGATCGGTCCCGACCAGCCGTGGCTCTCCACCACCGGTTTCCTCGACAAGATCGACGAGAACCTGCAGAAGGCGATGGGCTGACATCCGTCAGCGCAAACGACAAAAGAGGCCCGCGGCGCTCGCCGCGGGCCTCTTCTTTTAAGCCGCCGCCGTCAGGCCACGCATCGTCGGCGCGGCCGCCGTCTCAGGCGGCCAGCGCCTTGCGGACCGCCTCGATCGCTTCGGCGCCGCGGCTTCCGTCGGGACCACCGGCCTGCGCCATGTCGGGTCGGCCGCCGCCGCCCTTGCCGCCGAGGGCTTCCGACGCCACGCGGACCAGGTCGACGGCGCTGAACCGGCCGACGAGATCGGGCGTCAGGCCGACCACCACACTCGCCTTGCCTTCCTCGTCGACGCTGACGAACACGACGACGCCCGATCCGAGCGAGGCCCTGCCCTCGTCGGCGAGCGGCTTCAGGTCCCGCGCGCCGACGCCATGGACCACCTTGCCCAGGAAACCGATTCCGTTCACCGTCTCGGCGCCTTGCCCGGTGCCCTCGCCGGCGCCGCCCAGCGCCAGCTTCTTGCGCGCCTCGGTCAATTCGCGCTCGAGCTTGCGGCGCTCGTCCACCAGCGTCTCCACCCGGGCCACGACATCGGACGGGGCGACCTTGAGAACGGCTGCCACCGTCTTCAGCCGGCGGTCCTGCTCGTCGAGATGACGGCGCGCCGCTTCTCCGGTCAAGGCCTCGAGACGGCGCACCCCCGCCGCCACCGCGCCTTCGGAAACCACCCGGACGAGGCCGATCTCGCCCGTGGCGGCGACATGGGTGCCGCCGCAGAGTTCGGTCGAATAGGATTTCCCGGCCTTGTCGCCCTGGAGGGCGGTGCCCATCGACACGACGCGCACCTCGTCGCCATACTTCTCGCCGAACAGCGCCATGGCTCCCTCGGCGATCGCGTCGTCGACGGCCATCAGCCGGGTCGTCACCGGACTGTTCTGGAAGACGATGGCGTTGGCGAGCGCCTCGACGGCTTCCAGTTCCTCCGCCGCGATCGGCTTGGGATGGGAGAAGTCGAAGCGGAGCCGGTCGGGCGCCACCAGCGATCCCTTCTGGGCGATATGGGTGCCGAGCGTTTCGCGCAGCGCCTCGTGCAGGAGATGGGTGGCCGAATGATGGGCGCGCAGGCCGGCGCGGCGGGCATGGTCGACCTGCATCGCGACGGCGGCACCGGTCTTGACCACGCCGCTCTGCACGGTGCCGGTATGGACGAAAAGGCCATCGACCTTCTTTTGCGTGTCGGTCACGACAAACCGGAAGCCCTCGCCGTCGAACGTGCCGGTGTCGCCCTGCTGGCCACCGGACTCGCCATAGAAGGGCGTCTGGTTGACGACGATCTGGACCGTTTCGCCTTCGGCCGCGCTTTCGACCGACGCGCCGTCGCGGACGATCGCCGCAATCACACCTTCGGCCGTCTCGGTGTCATAGCCCAGGAATTCGGTGGCGCCGACCTTGTCCTTGACCGAGAACCAGATCGTCTCGGCCGCCGCCTCGCCCGAGCCCGCCCAGTTGGCGCGTGCTTCCGCCTTCTGGCGCTCCATGGCGCTGTTGAAACCCTCCGTGTCGACCGAGATGCCGCGCTGGCGCAGCGCGTCCTGCGTCAGGTCGAGCGGAAAGCCGTAGGTGTCGTAGAGCTTGAACGCCGTCTCGCCGTCGAGCCGGGCGCCCTCGCCCATGCCTTCCGTGGCGTCGGACAGCAGGCCGAGGCCGCGCGTCAGGGTGGTGCGGAAGCGCTTCTCCTCGAGCTTCAGCGTCTCCGTGATCAGCGCCTCGCCCCGCACCAGTTCCGGATAGGCCTGACCCATCTCGCGTACCAGGGCCGGCACCAGCCGCCACATCAGGGGCTCGGCCGCGCCGAGGAGCTGCGCGTGGCGCATGGCCCGGCGCATGATGCGGCGCAGCACGTAGCCGCGCCCCTCGTTGGACGGCAGCACGCCGTCGGCGATGAGGAAGCTCGTGGCGCGAAGATGGTCGGCGATGACGCGGTGGCTCGCGCGGTTCTTGCCCTCCGCCGGGACGCCGGTCGCCTCGACGGACGCCCGGATCAGCGCCTTGAACAGATCGATGTCGTAATTGTCGTGCTCGCCCTGGAGGACCGCCGCGATGCGCTCCAGTCCCATGCCGGTGTCGATCGAGGGGCGCGGCAGCGCGACACGCTCCTCTTTGGTCAACTGCTCGAACTGCATGAAGACGAGGTTCCAGATCTCGATGAAGCGATCGCCATCCTCGTCCGGGCTGCCGGGCGGTCCGCCGGCAATGCCCTCGCCATGGTCGTAGAAGATTTCCGAACAGGGACCGCAGGGACCGGTATCGCCCATCGCCCAGAAATTGTCGGACGTCGGAATGCGGATGATGCGGTCGTCGGACAGGCCGGCGATCTTCTTCCAGTGCTGCGCCGCGTCGTCGTCGGTATGGTAGACCGTGACGAGCAGGCGCCGGGCGTCGAGGCCGAACTCCTTGGTGATCAGGTTCCAGGCGAGCTCGATCGCCACGTCCTTGAAATAGTCGCCGAACGAGAAGTTGCCGAGCATCTCGAAGAAGGTGTGGTGGCGCGCGGTATAGCCGACATTGTCGAGGTCGTTGTGCTTGCCGCCGGCGCGCACGCATTTCTGCGACGTCGTGGCGCGCGAATAGGGCCGCTGCTCGATCCCGGTGAAGACATTCTTGAACTGCACCATGCCGGCATTGGTGAACATGAGCGTCGGATCGTTGCGCGGAACGAGAGGGCTCGACGCGACGACCTCATGACCATGCTTCCGGAAATAGTCGAGGAATGCCGACCGGATTGCGTTGACGCCACTCATTACGTTGCCTTCTCTAGGAAAACCGGAGATGCCCGGAAGCCGAACGGCTTCTTATCGACTGGCCGCGCGGGTGTCCAGAATGACGGCGACACCGTCTCGGCCCGCGTCCGCAAGACGCGAAAGGCCGCCGATCGAAGGAACGGCGGCCCTGGCCTTCATGAAACGCGCAACCCGATCCAGGCTTGCCCGGCTCAGGCTTCCTCGGCCATGTCGCCGTCGTCGTCTTCCGGTCCGCCGTCGAGAAGCTTCTCGGCGATCAGGCCCGCGCTCTGCCGCAGCGCCAGCTCGATCTCGTTGGCGAGTTCGGGATTGTCCTTCAGGAACTGCTTGGCGTTCTCGCGTCCCTGGCCGAGACGCTGGGAATTGTAGGAGAACCAGGCGCCCGATTTTTCGACGATGCCGGAGGTGACGCCGAGATCGACGAGCTCGCCGGTCTTGGAGATGCCCGATCCATAGACGATGTCGAACTCGACCTGCTTGAAGGGCGGCGCGAGCTTGTTCTTCACCACCTTGACGCGGGTCTGGTTGCCCGTCACTTCGCCGCGCTCCTTGACCGAGCCGATGCGGCGGATGTCGAGGCGCACGGAGGCATAGAACTTGAGCGCATTGCCGCCCGTGGTCGTCTCGGGCGAACCGAACATGACGCCGATCTTCATGCGGATCTGGTTGATGAAGATGACCATGGTGTTGGAGCGCGAGATCGAGGCCGTCAGCTTGCGCAGCGCCTGGCTCATCAGGCGCGCCTGGAGGCCCGGCAGCGAATCGCCCATCTCGCCCTCGATTTCGGCGCGCGGCGTCAGCGCCGCCACGGAATCGATGACCAGCACGTCGATGGCGCCCGAGCGCACCAGCGTGTCGCAGATTTCCAGCGCCTGCTCGCCCGTATCGGGCTGCGAGATCAGAAGGTTCTCGAGGTCGACGCCCAGCTTGCGGGCGTAGATCGGATCCAGCGCGTGCTCGGCATCGACGAAGGCGCAGATGCCGCCCTTCTTCTGCGCCTCCGCCACCGTGTGCAGCGCCAGCGTGGTCTTGCCCGAGCTTTCCGGCCCGTAGATCTCGATGATGCGCCCCTTGGGCAGACCGCCGACGCCGAGCGCGATGTCGAGGCTGAGCGACCCCGTCGAGACCGTCTCGATCTCCACGATCTGCTCGTTGCGGCCGAGCCGCATGATCGAGCCCTTGCCGAAGGCGCGCTCGATCTGCGACAGCGCCGCGTCCAGAGCCTTGCTTTTGTCCACCGATTTTTCCTCGACCAGCCGCAATGAGTTCTGAGCCATGATACATTACCCCTCGATCGTCAATGAAGTCCGGCCGGTTTGCCGTCT
>NZ_RWKW01000114.1 GCF_003970795.1 Aquibium carbonis | reverse complement strand
TCCAAAGAATCCAGATCAAACCTCCACGCCAGTCCTATTTCTCAAATGCGATTCCCCTAGTCTCGCCTGCAAGCTCTTCGACTTGCCAGAAGGCGCCGGGGCCGTCGGCGAGCACGCGGGTCAGCTCCGGCAGGACTGTCTCGAGTTCCGCGGCGAGAGGGTGGGGCGGGTTGACGATCAGCATGCCGGTTCCGTCGAGGCGCGGCGCATCTCCCGCGCCGCGAATGGTCACCGAGACGTCGAGAACCTTGGCGATCGCGCCTGCCCGAAATCCATCGCGGAACACTTCGGCTGCCCGCCGATCCTTTATCGGGTACCAGACGGCATAGACCCCGCCCGGCCAGCGCCGGTGGGCCTTTGCGAGCTTCGCCGCGATCCGTTCGAACTCGCCGGTCTCCTCAAAGGGCGGATCGATCACCACCATCCCGCGTTTTTCCTTCGGCGGCAACTGCGCTCCGAGCGCCAGCCAGCCGTCGAGTTCGATCACCCGGGTCTGGAAATCGCCGGCGAATTCCCGCTTCAGTGCCGCGGCGTCCTGCGGATGCAACTCGATCGCCGTCAGACGGTCGCGCTCGCGCAGAAGGCGCCGCACGATTTTCGGCGACCCCGGATAGTGCCGGACCCCGCCGCCCGGATTGAACGCCCGCACCGCATCGATATAGGGCGAAAGCAGCGCCGCCGCCTTCGGCTCCAGCGTCGCCCCGATCACCCGGCCGATGCCGCCGCGCCATTCGCCGGTCTTTTGCGCAGCCTCCGAGGACAGGTCGTAGAGGCCGATCCCGGCATGGGTGTCGATCACCCGGAACGCCTTGTCCTTGCGTTTCAGGTAATCGACGATCCGCACCAGGATGGCGTGCTTGACCACGTCGGCGAAATTTCCGGCGTGGTAGATGTGGCGGTAGTTCATGGCATGGCTTCGCTCGTTCGTCGCATCCATCACCATGGCGCGCGCGATGGATCAAATCATTTCGTAGGACCCGACCTGTAAGGCGCTGACAAAAGTCGCTAGTCTCGCGTCATGAACCAGCACGCACCGATCCGAACCGGCCATTCGGCCTGCCCGCACGACTGCCCGTCCACCTGTGCGCTCGAGGTCGAAATCCTCGGCCCCGGCCGCATCGGCCGCGTGCACGGGGCGAAGGCCAACAGCTACACGGCCGGCGTCATCTGCGCCAAGGTCGCCCGCTATGCCGAGCGGGTGCACCACCCCGAGCGCCTGCTGAAGCCGCTGGTGCGGGCGGGCGCCAAGGGCGATGGCCAGTGGAAGGAGGCATCCTGGGAGTCCGCCCTCGACCTCGTTGCCGAAAGGCTCCTGAAGGCCGAGGAAAAGCATGGCTCGGAAGCCGTCTGGCCCTACTACTACGCTGGGACCATGGGCCTCGTGCAGCGCGATTCCATCAACCGGCTGCGCCACGCCAAGCGCTATTCCGGCTTCTTCGACACCATCTGCACCAATCTCGCCTGGACCGGTTACGTCATGGGCACCGGTCGGCTGACCGGGCCCGACCCGCGCGAGATGGCGAAGTCGGACTGCGTCGTGATCTGGGGCACCAACGCCGTGGTCACCCAGGTCAATGTCATGACCCACGCCATCCGCGCCCGCAAGGAACGCGGCGCGAAGATCGTGGTCGTCGACATCTACGATAACGCCACGATGAAGCAGGCCGACCTTGGCCTGATCCTGAAACCGGGCACCGACGGTGCGCTGGCCTGCGCGGTCATGCACGTGCTCTTCCGCGACGGCCTCGCCGACCGCGCCTACATGGAGACATACGCCGACGATCCGGCCGGGCTGGAGGCGCATCTGGCGACCCGCACGCCGGAGTGGGCTTCCGCCATCACCGGGCTCTCGGTCGAGGAGATCGAGGCCTTTGCCCGGCTCGTCGGCACCACGCCGCGCACCTTCTTTCGCCTCGGCTACGGTTTCGCGCGCCAGCGCAATGGCGCGGTCAACATGCACGCGGCCCTATCCATCGCCACGGTGGCCGGCCACTGGCAGCACGAGGGCGGCGGCGCCTTCCACAACAATGGCGGAATCTACCGGCTCGACACCTCTCTGCTCGAAGGCGCCCGTATGGCCGATCCGAAGATCCGCCATCTCGACCAGTCGCAGATCGGCCGCGTGCTCACCGGTGACGCCGAGGCGCTGCGCGGTGGTCCGCCGGTCACCGCGCTTCTGATCCAGAACACCAACCCCGCCAATGTCTGCCCCGAGCAGCGGCTGGTGAAGCAGGGTTTCCTGCGCGACGACCTGTTCACCTGCGTCCACGAGCACTTCATGACCGACACGGCCAGGCTCGCCGACGTCGTGCTTCCGGCCACCATGTTCGTCGAGCACGACGACATCTACAAGGGCGGCGGCAACCAGCACATCACGCTGGGGCCAAAGCTCATCGACCCGCCGGAAGGCCCGCGCACCAACCTCTACGTCATCGAGGAGCTGGCCAGGCGCCTCGGCGTCGCCGACCAGCCGGGCTTCGGCATGACCGAGCGCCAGCACATCGATGTCCTGCTTTCCAAGCGCGGGCTGGGCTCCTTCGAGACCTTCGAGGCGGACCGCTGGGTCGATCTGCAGCCCGATTTTGAGACCGCGCACTATCTCAAGGGCTTCGGCCATCCGGACGGAAAGTTCCGCTTCAAGCCGCAATGGCAGGGCGGGGCGGCGCCCAACAAGCCGCCGAAATCGCTCGGCCTGCTTGGCCCGCATGAGCGCCTTCCGGTCTTCCCCGACCATGTCGACCTGATCGAGGAGGCCGACGGGCCCCACCCCTTCCGGCTGGCCACGTCGCCCGCCCGCAACTTTTTGAATTCGAGCTTCACCGAGACGCCCACCTCGCAGGCGCGCGAAAGGCGTCCCGAACTGCTGATCCACCCGGACGACGCCGCAAGCCTCGGCATCGCCGACGCCGACCGCGTCGAGCTCGGCAACACCCGCGGCGAAATCGTTCTGCACGCGAAACTCTTCGACGGGGTGAGGCGCGGCGTCGTCATCGCCGAAGGCATCTGGCCCAATTCCGCCCACGAGCGCGGCGAGGGCATCAACGTGCTGACCGGCGCGGATGCCGCCGCGCCCTATGGCGGCGCGGCGTTCCACGACAATCGGGTTTGGGTGAGAATGGCGTAGGGGAATTGGCAGTGATGAGGGGTATTGCGGCCCCCTCTATTCCAGCACCATCCTCGGAAAATAAAATGAAACCACCCAGTTCGGCTGGTCGACGATTTCGCTGATGCGCAGGTCGCCGGCCACGCTGCACAGCATGTAGGCGTCCACCGCGGCCATGCCGGTGCGGCGGGAGAGAAGGTCCACCATCTGCGACACCGCCTCGCGGGCGGCCGTCATCAGGTCGGGGCCGATGCCCATGGTGGCGTCGTAGCCTTTGGCGTCGACATGGCGGGTCACCGGCCCGGGGGTGCGCAGGCGCGGAAACTTCAGGTTGGCGCGCTTCTCGAGGTCGAAGGACATCGCCACCGACATCGGGCTCTCGATCGCCGTGCCGCAGATCTCGCCGTCGCCTTGCGCGGCATGCATGTCGCCCACCGAAAACAGCCCGCCCGCCACCTCCACCGGCAGCCACAGTTCCACGCCCTCGGAAATGTCGCGCACGTCGAGATTGCCGCCCACCCGGCGCGGCGGCACGATGGAATGCGTGCCGTGCGCAGCCGGCGCCAGCCCGATCGTGCCCGGAAAGGGTTTTAGCGGCACCCGTCCGCCCGGACCGAAGGCCGCCGGCCCGGAGAGGCTGGAGGAATAGCTCCAGACATGAAGCGCGGGGTCGCGAAACTGGTCGGCGAGAAGGCCGAAGCCTGGAATGTTGGCCGTCCAGCCCCAGCCGCTCGGTGAAAATCCGAGAATCTTCACCCGGATCGCGTCGCCGGGTTCCGCCCCATCGATGTAGACCGGCCCGGTCACTGGATTGACGAGGGCGAAATCGAGGTCGCGTACCGCCTCCACGCCCGAGACCGGCGTGATCTGGCCGCCAGAGGCGTCGATCGTGTCGAACTCCACCGTCTGCCCCGGCGCGATCCGGATCGCCGGCGGGTTGGCGTTGTTCCAGCCGTGATGGTGGATCGTCCTGTGCAGCGTGTGATCGCAGCGATGCGCCATGTCGTCGGTCCCCTTGGTGCCCACCGTTGTCGTGGTCGGGCAGTGTGGGTCCAAACCGGCCGGCGGATCAAGTCCGTGGAGCATCCTTCCTCTTCCCCGGGCAGGGAGCACGGCGAACGTACAACGCGTCGCGCGCCCCCTGCCTCAAGGCGTGAACCGCGCCAGCCGTTCCAGGTCCAGCGATTCTGCCGGCGCGGGCGCGTCGGGCGCTGGCGAATAGAGCGCGTCTTCCGCGCCCCAGTCGCTGGTGGTGGAAAACACCGCGCGGCCGTCCTCGACGCGCACCTGTCCCCGGGCCACCATGGCCAGCGCCATGGCATAGAGTCTGTGCTCCGCCTTCAGCACGCGCGCCGCGAGCGCGTCGGCGGTGTCGCCGACCAGCACCGGCACGGCGGCCTGCGCGATGATCGGGCCGTCGTCCATCGCCTCGGTGACGAAATGCACGGTGGCGCCGTGCAGTTTCACGCCGACGTCGAGCGCCCGTTGATGTGTATCGAGCCCGGGAAAGCAGGGCAGGAGCGAAGGGTGGATGTTGATCAGCCGGCCCGCCCATGCAGCCACGAAGCCGGGCGTGAGAATGCGCATGTATCCGGCGAGGCAAACGAGTTCGGCATCGAGTTCGGTCAACGCCGCGCCGATCGCCTCGTCATGGGCTGCGCGGTCGGCATGGTCGCGTTGCGGCACAACGCGGGTTGCAATGCCGCGCATCCGCGCCGATTCGAGACCACGCGCCTTCGGCGTGTTGGCGATCACGCCGACGATCTCGGCTGGATAGTCGTCCCCGGCGGCGGCGGCCACCAGCGCCTCCATGTTCGAGCCGCGGCCCGAAATCAGGATGGCGACGCGTTTTCTTGAACTCATAGCTCGATGGTCCCCCGGTAGATCACGCCTGCTTCGCGTCGCGGCACGATGCGGCCGATCGGCATCACCGCCTCGCCGGCCTCGGTCAGGACCGCCGCCACCTGCGCCGCCTGGCCGGCGGCCACGACCGCGATCATGCCGACGCCGCAGTTGAAGGTGCGCAGCATCTCCAGGTCGGCCACGCCGCCCGTCTTCTGCAGCCAGCCGAACACCGGTGGCGCGTCGATCGCATCGAGGTCGATCTCGGCCGACCAGTCGTCGGTCAGCACACGCGGGATGTTGTCGGGAAAGCCGCCGCCGGTAATGTGCGCGAGCGCCTTGATTCCATGCGTGTTGCGGATCGCGTGCAGAAGCGGTTTGACATAGATGCGGGTGGGTTCCAGCAGCGCCTCGGCAAGGGTCTTGTCGGGTGCGAAAGGCGCAGGGTCGCTCCAGGAGAGGCCCGCCTTCTCCACGATGCGGCGGACCAGCGAGAAGCCGTTCGAGTGGACGCCGGAGGAGGCCAGCCCGAGGATGACGTCGCCCTCGACGATGTCGTCGGTGGGCAGAAGCTGGCCTCGCTCGGCCGCTCCCACCGCAAATCCCGCCAGGTCGTAGTCGCCCCGGCCGTAGAGGCCGGGCATCTCGGCGGTTTCACCGCCAATCAAGGCGCACCCGGCGATGACACAGCCCTGCGCGATGCCGCTGACGATCGCCGCGCCCTGCTCGGGGTCGAGCTTGGCCGTGGCAAAATAGTCGAGGAAGAACAGGGGCTCGGCACCCTGTACCACGAGATCGTTGACGCACATGGCTACGAGGTCGATGCCAACCGTGTCGTGGATGCCCGAATCGATGGCAATCTTCACCTTCGTGCCGACACCGTCATTGGCAGCCACCAGCACCGGGTCGGTGAAGCCGGCAGCCTTCAGGTCGAAGAGCCCACCGAAACCGCCGATCTCGCCGTCGGCGCCCGGTCGACGCGTCTGGCGCACAAGAGGCTTGATCATCTCCACCATCGCGTTGCCGGCGTCGATGTCGACCCCCGAATCCGCGTAGGTGAGCCCGTTCTTTCCCTCGCTCATGCCATGGTCCCGTCGCGTTTGGGCCCGTCATGCTCGGGCCGGTCGTGCCGGGTCCATCGCATGAAGGACCGAGCCCCGCAAGCACGGCCGGATTTTCAGGCCCGGGCGGCCGTGGTTTTCCCGTGGACAGCCGACCGTCCTCGGCTGGCCGCTTGAAGATCGGCACGCGAGCCGCCATGTTCGAAAACCACCGGAGGGTCGACTCCGGCGCAGCATGCTCCTGGACGGGTCGCGGCGTCGGGGCGAACGCATCCGTCGAGACAGCGCCTTGACCATACCCAACATCATCACGATCCTGCGTTTCCTGCTCGTCCCCGCCGTCGTCTATGCGATGATGTCGGGCGAACTCGGCTGGGCCTTCGCAGGTTTCATCGTCGCGGGCATTTCCGACGGGGTCGACGGCTTCATCGCGCGTCAGTTCAATCAGCGCACCGAACTCGGCGCGTATCTGGACCCGATTGCCGACAAGCTGTTGCTCGTTTCGGTCTTCGTCGTGCTCGGTCAGATGGGCGAACTGCCCCTCTGGCTGGTGATTGCGGTGGTCTCGCGCGATGCGCTGATCGTCGGCGCGGTGCTCTTGTCCTATGTGATGGGAAATCCCGTCCTGGTGAAACCGCTGTTCGTCTCGAAGGCCAACACCACCGCGCAGATTTTGCTGGCTGGCCTGGTGCTCGGCGAACTCTCGCTCTCGGCCGCGATCGACAATCTGCGTGATGCGCTGATCGTTCTGACGGGCCTCTTGACCGCGGCTTCGGCAGCGGCCTATCTCGTTGCCTGGCTCAGGCACATGAACGGCGATGGCGAGAGCGACACCCCGAAACGCTGATCTGGAGTCGGACATGGCGACGAGTGCCGCCCTCACGCGCAGGGCGTTGTTCTGGCTCGCGGCCGTCGTCTTCGTCGTGGCCTTTCTTCTGGTCTTCAGCTCCATCCTGCTGCCCTTCGTGGCCGGCATGGTTCTGGCCTATTTTCTTGATCCGGTGGCGGACTGGCTCGAGCGCCACGGCCTGTCGCGGCTGGCGGCCACGGTTCTCATCCTCGTCGCCTTCCTCGTCTCCTTCGTGCTGGCGCTGATGGTGATCGTCCCGATCCTGGCGACCCAGTTTGCGGGCTTCGCCGCCAATCTGCCGGGCTACCTCGCCACGTTGCAGGCGCTGGTCACGGAATTCGACCCAGGCTGGCTGGAGCGGACGATCGGTGTCGACGCCAAGAGCCTGCGCGAAGGGCTGAGCGGCCTGATTTCCCAAGGCGCCGGGTTCCTCACCGGGTTGTTCCAGTCGCTGTGGACTTCGGGTCTCGCGATCATCAACATCGGCGGCCTGCTCGTCGTGACGCCGGTCGTGGCCTTCTACATGCTGCTCGACTGGGATCGCATGATCGCCAAGGTGGACAGCTGGGTGCCGCGCGACCACGTTGCCACCGTTCGGCGACTGGCGACCGACATCAACACCGCGACGGCGGGGTTTCTGCGCGGGCAGGGCACGCTGTGCATCATCCTGGGCGTCATGTACGCCATCGGGCTCACGATCGTCGGCCTCAATTTCGGCTTGCTGATCGGCCTCTTCGCCGGGCTGATCAGTTTCATACCCTACATCGGCTCGCTCGTCGGTCTCGTATTGTCGGTCGGCGTCGCCTTCGTGCAGTTCTGGCCCGACTGGACCACCGTCGCTGTCGTCGCCGGCATCTTCTTCGCCGGTCAGTTCATCGAGGGGAACATCCTGCAGCCCAAACTGGTGGGAAAGAGCGTCAATCTTCATCCCGTCTGGCTCATGTTCGCCCTGTTCGCCTTCGGCTCGCTGTTCGGTTTCGTCGGGCTGCTTCTGGCGGTGCCGGCCTCCGCCGCGGTCGCCGTACTCGTGCGCTTCGCCATCGCACGCTATCTGGATTCGCCGCTGTATCGTGGCCATGGCCCGGCGACCGACGTCGTTGTCGATCCGGCCCCCCGGTCGGAGTGAGCCGATGTCGCGCCGATCGGACATCAAAGCGCGGCAGTTGCCGCTCGATCTTGGCCATCATGCCGAACTCTCGCGCGAAAACCTGATCGTCTCGCCGGCCAACGCCGCCGCTGTCGCGCTTGTCGACCGCTGGCCGGACTGGACCTCCCCGGTCGCGGTGCTGGCTGGGCCGACCGGGTCGGGAAAGTCCCATCTGGCGGAAATCTGGGCGCAGGCGGCCGACGCCGTGCGCCTGTCGCCTGCTGGGCTCGGCGACGGCTTCGAGGCGGCTCAGCAGGGCCGGGCCATCCTGATCGATGGCATCGCGACTGGCGAATGCGACCAGACTGCGCTGTTTCACCTGATCAACCAGGTCCGCACGGCCAACAGCTTCATGCTCCTGACGTCGCGAGCCTTCCCCGCCGCATGGGGCGTGACGCTGCCCGATCTCGCCTCGCGCCTGCGCGCCGCGACCGTCGTCGAGATCGGCGAACCGGACGACCTCTTGCTCGCGGGGGTCATCACCAAGCTCTTCGCCGACCGACAGGTGGAGGTCGAAGCCCATGTGGTCGCGTACCTCATCTCCCGCATCGAACGCTCGCTATCGACCGCCGGCCGCGTCGTCGATGAGCTTGACAGGACAGCACTCGAGCAGAAGTCCCGTGTGACGCGGACCCTTGCAGCCTCGGTGATAACCGCGTTGGACGAGGGCCAGGGGGATCTGGGGCTTTGAACGCCGGGAGCCGTGCCTCTCGGCTCGACTTGCCGGGCAGTCGGGGAAGGCGCCGGTATCGGCAGGCTGAAGTCGTTGACGATCGGACGAGGAACACCGGCGGACGATCCGTGTGCTGGCTTGTCTGGCAACTGCCTTCCGGGTTTTCACGACAACCTTGATCCCACCGCGCCATGCGCCTCAGCGCGTTTGTCAAGCGGCTGCGGCCAGAGGCGGTTTCGTTCCCCCACACCTCGACACTCGAAAACTGCTCGCTGGAGTTGATTTCGAGCACACCTTTAGCGTTCCGTAAGGGAAATTCAGGCACAACTTGTGAAAGCCACCACTCGGTGTAGCGGCGTCCGCGCCGTGCTCGTTCGATCGGTTTCTGGGGCAAGCAGGAGGGCATCCACTGGAATTCTTCGACCGGCTCCGACGCGGTGCTCGTTCGTTGGCCTCCGATCGGGGTGGCAACGTCCTCATCGTCAGCGCGCTTTCGCTGCCCGTGGTCATCGGTGCCGCAGGGCTCGTTGCCGAGTATGGCGTGGCGCTCGTCGAGCGCACGGAAAACCAGCGGGTTGCGGATCTCGCCGCTTTCTCCGCTGCGACCGCTTATGGCAAGAACGGATCCGAAAAGGAAATGATCGCCGCGGCCAACCGCGTTGCGATGATCAATCAGTTCGATCCGTCCGCCCTCTCCGTCAAACTGGTGTCGCTGCCGGGCGACGCTTCCGCTCGAGCCGTCCGCGTATCCGTCGTCACCGACAAGTCTCTCTTCCTGTCTCAGATGGTCAGCAGCCGTGTCTCGCTCGACGTTGCGGCCGAGGCCTACGCCTTGGTGGCACAGGAGGAAACCGGCCCCTCCGCCTGCATTCTGGCTCTCGACGCCGCCGGATCCGGCTTGACGCTGAGCGGCGGCACCAAGGTCGAAGCCTTGGAATGCGTCACGTCCTCAAACGCCACGATTGCCGTTCCCTGTGGGACGTCGGTCACTGCACTCGAGGTGACCTACGGCTCCATCGCGGCGCCAAGCGCGCCATGTTCGGGCATCAAGGGGCCGAACAATGCGGCCGCCAAGATTACCAGGCATCACACGCCCGATCCTTTCGAAAACAGTTCGCGCGTGGCGGCTGCGGCGGCGCGCGTCAACGTTGCCGCAAACGTGAAGTACCCGCCGACGCCGACGGCCCTTTCGGGCGGCAACATCGATTTCGCGTGGAACCAGAGCGGCACCAAGAGCCAGGCACTCGCCGTCGGTTGCACGGCCGCCTGGTCACAGCCGACCTGGACCCTCGATTGCGGAACCAGGACCGAAGTGTCTTTTGGTACCATAACCATGGGGGGCGGCATCCAGCTCGACTTCAACCTCAACGGTCCCGCCGGCGCAACCTACACCTTTTCCGGCCCCGTCACCGTCGCTGGCTCCCAGACCCGTTTCGGCAACGGCAACTATGTGTTCTCGAAGGGCTTCAGTGCCTCGGGCACTGCATCATTCGGAGCGGGGTCGTTCAGCTTCGGGGTTCATTCGGCTTGCGGCTACAGCATCTGCAACAATGGCGGCGCGTCCCTGACCTTTGCCGGACCGAGTTCCTTTTCGGTGGCGAGCGGGATCAAGTCCAGCGGTGGAACGACGCTCGTCATGGGCGCGGGAACCGGAAACAGCTTCCATCTGGGCGCAGCCAGCGGGACGGGATACGCCCTTCATGCCGAGGGCGGTGCGAAGGTCACCATGGCCGACGCCACCGGTAGCCTTGGCCGCTTCGAGGTCAAGGGCGACATGAAGGCGGATGGCGGATCCTGCCTGTCCATCCCTGCTGCCGCCCATCATGATGTTTCCGGTTCCCTTTCAATTGCCGGCGGACTGGCACTCGGTGCCGGCAACTATGCGATCGATGGATACTTCGCGCTCGGCGAAAGCGGTGGCGGAAATGTGAATTGCTTCGGAAGTGACCTGAGCCTCGATGCCGACCAGGTCGCGCTCGTCGTCTCCGGGAGCAAACAGTCCAAATCCGGCAGCTGCACGGGGAGGGCGTTCTGCGTGGCGTCGGGGTACAGGAACATCCGGCTTGTGGCGCCTTCAAAGGGCGATCTGGCGGGTTTTGCCGTCATCGGCCCGATCCAGGCGAACCAGAAGGCCGGCGCGGCGTTCGTCGAGGGCGGTTCGAACGCCCGGGTCTCGGGGGTGTTCTATTTCCCGAACGGACCCGTCGACCTCAAGGGCGGAGCGAATGCGCTCGGCCTTGCCGACGGCGAATCATGCCTCCAGGTCGTGGGCTCTGCGATTGCGCTGTCCGGCGGAACCGCCGCGGCATCCGAATGCAAGGCGGCCTTGGATTCCGCGGGATCCGCCGGCGGCAAGGTGAGGCTTGCGCGATGAGACATCTCTTACCCTTTGGCGGGCTTGGACTGCGGGCCATCCTGAGGCTGGCGCGGGACCGCAAAGGTGTTTCCGCGGTCGAGTTTGCGCTGATTGCGCCGGTATTTCTGGTCATCCTCGCGGGTGTCATCGACGTCGGTCAGATGATGCAGATCAGGTCGGAGCTGAACACCGCGGTTTCGGCTGGTGCCAACCGCATCCTGCTGAACGGAGGAGGCCTGTCTGCGGGAACGGCCGAAGCGATCGCGAGTGATGTCGCCTTCATCTCCGCGGCCGACACGCCCGGGGTCACGGCCAAGGTGACCATCAACAACGCATTCACGGTGAGCATGACCGGGCGGGCGGCAAGTGCTTCGGGGAAGACGTCCGTCGCCGATCAGTGTTTCTGTCCCAACCCCCAGGGAACGGCAGTCGATTGGTCCGTTGCGGTGTCGTGCGGCGCGGCCTGCCCGGCGAGCGATGAGTTCGCCGCGAAATACCTCGAGATCAGCGTCAGCCGGCCCTACGATGCCATGTTCGGAGGCTATGGATTCCTCGGCAACTCGATCGCCGTCAAGACCACGGTGTCCACGCCATGATCGCGGCCCTGCGGTCGTGGATGTTTCGCCGCGACGGCACCGTTGCCGTCGAGATGGCGCTTCTCGCCTTGCCGCTTTTCATGCTCCTCTTCGGAACCATCGAGTACAGCCGCGTCTATTGGGCTGGACAGGCGCTTCGGGAGACCGCCGTCAAATCGGCTCGCTGCATGGGGATCATGTCCGAGCCTTGCAGCGAAAGCGACGTCTACAGCGAGAAGAAGACCATCGACTACGTGACCAAGGAGGCCGAGGCTCTCGGCATCCGTCTTCTTGCCGCCGATATCTCGCTTGCCAAAGATGCGACGTGCTGGGGGCAGCCGGGGTTCTCGAAGGTTTCGGTGTCCTATGACTTCGAATCGCCTTTGAGGGAGCTCGTCGAAGCCATTGGCAGGGGCGCCACACTGACCGCCGAGGCCTGTTTTCCAAACCAGGGTGGCTGAAGGCGGCCAGCCGGCTGGTCCGTGCCTTGCTGGTTCCCTGAAAAAGACCTGGGAGCGAGCCGCCAGCGAAACCGGTTTCGAGCTCCGCCAAGCCGCACCTGTGCCTTGAGGGGCGTGTTCGCCGGCCGCCTGGAAAGGCTGTCGGGTTCGGACCATGACGATGTCCCGCTCGAAATCGTTGCGCCCGTCGATCCACCGTGCTAGCCGGTCAATCATTCGATGCCGGCCGCACGAAACAGCGAACCAGGCCGAGACTTCCGGGCAATGCTTTCTCTGAGGTTAGGAGCCCCAGACGCCCATGCGGGTCTCAGGTTCGTTGGTGCGAAGCCTCGTCCGGACGGGTCGATTGGAAGCTGAAAGCGGTTGTAGATCGGTCGCTTGAGCAGCAGTCGGAGTGTAGCGCAGCCTGGTAGCGCATCTGGTTTGGGACCAGAGGGTCGGGAGTTCGAATCTCTCCACTCCGACCATTTTTCCCCTGGATCCGGCCGAAACGTGGCGCCGGGGACGTCGGTCGGCGGTCGACGGCGGGAATGCTCCGAGACGCATCGATGAGCGTTGGAATCGCCGCTCCTGCTCCATCAGGACAACGTCGACACGCATTGACGGGCTGGCCCGGGTGAAGCGTCCCTATCCTGGAAATCGAGGCAAACCGGGGCTTTCCGGTTGATTTTTGTCGCATACCGGGGTTACAGGACGCGACGCTCTCTCGGAAGGAACCGACATGTCAGCCCGCATCTACAGCCCCGCCAAGACCGCCATGCAGTCCGGCAAGGCCAAGACCGGCCGCTGGCTGCTGGAGTTCGATCCACAGATGCCGAAGAAGATCGACCCGCTGATGGGCTACACCACGTCGCGCGACATGCAGAGCCAGATCCGCCTCGTCTTCGATACCCGCGAGGAGGCCGTCGCCTACGCCAGCAAGCACGGCATCCCGTTCCGCGTCCAGGAGCCGAAGGAAGCAAAGCGTCGGCAGATTTCCTATTCCGACAATTTCCGTTATGACCGCAAGGTGCCGTGGACGCACTGAGCGTCCGGCGGCGACACACGGCCCGTCAGGGTCGTCGGGACGGTCCCGTAGCTCAGATGGATAGAGCACCGGCCTTCTAAGCCGATGGTCGCAGGTTCGAGTCCTGCCGGGATCGCCATCATTTCAATGGCTTAGCTGGTTGGGATACGAAAATTCCAACGCGTCTTCCGGCAACGTTCCATCCGGCTTTGTTTCGGTCGCGGATCCGCCGACGGCGCGCGAATCCTGACGCTGCTGCTTCAATCTTCGACTTTTGCCGCGGCCGCGAGCGCGCGCGTCAGGTCGGCCTGGATGTCCTCGACGTCCTCCAGCCCGATCTGCAGGCGCAGGACCGGGCCTTCGTAGTCGCCTTTCGCCACGGTGCGATCACCGAGCCAGACGCGCACCGCGAGGCACTCGTAGCCACCCCAAGAATAGCCCAGCCCGAAGATGTTCAGGGCATCGAGAAAAGCGTGCGCCTTCTTCGTTCCGCCGCCGTCGAGGACGATCGAGAAAATCCCCGAAGCGCCGCTGAAGTCGCGCTTCCAGATCGCATGGCCGGGGTGGCTTTCGAGCGCGGGATGCAGCACCTGCGAAACGCCCGGCTGGCCTTCCAGCCAGCGCGCCAGGGAAAGCGCGCTTTTCTGGTGCCGGTCGAGCCGGACGCCCATGGTTCGCAGCCCCCGCAGAACCTGGTAGACGTCATCCGGCGCGGCACAGCAGCCGAGCGTCAGGAAGGTCTCGTGCAACGGTTCCCAGCAGGCGGTGTTGGCCGAAACGGTGCCGAGCAGCACGTCCGAATGGCCGGCCGGATACTTCGTCGCGGCATGTATGGAGACGTCGACGCCGTGGTCCAGCGGGCGGAAGTAGAGCGGCGTCGCCCATGTGTTGTCCATCATCACCACCGCGCCGCCCGCGTGCGCCGCTTCGGCGATCGCCGGAATGTCCTGCATCTCGAAGGTGTTGGACCCCGGCGCCTCGGTGAACACCACCTTCGTGTTCGGCTTCATCAGCGCGGCGATGCCTGCGCCGACGTGGGGATCATAGTAGGTGATCTCGACGCCGAGGCGCTTCAGCATCGTGTCGGCGAAGCGCCGCGTCGGATGGTAGACCGAATCGACGATCAGCGCATGGTCGCCGGCCGACAGGAAGGCGAGCAGCGGCACGGTCACGGCGGCCAGGCCCGACGGCACGAGGATCGTTCCCGCCGACCCTTCCAGTTCGTCGATCGCCGCGCACAGCGCATCGGTGGTCGGCGTGCCGCGCGTTCCATACGTGTATTTCTGGTTGCGCAGCGCCATGGTCGCGGCGTCGGGGAACAGGACCGTCGAGGCGTGCACCACCGGCGGGTTGACGAATCCGTGAAAGTCGCGCGGGTCGTTGCCCATGTGGGCGAGCCGCGTGTTCACGCCCGTCTTCTGGTCTGGGTTCGGCACGTTCGGCTTCTCCGTCAATCCTGATGGCGATCATCGAGGCATAGGACGAGGGCGCGCGACGCGCAACATCCTGTGGCGCGCGCCGATGATGCAGCCCACATCAGCGGCACGGTGCGCCGGCACTTGCCGAATTCCGCGCCACTTCGGCGAACTGACTGCATTTCGCCCCATAAATGCGTGTCACACGTCGTGAAACCCTGGCCTAATCATCCATTCGCCCTTGACCAATCGATTATAATCGCCTTCGATGCTGGCGTGACGGGAGATGCAGGGAGCGTGCCGCCAGGTGCGCAACCGCCGGAGGGTTTGGCGTCTGCAACAACTTCCGCGAGGGTAATGAAATCCGGGTTTCACCGGAGAAAAAAAAGGGTTTCAGGTATGAAAACGACGATTTTGACCGGCGTGCTTGGTGCGGCCGCACTCGGGTTCGCGGCAACCGCCGCTTCCGCAGCAACGCTCGATGACGTGAAGGCCAAGGGCGAGGTCGCCTGCGGCGTCCACACCGGCCTGCAGGGATTTGCCGCCCCCGACGACCAGGGCAACTGGCGCGGTTTCGATTCGGACTTCTGTCGCGCGGTCGCGGCGGCGGTGTTCGGCGATCCGTCCAAGGTGCGCTTCGTGCCCACCAACGCGACCGAGCGCTTCACCGCGTTGCAGTCCGGCGAGATCGACGTCCTGTCGCGCAACACCACCTGGACGCTCAGCCGCGACACGTCGCTCGGCTTCAACTTCGCCGGCGTCAACTATTATGACGGCCAGGGCTTCATGATCAACGCGGCGAAGCTGCCGGGCATCAACTCCGCGCTCCAGCTGTCCGGCGCGGCCGTCTGCGTGCAGACCGGCACCACGACCGAGCTGAACCTTGCCGACTACTTCGCGGCCAACAACATGGAATACAATCCGGTCGTGTTCCAGGGCTTCGACGAGACCAACGCCGCCTACGAAGCCGGCCGCTGCGACGTCTACACCACCGACCAGTCCGGTCTCTATGCCCTGCGTCTGACCCTCGGCAACCCCGACGAGCACGTCGTGCTTCCCGAGATCATCTCGAAGGAGCCGCTCGGCCCGGTGGTTCGTCATGGTGACGACCAGTGGTTCGACGTCGTCAAGTGGACGCTGAATGCGCTGATCACGGCCGAGGAACTCGGCATCACCTCCGAGAACGTCGAGGAGATGAAGCAGTCGGACAACCCGGAAATCCGCCGCGTGCTCGGCCAGGAGGAGAACTCCACGATCGGGTCCGCTCTCGGTCTCGACAATGCCTGGGTCGCCAACGTGGTCGCCGGCGTCGGCAACTACGGCGAAGTCTTCGATCGCAACATCGGCCAGGGCAGCCCGCTCAAGATTTCGCGCGGCCTGAACCAGCTCTGGACCAAGGGCGGCATCCAGTACGCACCCCCGATCCGCTGATCGCCGCATGATCTGTTCCGGGAGGCGATCGTCGCCTCCCGGCATCTCACAATCGGGAAGGAGGGGGGCATGTCTTCCCCTGATAGTGCAAGCCACGCTGGCGCGTCCGCCCGCGGGTCGTGGCTCTATGACCCGCAGATCCGGGGCATCATCACCCAGGTGCTCGTCGCGCTGGCGCTGGTGCTCTTCGTCTGGTGGATCATCGGCAACACGACCGACAACCTGCGATCCCGCGGCATCTCGTCGGGCTTCGCCTTCCTCGACCGCCGCGCCGGCTTCGACATCAGCCAGTCGCTGATCGACTACACCGCCAACTCCACCTTCGGCCGCGCCATGCTGGTCGGCCTGCTCAACACGGTTCTGGTGGCCGTGATCGGCGTGGTCACCGCGACCTTCCTCGGCTTCCTCATCGGCATCGGTCGTCTGTCGCGCAACTGGCTGATCGCGCGCATCTGCACGGTCTATGTGGAGGTGTTCCGCAACATCCCGCCGCTGCTCGTCATCTTCTTCTGGTATCTCGGCGTGCTGGCGGTCCTGCCGGGCGTGCGCGAGAGCATCGAGCTGCCCTTCGACAGCTACATCAACAACCGGGGCTTCTTCATGCCGCGGCCGATCTGGGGCGAGGGGGCCTGGCTGATTGCCGTCGCCCTGCTCGCGGCGGTCGTCATGTCCTGGTTCATCGCGCGCGCCTCCTACAAGCGCCAGATGGAGACCGGGCAGCGGTTTCCGGTGCTGTGGACGTCTCTGGCGCTCATCCTGGGCCTGCCGCTGCTCGCCTTCGTGGTGACCGGTTTCCCGCTGACCTTCGACACCCCCTCGCTCGGCGCCTTCAACATCGTCGGCGGTCTCGACGTCAAACCCGAATTCCTGTCGCTCTATCTGGCGCTGTCCTTCTACACGGCGTCCTTCATCGCCGAGATCGTGCGCGCCGGCATCCTCGGCGTCTCGCACGGGCAGTCGGAAGCGAGCTACGCGCTCGGGCTCAGGCCCGGCCAGACGCTGCGGCTCGTCGTCATTCCCCAGGCGATGCGGATCGTCATCCCGCCACTCACCAGCCAGTATCTCAACCTGACCAAGAACTCCTCGCTGGCCGTGTTCATCGGCTACCCGGACCTCGTCCAGATCGGCCAGACGACGATGAACCAGACAGGCCAGGCGATCGAGGTCGTCGGAATCTGGATGGCGATCTATCTCGGCCTCAGCCTCGCCACGTCGGGTTTCATGAACTGGTTCAACGCCAAGATGGCGCTGGTGGAGCGGTAGGGAGCGGCCATGCAGGAACATGATATCTCTTTCGTCCGCGCAGAAATGGTGGCCAATTCGACGCCGCCGGCCGCCGAGCGCGGGATCGTCAGGTGGCTGCGAACCAACATGTTCGCCACCCCGCTCGATACGGTCCTCACGCTGCTGGGGCTCTTGCTGATCGCCTACACGCTGCCGCCCTTCATCCGCTGGGCCTTCATCGATGCGGCCTGGACAGGCCCCGACCGCTCCGTCTGCGCCACGATCGTCCAGGGTGGGCTCCAGCCCGATGGCTGGTCGGGCGCTTGCTGGGCCTTCGTCAATGCCAAGTTCGCCCAGTTCATGTACGGCCGTTACACCTTCGGCGAGCGTTGGCGGGTCGATCTGACCGCCATCCTGTTCGTGGCGCTGCTCGTGCCGCTCTTGATCCCGCGGGTGCCCTACAAGTTCCTGAACGCCGTTCTCTTCTTCGGCGTGTTTCCGATCGTCTCCTTCTTTCTCCTGGTGGGCGGCTGGTTCGGCCTCGCCTACGTGCCGACCTCGGAATGGGGCGGCCTGCTGGTGACGATGGTGCTGTCCTTCGTCGGCATATCGATTTCGCTGCCGCTCGGCATCGCGCTGGCGCTCGGACGACGATCCAAGATGCCGGTCATCAAGGTGCTGTGCGTCGTCTTCATCGAGATGGTGCGCGGCGTGCCGCTGGTGACGGTCCTGTTCATGGCCAGCGTCATGCTGCCACTGTTCATGCCGGCCGGCATGACGTTCGACCGCTTCGCACGCGCGCTGGTCGGCGTGTCGCTGTTCGCCTCCGCCTACATGGCCGAGGTGGTTCGCGGCGGTCTCCAGGCGATTCCGAAGGGGCAGTACGAAGGCGCCGATTCGCTCGGCCTCAGCTATTGGCAGAAGACCGGGCTGATCGTCCTGCCGCAGGCGCTGAAGCTGGTCATCCCGGGCATCGTCAACACCTTCATCGGCCTGTTCAAGGACACCAGCCTTGTCTACATCATAGGCATGTTCGACCTGCTCGGCATCGTGCGCCAGAACTTCCAGGACTCCAACTGGGCCTCCGCGCAGACGCCGATGTCGGGCCTGCTCTTTGCAGGCTTCATCTTCTGGATCTTCTGTTTCGGCATGTCGCGATACTCCATCTACATGGAGCGACGGCTGGACACCGGACACAAGCGATAGGCACGGCGAAGAATGCCCGTCTTGAGAAACAAGGGGAACCAACATGGCTGAGAACGTTGCCGCCGCCGAGGACATCACGGTCGACCGCTCCAAGATGCAGGTTTCCGACACCGATGTGGCGATCGAGATCGTCGGCATGCACAAATGGTATGGCGACTTCCACGTCCTGAAGGACATCAACCTGAAGGTCATGCGCGGCGAGCGCATCGTCGTCTGCGGGCCGTCGGGCTCCGGCAAGTCGACCATGATCCGCTGCATCAACCGTCTGGAGGAGCACCAGAAGGGCCAGATCGTCGTCGACGGCATCGAGCTCACCAACGATCTGAAGAAGATCGACGAGGTGCGCCGCGAGGTCGGCATGGTGTTCCAGCACTTCAACCTGTTCCCGCATCTGACCATCCTCGAGAACTGCACGCTGGCGCCGATCTGGGTGCGCAAGACGCCGAAGAAGCAGGCCGAGGAAGTGGCGATGCACTTCCTCAAGCGCGTCAAGATCCCCGAGCAGGCCAACAAATATCCCGGCCAGCTCTCCGGCGGCCAGCAGCAGCGCGTGGCGATCGCCCGGTCGCTGTGCATGAACCCGCGCATCATGCTGTTCGACGAGCCGACTTCCGCGCTCGATCCCGAGATGATCAAGGAAGTGCTGGAGACGATGGTGGGACTTGCCGAGGAAGGCATGACTATGATCTGCGTCACCCACGAGATGGGCTTCGCCCGCCAGGTCGCCAACCGCGTCATCTTCATGGACCAGGGTCAGATCGTCGAGCAGAACGTGCCGGACAAGTTCTTCGACAATCCGCAGCACGAGCGCACGAAGATGTTCCTGAGTCAGATCCTGCACTGACCGAAGGCCGTCCCGGACGCGGCAAGGGCCGACGCCTTCGTCGGGCCATCAGGAGAAAAACAGCAGGTGGCGCGGTCCAGCGGCCTCCTGTTGACGCTGGGCCGGGGACGGAGAGCATCGCAGCGGCTCTCGCCGCGTATGGGATCGCTGCGCAAACGCCCGCGCGCCGCGTGACGGTGTCTTTACCGCCCGGCTCGTCGGATCCGACAGGGAG
>NZ_RWKW01000113.1 GCF_003970795.1 Aquibium carbonis | reverse complement strand
CTCGGCGCGGGGCCGACCCGCACGGTGACGGGAGCGCCGGTTCTCGCGCGGCGGGACGCGGTGTTCGTGGCGGTGGCGGCGGTTCTGATGGGCGCGAGCCTGGCTGCGGCGGCGTGGGCCGGGTGAGCGGCGGCGTTACCGCCCCGTGCGCTCCAGCCGGTCGAGGAACCATTGCGTCAGGCGGACCCAGACCTCGTCCTTCTCGGCGGCGTCTTCCCAGCCATGGTCGAGGTTGGGATTGTCGTTGACCTCGATGACGAAGACGCCATCGGGCGTCTCCTTCAGGTCGACGCCGTAGAGGCCGTCGCCGATGCAGCGGGCGGCGCGGACGGCGGTGTCGACCACGTGCCTCGGCGCGTCCTTCAACAGGAAGGGCTTGATGCCGCCCTGGTCGGGCTTGCCGGCGCGGTCGTGATTGACGATCTGCCAGTGCTTCTTGGCCATCAGATAGTGGCAGGCGAAGAGCGGCTGCCCGCCGAGCACGCCGACGCGCCAGTCATACTGGGTCGGCAGGTATTTCTGCGCGATGATCAGGTCGGAATCCTCCAGCCACTCGGTGGCGAGCGCCTTCAGCTCGGCCATGCTGGCCGCCTTCTTGACGCCGCGCGAGAAGGAGGAATCGGGGATCTTGAGCACCAGCGGAAAGCCGAGCGCCTGGGCCGCGATCTCGAAATCGGCCGGGCCGGCGATCATCACGGTCGGCGGCACCGGCACCTTGTTGGCCGCCATCAGCTCGTTGAGATATACCTTGTTGGTGCAGCGGATCATCGACATGGGATCGTCGATGACGGGCATACCCTCCTGCTGGGCGCGGCGGGCGAAGCGGTAGGTGTGGTTGGAGATCGCCGTCGTCTCGCGGATGAACAGCGCATCGTAATTGGCGAGCCTGGCCAGGTCCTTCTTGCCGATCGGCTCGACCTCGACACCCATCTTCTCGGCGATCTTGGCCCAATGGCGCAGCGACGAGACCATCGACGGCGCCAGTTCCTCGCTGGGGTCGACCAGCGTGGCGAAGGTGTAGCGCGAGGGCGTGCGGGTCTTGGTGTCGCGCCATTCGCGCTGGGTGTAGGTGGCCAGGCCTTCGAGGAAGCGGACCTCCTCCTCCGGCTTCATGCGGCCGAGCGGCAGGAAGCCGATCTTGCGGATCGAGGCCCAGTTGTTCTCGTCCTTGATCAGGACCTCGAGCGCCGGGGCGCGGAACCAGTCGAACAACAGCCGGCCGAAACGGTCGGTCGCCTTCGACGGGGCGATGCCGAAGAAGACCACGAGACGCGTCGGGAAGACGCCGCCGAGATCCTTGCGACACTTGTTGAGCGCGAGTTCGAGTTCCGGCAGCGCATGCTCGTAGAGCTTGCGCTCCGACAGGTCGATCATGGTCTCGACCGTGGGGATGACGCGGTGGCCGCGCGAGGAGGCCAGAAGCGAGGCGTAGTAGCCGCGGCTCTGGTAGGCATAGCTGTTCGACAGGTTGATGACCTTCGGACGCTGGCCCTTAAACAGCGCCGGATGCGCGAGATAGTCGCGGTTGGTGATGATCTTGTGCGGGGTTGCGAAAGGGTCGATGTCGTTCTGGCGGCCGGTGAGGATGACCCAGGTCATTGGTGGTCGAGCTTTCCGATGATGATGGCCGCCCGAAGCCCGTCGCGGCCGAACTGCGCCATGGTCATGAAGATGGAATGGGGAACCGGAATGTTGGCCGCGTCCGCCTTCGTCTCGCCGCGCTCGTCCTCCACCCACGGATCGTGCAACAGGATGTGGTCGCCGTCATCGCCGATCGCAAGGACCCAGTGCGGGACCTTCTTGCCGAACATCAGGTAGCCGCTGACCAGCACGATGACGAGCTTTCCCTCCGCCAGCGCGCCGCGGATGTCGTCCAGCCCGAAGGGCCGGTAGGACACGGGCAGGCCATGGCTTTCGGCGCGCAAACGGAAATCCACCTGCGCCAGTTCCATGACCCGCCGCTTTTCGGCGCTGCGCACGGACTGGAGGAACAGCGCGCCGTGGAAGGAGACGAGAATTTCGGCCGAAAGCCCATGGTCGCGCGCCGCCACCGCCAGCCCGAAGGGCTCGCAGCCGCCAGGCCCCGACATCATGAAGACGGTGGTCGCTTCGCGCCAAAGCCGGATTTCCATGACCGGATCGGGAGTGAAGGAGCGGTCGAAATAGGCCTTCGCCATCATCAGGCAGCAGGGCCCGCAGGTGAACTCGCAGGTCTGCTCGTAAAAGGGCACCCGGGTCTGGACCGGAACGTCGCCGCGCAGCGTCTTTTCGTAGCGCAGCGCCGCCATGCCGTCGGCATAATAGTCGGCCTCGCGCCCGATGCGGCGATAGCCCCTCTTCTCGTAGACCGCGATGGCAAGGGCATTGTCCTCGCGCACCTCGAGCCGGAGCATCATGCGGTCGTGGGCGTAGGCGGCTTCCTCGGCGGCCTGAAGCAGCCGGCCGCCGGCGCCGGTGCCGGCGCGATCGGGCGCGACCGCGATCGAATAGAGCCGGGCGACGGCGGTGCCCTTGCGGAAGAGGACCATGGCATAGCCGACGACGCGCCCTGCCTCCTCCAGCACGAGCGTTTCGGCCGATTCGCGCTCGATCAGCTGGCGGAACGATCGGCGGGAAATGCGGTCGGTCGCGAAAACGGCGTTTTCGATCGCCACCAGGTGGGCGATGTCTCCCGGATGGGCGGGGCGAAGGCGGGCGGTCATGTCTCCTCCGGACGGAGGTCCCGTGGCCGCGTTCGCGCAGGGCCGGCGACGCAGCCCTGACACAGGGCACGCGAAACTGCCAACGCTCCCCGATTATGACGGAAGTGTGGCGCGGCGCCGTCGGCCGATGACGGGGAGCGCAACCGGGCGCCCGGCGTTGTCCGCAGCGCCCTCATTGGCTATGCAGAGCCTTCCGGTCCTGCCGAAAACCCCGAAGACCAGCGACGGAGACTGACCTTGGACCCCATCGATCGCATCGAAACCAGCGCCGCCGACATGGTGATCGCGGCGCGGACCGCCTGGGAACAGGCGAGCGCGCTCATCGTGACCTATGCCTTCTCCTTCGTCGGCGCCCTGATCCTGCTGATCATCGGATACATTCTTTCGAACGTCCTGCAGAGATCCATCTATGCCGGGCTTGGACGTTTCCGAGGCTTCGACGAGACGCTGCGCAAGTTCTTCTCGCGGATCGTGCGCTATGCCGTACTCGTCATCGTCGGCGTCACGGTGCTGGCGCAGTTCGGTGTGCAGACCGCCTCGATCATCGCCGCGCTGGGCGCCATCGGCCTGGCGATCGGGCTGGCGCTCCAGGGAACGCTGCAAAACATCGCGGCCGGCATCATGCTGCTCGTGCTGCGGCCCTTCCGGGTCGGCGAATTCATCAATGCAGGCTCCGTGGCCGGCACGGTGCAGGAAATCGGCCTGTTCGCCACCGAGCTGAAGACCTTCGACGGGCTGTTCGTGATGGCGCCCAACAGCGAATTGTGGAACTCGCCGGTCACCAACTTCTCGCGCAATCCGCAGCGCATGCAGGAAATCGCCATCGGCATCGGCTATGGCGACGACATCGCGCTGGCGCTCAAGATCTATGCCGACATGGCCGCAGCCGACGAGCGCATTCTCGACGAGCCGGCGCCGAACTGCTTCGTCTCGGAACTCGGCGACAACGCGGTGATCGTGGCGATCCGCTACTGGACGAAATCGCCGGACTGGTTTTCGACCAAGCTCGACTTCACCAAGAACGCCAAGCTGGCCTTCGATGCGAACGGAATTTCCATTCCCTTCCCGCAGCGCGACCTGCACATCATCACGACCGGCGGCGACAAGCCGGCCAGGGCGGAGGCGAGCCCGAAGGTGCTGCTGGAATAACCGGCGGGCCGTGCAGCCCCAAGCCGTCAGCCGGGAGACCGGTCCGTCGGTTCGGCCGCCCGCGGCTCGACCTCGCCCAGGAGAGCGAGCGCCTGCCGAAGCCCCGGCGTCCTTTGGCCCAGAATCCGGTCGACCTCGGCGTTGACGCCGTCCATGGCCGCGTTCATGGACCGGCAGCGCGCCCTGCCCTCGTCGCCGAGATAGATCCGGTTGATGCGCCGGTCGCCCTCGGGATCGGGCCGCCGCTCGACGAGACCGGCGGTCTCGAGCCGATCGACGATGCCGGTCATGGTGGCGCTGTCGAGCAGAAGGCGGGCGCCCATCTCCGCGCAGCTCTGCCCGTCGCGCTCCCACAGGATGCGCAGGGCGGCGAACTGGACCGGCGTCACGCCGAAGGGGGCGAGCGCGTCCCGCGAGCGACGGGCCACCTGCTGCGTGGCCTTGCCGAGCAGGAAGCTGATGCAATCCTCGATGCGGTCCATGCTGGCCCAATCCGATCCGCTTGCAGACGAATATCTTGTATGCAAGCATCTTGACTGCAAGGCAACCCGCGAAGCGGCACGACTTCCCGGCGAGCCCTTTCGGACGGCGGTGGACGCGAACCAGATCGGCTCGATCCATCAGCGAAACTGAACGGTGCCCGTCGAACAATTCATTATTGAAAGCAGTCCGGCCGCGCTAGAGACCGGACGAACGGAGACGCTTCCATGTCGCAGGCCGCCACGACCACGCGTCCGGTGCCCAGCCTACCCTGGCTCATCATCCTGTGCGGCTGCCTGATTGCGGCGCTGACCTTCGGGCCGCGCTCGGCGATGGGCTTCTTCCAGCTGCCGATGCTGGCCGAGAAGGGCTGGGACCGCACCACGTTCGGGCTGGCGATGGCGATCCAGAACCTGGCCTGGGGGCTGGGCACGCCGTTCTTCGGGGCGCTTGCGGACAAGTTCGGCACCTGGCGCGTGCTGGCGCTGTCGGGCGCGATGTATGCCGCCGGGCTGTTCACCATGGCGAATGCCGACAGCGCGACCGCGCTGCACATCGGCGGCGGCGTGCTGGTGGGCCTGGGCGTCGCGTCGGGCTCGTTCGGCATCGTGCTGGCCGCCTTCGCCCGCAACGTGGCGCCGGAAAGGCGCAGCCTGGCCTTCGGCATCGGGACGGCGGCCGGCTCGGCGGGCATGTTCATCTTCGCCCCGCTGAGCCAGGGGCTGATCGACACCTATGGCTGGTATGATTCGCTCCTGGTGATGTCGGCGATGATGCTGATCATCCCGGTGCTGGCGATCCCGCTGAAGGGCAATTCGAGCTCGGGGACGCAGCGCCAGAGCGACATCGAGCAATCGATCCGCCAGGCCCTGCGCGAGGCGCTGGGCCACAGGAGCTATCTGCTTCTGGTGTCCGGCTTCTTCGTCTGCGGCTTCCAAGTCGCCTTCATCACCGCGCATTTTCCCGCCTACATCGCCGACATCGGCATCCAGGCGCGCTATGCGGTGATCGCGCTGGCGCTGATCGGCTTCTTCAACATCATCGGCTCGCTGGCCTCGGGCGTCATCGGGCAGCGCTATTCGAAACCGATGTTCCTGGTGTGGATCTACGTCGGCCGGTCGATCGTGATCACCCTCTTCCTGCTTCTGCCGCAGACGCCGGCGAGCGTGATCGTCTTCGCCATGACGATGGGGCTGCTGTGGCTGTCCACCGTGCCGCCGACGAACGCGCTGGTGGCGATCATGTTCGGCACGCGGCATCTCGGCCTGCTGGGCGGCCTGGTGTTCCTGTCGCACCAGATCGGCTCGTTCCTGGGCGTCTGGCTGGGCGGCTATCTCTACGACCTCATCGGCTCGTATGACACGGTCTGGTGGCTGGGCGTGGCGCTGAGCCTGTTTGCCGCCATCGTGCACTGGCCGATCCGCGAGGCGCCGGTGCCGCGGCCGGCGCTGGCCGCGGCCGAATAGACCGCTCCCCCCGAAAGCGAGCGACGCCCGGCCTCGCGGCCGGGCGTCGCGTTTTCGCGTTCAAGGACGATCAGGCGCCGATGACGCCGCCATCCTCGCGGGTGATGACCACGGTGGCCGAGCGCGGCACCGAGCCGTCGTAGTCGGGGAAGCCCGAGCCGTACTTGCCGGCCGCGAAGTCTTCCGCCGAGCCATGGGCGCCCGGGTGCTGGAAGTTCACGAACATGGTCCTGCCGTCCGGGGTGGTGACGACGCCCGTCGTTTCCTGGCCCCAGGGGCCGGTGAGGAAGCGGCGGATCTCGCCGGTGGCCGGATCGGCGGCCAGCATGGCGTTCATCCCGAACTCCTTGAGCGGACCCTCGTAGTCCGGGCCGATGTCGCCCATGTCGGTCTGGATCCAGAGGCGGCGGTTGTCGTCGCACCACAGGCCGTCCGGGCAGGCGAAGGCGCTGTCGTCGCCGAGCGCGCCACCGTTGAACAGGGCCGAGGTGGCCTTGCCGCCGGCGATGACGAACAGGTCCCACTCGAAGCTCGCGCGGGTGTGGTCGGTGTTGGCGTAGCGCCAGCGCACGATCTGGCCGAAATTGTTGCCCGCGCGCGGGTTGACGGCATCGACCTGCGCCTGCGTGCGGCGCGAGTTGTTGGTCAGCGCGAAGTAGACCTCGCCGGTGCCGGGATCGACCGTGCCCCATTCGGGACGGTCCATCTTGGTGGCGCCGGCCTGATCGGCGGCAAGGCGCGTGTTGACGAGGATGTCGGCGAGATCGGCGAAGCCGTTGGCGGGCGTCAGCCCGTTGCGGCCCGGCGCCAGCGCCAGCCATTCGCCGGTGCCGTCGTCGTTGAACTTCGCGGCATAGAGCGTGCCGGCATCGAGGATCGAACCGTCGGTCTGGCCGGGGACGTAGACGGCGTCGGAGACGAACTTGTAGACGTATTCGAAGCGGGCGTCGTCGCCCGAATAGCAGACGATCGGCGCGCCTTCGACAACGGGGGCGAAGACCACGCCTTCATGGGCGAACCGGCCGAGAGCGGTGCGCTTCACCGGGGTGGCGTCGGGGTCGAACGGGTCGATCTCGACGATCCAGCCGAAGGCGTTGGGCTCGTTGCGGTAGTCCTCGGCGGCCGAAGCGCCCTTGGTGGACGCGTCGAAACGGACGTATTCGTCGGCGCCCGACTTCGCCAGGTGCCAGCCGTAGCGGCCGCCCTGCGGGTTGGTGGACACGCCGTAGCGGGCATGCTCGCGCGGCAGGTCGGGCTTCTGGTCGACCTGGTCGGTGTTGGCGAAGTAGCCGGCCCAGTTTTCCTCGGCGGTCAGATAGGTGTTCCAGGGCGTGACGCCGTGGGCGCAGTTGTTGAGCGTGCCGCGGGTGCGGGTGCCGTCGGGCGAAAATTTCGTCACGACATGCGAGGAGCCGCGGACCGGACCGGCGATCTCGATCGGCGTGACGGCCGCGACCTTGCGGTTGCGGGGATCGGCCACGACGGCCCAGGTGCCGTCGGCCTGCCTGGTCGTGCGGTAGACCGAGACGCCATGCGCGGCGACCTCCATGCGCACCTCGTCGTCGTCGCGCTTGCCGTCGGCGTCGAGGGCGACGAAATTGTCATCGGCGGCGATGCCCTTGTAGCCCGGCTTGTCGGCATGCAGGAAGCGCGGCTCGATATATTCGTGGTTGACCGCGATCAGGCCGTCTTCCGAGGAGCCGTCGATCGGGAAGAAGTGGATGCCGTCGTGGTGCTGGCCGATCTGGTGCTCCTGCTCGGCACCGGTGTTGGCGCCGGGGCGATAGGCCGGCATGTCGCCGGAGATCGGCTCGCCGGCCGCGCCGAGGATCTGGAAGCGGTAGCCTTCCGGCACGACGACCGTGTCGTCCATGCTGACCGGCACAGGCTTGAAGCCGAGCAGGCCGCTGGCGGGCTGGGCGAGCGCCGTGGAGCTGTTCAGCATGGACAGGGACGAACCGAACAGGCCGGTCGCGATGGTGGCGAGGCCGCCCATCAGGAAGCCGCGACGCTCGATGCGGGCCTCCATCACCTGGTAGAAATTGCGGTTGGACGACGTGTTGCATTGCGGCTCGTCGCCATGCTCGAAATACGGGGCTTCGCGATGGTCGGGATAGTCGCGCTCGAAATCGCTCATGACTGGCTCCTGCAGCTGGTTGGATGCGATGTCCGGACGATCGTGAGGACGGCTTCCGGCAGCGAGGCGCCTCCGTCCGAACGCCGTCGTCACTAGCGCGTCCTTGTTACAGGGATACGAAACGCGGCCGACGAGATGGCGCGGCGGTCAGTCCGGTTCCGGCGGCGAGGACGGCGGCGTCCCGGGCTTGGCGTTCGTGCGGCGCGCTTGTTCATCCGCATCGTCGGGCCTGGACGGCTCCCGGGCCGGCGGCGCTTCGGCGGCGGCCGGATTGTCCGCAATCGCGGGCTTCTCGTCGGGGGACGGCTCGACCTCGGCGGGAAGCGTCTCGACGGGTGCAACCTCTTCGGCGGGCGCGGGCTTCTCGGCGGCGGGCGCGGCCGGTGGGGCCTCGTCGGCCGGCGGCGTTTCGCGCGGGGGCATGGTCACGCGTCGCGGTGGTTCCTCCGCCGACGGGGCTTCCTCCGTAGGCGGGCTTTCGGGTTCCGGCCCGGCGTTCTGCTTCGCCGCCGCGCTGGTGAGCAGGCGCTGGTAGAACAGGCCGATGCCGATCAGCACCGCGCCGAGACCGATGAAGGAGAAGGCGCGCAGCACGCCTTCCAGCTCGGCCATGTCGAACAGGAAGACCTTGGCCACGGCCAGCGCCACCACGAAGCCCGATGCGACACGCAGCGCCTGCGAGGCGAAGCGGACGCCGAGGACGAGGATGCCGACGCCGAGCGCCAGCCAGACGGCCGAATAGGCGTAGGTCTCGAGCTGCGACATGCCCTGCCAGAAGGCGAGGTTCTCGCCCTGGAAGAGCCGCCGCACGGTGAGGCTGAGCCAGGCGAAGGCAAGCGCCGCGGCCGTCAGCGCCAGCATGATGGAATACCATGGCGGACGGCGATCCCGCGCGAACCAGGCGAGGCCGGCCGCCCCGGCGGCGGGCACCAGATAGCCGATGAGAAGCAGGTCGAGGAACGGCAGCCGGCCGGTAGGCTCGCCGGTGGAGAGCGGATTCAGCGTGCCGAAATGCCGGATGGCGATGAGCACGACCGACAGGACGGCGGCAGCGAGCGAGCCGATGCGCATGACCGCGCTGGGCGAGCGGGCGTCGAGCGCGACGAGGATGGCGCCCGCGCCGAGCATGATCAGCGTGTAGATGGACTGCTCGGCCAGCGTGACGGCCGCTCCGTCGACGATACCGCCGCTCATGGCGTGGCGCACCAGCATCGCCGCCGTGAGCAGCGCAAAGAGCACGGCCGCCGCCTCCATGGCGAGCCTCGGCCTTCCGTTCGTGGTGCGCGCCAGCTGCCAAGCGGCGAAGACGAAAGCGAGCGCGGGAATGCCGTAGCCGGGCAGGAGCGCGTTGAAGACGGGGGTCTGGCCGAGGAATTCGGCGCCGACGATGGTCGGGTCGATGGCGGCGCGGAGCAGCACGAAGACGGCGGCGCCGACCGAGAGCCAGCCGAGCACCGGATAGGACCGCCACCTTGTGGCGAGCGCCGGCAGGCCGGCGGCCGCGGCGGCCAGCATCGTCGTCCACAGCGGTCCGAAGGCCATCAGGAGCAGCACGGCGGCGGCCAAGGCGGCGCCGACGAAGGCGATGCTGACCGCGAGCCCGCCGGTCAAGGGCGGTTCCTCTGATCGCGCGAGCGCTTCGCCGGCCGCGGCGAAGGCCAGCATCAGCGCCAGCGCGGCTGCGGCGCGCAGGAGATCGCGGTCGACGTCGCCATGGGCGATCCAGCCGCCGGTCAGCACGGCGAGCGGCACGATCACGGCAAAGGCGCTCCAGACGACGGCGCGCCGTGGGTTGCCGGCGAGGAAGCCGCGCGCGGCGACAAAGCCGAGGCCGAGGAAAAGCAGCGCCAGCAGCGCCGACATCCACGCGCCGAGACTGGTCCAGGGAAGGACGGCCGGCCCCTGGAAGGTGACCGGCTCGCCGAGGATCTCGAAGGCGAAGAAGCCCGACAGGGCGATGCGCAGATGCGCCAGCACAACCACGCCGCCCGCCGCAAGAAGCAGCGGCAGCGCGGCCGGCCGCCACCAGGCGATGGCCGCCATGGCGGCGACGAGCAGCGCGGCGTGGCCTTCGCCGCCGGCCAGGATGATGTCGGGGTCGTTGAACTGAAGCAGGGCGGCGAGCCCGACGACGACGGCGGCCGCCACGGACGGCGGGTCGACGCGGGCGGTTTCGTCGCGGTCCGCGAGCCAGACCAGCGCCACGGCCGCCAGCAAGGCCGCATTGGCAAGAAGCGCGGGCGCGAGGCGGATGTCCATCATCGTGACGAGATAGAGCAACGACCAGAGCCCCATGCCGACCACGGCACCGGTCATCAGGCCGGTCCAGCCACGCAGCCTCGCGATGGCGGCCGCAGCGACCAGCACGATGGCGAGATAGCCGAACAGCACCCAGGGACTCGGCGCTTGCGAGGAGACGAGCAGCGGCGTGGCGAAGGCGCCGAGCAGGCCGACGCCGGCCAGCGCCTGGCCGTGGATCAGCGCGGCCAGGATGGCGCCGATGCCGAGCAGGCCGAGCAGCAGGAAGGCGAGGGTTGGGCCGATGAAGCCATAGAGCCCGTGCGCGGCATAGACCGTGCCGAACAAGGTGAAGACGCCGACAGCCGTGAGGATGCCCGGCATCCAGGCGCCGTCGATGCCTTCGACGGGCATGCGCAATCCATTGCGGCGGATGGCTTCCCCTCCGGCGAGCAGCGCCATGCCGAAGAGCGCTGCCATGGTGAGGCGCAAGCCGGGGCCGAAGATGCCGGCCTCGATGGAATAACGCACCAGGAAGACGCCACCGAGCGCCAGCGCCAGGCCGCCGACCCAGACCGCCCAGCGCGTGCCGAGCGCGGTTTCGATGTCGGGGCGCTTCGACGCCCGGGCCGGTTCGACCTCGGGTTCCGGCTCAGGCTCGCGCGCGGCCTGGGATTCGGGGGACCAGGCATAGTTGCCCGGGCGGGCGGCCAGGGCTTCGAGTTCGGCCAGAGCCCTGGTCGTGCTTTCGCGCTCCGCCAGGGCGGGATCGACAGGCGGGGCGGCGGCTTCGGCGTCGCTGGCCGCATCGTCGGCGGGCACCGACGACAGTCCGGCGGCGGCGGCGCCCTGCGCGGCACCGGCCGGAACCGGCATCGTGTCGAGCACGAAGCCGCGCAGCGCCTCGAACTCGCGCTGGAGGCGGTTGAGGCGATCGTTGAGGCGCATGGCCACCACGGCCAGCGCGACGATGAGGGCTGCAACGATGAACTCGATCATGTGGCCGGTTCCCCCCGGAGCCGCAGGTTGGCCGAAGGCCGTTGATGGGTCGCGTCAGCGCGGCGCCAGGTTCGTCGCCGGGAAGATGGAGCAGGTCTCGGTTCCGAAGGCAAGCAGCTTGCCGTCCTTGTCCTTGAGCGTCGCCTCCGAGACGGCGATGGTGCGTCCCCGGTTGATCACCCGGCCCTCGCAGACCACTTCGCCGGTGCGCGGCGTGATCGGCCGCATCAGGTTCACCTTGAACTCGACGGTGGTGTAGGCCTCGCCCTTGGCCATGGTGGTGTGGACGGCGCAGCCGAGCGCCGAATCGAGGATGGTCGCGGCCCAGCCGCCGTGGACCGAGCCGAGCGGGTTGAGGTGACGCTCGCCAGGCAGGCCGCGAAACACCGCCCTGCCCTCGCCGACCTCCGACAGGCCGAAGTTCATCCGCGCGCCGATGGAGGGGGCGGGATAGAGGCCGTCGATCAGCCGCTGTAGCAGTTCGATGCCGGTGTATTGCAGCACCTCGTCGAGCGGAATGGAGCCCAGCCCCAGCGGCGAGACATAGCCCGGGAAGAGTTCGACTTCGGTCATTGCGCGTACTCGTTGAGGGTGGAAGCCTGTGGATCGTCCCGCCAGGACCGTTTCAGCGCGGTCAGGAAGCCGGCGCGGGTTTCCGGCGGCTCGATGCCGCGCGGCTCGTAGACGTGGCGATCGAAGAAGAAGCCGGTGAGGCGGAACGCGTCTTCCAGCGCGCGCTCGTCGCCGTGCAGCCCCGACCCGGCGGCCAGGAAGGCAGGCAGCGGCAACAGCTTGTCGCGCCAGGGCTCGCCCGCGATGCGGCTGACGGCACGGCCCGACTTCGGCGAGACGTAGGCCAGATCCAGCACGGTGCCGGTGGCGGCGCAGCAGGACAGGTCGAGCCCGAAGCCGAGTTCGTCGAGCACGAGCAGTTCGAACCGGACCAGCAGTTCGGCGGCGGCGCGCGGCTCGTCGAGATGGGCGATGATGATCGCCAGCGTCTCGAACAGCGGCGTGTGGCGGTCGCGCTCGGGCAGCAGCCGCAGATGGGCGGCGAGCGTCTGCAGGGCGTAGATGGCGGTGCCGCTGGCGAGAAGCCGCGCGGCGTTCTGCTCGATCGGCTCGACCTGGAACTGCCCCAGATGCTCGTCGAGCCGGGCGCGCCAGACGAGATCGACACGGTTGCCTGCCTGAAGGACCGGCTGCATGCGCCGCGACCGGCCACCGCGCACGATGCCCATGTGGCGGCCATGCGCGCGCGTCATCACCTCGAGGATGAGGCTCGTCTCGCCGTGCTTGCGCGACCCGATGATGATGCCTTCGTCTCGCCATTCCATGGCGCGGAGGTTTCCACCGGAACGGCGGCGAATGCAAGGAGGGCGGCGCGCGGGAGAAGCGGCAACATGGGGCCACGCCTCCCCTTCGTCATCCTCGGCCGACCGTAGCGCAGCGAAGGGAGAGCCGGGGATCCATGCCTCGGCGTTCGCGACGAGCGATGCGGTGCGGGAGAGGCACCTTTTCCCGCCGTTCCGCGTGGCCGGGACGGCGAGGCATGGATCCTGGATACGAGGTTCTTCGCTTCGCTCGAACCTCGTATCCAAGATGACGACGGTTCGGGTGCTCGCGGTTATCGCGCATCCCCGCTGCAAATTCGAAGCCGGACCAAACCGGCTCTACAGAAGCAAGAACCGCAGTCCCAATGCCGAAGCGGCGGCAGCCATGCGCCGATCCAGCGTGCAGAGCGTGGCGCCCTCTGCGAATGCGATGGCGATGTGGAGCGCGTCGCCGGCGCGCAACCCGAGTTCGTGGTCGCCCAGATGAAGCGCGGCGGAGCGAAAATGGTCCGCCGACACGGGATACACGCGAAAAGACTTGTGGATGATTCGAGTGTAGCCGGAGACGATCGCAGCGCGATCCCCGACCGTGATCTGGCCCGTCCTCACCTTCAGCGCCAAGGCTGAGGCGAACTCCGTATGGACCCATTCGCTGACGGCAAGCCTGCCCACCGGCTGGTCGGCAATCCAGGTATGGACGCGCGCGGTCGCGTCTTCGTTCGTCAACATGGCAACGAGAACGGACGTGTCGAGGTACTGCATCAATAGCGGTCTTCGTCACGCATGGTTCGGATGAAGTCTCCCGCTGTCCGGGGCTGTGGGGGAATCGTTCCAGTCAGCGCCTGGAGTTCAGCGAGGTCGATCCGCTCCAGCGGCTCATGCACCGCGGTCAGTTGCGCAACCGGCTTGCCGTGTTTCGTGATGGTGACCGTCTCGCCGGCCGCGGCCTTGGCGACGAGATCGCTGAGATGGGCCTTTGCATCGGCAACGCTGACCGTACGCATGAAACCTCCTGACCATAATTTTGGTCATAAATAGGCGGACAGGCGGTTCCAATCAAGCGTCACGGCTCGAGACTTCAGGCGTGAAGCCGCTGGAGCAAACGACGCCTGGGAGCCAGTCTTGCAACAATCCTTTTTCTCTGACAAAAGTCAGAGAATGGACAGGGCCGAGATCGACATCATCCGCGACTTCAACCGCGTCGTGACGCTGCGCAGCGGCGCGATGGAGGAGAGCTATCTCGGGCGGGGCCGGCCGCTCGGGCAGGCGCGGGTGCTGTTCGAGATCGGCCCCGGCGGGCGCGACCTCAAGGACCTGCGCGAGCGGCTGCGGCTCGATTCGGGTTATCTCAGCCGGCTCCTGGCTTCGCTGCGGCGGCAGGGTCTGGTGGAGGTGCAGCCCGATCGCGGCGACAAGCGGAAGCGGAGGGCCATGCTGACGGAGGCGGGCCGGGCCGAGTGGGCGGCCTATGACAGCCTGTCGGACGATCGCGCGCGATCGATGCTGGAGCCGCTGTCTCCCGGCGGGCGCACGCGCCTGGTCGCGGCGATGGCGGAGGTGGGGCGGCTGCTCGGGCTGGCGACGCTGACGATCACGGTCGAACCTCCCGCCTCGCTCGATGCTCGTGCCTGCGTGGCGGCCTATGTCGGCGAGCTCGGCTTGCGGTTCGAGGAGGGCTTCGACCCGGGCAACGGCAATCCGACGCCCGACGACGAGGCGCTGACGCCACCCGCCGGTTGCTTTCTCGTCGCACGACTGGACGGCCGGGCGGTCGGTTGCGGGGCGTTGCGCCGGCTTGCGCCCGGCGTGGGCGAGGTGAAGCGGATGTGGGTCGCACCGGAGGCACGCGGGCTCGGCCTGTCGCGGCGGCTGCTCGGAGCGCTGGAGGAACACGCGCGGGACCTGGGTATTGATCGGGTGCGGCTCGACACCAACCGGGCGCTGGGCGAGGCCCAGGCGCTCTATCGCAGCGCCGGCTACCGCGAGATCGCGCGCTTCAACGACAATCCCTATGCGGATTTCTGGTTCGAGAAGTCGCTGGACGGCGGGTGAGCGGGCGGTTCGGGGAGCTCACGCGCTCCGCCAGCCTCGCAAGGACACAATGGTGCGGGGACCGTGCGGTCTCCACAAGCGCCGATGTTTCGTGCATGCTCGGATCGCTCGCGGCTGCCGGGAGGGTTGCGGATGAAGTCGGGAAGGCCGTTCGACAGGCTTGTGGCCGCGCTGATGCTGGCCGTCGCCCTCATCTGCCTGCGCGGCGCGTTCCTCGCGGCAGGGCCGGGTGACCTCGGCGGCGGCGAAACCATGGTCAGGGCGACGCCCATTCCAGAAGACACCGTTTCGTTCCTGCGCGTGGCGGTCTATCTCGTCGCCGCCCTGGTGCTGGGGTTCGGAGCGTGGCGACGATGGCGTGGCGCGAGCCGGCCGACGGCGACGCAGGCGCCGGTGTTCGGCCGCGACGCCAGTCCCGTCCAGGCCGGACGACCGAGGCGAATGCACGTCCTCGACGTCCTTGTCGCCGTCATCGTCGTCGGCGTCGTGTTCGATCACTTCGTGCCGATCGGGGCGAGGGTTCCCGCCGGGGACGACGAGAGGCTGCCGGTCGAAGCCCCCACCGAAACCGCCGCGCCGCCTTCGGCCACGAGCACGGAGACCTCCCCGGCGGGACAGGACGCGGCCGCCGCCGCAGAGCAAGGCGCGGCGGGACCGGAGGAGCGCGAGCAGACGGTGGAGGAAGCCGCGCCCGGCTCAGCGCCCTCGCCCGGGGCTCCCGCCGCCGACACCCTGCCGCCGCGAACAACGGCACTGCCGGCTCAACCCGCGCCGATGCCCTCGCATGCGGACGGGCACCGCGATGCGGTCGTTTGGCTTTCCGTCTCGCCCGACGGCGGATTGCTTCTGAGTGCCAGCACCGACCGCGCGATCAAGCTCTGGGACATGGACACGGCAAGCCTCAGGCGAGAGCTCGGCACGCACAAGGAGATGGCGCGACAGGCGCTTTTCATGCCCGACGGCGTGCACGCGCTGACCGCCGGCGACGACGGCGAGATCGTCCTGCGCACGCTCGCGGAGGGCGCCGTCGTGCATGTCTTCGCGGCCGACGCGCTTGGCGCCGCCAACAAGATCGCCATTTCGCCTGACGGACGGGTCGCCGTCAGCGGCCATCGCAGCGGCGGCGTCGTCGTCTGGGACATCGAGAACCGCCGGGTGCGCCACGTGATGACCGGCCATGCCTGGCCCGTCGTCTCGGTGGCGCTGTCCCCCGATGGCCGGCGCGCCGTCAGCGGCAGCATCGACGGCGTGCTGAAGCTCTGGGACATCGACGCGGGACACCAGGCCCGCGACTGGCTCGGCCATGAGCGGGGCGCCTATGGCGCGGCGTTCACGGCCGACGGACTGCGCCTCGTCACCGGCAGCGGCGACTTCTCGATCAAGCTCTGGGATGTCGAGGCGGGCACTGAAATCCGTCGCTTCGACGGCCATTCGGGCACCGTCTACGCCCTCGTCCTGTCGGCGGACGAAAGGCGCATTCTGAGCGGCTCGCTCGACGGGACCGCGCGGATCTGGGACGTCGACACCGGCCGCGAAATCGCACAGTTCGCCGACGGCGGCGGTCCGGTCTACGCGGTCGCCTTCGCGGCCGACGGGTCGGTGCTCACCGGCAACAGGAGCGGCGCGATCAAGGCCTGGCCTCCCGACGGCAAAGGGGCGAAGACGCTGTTCCCGCCAGCGCGGGAGTAGCGCGCGGGCGCGACCGCAGACCCGGCTGACGCGAGAGGGGCCGGCGAGCGGCGGCCGTTCACGTCGGAAATTCGAGCCCCATCTCGCGGTAGCGCTCGGGGTCGTCGCTCCAGTTCTCGCGCACCTTCACGAACAGGAAGAGATGCGCCTTCTGCTCGAGGATCTCGGCGATGTCCTTGCGGGCGGCCTGGCCGATCGCCTTGATGGTCTCGCCCTTGTGGCCGAGCACGATCTTCTTCTGGCTGTCGCGCTCGACATAGATCACCTGCTCGATGCGCACCGACCCGTTGGGCAGTTCCTCCCATTTCTCGGTCTCGACATGGGACGAGTAAGGCAGCTCCTGGTGCAGGCGCAGATAGAGCTTCTCGCGCGTGATCTCGGCGGCGAGCTGGCGCATGGGCAGGTCGGAGACCTGATCCTCCGGATAATACCACGGCCCGGCCGGAAGCCGGTCGGCGAGGTAGTCGAGGAGATCGGTGCAGCCGGAGCCGTCGAGGGCGGAGATCATGAAGGTGCGCTCGAACTGCGCCTTCGCATTGATGTCGGCGGTGAGCGCCAGCAGCGACTCGCGCTTGACCCGGTCGATCTTGTTGAGGACGAGGATCTTCGGCTGGTGCACGTCGGCGAGGTTCTCGATCATCGCGCCCGCGTCGCCCTTCAGACCGCGCTCGGCGTCGATCAGCACCAGCACGAGGTCGGCATCCTTGGCGCCGCCCCAGGCGGTGCGGACCATGGCGCGGTCGAGCGTGCGGCGCGGCTTGAAGATGCCCGGCGTGTCGACGAAGACGATCTGGGCCTGATTGTGGGTGGCGATGCCACGCACGATGGCGCGCGTCGTCTGCACCTTGTGGGTGACGATCGACACCTTGGTGCCGACGAGCTGGTTGATCAGCGTCGACTTTCCGGCGTTCGGCGCGCCAATGAGCGCCACGAAGCCGGAATGACGGGTCTGCGCGGCGGCGGTCGGGTCGGCGGTCGGCTCGGCCTGGTCCTGGTCTGTCATGGGGTGTCTTCCGGGTTGGGCCAGACGCCTTCGCGCTGGAGCATGGCGGCGGCACCGGCCTGCTCGGCCTCGCGCTTGGAGCGGCCGCGGCCGATGGTGGGTTCGAGGGCGCCGACCGACACCGTGACGGTGAAGACCGGCTCGTGATCCGGCCCTTCGCGGCCGGCAATGGAATAGACCGGCGTGGCGGCCACCGACTGGTGGGCCCATTCCTGCAACTCGGTCTTGGGATCGCGCTTGGCGCCCTGCGCCAGGCGGCTGCGCGGCCCCCAGTGCCGTTCGATCAGCGGCCGCGCGGCTTCCAGCCCGCCCTCGAGATAGATGGCGGCGAGCAGGGCCTCCATCGCGTCGGCGCGGGTGGAGCGCCCATTGGGGCCGGTCAGCGTCTTCAGGCCGGTGTCGGCGCGGATCAGGTCGGCGAGGCCGATCTCCTCGGCCACGTCGGCGCAGGTGGCGCCGCTGACCAGCGCGTTGAGACGCACGGCGAGCTCGCCTTCCGGCGCGCCCGGGAAGGCCTTGAACAGCATTTCGGCCACGACGAGGCCGAGCACGCGGTCGCCCAGGAACTCCAGCCGCTCGTTGTCGGCGCCGGCATGGCGCCGGGCGCTGGAATGGGTGAGCGCCCGCTCGAGCCGCTCGATGTCGGAAAAGGCGTAGCCGGTGCGCTCGCGGGCCATCTCCGCCAGCGCCTGTCCGGTCAGCTTCCGGGCGGCCATCGCGGTCAGTCGACGAAGTTCAGGAGCCGCGACGGGCGGATCTGCGACGGCCACTTCCAGACCTCGAGCGGGCTGGCGCCGCCGGCGATGGAGAAGAAGATGATGTTGGCGCGGCCGACGAAATTCTCCTCCGGCACGAAGCCGAAGACGCGGCTGTCGGCGGAGTTGTCGCGGTTGTCACCCATCATGAAGTAGTGGCCCTGCGGCACCACGAATTCGCGCGTGTTGTCGGAGACGCCGTTCGGGGTGACGTCGAGCGTGTCGAAGGAGACGCCGTTGGGCAGCGTCTCGCGATAGACGTCGACCGGACGGTTCTCCTCGGTGATGTCGGGATTGTCGATCTGGCCGATCAGCTCGCGCTGCACCGCCACGCCGTTGATGTAGAGCTGGCCGTCGCGCATCTGGATGCGGTCGCCGGGCAGGCCGACGACGCGTTTGATGTAGTCGAGCGACGGGTTGGGCGGATACTTGAACACGGCCACGTCGCCGCGCTCGGGCGGCGTCGCCCAGATGCGGCCGGAGAACAGGTCGGGCGAGAACGGCAGCGAATGGCGCGAATAGCCGTAGGCCCATTTCGTCACGAAGAGATAGTCGCCCTCGAGCAGGGTCGGCCGCATCGATCCGGAAGGGATCGAGAAGGGCTGGAACAGCAGCGTCCGGATGACGATGGCGAGGAGGAGCGCCTGCACGATGACGCTGACGGTTTCGCCGAGTCCGCCCGATTTCTTTTGCGATTTATCCGCCACGCTCATGTCGTCCTCGGTTTGGAATTGTGTGCTCTTACCGGCTCGCGCGGCGCGGGGCAACGGAATAGCCGGACGCGGGACGCGCGCCATGGCCTCGACGATCGTGGCACCTGCGATACCCCGCATCGTCGCGAAGGTCTATCCCCGCAAGTGTGGCGGCAATTCGACGGGCACGGCCTCGATGACCACGAAGGCCTGTGCGAGGGGATAATCGTCGGTGATCGTCAGGTGCACGACGCCGCGGTGGCCGGGCGGCAGCATGGCGGCGAGACGCGCCGCGGCGCCGCCCGACAGCTCCATGACGGGCATGCCGCCGGCGAGGTTGACCACGCACATGTCGCGCCAGAAGACGCCCTGCGCGATGCCGGTGCCGAGCGCCTTGGCGCAGGCCTCCTTGGCGGCGAAACGCTTGGCATAGGAGGCGATGCGGCCGCCGCGGCTTTCGGCGCGCTGGCGCTCGCCCTCGCTGAAGACACGTTCGGTGAAGCGTTCGCCATGGCGCTCGATGGAGCGTTCGATGCGGCGGATGTCGATGAGATCGGAGCCCAGCCCGAGGATCATATGCTGTCGGTCGCCAGCGTCTGAGCCTGCGCCTCGGCGCGACGCCTGGCCTTTTCCAGGAGGCGGTTCTGGCGCTGGCGGCGGAACCCCGCAACGGCCCAGCGGGTGACGACGTAGAAGGTGATCGCAAAGGCCAGACCGATGGGGATGCCGCCGACCGTCATCGGCTTTAGAAGCGGCTCCCACAGCTGGTTGAACTCGAGCCGTTCCCACAGCTTTCCGAGCTGGATGGGCGCGTTTCCGTGCGTGGCGCTGGAGCCCAGGATCGCGCAGCCCAGCTTGTAGCTGGAGGCCCAGATGAGCGGAAAGGTGATCGGGTTGCCGATGGCCGTTCCAAGCGCCGACGCGATCAGATTGCCGGCCAGAAGCCAGGCCACGGCCGCCGCCAGCAGGAAATGGAAACCGATGAACGGCAGGAAGGACGCGAACACGCCCGCCGCCACCCCGGCCGCGATCGCGTGCGGCGTGGCGGTCAGGCGCAAGACGCGCTTGGTGAAATATTGAGCGGAACGCCAGAAGGAGCGCCGTGGCCAGAGCATCGTGCGCATGCGCTCCAGGATATCCGCTGGCTTCCTGCGCCGAAACAACATCTGTCTGGCCTTGCTCCTGTCCTTCCCGATACCCGGTCGTCGAACGCGTCTCGTGATTCACGCCGACAAGCCATCAACGCGACCGGCGGCGACCCGATCCAACCCGTCCGGACGCGTCTCGATTCCCGGCAGACCCTAGTTAGCCATCGATTGTGTCACGAACGGTAAACGGCTCGATCGAACCCGCCGGTTCATCTCCATGCCCACTGACAACAGATATACTCACGTTACACGTCGTGAACAACGGGGCTGGGCGCGATTGCGACCAATGGCCGGGTGCCGATGCGTAAGGTCGGCGCCCGGTTACGTGTGCTCACCGGTAAAGGATCCACGCGACCTTGGACTCAGAGGTTGCGGCTGCCCGGCTTGACCGGCGCAATGGCGGCGAGTTCGGGCGGCAGCGCATCGGCCGGATAGGCCGGCACCTCGTATTCCGCCAGCGCCACCAGCGGAACCCCGACGTCGACCTTTCCGGCCGAGCGATCGATGATGCAGGCGGCGGCGACGACCTCGGCCCCGATGTTGCGCAGGCACGCGACGGTTTCGCGGATGGACAGGCCGGTGGTGACGATGTCCTCGACGATGACGACCCTGGAACCCGGCGCGATCTCGAACCGGCGCAGGCGAAAGACGCCGGCCTCGCGCTCGACCCAGATCGCCGGGACGCCGAGATGGCGCGAGGTCTCGTAGGCCGGAATGATACCGCCCACGGCCGGGCCGACGACATAGTCTATCCCCTCGCCCACCGTCTGGCGGATGCGGGCGGCCAGCGCCCGGCACAGCTGCTCGGTCTTGTCGGCATGCATGAAGACCCGGGCCTTCTGCAGGAAGACCGGGCTGCGCAGGCCGGACGTCAGGATGAAGTGTCCCTCCAGGATCGCGCCTGCGTCGCGAAAGATCTCGAGCACGTCATCCCTGGTCATTCCGGTCGGTCCTTCTGGCTTCAGCCGTTGACGCGGCGCGCATCCGAGACGGCCGACGTGTCCTTGAGCTGCGACAGCAGCCGGTTCAGATGCTTCAGATCCCAGACCTCCAGGTCGAGGAGCATCTCGGTGAAATCGGGCGCGGTGCGCGCCATCGAGAGCATGTGGATGTTGGCGTCGTTGGAGGCGACCACCTGGGCGATCTCGGCCAGCGAGCCGGGCTCGTTGATGGCGGTGACCGAGATGCGCGCTGGGAAGCGCTCCTTGGTGTCCTCGTCGATGTCCCAGCGCACGTCGATCCAGCGTTCGGGCTGGTCGTCGAAGGCGGTGAGCGAGGGCGACTGGATCGGATAGATGGTGATGCCCGAACCCGGCTGCATGATGCCGACGATGCGGTCTCCGGGAACGGCGCCTTCCGGGGCGAAGCGAACCGGCAGGTCGCCGGAAACGCCGCGGATGGGCAGCGCCTCGCCCTTGCCGGTCCGGCTCTCGCTCTTCGCCTTGTCCTTTTCCTTCTCCTTGCGGGACGAACGCCCCGGAATCTGGAACAGCATGCCGGCGGCGTTGCGCAGGTTGAACCAGCCTTCCTCGCGCGCCTTCGGCGCGGCGACGGTGACGCGCTCGTCCTTGAAGTCGGGATAGACCGCGCGCAGCACGTCGGGAGACGAAAGCTCGCCGCGCCCGACGGCGGCCAGGACGTCCTCGACGTCCTTCCTGGCCAGCCGATGCAGCACCGGCTTGAGCATGTCCTTGGCGAAGGACCGGCCCGCGCGCTCGAAGGCGCGCTCGAGGATGCGGGTGCCCAGCCCCGAATACTGCTTGCGGATGGCGGCGCGCGTGGCCCGGCGGATGGCGGAGCGGGCCTTGCCGGTGACCACCACCTGCTCCCAGGCGGCGGGCGGCACCTGCGCCTTGGAGCAGATGATCTCGACCTCGTCGCCGTTCTTCAGCTCCGTCATCAGCGGCATGATGCGGCCGTTGACCTTGGCGCCCACACAGGTGTCGCCGACATCGGTGTGGACGGCATAGGCGAAGTCGATGGGCGTGGCGCCGCGCGGCAGCGCGATCAGCCGGCCCTTGGGCGTGAAGCAGAACACCTGGTCCTGGAACATTTCCAGCCGCGTGTTCTCCAGGAATTCCTCGGGATTGTCGCCCTCCGACAGCGCCTCGATGGTGCGCTTCAGCCAGCCATAGGAATTCGTTTCCTTGGAGATGGCGTGGCCGGCGCCGTTCAGCTTGCCGCCCATGTCCTTGTAGATGGAATGGGCGGCCACGCCGTATTCGGCCACCTTGTGCATCTGCCAGGTGCGGATCTGCAGCTCGACGCGCTGGCGCGAGGGGCCGACGATGGTGGTGTGGATGGAGCGGTAGTCGTTCTGCTTGGGCGTCGAGATGTAGTCCTTGAACCGGCCGGGCACCATGGACCACGAGGTGTGGATGGCGCAGAGCGCCCGGTAGCAGTCCTCGACCTCGTCGACGATGACGCGGAAGGCGAAGATGTCGGACAGCTGCTCGAAGGACAGCGCCTTGGATTCCATCTTGCGGAACACCGACCAGGGCTTCTTCTGCCGGCTGGTGACGGTGGCCTGGAGGCCGTATTTCTCGAACAGGGTCTTCAGCGACGCCTCGATCTCGCCGATGACGCCGCGGTTGCGCTGGAGGATGTCGGCCAGCCGCTCGGTGACGGCCTTGTGGCCGCCGGGATTGATGTGGCGGAAGGCGAGCTCCTCGAGTTCCTCGCGCATGTCCTGCATGCCCATGCGGCCGGCCAGCGGCGCATAGATGTCCATCGTCTCCTCGGCGATGCGCTGGCGCTTTTCCTCCGGCACGTGATCGAGCGTGCGCATGTTGTGGAGACGGTCGGCGAGCTTGACGAGGAGGACGCGCACGTCCTCGGCGATGGCCAGCAGCAGCTTGCGCAGGTTCTCGGCCTGCGCCGCCTTCTTGGAGACGAGATCGAGCTTCTTGAGCTTGGTCAGGCCCTCGACCAGCTTGCCGATGTCCGCACCGAAGAGATCGTCGATCTCCTGGCGGGTGGCGGTGGTGTCCTCGATGGTGTCGTGCAGCAGCGCGACCGCGATGGTCGCCTCGTCGAGATGCATGTCTGTCAGGATCGCCGCCACTTCGAGCGGATGGGAAAAATAGGGATCCCCCGAGGCGCGCTTCTGGTGGCCATGCTTCTGCATGGCGTAGACATAGGCCTTGTTCAGAAGGGCCTCATTGACGTCGGGCTTGTAGCGCTGGACGCGCTCGACAAGCTCGTATTGACGCATCATGGGCGTGGCGGCTCCAAAACGAAACATGCGCCGCGGACATCACGGCGCATGTAACAGATAACCATGTCTGGCGGCCGACGGTAGTGGCGTCGATGAGGCCAGTCTTCAGTAGTCGTCGCTCTTTTCCGGCGGAACCAGGCCCTCGATGCCGGCGAGCAGGTCTTCCTCGGTCATGCGGTCGAAGGTGACCGGCTCGTCGTCGGAGGCGGCCTCGGCGGTCTCGTCGGAGCCGCGGTCGATCATCTCGGGCGCCTCGGCCTCGGGCTCGTCGACCTCGACGTGCTTCTGCAGCGAGTGGATCAGGTCTTCCTTGAGGTCGCCGGGCGACAGCGTCTCGTCGGCGATCTCGCGCAGCGCCACGACGGGGTTCTTGTCGTTGTCGCGGTCGATGGTGATCTGCGCGCCCTGCGAGATCAGCCGCGCCCGATGGCTGGCGAGCAGCACGAGCTCGAAGCGGTTGTCGACCTTGTCGATGCAGTCTTCAACGGTGACGCGGGCCATGGAATGCCCCTTTCATAGCTTATTGTCGGAGATTGACGCGTGCCATACTCCGAACGGGCCGAAAACACAAGCATGCGCAGGCCGCGCGCAGCGGAGGTGGCGCCGGCGGCCGGCGCACGCAGCGGTCGCAGAACCGATGGTCCGTTTCCCTGACCCCCGTTTTATGGCAGATTTGCTACGATTCGACGACCGAAGCCCCCGGCTTCCAGTTTCATAGTCATCATTTTTTCAAGACGAGGACATTTTCCCATGTTCGATCCCCGCGAAAAGATCGCGCTCTTCATCGACGGCGCCAACCTCTACGCCACGTCGCGCGCGCTCGGCTTCGACATCGACTACCGCAAGCTGCTCGCCGCCTTCCAGAAGAAGGGCTATTTGCTGCGCGCCTATTACTACACGGCGCTGATCGAGGACCAGGAATACTCCTCGATCCGGCCGCTGATCGACTGGCTCGACTACAATGGCTACAAGGTGGTGACCAAGCCGGCCAAGGAGTTCACCGACGCGGCCGGGCGGCGCAAGATCAAAGGCAACATGGACATCGAGCTGACCATCGGCGCGCTGGAGCTCGCCGACGTGGTCGACCACTACGTCATCTTCTCGGGCGACGGCGACTTCCGCACCCTGGTGGAGGCGCTGCAGCGGCGCGGACGCAAGGTCAGCGTCGTGTCGACCATGGCCTCGCAGCCGCCGATGATCGCCGACGACCTGCGCCGCCAGGCCGACCATTTCATCGACCTCGTCAGCCTGCGCGCCGAAGTGGGGCGCGATCCGTCGGAGCGCCCGGTGCGGCGCCCGGATCCCGTCGACGAGGCCGAAGACGACTATTGATGCCCGCGCCGCTGGCCGCAACCGCCGAGCCGCACCGCGACTGCCCGCTGTGCCCGCGGCTGCATGGCTTCATCGCCGCGTGGCGCGCGAAAGAGCCTTCCTGGCACAACGCGCCGGTGCCGAGCTTCCTGCCGCCTGAGGGCGAGGCGGCGGTGCGGCTGCTCGTCGTCGGGCTGGCGCCGGGCCTGCGCGGGGCCAATCGCACCGGCCGCCCGTTCACCGGCGACTATGCCGGCGACCTGCTCTACGGCACGCTCGGACGCTTCGGCTTCGCGCGCGGGCAGTTCCAGGCGCGGCCCGACGACGGGCTGGAGCTGGTCGGGACCGCCATCACCAACGCGGTGCGCTGCGTGCCGCCGGAGAACAAGCCGGTGGGCGCCGAGATCGCCACCTGCCGGCGGTTCCTGGTGCCCACGATCGACCGTTTCCCCAGGCTCGAGGCGATCGTGACGCTGGGCACGATCGCGCATCAGTCGACGGTGCGCGCGCTGGGCGAGCGCGTGGCCGCTCACCCCTTCCGGCACGGAGCCCAACAGGGGATCGGCGCCGTGACGCTGTTTCCGAGCTATCACTGCTCCCGCTACAACACCAACACCGGCCGGCTGACGGAAGCGATGTTCGTGGAGGTGTTCCGGGCGGTGCGGGACCATCTCGATCGCGGCACGGCCGGACCGCTGGAATTGCCGCGCGGCGCGATGTAGAGATGGCCGGCCGGCGGGGTCCGGCGCACGCTTGCCCGGGTCCTTCGCATCATGCCTTCTCTTCCTCCGGCCCTTCGCGGACCGATCTTCATGGTCGTCGCGACCGGCTCCTATGTCATCAACGACACCTTCATGAAGCTGGCGACCGACGGGCTGCCGCCCTACGAGGTGCTGTTCCTGCGCGGGGTCGCGGCGTTCCTGTGGGGGGCGCCGCTGCTGGCGATCATGGGACAGGCGCGCAACGTCAGGCTGATGGCCGACCGGCGGGTGCTGGTGCGCAGCTGCCTGGAGCTGTTCGCGGTGCTCTGCTACGTGGTGGCGCTCGCCAACATGCCGATCGCCGATGCGATCGCGCTCGGACAGGTGACCCCGCTCCTGATGCTCGTCGGCGCGGCGCTCTTCTTCGGCGAGCGGATCGGCGGACGACGCGCCGGGCTGATCGCGCTCGGCTTCCTCGGCGCGATCATGGTGGCGCAACCGACCATGGCGGGCATTTCCGTGTTTGCGCTGCTGGCGCTCGGCAATGCCGTGTTCAGCGCGGGACGCGACCTGTGGGGGCGCTCGATCGACGCGAGCGTGCCGGGGCTGATCGTGGCGATGTCGGCGGTGGTGGTCGTGATCATCGGCGCGGGCGGCGCGCACCTGTCGAGCGAGACATGGGTGATGCCGGGGACGCGCCACCTGCTTTTGCTGGCCGCCTCGGGCTTCTTCCTCGTCTTCGGCCATTTCTTCATCTTCACCGCCTACCGCTCCGCCGCCACGTCCACGGTGGCGCCGTTCTACTACAGCTTCACCGTGTGGGCGGTGATCTCCGGCCTCGTCGTGTTCGGCGAGCTGCCCAACCTGCTCGCGGGCGCAGGCATCCTGCTCGTCGCCGGCAGCGGCCTGGCGATCGTGATCTCGGATCGGCGCAGGCAAAGGCTCGTCGCCACGGCCTGACCCGATCCGCAAGGCAGGCGACCGGCGGGTGATCGCGCCGGCCGACCGGCGGGCGCGCGGATCGAAGCATCCCTGTCACGAACGTGGTATAGTCTGCGATGCGCGGTGCCGCGCCGTGCCCTGGCGGCTGGCGATGTCGTCGCTCCGGCAGCGCGGCGACGACGACCCGTGAGGATGGCAGATGAAGATTTCCATTGCCTGGAAGATCATCCTCGGCGTGATGACGGTCCAGCTGTTCACAGCGGCGATCATCGTGGGCTGGTTTCTCTATTCGGTTCGAGCGGAGGTGAACCAACTGGTCGCGGTCAGCGCCCAGGACACGGTCGCGCGCTCGGTCGACGCGGCCGAAGACTATTTCAGTCCAGTCGAAACCGCCATCGTCGCCACCCAGCGACTGATCTCCGGCGGTATCCTGCAGCGCGAACAGACCGAGCAGTTCGTGCGCCACCTGCATGACCAGCTGCGGCTGTCACCGCAGTTCGCGGGGGTCTATGTCGGGTTCCCCGACGGCGGCTTCTACTATGTCATGCGGGACCAGAAGGAGACCGCCGACGGCACGCTCACCAAGATCATCCGCGACATCGGCGGGCAGCGCGAGGTCAGCCTGACTTGGCGGGACGCCGGCTACGCGGTCATCAAGACCAGCCAGGATCCGACCGACACCTACGATCCGCGAAGCCGGCCCTGGTATCAGGCGGCGATCGAGAAGACCGACGTCGCCTGGACAGACCCGTACATCTTCTTCACCTCGCGAAAGCCGGGCGTGACGGCTGCCATCGCCGTGAAGGCCGACACCGGAGAAGACTTCGCGGCCATCGGCATCGACATCGAGATTTCGGACATCTCCAGATATCTGGGGCAGTATGCCTACGGGCCGCAACGCTCCGCCTTCATCATCAGCCGGGACGACGAGATCATTTCGCACAGCAGCATCGACACGGTGCTGCCCGGCGGGGTGTCCGACGACGCCATGCCGCGTTTCCTCAGGCTCGCCGAACTGCAAACCGCCGATCAGTCGATCCGGGACGGAATCCGGGATCGCCTCTCGAACCTCTCGGATGCCAGCGCGGCGTCGGTCTGGCAGCAGACATCGGAGGGCGGCGACTACGTCGTCGCCGTCGGGCGCATATCGAGCGCAAAGTTTCCCTGGCAGATCGTGACGATACGGCCGGCAGCCGACATGACGCAGGTTGCGAGCGGCAGCGCGATGGTCCTGATCCTGATTGCCTTTCTGGCCACGTCGGTGGCCATTGCCGTGGGCTATATCCTGGCCCGCAGCATCGGACGACCGCTGGGGGTGCTGTGGACCAACGCGAAGCTGGCGCGCAACGGGAACATAGAACTGATGGAAGAGACGAGGAGCGGGTACGAGGAAATCGACGAGACGTCCGCGATCCTCCAGGACCTGGCCGGGAAGATCAGGCACTGAGCCACCGCCCGCCCGTCGGATGCCGGCAATCCCGATCCGGGCTTCGCCGTTCGGCGGCCTGCCAGGCGACCGATGACGGAGACGGGAGCCGTCCGCCCACCCCCCCAATCCCGCCCCGTCCGCAGCGGACCCGCGAGGGATCGCGACGGGCGCGCCGACGCGGAAAGCCCTTGCCTCGACTTGCCTCGCATGGCTAGTTTCGCCCGATGACACCATTGGGAGATCGGCGATGCTGGCAGGAATGACGAGATGTGGCGCAGTCCTGTCGGCTGCCGCGCTGGCGATCGGCCTCACGTTCGGCGCCGGCCCGGCCAAGGCGCAGGAACGCACGCCGCAGGATCCGCGCCTGATGACGCCCGGCAAGCTGACCGTGGGCACCGGCGACCCCGTCTACCCGCCCTGGATGCTCGACAATGATCCGGCCGCTGGCAAGGGCTTCGAGAACGGCCTGATCTACGCGCTGGCCGAGGAGATGGGTTTTGCGCGCGAGGATGTCGTGTGGGTGGCCAACACCTTCGAGCAGACCATCGCGCCGGGGCCGAAGAATTTCGATTTCTCGATCCAGCAGATTTCGGTGACCGAGGCCCGCGCCCAGGTGGTGACCTTCAGCCAGGTCTATTTCCAGCCCGACAAGGCCGTGGTGGCGCTGCCGGGAAGCGCCGTGGAAGGCGCCAAGAGCTTCGACGACCTGCGCGCCGCCCGCTGGGGCGCGGTGATCGGCACGACCGACCTGACCTATCTGGAAAACATCCTGGGCATCGAGGAAGCCGCCGTCTATGACGACCAGATCGGCGTCTTCCAGGCCATGCAGGCCAAGCAGATCGACGCCACGGTGGTGGCCTTGCCGACCGCGCTCTACGTGACCGCCGTGCAGGTTCCCGATGCGCAGATCGTCGCGCTGCTGCCGCCCGACGAGAACGATCGCGGCCATGGCCTGCTGTTCCAGTTCGAAAATCCGCTGGTGGAATGGGTGGACGAGGCCTTGAGCGCGGTGATTGCGCGCGGCGTGGTCGACGAGTTGAAGGCAACCTATCTGGTGGCCGATCCGGACCTGCCGATCATCACCGAATGAGCCTGCCGGCAGGTCCCGGGGGATCGCCCGCCGACGGGGCGGCCGTCCGCCGACCCGCACCGCCGCGCCGCCGCAACGAATGGCGGGCGGCGCTGGTGCCGACGGTCATCAGCCTCGCGAGCGTCGTCATCGTGTTCGGCGTGCTCGGCTGGTGGATCAGCTCGGCGGAGCAGTGGCCGCGCGTGAAGCTCCAGTTCTTCAATCCCGAAGCCATGGCGGCGGCGTTCCCGCGCGTGCTGCAAGGGTTCTGGATCTCGATGCGGATCTGGCTGACCGCGCTCGTCTGCATCGCGCTCTGGGCGCTGGTGCTGGCGCTGGTGCGCTCCCTGCGCGCGCCGTGGTTCACGCCGTTCCGGCTGATGGTGGTGGTCTACATCGACATCTTCCGCGGCATTCCGGTGCTGCTGCTGGTGCTGCTGTTCGGCTTCGGTATTCCGGCGCTCAACATGCCGGGCCTGCCGAATTCCGGCCTGTTCTGGGGCACCGTGGCGATGGTCCTGTCGTACTCGGCCTATGTAGCCGAGATCTACCGCTCCGGCATCGATGCCGTGCACGAGGGCCAGCGCGCCGCCGCCAAGTCGCTCGGCCTGTCGGAATGGCAGACGATGATCCATGCTATCCTGCCGCAGGCGATCCGCAACGTCCTGCCGGCGCTGATGAACATCGTGGTGGCGCTGCAAAAGGACGTCGCGCTGCTGTCGGTGATCGGCGTGCGCGACGCGGTGCGCGAGGCGCAGATCTACACCGCCACCACCTTCAACTATTCGTCGCTGGTGGTGGCGGCGGGCCTGTTCCTGCTGGCCACGATCCCGATGGCGCGGCTTGCCGACCATGTCAGCCGCAAGGACCGCGAGCGGCGCTTGCAGAGGGCCGGATGACCCCGCGCATCGAGATCGACGCGGTGACCAAGTATTTCGGCGACCGGCTGGTGCTCGACGGCGTCAGCCTGTCGGTGGCGGCGCACGAGGTGGTGTGCCTGATCGGCGCCTCGGGGTCGGGCAAGTCGACGCTGCTGCGCTGCATCAACCGGCTCGTCGAATTCGACCATGGCGCCATTCGCCTGGACGGCGTGCCGATCGACGACAAGCGGTTCGGCGCGACCGGGCTGCAGCGGCGCATCGGAATCGTGTTCCAGTCCTACAACCTGTTCCCGCACATGCGCGTCATCGACAACGTGACGCTGGCGCCGCGAAAGGTGCATGGCGTGCCGCGTGCGGAGGCGGAGGACCGCGCCCGACAGCTGCTCGGGCTGTTCGGCATGGGCGATCATGCGACGAGCTATCCCGAGCAATTGTCGGGCGGGCAGCAGCAGCGCGTCGCCATCGTGCGGTCGCTGGTGTCGAAGCCGGACGTGCTGTTGCTGGACGAAGTGACCGCGGCGCTGGACCCCGAACTGATCGGCGAGGTGCTGCAGATCATCCGCGGTCTCAAGGACGAGGGCATGACCATGGTGATCGTGACGCACGAGATGGGCTTTGCCCGCGACTGCGCCGACCGGGTGTGCTTTCTGGAAGGCGGCCGGATCCTCGAACAGGGCCCGCCGCGAACGCTGCTGTCGCGGCCCGAAAACCCGCGCACGCGACGGTTCCTTCAGCGCATCATCGACGCGGGACGGCTGTGAGCGACGGGACGCTGGCTGGCGAGGCCTACCCGCGCTCCTTGAGCAGCCGGCCCTTCTCGCGCGACCAGTCGCGTTCCTTCTCGGTCTGGCGCTTGTCGTGCAGCTTCTTGCCGCGGGCGACGCCGAGCAGAAGCTTGGCGCGGCCCTGGTCGTTGAAATAGATCTTCAGCGGCACCATGGTCATGCCCTCGCGGTCGACCGCCTGGGAGAGCTTGGCCATCTCGCGCTTGTTGACCAGGAGCTTGCGGCGGCGGCGCGGCTCGTGGTTGAAGCGGTTGGCCTGGAGGTATTCCGGCAGATAGGAATTGATCAGCCAGATCTCGCCGCCCTCGTTGGAGGCGTAGCTGTCCTGGATGTTGGCGTGACCGCCGCGCAGCGACTTCACCTCCGTGCCGGTGAGGACCAGGCCCGTCTCCAACGTGTCGAGAATCTCGTAGTTGAAGCGGGCCTTGCGGTTCTCGGCAACGGTGCGGTTGTTCGGATCGGCTTTTCTGACCTGTACCATGGCTGAAAGATGCGCTCTTTGCGCGTCAGTTCAAGAGGCCCGCGTGCTGCATGGCCGCGTCGATCTTCTCGGCGGTGGCCGCCTCGACGGTGACGAGCGGCGAGCGCACGACGTTTTCGACGCGACCGAGCCTGGACAGCGCGTATTTGGTGCCGGAGACGCCGGGTTCGATGAAGATGGCCTTGTGCAGCGGCATCAGCCGGTCCTGCAACGCCAGCGCGCGGTCGCGGTCGTTGGCCATGGTGGCGGCCTGGAACTCGGCGCAGAGGCGCGGCGCGACGTTGGACGTGACCGAGATGGCGCCGACGCCGCCATGGGCGTTGAAGCCGAGCGCGGAAGCGTCCTCGCCCGAGAGCTGGATGAAGTCCGGCCCGCAGGTGATGCGCTGCTCCGACACGCGCTCGATCTTGCCGGTGGCGTCCTTGACGCCGACGATGTTGGAAAAGTCGTGCGCCAGCCGGCCCATCGTCTCGGGCGTCATGTCGATGACCGAGCGCGGCGGGATGTTGTAGATGATGATCGGCAGCGTGGTGGCGCGCGCCACGGCGGCGAAGTGCTCGTAGAGCCCGCGCTGGGTCGGCTTGTTGTAGTAGGGCGTCACGACCAGAACCGCATCGGCGCCGGCCTCCTGCGCGAACCTGGCGAGTTCCACCGCCTCGACCGTGTTGTTGGAACCCGCGCCGGCGATGACCGGCACCTTGCCCTTCGCCACGTCGATGCAGGCCTTCACCACCTGGCGGTGCTCGTCATGCGAGAGCGTGGGCGATTCGCCGGTGGTGCCCACCGGCACGACACCGTTGGAGCCCTCGGCGATCTGCCACTCGACGAAGGCCTTGAAGGCTTTCTCGTCGAACCCGCCATCCCGCTGGAAGGGGGTCACGAGAGCGGTGAAAGAGCCTCTGAACATTTTTCCGACGAACTCCCTTGGCATTGGTCGCGTTCCGACGGGACCGCGCGCGGGCTCTTTAGCCGATCGCGGCCCCGCGCACCATAGGCAGCCGGCGCAGCACCGGCACAAGACGGCGCATTTGCGGCTTTTTTGACCCGATGCGCGTTGAGCCAGCGGCAGGACACCGCCCGGTAACCATTTCGGCAAGGATGAAGCGCATAGTGACCATCGAGACAAGCGGATTCCGGAGAGCTGCGCCGATGCGGAGAATCGTTCTGCTCGCG
>NZ_RWKW01000112.1 GCF_003970795.1 Aquibium carbonis | reverse complement strand
GCCGCCGATCCCCGCGCCGCGGCCGACCACCGCCGAGGGCCAGGCCGCGGCCCTGCCGGACGACGCCGAGGCCGGACCCGACGAGGACGACCCCGGCGAAGCGGGGCCGCAGGACGGGACCGACGAGGGCGTGGCGAGTGCGGAGGTGAGCATCGAGGTGCGCGCCTTCTCGCGGTGGCTGCGCTTTCCCGCCGACCTCGTGGTGCGGCTGACCGACGAGGGCGAGACGACCTTCGTCGACCTGCGCTCGGCCTCGCATTTCGCCCAGCACGACCTCGGCGACAATGCCGACCGCATCCGCCGCTTCCTCGTCGACCTCGACGCCCGGATGGACCCGGGCACGGAGGACTGACGCGCAAGGCCGCGTCGGCCGACATTCCTTTCACGCAAGCAGCACTGGAGCCCGCATGGCTGGCGACGACGACTACGTCTATGACGACAAGACCGGCGAATGGCGCCCGGCCTCGGAGATGGCCGCCGAGGCGGCGGCCCTCGACCTGGTGCGGGACTCGGCCGGCAACGTGCTGGCCGACGGCGATTCGGTGACGCTGATCAAGGACCTCAAGGTGAAGGGCGCCAACCAGACGCTGAAGCAGGGCACCGTGATCCGCTCGATCCGCCTGACCGGCAATCCCGACGAGATCGACTGCCGCCACGAGACGATCAAGGGACTGGTGCTGCGCACGGAATTCGTGCGCAAGCGCTGAGACGGCGCTCAGGCCGGGCGATAGGCGGCGTCGATGGAGACCTCGCCGTCGGCCCCGGCCAGGCCGCGCGCCACCAGATCCTCCAGATGGGCGAGCACCGACAGCCCCGCCGCGCCGTGCAGCCGCGGATCGGTGCTGGCGTAGATCGCCCGCACGATGTCGGGGATCGTCCGGTCGCCGGCCTTCAGCCGCTCGAGGATGGCCGCCTCGCGCATGCGCCGGTGGGTGCGCAGCCCGCGCACGAAGGCGGCCGGCTTTTCCACCGGTCCGCCGTGGCCCGGGAGATAGAGACGGTCGTCGCGCGCGGCGAGCCTGTCGAGCGAGGCCATGTAGTCGGCCATGGCGCCGTCGGGCGGCGCGACGATCGAGGTCGACCAGGCCATCACGTGGTCGGCCGAGAACAGGATGCCGGTGCCCTCCAGCGCGAAGGCGGCATGGTTGGCGGCATGGCCGGGCGTGAGCACGGTGCGGATCGCCCAGCCGTCGCCCTGCACCGTCTCGTCGTCGGCGAGCGACCGGTCGGGCGCGAACGCGGTGTCGGCGCTGGCGTCGAGCGGATTGGTCTCGCCGATGCGCAGCGGGCGGACGGGACGGTGCGGCCCTTCGGCCAGCACGGTCGCGCCGGTGACCCCGGCCAGCCGCCGGGCGAGCGGCGAGTGATCGCGGTGGGTGTGGCTGACGAAGACGTGGCTGACCGGGCGCCCGCCGATCGCGGCGAGCAGCGCCTGGAGATGCGCCTCGTCCTCCGGTCCCGGATCGATCACCGCCAGCGTGTCGGCGCCGACGACGTAGCTGTTGGTGCCGTGGAAGGTGAACGGGCCGGGATTGTCGGCCGTCACCCTGAGCACGCCGGGCGCGACCGCGACCGCCTCGCCATGGGCCGGCTCGAAGCGGGTGTCGAACTCGATGGCCATGAAAAGCGCTGCCTGTGGTCGAAGAAGGGTCAGTGGAGTTGCCGCTTAACACGGAAGTTTCTATAGGGAAACGGAACGGCCATTGTCGGCCGCGCGATTCCAACGGAGCCTCCCCCATGACTGCAGCGAGTGCAACCACTCCTCTCGCAATGCTGGCAATGCCCGAGAAGGGCGCCACCCGCCTGGCCATGCAGGCCGCGCTCGTCGTCGGCGGCACGCTGCTGCTCACGCTGTCGGCCAAGACCAAGGTCGTGCTCGGCCCGGTCGACCTGTCGCTGCAGACGCTGGCGATCCTCCTGATCGCCACGTCCTTCGGCATGCGCATGGCGGTCGCGACGCTGGCGCTCTACCTCTTCCAGGGCGCGATGGGCTTCCCGGTCTTCCAGTCGACGCCCGAGAAGGGCATCGGCCTCGCCTACATGATGGGTTCCACCGGCGGCTACCTGATCGGCTTCCTCGCCATGGCCGCGATCGCCGGCTGGGCCGCCGACCGCGGCTGGGATCGCTCGGCCTTCAAGCTCTTCGGCGCCATGCTGGTGGCCGAAGCGGCGATGATGGCCTGCGGCTTCGGCTGGCTGGCGACGCTGATCGGCGCCGAGAAGGCCTGGACCTTCGGCGTCGTGCCCTTCATCGTGCCCGACCTCGTCAAGGTCGCACTCGCCTCGGCGATCGTGCCGGCCGTCTGGGCGCTGATCCCGGGCAAGGCGCGCGGCTGACGCAAGACAGTTCGGACGAACGAAAAAGGGCGGCGGGCCTCGGCCTCGCCGCCTTTTTCATGCGTGCGTCTTCTTGAGCGCGACCCCCGCTCGACCGGCGCGGCGCAAGCCGCGTCAGGCGCCGCGGGCGATGAACCAGGGATTGGCGAAGTCGACGTCGTTCGCCTGCCGGCGCTTGCCGTAGACGAAGGCGCCGCCGTTGACCAGCGTGGTCGAGCCGCCGGCCGCGCGCAGAACCGCGTCGCCGGCCGCCGTGTCCCACTCCATGGTGCGGCCGAAGCGCGGGTAGAGGTCGGCTTCGCCATTGGCGAGCAGGCAGAATTTCAGGGAGGAGCCGACCGCGACGGTTTCGGCGCCGGGATGCCGGTCGATGAAGGCGTCGGTCTCGGGCGTCCGGTGCGAGCGGCTGGCGACGATGCGCGGCGGGCTGGCCGCCGGTCGCGCCGCCATCGGTCGGCGCCCGACGATTTCCCCCTGCGGCGAGACGTCGGCGATCGTCGCCGTGCCCGGCCGGCCGGCATAGAGCGTGTTGCGCGCGGGCGCGTGGACGACGCCGATGGCGGGCAGGCCGTCGCGCACGAGCGCGATGTTGACGGTGAAGTCGCCCTTGCGGCCGACGAACTCCTTGGTGCCGTCGAGCGGATCGACGAGGATGAAGGCCGAGCCGAGCGCCGCCGGCACCAGGCCTTCGGCGACCTCCTCCTCGGCCACGCAGACCACGCCGGGCAGGCGCGCGCGCAGGCCGGTCAGGATGATCGCCTCGGCCGACTGGTCGGCTTCGGTCACGGGCGAGGCATCGGCCTTGGTGGCCGTGTCGAAGTCGGTGGCGTAGACGGCCATGACGGCGCGGCCGGCGTCGAGCGCGAGCTCCTCGAAGAGGGTCAGGATCTCGCTGTCGGACGGCAACACGGGCGTGGTCATGCAATTCCCCTTTCGCGCAGCCAGGACGCGATCTCCTCGACCATGTCTTCCGGCGGACGGCCGACCGTGTCGAGATGGATCTCCGGGTTGGCCGGCGCCTGGTAGGGCGAATCGACGCCGGTGAAGTTCTTGATCTCGCCGCGCAGCGCCTTGGCGTAGAGGCCCTTCGGATCGCGCCGGGCGCATTCCTCGAACGGCGTGTCGACGAAGACCTCGACGAACTCGCCCTCGGCCATCAGCTCGCGCGCCATGCGGCGTTCCGCCTGGAAGGGCGAGATGAAGGAGACGATGACGATGAGCCCGGCATCGGCCATCAGCCGCGCCGTCTCGGCGACGCGGCGAATGTTCTCGACGCGATCCTCCTCGGTGAAGCCGAGATCGCGGTTCAGCCCATGGCGGACGTTGTCGCCGTCGAGGATGTAGGTGTGGCGGCCGTCGTTGAAGAGGCGCTTCTCGAGCAGGTTGGCGATGGTCGACTTGCCCGAGCCCGACAGGCCGGTGAACCAGAGCACCACCGGCTTCTGGTGCTTCATCTCCGCGCGCGCGGCCTTGTCGACGTCGAGCGCCTGCCAGTGGATGTTGGAGGCGCGCCGCAGCGGGTGGCGGATGAGGCCGGCGCCGACGGTGCGGTTGGTCATCCGGTCGATCAGGATGAAGGCGCCGGTGGAGCGGTTGTCGACGTAGTTGTCGAAGGCGATCGGCTGCTGCACCGAGATGTTGCAGGAGCCGATCTCGTTGAGGTCGAGCGACTTGGCCGCCTCGTGGGAGAAGCTGTTGACGTCGATGCGATGCTTCAGCTCGGTGATCGAGGCTGCCGCCTGGTCGGTCTCGGTGCGCAGGAGATAGGTGCGGCCGGGCAGCATGGGCTGCTCGTCGAACCAGATGATGTCGGCGGTGAACTGGTCGGCCACCTCGGGGCGCGCCGACGGCGACACCAGCATGTTGCCGCGCGACACCTCGACCTCGTCGGACAGCACCAGCGTCACAGCCTGGCCGGCGACGGCGGTTTCGAGATCGCCATCATGGGTGACGATGCGCGCGACGGTCGACGCCTTGCCCGACTTCGCCACCACCACCTGATCGCCCTTCGACACCGTGCCCGAGGCGATGGTGCCGCAAAAGCCCCGGAAATCGAGATTGGGCCGGTTCACGTATTGCACCGGCAAGCGGAACGGCCTGCCGGTGTCGATGCGGTCGACCGGGACCGATTCGAGGTGTTCGAGCAGCGTCGGGCCGCCGTACCAGCCGGTGTTGGCCGACGCCGTGGTGACGTTGTCGCCATAGCGGGCCGACATCGGGATCGCCGTGATCGTCTCGAAGCCGAGATCGCGGGCAAAGCCGCGATAGTCCGCCGCGATCTCCTCGAACACGGCCTCGTCATAGCCGACGAGGTCGATCTTGTTGATCGCCACGACGACATGGCGGATGCCGAGCAGCGAGGCGATGAAGGAGTGGCGCCGCGTCTGCTGGATGATGCCGGCGCGGGCGTCGACGAGCACGATGGCGAGATCGGCCGTGGAAGCGCCGGTCGCCATGTTGCGCGTGTACTGTTCGTGGCCGGGCGTATCGGCGACGATGAACTTGCGCCTGGGCGTGGCGAAGAAGCGGTAGGCGACGTCGATGGTGATGCCCTGCTCGCGCTCGGCCTCCAGCCCGTCGACGAGCAGGGCGAAATCGATGTCGTCGCCGGTGGTACCGTGCTTGCGCGAATCGGTTTCCAGCGCGGCGAGCTGGTCCTCGAAGATCAGCTTGGTGTCGTAGAGCAGGCGGCCGATCAGCGTCGACTTGCCGTCGTCGACGGACCCGCAGGTGAGGAAGCGAAGCAGCGACTTGCGCTCCTGCTCGGCCAGATAGCCGCGCAGGTCGCCGGTGTCCTTCGTTCTGGCGACGGTGTCGTGCATCAGAAATAGCCCTCGCGCTTCTTCTTCTCCATCGATCCGGCTTCGTCGCGGTCGATCAGCCGCCCCTGGCGCTCGGACGTGCGGGCGACCAGCATCTCCTGGACGATGTCCTCCAGCGTCGCCGCGTCGGACTCGATGGCGCCGGTGAGAGGATAGCAGCCCAGCGTGCGGAAGCGGACCATGCGTTCCTCGACGGCCTCGCCGGGACGCAGCTTCATGCGCTCGTCGTCGACCATGATCAACATGCCGTCACGCTCCACCACCGGGCGCGGCCTGGCGAAATAGAGCGGGACGATGGGGATGCCTTCGAGGAGGATGTACTGCCAGATGTCGAGCTCGGTCCAGTTCGACAGCGGGAAGACGCGGATCGATTCGCCCGGGGCCACGCGGGTGTTGTAGATCTTCCACATTTCCGGGCGCTGGTTCTTGGGGTCCCAGCCGTGCTGGCCGTCGCGGAAGGAGAAGATGCGTTCCTTGGCGCGGCTCTTCTCCTCGTCGCGGCGGGCCCCGCCGAAGGCGGCGTCGAAGCCGTAGCGGTCGAGCGCCTGGCGAAGGCCGACCGTCTTCATCACGTGCGTGTGGACGCTGGAGCCGTGGCTGAACGGGCCGATGCCCTCGCGCACGCCGTCCTCGTTGACGTGGACGATGAGATCGAAGCCGAGCCGGCGCGCCATCTCGTCGCGAAACGCGATCATCTCGCGGAACTTCCAGGTGGTGTCGACATGCAGCAGCGGGAAGGGCGGCGTGCCGGGGTGGAAGGCCTTCATGGCGAGGTGCAGCATGACGGCCGAATCCTTGCCGATCGAATAGAGCATCACCGGCTTCGCCATGGTCGCGGCGACTTCGCGGATGATGTGGATCGCTTCGGCCTCGAGCCGCTTCAGATGGGAGATCGCAGTGGACATGCCGTCGGTCAGCCTTCGAAGACGGTGGAATTGTACGCTCTGTCTCCAATTTCCGTCCGCGCGGCAAGCCAAGCCATGCCACAGATGGCCCGATCGGCGGTAAAATCATCCTGTCGGCCCGACACAATTCCGGCGATTGCGGGGCGCTCTCCCGCGGGTCAGACGCGATGGTAGTCGCGGTACCAGGCGACGAAGCGGCGGATGCCGTCGCGCAGCGGCACCTTCGGGCGGAACCCGGTCGCGGCGTTCAGGGCTTCGAGATCGGCGAAGGTGCGCTCGACGTCGCCGGGCTGCATCGGCATCATGTTCAGCTTCGCCTTGCGGCCGATGGCCTCTTCCAGCGCGGCGATGAAGTCCATCAGCGGCACGGGGTCGTTGTGGCCGATGTTGTAGACCCGGTAGGGCGCCGTCGGCGACGTCGACGGATCGGGCGCGGCGTCGGCCTCGCACGGGACCGGCTGCGGCAGGACCTCGAGGGTGGCCACCACCCCGTCCACGATGTCGTCGATGTAGGTGAAGTCGCGCGACAGGGCGCCGCCATTGTAGACGTCGATGGGATCGCCGGCGAGGATCGCCCGGGCGAACTTGATCGGCGCCATGTCCGGCCGCCCCCATGGCCCGTAGACCGTGAAGAAGCGCAGCCCCGACACCGGCAGGCCGTAGAGATGCGCATAGCTGTGCGCCATCAGCTCGTTGGCCTTCTTGGTGGCGGCATAGAGGCTGACGGGATGGTCGACGCTGTCGTGCTCGGAAAAGGGCAGCTTGCGATTGGCGCCGTAGACGGAACTGCTGGAGGCGTAGACCAGATGCCCGACCCCAGCATGGCGGCATCCTTCGAGGATGTTGAGGAAGCCGACGAGATTGGACGTGGCATAGTCGTGGGGAGGGGTGAGCGAATGGCGCACGCCCGCCTGCGCGGCGAGGTGCACGACGCGGTCGAACCGGCCATCGGCGAACAGGGCCTCCACCGCGGCGCGATCCTCCAGGCCCGCCTCGACCATGCGGAAGCCCGGATGGGGCGCCAGCAGCGCCAGCCGGGCGCGCTTCAGCTGCGGGTCGTAGTAGGGATTGACGTTGTCGAAGCCGACGACCTCGTGACCGGCCTCCAGCAGGGCCTTCGCCACGTGATATCCGATGAACCCGGCAGCGCCGGTGACCAGTGTTCGCACGTCGTCCTCGTGATGCGCCGCCGTCTCGGGGTTCTCTCCTACAGTCGAACCCGCGATGCGCCAAGCGCGAATGAGCCGTCATCGTCGCCGGCCGCCTGCGTCGGATGCGCCCGTTCCGGCCGGCCTGCGGGGCGTGGCGTCAGCCCAGCTCGGCGCGCCAGGGCGGATTGGCGCCGGCGCGCCCGACGGTGACGGCGG
>NZ_RWKW01000111.1 GCF_003970795.1 Aquibium carbonis | reverse complement strand
TACCGGAAAGCGCCGATGACCACCGCGCTACCCAGCTACACCACGTCCAGGGACGTCACCTTTGCCAACAAGATCGGGCCAACTGTAGTGGGGTGCGTTGATGGCGGTCGTCAGTCCTTCACAAGCCACCTGCAGATCCCAGCGTGGAACGATCTTGGCATCGACCCTATCGGATTGGCGGAGGAAGCCCCTTCTCCGGACCACAAAGGTCCGATCCAGTTCACGATGCGCATGGGAGCGAGGCTCCAAGGATTTCCGGATGACTGGGAATTTGAAGGGGCGAAACCCTCAATCAAGCGGCAGATCGCAAACGCGCTGCCACCGGTCATGGCCAGAGCGATCGGGCTTGCGATCTATAGTGCCTTAGCCCACGTCGAGTTCGACTATAACAAGGCTCTGCGACGACCGTTGCTTGGTACACATCCCGGACCGCTGGCTACGGTGCGCATTCAGTCCCGTGGATCGCCGCAGCTTGAGGATGTCTGGTGAGTTCAGCCCTCTCTCCTCGGTCCTGCAGCGTCGATGATCGAAGACGACGACGACGCCTACGTTCACGCGGGATCCGCGAGGGTTTCCTGGATCATCCGCAGCCGATGCCGAAACTCATATTCCAGAGGCATACCCCCGACGAAGTCCCGCAGGTGCGGAACAACCGCATCGGCGTCGACACGAGGGCTGATGCCACTGGAATCCTGACGTGCCTCATGATTGGCAGCGACCGCTGAATCGAATTCATCCAATCTCGCAAGGCGAACGGATCGACGGGAACCCGGCGCTTTAACGCTGAACCCTACAAACTTTGCAACGGAGAGCTGCATGATACTCGAACTGTCTAGGGGGCCACACTCCCGGCTTCTCTCACCGTCGCTCGGCGCTCAGTGCGGTAGCGGCTGGTCCGGAGTTGTCCAAAAGTTCCTTGAGGACGTCGATAGGATTATGCCCACCGAGGGCGGCTTCAAGCTCGATGCCATTTCCGAGAAGTATGGTTCGCTGCGTCTCGACTACTCACTTGTCGGCGCAACTTCGGAGATCGACGATGCGATTGCTATCCGGGAGTACGTCGCGGAGTCTCGCTCCACAATCGTCTGCGAAACCTGCGGAAGTCCTGGACGCATGCGCGGTGGACCTTGGACTGCCACGCGGTGCGACGACCACTCTGAAGGGAGAGCCGCACTTCGGGAGGATCTCGGCACGTGCGAAACGGCGACCGGGCGATATCGATACGACCGCGAGCAGGATGACGCGGTTCCGGCAAGCGAGCAATCAGCCTAGCGCTCGTATCGATCATCCTCCTCCAGAGGACCGCCGCGCGCCAATACCTCGCGCGCCGGCATACCTCCCGGCAATACCGTCACCACGAAAAGTCGGCCATTTCCCTCGATGTACTGCGGCAGATTCTCGGCAGCCGCCAGCAGCCGGTCGAACTTGTCGCGAGCTTCGACTGCGGACCACACCCTCGCGGCTTGCCCACTTGCCATTCGTGTCCTCCGGCTCTGGCCGCCAGCGTTAACGGATCGCCGGTCTTTTTCAAACTACCATTTGGGCTCCCGTATCGCGCCGGGAAAGGGGCCAGGCGCATGTTTCTTCTCGATACAAACATCGTAAGCGAGCTGAGCCGAAAGAAGCCCAACAGGGAGCTTCTGGAATGGATCACGCATGTCCGCGAACCGTTGGCGATCTCGTTCAGCGCCGTACTGGAAATACAGCGGGGGATCGAGAACGTGTCTACGCACGCTCCAGAGAAGGCAAGCGGACTGAGAGCTTGGCTCAGCGACATCCTCGAGTCGGATATCATTTTCTTGCCAATGGACGCCGAGACAGCGCGAACGTACGCGGTTATGACCATGGTTCCGGCGCTCGAGTTCCTGTGGGCCCCCAATCCGAAAGCCAAGCGGCCGAAACCAGGCCAAGACCTTGCAATCGCCGCTACGGCTGTCCGGTACGGTGCCCTACTGGCAACCGCGAATCCCTCCGACTTCGTGCGGATCAATGACGTTTTCCCGTTGCCCGGGATCTATGATCCGAGGACATCGACTTGGCATACTGCATCAGCGGAAGGAGACGCTCCCCTGGCCAGCAATCGAAATGAACGCATCCAAAAGTCGGCGGTGGCTTAGCTTCTGGGCAATGGCGGTTTCACTGCTAGCCTCGCCTGGTTGGCGCATCCGGTTTTCCATTGGTCGTGTCGTTAAAGTCAGCGACCACAGCGCGAACCGCTGATGCGACGCGTTCAGCCACGTCATGGCGGCTACGTCCCCACAATGATCGGAGCAGCTGTTCCGGCACCATCTCGTCGAATTTCGCCGACTGGAGGTTCTCGACGAAGTCGGCGACCTGATCGATATCAGGTGGCCGATCCGCGATCTGCCTCATGATGGCCTGCACCACGTCCGGCTGGGTATCCAGGACGGTCACGCCAACGTCGAGGATTGCGCAGTCGAGGCCTGCCGAGGCGAAGGCGAACCCGAGAACTGCATTCACGTCGGTGCCGTGCCAGGTGAACACGTGCGTGTCCTTGCCTGCGGGAACCAGGCTCCCGGCATCAAGCCCGAGTTGTCGGAAAGCTGCCCTGCCCTCTGACAGATACTCCTTCGCCGCATCGTCTAGGAAGCCGGGCACAGACATGTCTTGCAGGACTGCCCTCATCTCCGCCGAGAGCCGATCATGCACGGGTTCGTTCATGACGTTGTCGAACTTGGGAATCCTCCCTGAGCGGTGATGTACAACCTCGAGAACCTTGCCGCGGTCATCCACTGCTTCGATCCGCCAGCGCCGTCCGGCGAAGGCAATGACGACGCCGACGCCGACAGGGTTGGACATCGGAATGGTCCCGAGCGTGCGTCCTGAGGAAACCAGACGCCACTCTTCGTCGGTCGAGAAGATCGCGTAGAAGTCACGTGAAGCGGTGAGCCTTTCGCCCTGTTCGCCCAGCATGATCGTTCCGTCCGGAGCCTGCTCGACCAGCCGATGTTCCGCGGAGGCCATGCCGCGCAGCAGCTGGGCGTAGTCGGCTTTCGTCAGCGACGATAGCGGGCCGGACGAGCAGAGGATCTGGTAGAGCGTGCCCGCCCTGGCTCCCCCTTCCTGCGCGATCACCGAAAGGGTCTGATGCAGCGCTACGGTGGCGATCGCCGCATCGATCGACGGCGGCTCGACGAAGCGTTCCACCAGAAGGCGAACGGCCGCGACTGCCCGCACGGTCTCAAGGCGCAGATGGTCCACCGGGTCGGACCCCTTGCCCAGAAGGCGCTCCCGCACATAGATCCTGAGGACGGCGGGAACGCCACGTCTTCTGCCGCTTCGTCCGAGGCGCTGTCGCAGGGAAGAAAGCGATCGCGGCGCGCCCACCTGCGCCACCGACTTAATAGACCCGATGTCGATGCCCAGTTCGAGCGTCGTGGTTGCGACACCCGTCGTCGGCAGGTCGCCCTTCTTCAATCGATCTTCCAGTTCTTCGCGAAGCTCCTTGGAGAGGCTGCCGTGATGGGGATAGAACTCGTTCGGAACCGAGACCTTTTCCGATCTCGTGCGAAGGCGGTCCGCAAGCGCCTCCACCCGCTTTCGCGACCCCGCGAACACCAGGTTGTTCGCTCCCCTGAGGACCGAGAACATGTGGTCGGCGATCAGGTCCAGCGCGACCTGCCGTTCGTCGGCCTCGAGCCCGTCGGCATCCTCCACCTCTTCGGGGTCGCTGTATGCCCTGACCTGCAGCCGGAGTTCCGGGGAGTCCGCTGACGACTCCACCACCCTCACGTCCTCCGCCTGACCAGGATTGAGCCAGCGAGCGGCGACGGCAAGGTCGCCTATTGTTGCCGACAGCCCGATCCGTCGCGCGGGCTGGGCGGAGAGGGCATCGATCCGGCGCAGGAGGCTAGCCAAGTGGAGTCCGCGCGGTCCCTTGAGGAAGGCGTGCAGCTCGTCGATGACGATAAAGTCGAGCGACCCCAACATGGCCTTCGCGTCCCCGGGGCGCCGGATCAGCATGGCTTCGATGGACTCCGGCGTGATGAGGACCACTCCGCGGGGATCACGCCGGGCGCGCTGCTTCGCCGACTGCGGTGCGTCGCCGTGCCAGCGGACGGTGTCGATCTCCAGTCGCTCGGCCAGTTGATCAAGCCGCCGGAATTGGTCGTTGATCAGGGCCTTCAACGGGCTGACGTACAGAACCGAGAAGCCACTGCCCTTCCGATCGGCGACCTTCGTTAGCACGGGCAGGAACGCCGCCTCGGTCTTGCCCGCAGCTGTCGAGGCAGCGATCAGAACGTCCGCCTCCGTGTCGAGGACCGCGGAGATCGCTCGGTCCTGGACGTCCCGCAGTTCTTCCCACTTCTGCTCCCATATCCAGCGCCGGATTTCAGGGTGCAGCCTGTCGAACCCGGTCGTGTCAGAGCCGGATTGAGGCAAGTTCGTCGTCCCCGCCGTCGCCCGTCTGATCTGCATCCCCCTGCCCGCCGGCCTCTGCATCCGGAGCGATCTCGACCCGTGCCACCAAGTCGTGCCACTGCGTGCCCGGGTTCTGCTCGAGAACCGCAAGGAACTGAACGAACGCCTTGATCGTGTTCCGAGGGGTGCGGAAATATGCCTCGCCGACGTGGCGGTTGCAGTGGTCCATGAAGGCGGGAAGCGCTTCATCAGGCACCAGATGGGCAGCCGGATCGCCGGATGCGAAGACAAGTCGGATGTTCGACAGCAGGATCATCAGGTCTTCGGGCGTGAGGCTCTGAAGCCGCAGCACCGGGCCGGAAAGATCAACCAGACCGCCCTGCGCGAAGGCGTTCTCGGAAAGGCGGGACTGAAGCGCCGCATAGCTGTACAGCCCGCGGCGCGTGTCCATGAGGAACTCGGGCGTTCCGCCGAACACGAATCCGATCCCTCCGAAATTGCCCTGCAGCACGTCGTTCAACATCCGCAGGATCTGCTCGAAATTCTGGTTCCGGGCCTGGCTGCTCTGAAGCTTGTAGAGGTTCACCATTTCGTCGAAGACGACCAGCAGTCCGGAATACCCGGCGAGCTTCACGAAGGCCGCCAGGAGCTTCAACGCGTCGTAGACACCGTCGTCGTCGATGATGTTGCGCACTCCCAACGACTGGCGCGCCTCCGTCTTGGTGGAGAACTCGCCGCGCAGCCATCTCAGCGCGGACGCCTTGAGAACCTCGTCTCCGTCCTCGCTTCCCCGCCAGTAGGCCTTCAGCACGGTGGCGTAGTCGTAGCCGCCGACATGTTCCTGCAGGTGCGCCAGCCGCTCGTCGATAACAGCCTCGACGGGCCGCGCCTTCTGACTGGCCTCGTTCATGCAGTCGGTGACAAAACGCTCGACCACACTGGCCAATGCTCCGCCGTCGGGCTTGGTCCGGGTCGCCATGTTCCTGACTGCCTCGGCGTAGAGGCCCCTAGCCTGTCCTGCCGACGCGTGAATGCGGCGGTCCGGCGCAAGGTCCGCATGGATCGTGACGCACTTGCGCTCGAGAGCGATGAGGCGGACCAGGTTCAGGAAGAAGGTCTTTCCGGCGCCGTACTCGCCTATGACGAAGCGGATCGCTGCTCCGCCATCGGCGAGACGATCGATGTCCCTCACGAGAGCCCCGACCTCGGCCGCCCGGCCGACCTGCACGTGTCTCAATCCGGTCCTCGGCACCACTCCGGCTGCGAGCGCCTGAAGGATGACGTCGCGGTCTCGTGGCTTGATGGGAGTGGCCCTGGTCATTCTGCTGCTTCTACCTCTCGCAATGCCTCACGGAGATGATCGGGTATCGTCACGCGGTCGTCTTCCTCGATCAGGGCTTCATCGAACCGATCGAAGCCCCAGTCATTTATCCGTTCGATCGCCCCGTCAGGCAACAGACGGAGGTCCTTGGCGATGTCATCAAGTTCCGCCCGATCCAGGCCGTCGCCCGCAAGCAGTCGACCGAGCAACGCCGAATGCGCCGCGTCGAGCCCCGGGAACCGCGTAACGTTCCCGCCGACATCCGCCGGAGCCACCTGCTCTGGAGCAGGTGCAGGTGGTTCTTCTACGAAGATGCCAGCGAGAAGGTCTGACACTGCGGCGGTTTCCGACCGGAGCCGCTCAAGGCGGTCATGATCGATCTTGACCCCTTGCACCGGGCCCGCCTCAACCGGGGGCGGCGGAATGCGAATGCCGGGCGCGCGTTGTTCGGATGCGACGGCAACGGGTTCATCGATCACGACCGAACCTCGGTGCAGCGTGGCGTACACGCCTTCGGCCGGGAAGCCCAATGTCCGATACAGCCGTTCGAGGAACTTCACCTCATCAGGACCCGCATGGCCGTCGGCGAGAATCGCAGCGGTCGCAGACCTTGCGACCGCCTCCCGGGCTGGCTTGGCGAGTTGCTTCATCTTGTTGAGGGCGCCTTGCTGACCGGGGGCATCCTTCAGGAGGGTGCTTGCGTACGCGATCAGGCGGGCACGTTCGATGCCGCCCAGACCCGGCATGGCGCGGATTTCCGCCTTGATGGACTCGTACTCGGTCGCCTCGATGTTGCCGTCGGCGGCAGCAGCCAGTACGGCGACGTCCACCATGGCTTTCGCAGCCACATATGCAGGGGCATCCGCGTCGACCTTGGCACCTCCCGGCGCCCTGAACAGCAGGACATATCCGTCGGCCTTGAGGTTTCGCGAGCCGTATCTCCGATCCGGCTCCATCCCGACGTCGATCCGGTCCAGGAAGGCCCCGATCTGATTGCACAGGCCGGAGGGCAGCTTTCCGCCAGCCTCCACGTCGAGCGAGAGGGCTTTCGCGAGCTGCGTGACCCGGACGCCGGCGACTTTGCGGTCGCCGAACATCTGCTCGATCCTGGTCAGGAGCGCTGTCCCCATCGCAGTCGGAGATGCGAGGAGTTCCGGAGGCAGAAGAAACGTCGCTTCGATGGTGCCTTTGGCAGCGGGGTTCCTGCCGAGGAGACGGCTGTAGGGTGCCAGCTCCTCCGTGCAGGCGTTCAGCATGTCCCGGAGGCCGTCCAACGGTGCGGAGATCGCCGCGATGTCGGGTAAGGAGACGGTTCCGTCGCTGATGTCGATGCGGCCTTCGAAGCCCCCGCTCGCGGCGCGGTAGTCAAGCTTGAGCCGGGTCTTTGGCGCGTTCAACTTGAGACCATCGGGATATCTGGCCGTGAAGCGCGAGGCCCAGAGTTCGGTCAACTCGTCAAAGCACCGGTTGGCCGGAGTACGAAGATAGGTATCGGGAAGGGACAGCAGCCACAGCAGTGCGTCGGTGTCGTCGAGCGGCTGCTTGGCCGCCAGCTTCTTGCCAAGGTGGAGCCGCACCGAAAGCGGCATCTCGTAACCGTTGCGAATGTCGGGGCGGAGAGCCGGCCGAAAGATTTCGGCGCCTTTGACCAGTTCGGCGGCATCCAGAAACTTCGACGCATAGCCTCGGAACGACCCGTTGTCGCCATAGACCGCGAGCAGGCGCCGAACCTCGGCGATAAGTGCCGGAGAGTCCTGCTTCGCCTGGTCGACGAACATCCGCCGTTCGAGGCCGTAAAAATACAGGAACACGTATCCGATCCCGATCGAAGGATCGTCCCGCCCGCTTGCCAGCCACGAAAGAAAAGTCCTGCGGGCGACCGGAGAGATCGACTGATAGGACGGCCAGTAGGGCATGGTACGCCCTTCCCTGTCTTCGCCGCTTGACGCTGCCTTCGCCTCGGGATCGACCACGCAGTTGCCGCAGGAACCATTGCTTTGACCTGGCAGGATTCCGCCCAGGTAGAACATGCCACCGGGCACGGTGAACCCGCCGACCTTGACCGCTTCGCCTTTCGCGACCCACCGCGCGGGTGCACGGCTGTGTGATGTGGGCGAGCGGGCGTTGAAAGTCCTTACCTTGCTCACCGCCTGTATTGCGGAGTAGCCTTTTCGCTCGCGCAGGATTCCCGAACTGGTGCTACGTTCTGCTGCCGCGCGCGCGTTCGCCTTCCGGGTTCGTGAACCGCGATAAATCAGCCATCCGATGAGCGCCGCGATGATTAACAACCACTCCATGGCGCCACCTTCCCTTCCGCCCACAGCAGATCGGTAGAGACTGGAATGCAATCAGCTCCAATTTGCAAGCACAACGCCTGCTCATCACACTTCTTGCGCCATGCTTCTTAAGACACCACTCCGCCGCTTAGCTTCAGATCAGCGCGATTCAATTGCGGAACCACCATACTCTTAAGCTCCCGTTGCGCTGCTCCGCCGTTAACCATGACGACGCCGGACATTTGACGCCGTGCCATCCGGCGCCTTATCGATCGCAATATTGAGACAATTTTATTGATCAGATTAACCTGAGCTTTCGGACTCGGGGCTTAAGCAACCAACCCGCGAATGTCGCGGCTGTAGAGGAAGCGCAATGCGCATGATGATCATATCGATAGCAGTGCGGGACGGCCGCAAAGCTCAGGGCTGAAGCCCCGGTATGTTCGCCGGGAAATTTCCTCCCCGGCTTTTCGAACTGTTCCCTGATCGATGATTGACGTGGCCAGACCATGTCGCGGCGATTGCGAAGAGGCAGGTTCGCCTCCTCGCGGACCCGCGCATCTGGCTACTTCATCGCGACTGACTGCTGTCGGTGCACTCCGGATGTCCGGCGTGCGGCTCTACATGCTCGGGAGTTCGAAATGCGCCGCGATCACACTTTGCATCACGCTTCCCAAAGCTATTTCCGCCTTGGTAAGCCGTTCGCCGGAAGCTGCCTGCGCGATCGACAGGTTCGTGAGGTCCTGACCTGTGAAAGAGCCTTGTCTATACCGAAGCTCCGGCAAGTGACGGGAGCCGGGATGCTCCTGCCGTGATCTACAAAGCCAGCGTCGCTCAGCGGACGATCTGGCAACGGAAGATCGGGTCGAAGACCGGAACGCTCGTGGACCCCTTCCGGCTCTGCAGGTATCGCTACGAGAGCGCCCTCGAGGAGAAGGTGCTGCTCGTATCCGCAGCAAACCCGTCTATCCGCGAAATCCGCGAGCAGCAGAAACTTTCGTTCGTGAGAGATGGTCGGCGGGTCCCCAACTGGGTCGACATCCAGACCTTCTGGAAGAACGGCCTCGTCCAAGCGAACTACCTGAAATATGAGGAAGGTGTGACTCGGGCATTGGAACGGGACATCGAGCTGACCGTCGATCAGGTGGGCGACCGCTTCGCCCACGAATATCGGATCGTCACGGAAGCGGACCTCACCGCCAATCAGATCGCGAACGCGCGCGACGTGATCGAATGCGCGAAGGACTTCGACCGTGAGGCCGAAGGACTGGTGAAGGCCGTCCTCAAAGTCCTTCCGGACCGCGTTCTGCTAGCGGAGGTGGCGGCTGCGACCAGGCTGGGAACGCGCGCGGTGAGGGCAGCGACGGCGATGGTCGGGAAAGGATTCCTCGAAATCCCGAGGAATGTCCGGCTGGACGGCCAGACGCTGCTCCTGAACCGGGTCGGATTTGACCGATCGCGTTAATCCAATTCTTAGGTCGGAACGTTATAGGCGAATGAAAACATAAGGTTGGGGGCAATCTTGAAACAGTTCGATCCAGCGTCCGCACGGGGGCGGGAACCCAGTTACACGTTCGGCAGGCACGACCGTCTGCAGATCGACGGCGAATCCTTTCGCGTCGAGCGAAAGGTCAAGGACACGCACATCCTGCAGCGGGTCATCGACGGCGTTTTTGCTGAGGACTCCTACGTCAGCAAGACCGACGCCGAAATCCGTTCCCTCCTGAAGACCCGACGTGCCCGGCATCAGGAGAACTACTACACGAAGACGATCCAGATCCTAAGGGCTCAGCAGGACGACACGGATCTCAACTACCTGCGCGAGGACCAGCTGCGGACGTTGGCATGGAAGAAGGAATGGGTGGTCCGCTTCCTTGTTGCAATGAACGACCTGCAGGCGGAATGGCGACCGAAACGGAAGCCTGCCGACTTCGAGCGGTTCATCGCAGAAAACGCCGAAGCGATAGACCGCTGGTACCTCAAGAAGTTCGGCGAGCGCCGGCGGCCGGGCCGCCGCCTTGCTGGCCGAGTGCGCAAGTCCAGCGACCATCCGGGGCCAACCGCCTTACGGGACTGGATCCGGGCTTACATCCGCAAGGGCTGTAAGGTGGGCGCGCTCAAGTCGCTCTACAAGAACTGCGGGAATCGCAACCAGCTGGATCCACGTGTCGTCTCGGTCATCGAGAAGGAGGTCAAGCTCCACGCCAGCACGCTTCGACCCAAGATCGCTGACATCGTTCAGAATGTGGAGGTCAAACTTGATGACCTGAACAAGTCCAGCGGCGGGGCTACACCGCTCATGGTCAGTCACAACGCGATCCGCCGACGCATTCACAAGATCGATCCGCTCATCCGGGACGCGGGCAGGCTTGGCCCAGAGTACGCGCTTCGAAAGTACACGCCGGTCGGCAGGGGCATCGAGGCCTTAGTGGCCCTCGCACGCGTGGAAGTCGATTCCTGGACCGTCGACCTACATACCCTGGTGGCGCGATCTGCCGTTTGGAAGTCGATGACGCCGGAAGAGCGGAAGAAGGTTCCACGTATCCGGCTCACCCTCACGGTAGCCATCGACTGCGCTTCCCGGTGCATCGTGGGTTTCAACTCTTCGCACTGCGCCCCTTCGACGGCGACTGGCCGATCGACGCTCAAGACGATCCTTCACGACAAGACAGAGCTTGCCCAGGCGTGCGGAGCGAAGGCTGCATGGCACATGTGCGGACGCGCCGTTGACGTCGCCACCCACGGAGGAGCCGAGTTCGCCGATGATTTCCAGGATGCGGCCGGTCTCGTGGGCATGAACCACCTGACACCTGACGCCGATCCGCGGAAGCGAGGCACGATCGAGAAATTCTTCGTCACGCTGGAGCGGGTGTGCCGATACTTCGCGGGCCGCACGTTCTCAAATGTCGTCGAGAAAGGCGAGTACAACAGCGAGGAAGCCGCTGCGGTGACCGTCGGCGAATTCTTCGAGTTCGTCGTCAGGTTCATTGTCGATAGCTACCACCTTCGCCCGCATCGGGGGCTCGGAGGGCGCACTCCGTACCACAAGTGGATGGAACTCACCGAGCATGGCGATCCGCCACGGCCATCCGCCGAGCAGATGGCATACGCCTTCATGATCAAGCGGAAGCCCAGGGTGATCAGCTCGATGGGCTTCGAACTCCTGGGCAACGCCTACAACAGCGAAGAACTGGTCTGGCTCCGGACGGTCGCGGGACAGCGCAAGATTGAGGTTGGCATCGAGCCGGAAGATATGAGCGTCATGTACGCCATTGTCCCTGAGGATCTCGACGGGCGGGTTAAGGGCGTAGAGGTCGGCCGGCGGCTGTTGATCATCCCCACCCAGAGCGGCATCAAGAAGGACACAACGCTGGCTCACATTCTCTTGAGCAACGCGGACGTGAGGGATTTCGTAAAGCGTGAAGCCGCTGAGGGACGGGAGATTCGCATCGACTCCCACAGAGAGTTCCTGAGGATCAGTGAGGCCCTGCACAGGCGCGCGGGAATGCAGTCCCACGAGGTCACGCAGGCCACGCTCGATACTCTGGAGAAAATCATGGAGCGGGGCGGGAGGGCCGCGTTAGGTGCGGTCAACCATGCAATCGAGCAGTCCGAGGACGACGATATCGGCCGCGTGATCGGAAAGACAAGAAGGACGCAGCCGAGGTCCGGTCCTGACCCGTCCGCTGATGATGCGACGGAGAGAGTCAGGAGGCGCATCAGCCGCAGCATGAACACCTACGACGGAGACGACGATGAATAGCAAGCGCCGCCCAACCGTCGTGCCTCCGGAATGGGACGACGCGCTTTCCGATGAGGATTACCTTGCTGAGCTTGCGGGGCGGCTGCCGGAAGACGACCGTTACGTCCTGGAAGTGCTGGAACGAGCGAAGAGTGTTTATGTCGAATGCGGTCGCGACATCGTCGCGCGAAAGAGCTTCGGCGGCTTCGTCACGGACATGTTGGCGAAACGGGAAGGACGACGCGACGACGGCCGGATTTTTGTGGTCACCGGCGAAAGCGGCGCCGGCAAGACCACGATCTCTAAGCGACTCATCGCTGAGCATCCGGTATTCGCGCCGATCAAGAGATCCTTCGGCACCATCCACCCGTCCGTATATTATTCGCTGATGGGCCCGGCCACGCTGAGGTTTCTCGGCCTCGCGATCCTCGAAGCTATTGGCTACGAGATCACAAGGAAGCTCGATCAAGGCGAGGTCTGGCACATCCTTCCGGGACAGTTGCACCTCAGGAAGGTGATGCTGATCCACTTGGACGAGACTCAGCATCTCGTAAACCTGACGAAGGCCGATCACGACAGGGAACAGCTGAGGAAGGCGCTGAAAGGCGTCATGAACTACGAGGCCTGGCCAGTCAGCTTCGTAATGTCGGGAATGCCTGACATCACGAAGATCGCGAAAATGGACGAGCAGTTCGAGCGTCGGCACATTCCCCTCGCCCTTCCAGACTTGGACCCTGCCGATCCTGACGAACGCGAACTCGTCATCCGGATCACCAAGGAGATGTGCAACGCTGCGGGCATGGACCCGACAGGAGCGACCCAGAGCGACGTCCCGGAGCGGATCGCGCACGCGGCACGCTATCGGTATGGTCGCGTGGCGCAGACCGTGCTCGCCGGAATTCAGCAAGCGGCGGCCCGACGTTCGTCCCAGCTCACCCGGAATCACCTCGCTCAGGCCTACGCCGGACGCTCTCATGCTCGCGGAAGACCGGAAATGAACATCTTTCTCGCCGATGACTTCTTCCGGCTTGATCCGGGGCTGTTCCTGGAACACGAGGCGGACTGACCGTGCGCGTCATCACGCACGAGGTCAGGCCGCTGGGCTTCTCTTACCCGCTCGAGCATCGGGAGACGGCTGCCGGCTTCGCGTCAAGGCTTGCGGCGGTGAACGGGCGATCCCTCAAGAACCTGTTGAGGGACATGGCCATCTACAACCGGAATCTGGACAAGGCAGACGAGGCCACAGTCCGGAAGATTGCCATCCTTGGCAGCGCCGATGCCGACCGGCTCCTCCGGTACACTCCATTTGAGCAGGGGAAGCAGCACTACCAAGTCGCGGACGAGGTTTTGCCTCGGCTCTCGGTAAACCGGACCTTTTTCAGGTTTTGCCCGCGCTGTGCCGTCGATGACATGGCTCGGTACGACGGGGTCTCACACAGCCGGCCTTGGATGCGTCTGGAATGGACCATCGCCCACTTCAGGTCATGTGAGAGGCATCGCGTCCAACTGACCGTCACAAGTCCAGAGCGCATCCCCTTCGCTCCGTTCGACTTTAACCAGACCATGCGTGCCCTGCTTCCAGATTTGAACCGACACTCGGATAACGCTCCCGAAGCAGATCGGTCACCGTTTCAGTCCTGGCTCCGGGGCCGCATCGATGGGTGTCGTTCGGATGACAACTGGCTGGACGACCTACCGCTCTATGTGGCGGCTCCGTTCTGCGAGGCCCTGGGCATGTCGGCCCTTCACCCTCCGAAGTTCCCGATCTCCAAGCTGGAGGCTTGCGACTGGGCTTTAGCCGCGGAGACGGGATACGAGATCGCAAGCGGAGGAGAGCCCGCAATCCGCGAGCTGCTCGATAGGCTGACGGCCGCACAGTCATCCACGCGAGGATTCTGGGGACTGCGTGACACCTACGGGTACGCCTATGGGGTTCTGCAGAAGACCGCCAGCGACCCTGCATGGGAAAAGCCGCGCAACCTGTTCCGTGAGGTTGCTCTCAAGAACGTGCCTATCGAGCCCGGCACAGACGTGCTTGGCGTGACTGCCACACATCGAAAGGTGCATACGGTGCGGACCGCCGCCCGCGATTCCGGGATGCACGCGCTGAGCATTCGGCGCCTGTTCAAGCGCCTCGGTGTCGAGGAAGCCGCCGAGCGGTCCGGCAAGCTCGACCATCGTATCCTCGTTGAAGCTGAAAGCGTGAATTCGCTGATGGCGGAACTCCGGGATGCGGTTACCGCTCCTGCGGTGGAAAGAATGCTCGGCGTCCCCCGGATGCATCTGAACGACATGGTGGCTCACGGTCATATCAAGGCTGTCGGCAATACCGACCGGAAGAACGGAAAGCGCCGGTTCTCGATCGCAGAAGTTGAGCGCGTGAGGAAGCTGATCTTCGACGGATCGGTCGATGTCATTGATCCCACGGCGAGACAGATGGACGTTTCCGGCGTGAGGAAGGCGGCGACATGCACGATCCCTGATGTCCTCCAGATGATCTTCTCGGAACAGCTCTCCTGGAAGGGCCGCATGCAAGGGCGGGACGACTACGGGGCTCTCCTTCTCGATGCCGATGAGGTGACAGCCCTCATCCGCTCTCGCGGCACGCGCGTTCACCTCACGAAGGAAGAAGCGAGAAACTTCATCCCGGGAACGCATGACCGGGTTATCAACAAGCTCATCGCGCAGGGTCATCTCGATCTGATCGAGGAGTACAGCCACGACGCGAGGCGCATGCTTCCGGTAGTCTCGATGGAGAGCATCGCGGCGTTCGTCGCGGACTACGTGGCGCTGGGCGAACTGTGCCAACGGACCGGTCTTCATCACAAGCGCGTAAGGGCCACCCTGAAGCTCGCAGGCATTTTGCCAGAACTCGTACCAGAGGCAGTCGGCGCTTTCTTCTACAGACGAGAGGCGGTCGATGGTTTCGAAGCCGCCAACCACGATGCCTGGGAATATGACCAAGAGACCGCACTGAAGGCGCTGCGGAAACTTAAGGCGGCGAACCCAAGCCGTTCTCAACGCTCCGTCCAGACGCAGCCAAGCGGATACGGCTGAAGCTTCTATCGCGCAACGCTAGCGAAGGCTCAGCGCGCTCGCCAGCATAGGTTCATGCACAAGGTCCGGTCGGCCACCCTTGTGACGAAGCTCCATCGCGCGGATAATCTTGGTGCCCTCGTGACTGTGTTTCCAGTCGCGCGAAGCCTCGGCGGCGACCACCAGATAATCGGTCGCGCCGCACACCGTGTTCTTCCAAGCTCCTCCGCGCTCGGAGATCATTCCGGCCAGCACCTTGCGGGGGCCAATCGCGAACTTACCCGTCAGCACGAACATGCGGTCAGGTATCGAGAACCGGCTCGGATCTTCCAACGCCCCATCGATCACGCCTATGTTGCCGAAGGTCGCCAGCCCGGTATCTGTCGCGCTATCTCCTACGAGCTTGGTGATCCATTGGCAGATGTCCTCGGACTCTTCCTCGGTGATCCGGCCGTCATCAATGGACTTCCGTGCAACGCTTCCAAGCGAGGCAACGCGGCTGTCGCTACGCAAGACGGTGTTCGCGTCTAGTCGAGCCAAGAGGCGTTCGACCTCGGCAGGCGTGATGGAGTTGTCGCAGGCGATCCCCGCGCAGAACCCGTAAAACTCGTTCACGACGTCTTTGTCGTTCATGATAACGAACTCACGGGAGCGGTAGCCCACAATGGTCTCGATTACGGAGTAAATCTCACCCGGCGCGTCCTTCCAGGTGTCGAGGTCTCGGATGAGTTCGGCCGCGTCGTCGTCGTGCAGCAATGCGAGGAACTGCTCGGCCTCGACACGCAGGGGTGCCATCTCGGCGCGCTCCACGTTTTCGCTCGCTAGCACGCCCTCCAGGAACCCCAGCCAGTAGCCGAGCGCCTTCTGCTGGTTCGCCTTAGCGTGAATCCTTCCGAGCGCCGCTCCTTCGTGTTCGAGCGTGCCCGCCCTCCTCGTTGAATCCGTCATAAATCCCCCCCCATTCCCGGAGCACCATAGCCGACGGCGATCCGCAAACAAATGGCGCGTGGGGCGGTGGAAACCGTGCCCTTGAAGAGTTGTCGTTTCGAACTCGCCCACCGAGGGGCCACAGCCGCTGGGTCTGCCCCGAGATCGCCCACCAAATCTGGCAGTCTGACGAATACCTGCCATGGGAGCCCGTATTTCCTGCAACAGCGTGGTGGCCGGGACTTGACCTTCAGCCCCCTCGCCCGCTCAGGGCTTAACCCAGGGGCACAACTTTGGGTGTTCTAGGGGCAGAACTTTGGGTGTGGAATAAAGTCCTAGAAAATACGTCAACAATTTCAATCAGATCCGAAGGGGTCGATGCGGAACTTTGCGGATGCCTACAACTCGCACCCCTTAGGAGGTGAGTTCACACGGGCAAATGAGAGCTGTCGGGGGCGGCGCGCTACCAATCGGCGCTGTAGCCGACCCCGACAGCGTCTCGAGTGGGCGCCCGGACCACCCGACCGCAGGTCGGGGGGCTTTGAGTGACCCAAGTCAGACATCCACGCTGATAAGCTCTGGACAATTCATGACGGGCGGGTGGGCCGGCATTTCCACGGCGCGTCGCATTTCGCACGGTCGGAATGCAGGACCTAGGCGTTGCTCATCCTGCAACCGTACAGTCGGGATGCGATCGGCAGTTGACAGCTTGGCAGGGCGTCGCGCTGTCAGAATTGCTGTTGCTGCCATTGTCTCAATCTTGGTGGGACCGCCCGTACAATTACCTCGAAGCACCCAGTAGCCCCCTTTCAGTTCTCGATCTGAAAACCGACCTTCCGGGCGATGCCCTTGCGCACGAATACGCCCGGGCCTCGCGCTTCCGTCTCCGGCACGAACTCGATGCCCTCCTGCTCCAGCGCCTTTTGCACGCGCATGGACGTCTCCAGCCCGACCGGCTCACAGGCCTCGATCCGCACGAGCGAACGTTTGCTGACGCCGGCCTTTTTGGCAAGGTCGACCGCACTCATGTCGAGAAGGACTCGTGCCGCACGCAGGAGGTCGTAGGAGGCTTGCATGCGTGACCTCTAGCCGAACGCCCTTGAAATTCCAATGAATGCTTGCGACGCCAGTGAAGGCGTCTCGACGCCGCCCGCCTTGGCGCCTTATGCAGGGCGTGTTCCGGCGGTCGTGGTGATTCGCCGAATCCTTGGGTAGCGGAAGAGGGCCACCGGCATGGTCGTGCAGTGGAAGCGTGGCGACGGGAACGGCCCGGCATTCGAGAGGCTCCTTCGGAAGCTGGACTGTCTCGTCGCCGACATGAAGGCGCTTCGGGATGGAAGCCTGCCGGAGGAACTGGCCGGCGTCGA